>AP026970.1:0-637500 GCA_027924025.1 Comamonadaceae bacterium OS-4
GCAACACCTTAGGCGGCAATCAGATTCTTTTGCACGAACTGCGGCCGTCCCAGTCGACAATGTGGATAAAGTATTGATAAATTAGAATGCGCTTCGCAGCAAACAACAACTATCCACAGAAGCTGACCCGCACAATGACCCAGGGCTCCCTCCCCTCCCCCCACGACGGCTCCAATTTTGAACTCGGCCAAAGCCTGTGGCAGAGCTGCGTCGATCAGCTCGCCCAAGAGCTTCCCGAGCAGCAATTCAACACCTGGATCAAGCCACTCACCGCCCTCGTTCACGAGGACATGTCCAAAATCACGGTGTTCGTTGCCAACCGCTTCAAGCTCGACTGGGTTCGCGCCCAGTACAGCCAGCGCATTGCCGGAATGCTCGAAAAGCTTTACGGACAAGCCGTAGCCGTTGAGTTAGTGATCACTCCGAGAGAAGCGCCGGTGCGCCCGACTGCGGCTCCACGTGCCGCAGAGGCGCCTGCGGCCATCGAAGAAGTCGAGGTGGGCGAAGACCGCTTCGCCGGCGTCCCCAAAAGCCGCCTCAACAGCATGCTCACCTTCGAGAGCCTGGTGGAGGGCACTGCAAACCGCATGGCCCGTGCGGCCGCCATGCACGTGGCGACCATGCCCGGGCACCTGTACAACCCCCTGTTCATCTATGGCGGCGTGGGCTTGGGCAAGACCCACTTGATGCACGCCGTAGGCAACCGCTTGCTTGTGGATAAGCCCGGTTCCAAGGTGCTTTACATCCACGCAGAACAATTTGTGTCAGATGTGGTCAAGGCCTATCAGCGCAAAACTTTTGACGAATTCAAAGAGCGTTACCACTCCCTGGACCTGCTGTTGATCGACGATGTGCAGTTCTTTGCCAACAAAGACCGCACCCAGGAAGAGTTCTTCAACGCCTTCGAAGCCCTGTTGGCAAAGAAGTCCCACATCGTGATGACCAGCGACACCTATCCCAAGGGTCTGGCCGATATTCACGAGCGCTTGGTCTCCCGTTTCGACTCCGGCCTGACAGTGGCCATCGAGCCGCCGGAACTCGAAATGCGGGTGGCGATTCTGATCAACAAAGCGCATGCCGAGGGCTCTGAAATGCCCGAAGAAGTGGCGTTTTTTGTAGCGAAGAACGTGCGCTCCAACGTCCGTGAGCTCGAAGGCGCCTTGCGTAAGATCTTGGCCTACTCACGCTTCAACCAAAAGGAAATCTCCATCCAGCTGGCCCGCGAAGCCCTGCGCGATCTGCTGTCGATTCAAAACCGGCAGATTTCGGTGGAAAACATCCAGAAAACCGTGGCCGATTACTACAAGATCAAGGTCGCGGACATGTACTCCAAGAAGCGCCCGGCCAGCATCGCCCGGCCGCGCCAGATTGCGATGTACCTGGCGAAAGAGCTGACCCAAAAGAGCCTGCCGGAAATCGGCGAGCTCTTCGGCGGGCGCGATCACACGACGGTATTACACGCGGTGCGGAAAATCGGCGGCGAGCGCCAGCAACTGACCGAACTGAACCAGCAGTTACACGTTCTGGAGCAAACGCTCAAGGGTTAAAGGTAAAAACAGATGCGGGCCCTCGTAACTCACTGAAAAAACAGAGAAAATGGGGGGATTGTTTGTTTGGCAGAGATTCACAAAGAGGTTGACATGATCGTATTGAAGGCAACGCAAGACAAGGTCTTATCGGTTCTGCAATCGGTGGCCGGTATTGTCGAACGCCGCCACACCTTGCCTATTCTTGCCAACGTATTGCTGCGCAAGACCGGCACCTCCTTGCAACTCACCACCAGCGACCTCGAAATCCAGATCCGCACCACGGCGGAACTGGGTGGTGACACCGGCAACTTCACCACCACCATCGGAGCGCGCAAGCTGATCGACATCCTGCGCACCATGCCCGGTGACCAGACGGTGTCCCTCGAATCCAGCCAAAGCAAAATCATCCTCAAAGGCGGCAAGAGCAAGTTCACGCTCCAGACCATGCAGGCAGAGGACTTCCCGCTGGTTCAGGAAAGCGCCAGCTTCGGCCCAGTGTTCAGCGTGCCGCAAAAAACCCTGAAGGACCTCCTGAGCCAGGTGTCCTTCGCCATGGCGGTCCACGATATCCGCTACTACCTCAACGGCATTCTGTTTGTAGCCGAAGGCAAGCAACTCAGCCTGGTCGCCACCGACGGCCACCGCCTGGCTTTTGCCTCCGCCACCCTCGACGTGGAAGTGCCCAAGCAGGAAGTCATCCTGCCCCGCAAGACGGTCATCGAGTTGCAACGTTTGCTGTCTGACGCCGAAGGCGCCATCGAGATGCAGTTTGCCAACAACCAGGCCAAGTTCACTTTCGACGGCATGGAATTCGTGACCAAGCTGGTCGAAGGCAAGTTCCCTGACTACAACCGCGTCATCCCCAAGAACCACAAAAACAGCATCACCCTGGGCCGCGAAGCGCTGCTCAAGACGCTGCAACGCACCGCCATCCTGACCAGCGACAAGTTCAAGGGCGTTCGCCTGAACATCGATCCCGGCAGCCTGCGTGTGGCATCCAACAACGCCGAGCAGGAAGAAGCGGTGGACGAGTTGGACATCGACTACGGCGGAGACAGCATCGAAATTGGCTTCAACGTCACCTACCTGATTGATGCCCTGAGCAATATGAGCCAGGACATGGTGAAAGTGGAGCTGTCAGACGGCAACAGTTCAGCCCTGATCACCATCCCCGACAACACGACCTTCAAGTACGTCGTGATGCCCATGAGAATCTGACGCTATAAAAATAGTAGCTACCCGCGCAATCAAACCCCCGCTCACCGGGGGTTTGGTCATTCAAGAGTTTGAGATTTTTCGAAGAGAAGTTAGCCATGACTGAAGAAAACAAGTCGGTTTCCACCCCTGAAAACGCCGATGGCGCTGTGCACACGGGCGAGGGCGGAGCCGACAGTTCCAACTTCCAGCCCACCATCGACACCAACCAAGCCGGTGCGACGGAGGCCTATGGCGAAGGCTCGATCCAGATTCTTGAAGGCCTGGAAGCCGTCCGCAAGCGCCCCGGCATGTATATCGGCGACACGTCCGATGGCACCGGCTTGCACCACTTGGTGTTCGAAGTGGTGGACAACTCCATTGACGAATCGCTGGCCGGCCATTGCGACGACATCCTGGTCACCATCCACTCCGACAATTCCATCAGCGTGGTCGACAACGGCCGTGGCATCCCCACTGGCATCAAGCTCGATGACAAGCACGAACCCAAGCGTTCCGCGGCAGAAATCGCGCTGACCGAGCTGCACGCCGGCGGCAAGTTCAACCAGAACAGCTACAAGGTGTCCGGCGGTCTGCACGGCGTGGGTGTGTCCTGCGTGAACGCACTGTCCAAAATGCTGCGCCTGACCATCCGCCGTGACGGCAAAGTCCACACGCTGGAATTCAGCAAAGGCTTTGTGCAAAACCGCATCGTCGAGACGCAGAACGGCATCGAAGTTTCGCCCATGAAAGTCATCGGCGACACCGAAAAGCGCGGCACCGAAGTGCACTTCCTGCCGGACACCGAAATCTTCAAGGAAAACAACGATTTCCACTACGAAATCTTGAGCAAGCGACTGCGTGAACTCAGCTTCCTGAACAACGGCGTGCGCATTCGCCTCAAAGACGAGCGCAGCGGCAAGGAAGACGATTTTGCCGGCGCCGGCGGCGTGCAGGGCTTTGTGAACTACGTGAACAAGGGCAAGACCGTTCTGCACCCCAACGTGTTCCACGCAATGGGCGACCGCCAGAGCGACCAGGGCACCAACATCGGCGTCGAAGTGGCCATGCAATGGAACAGCGGCTTCAACGAGCAAGTGCTGTGCTTCACCAACAACATCCCCCAGCGCGACGGCGGCACCCACCTGACCGGCCTGCGCGCCGCGATGACCCGCATCATCAGCAAATACATCGAACAAAACGAAATGGCCAAGAAGGCCAAGGTCGAAGTCACCGGTGACGACATGCGCGAAGGCCTGTGCTGCGTGCTGTCGGTCAAGGTGCCTGAGCCCAAGTTCTCCAGCCAGACCAAGGACAAGCTGGTGTCGTCTGAAGTGCGTGGACCGGTGGAAGACATCGTGGGCAAGCTGCTCGCCGACTACCTGGAAGAACGCCCGAATGACGCCAAGATCATCGTCGGCAAAATCATCGAGGCCGCCCGTGCCCGTGAAGCAGCCCGCAAAGCCCGCGACATGACACGCCGCAAAGGTGTGCTCGACGGCATGGGCCTGCCCGGCAAGCTGGCGGACTGCCAGGAAAAAGACCCCGCCGGCTGCGAAATCTACATCGTCGAGGGTGACTCCGCCGGCGGCTCTGCCAAGCAGGGCCGTGACCGGAAGTTCCAGGCCATCCTGCCTCTGCGCGGCAAGATCCTGAACGTGGAAAAAGCCCGCTACGAGAAGCTGCTCACCAGCAACGAAATTTTGACGCTGATCACCGCCTTGGGCACCGGCATCGGCAAGGCCGGCGGCACGACCGGCAACGACGATTTCAACGTTGCCAAGTTGCGCTACCACCGCATCATCATCATGACCGACGCGGACGTGGACGGCGCCCACATCCGCACCCTGCTCTTGACCTTCTTCTACCGCCAGATGCCTGAGCTGGTGGAGCGCGGCCACATCTACATTGCCCAGCCCCCGCTTTACAAAGTGAAGTCCGGCAAGGAAGAGTTGTACTTGCAAGGCCCCGCCGAGCTGGATGGTTACTTGCTCCGCATCGCCTTGGTGAATGCATCGGTCTACACCGGTGGCCCCAACGGCACCACCCTGAACGGCGACACACTGGCCGAACTGGCCCGCAAACATCAATTGGCCCAGGCCGTGATCGCCCGCCTCAAGAACTTCATGGATGCGGAAGCCCTGCGCTCGGTCGCCGATGGCGTGGTGCTCAACCTCGACACCGTAGCCGATGCGGAAGCCTCTGCCGCCGCCCTGCAAGCCAAGTTGCCTGACGCTGAAGTAGCCGGCGAGTTTGATGCCCGCACCGACAAGCCGATCCTGCGCATCAGCCGCCGCCATCATGGCAACGTGAAAAGCAGCGTGCTCACCCAGGACTTTGTGCACGGTGCGGACTACGCCGCCCTGGCTGAAGCCGCCAACACCTTCCGCAACCTACTCAGTGAAGGCGCCCGCGTCATGCGCGGCGAAGGCGAAAAGCAGAAGGAAGAAAAAGTCTCTGACTTCCGCGAAGCCATGGCTTGGTTGATCACCGAAGCAGAGCGCACCACCAGCCGCCAGCGCTACAAAGGACTGGGCGAAATGAACCCGGCCCAGTTGTGGGAAACCACCATGGACCCGACCGTGCGCCGCCTGCTGCGCGTACAGATCGACGACGCCATCGAAGCCGATCGCGTGTTCACCATGCTGATGGGCGACGAAGTGGAGCCGCGCCGCGACTTTATTGAAACCAACGCACTGCGCGCAGGCAATATCGACGTTTGATGCAGGGCCGTTCCAGCCCCTTGGGGCTCGTCGGCCTGCTGGAAACATGGGCCGCGGTTGATACCCGCGCCCCGCGGCAAGACTGGGCAGAGCACTGGAGCGCGTGGCTGGGCCCCTTGGATGCGATCGCGCTCAGCACGGCGCTGCCCGAGATCCGCAACGCGGGAGCAACCGCACCGGAGGCCGGCAAAAAGCAGGCGGTAGATATCGCCCAGCTGCTGCAACAGCTGCAAGACGACCTGACCCGCTTTGTCCGCCTGATACCAGCCCCGCAACGCTCCAGTCTGCGCTCGGTCTCGATGCCGCAAGCCGTGACAGAGCCGGTGGTGGAAGAGGATTACGGCAGCTACCGGCAACGCTACCTCGATATTCAGCGGCGCTTCGAGCTGCGCATAGACCCTTTGCGCCAACACTGCCGGCAGGTGCTGTCACAGGCCAGCCCCCGGCTGCGTCAGTTGGCACAACTCGATGCCACGCTGGAGACCATGCTGATGCCCCGCACTCAGGCGTTGCTCGCGACCCTAGCAGTCTTGTTGGAGCGGCGCTTTCACCGCTACCGCCAGGACGAGAGCCTGCCGATGGCAGATTTTGAGCAGGATTTTCAAGCTGCCCTGGTAGCAGAACTGCACTTTAGATTGGAACCAGTCACCGGCCTGGTAGAGGCCTGGCGCACTGGTGCTTGAGACGATATGAACAAAGATTTGAACCGGTTTTTCATCCCTGCCGCCTCGGCCCTCGGTGCCCTGGCGCTGGTCTGGATCGCTGCGGGTTTTGTGAGCACCAGCCCCTTGGCACTGGTCATGACCTTGGTGATCGCCGCCGTTTACGCAGTTGGCCTGCGCGAACTCCACCACTACCGCGCCGGCACCCGGGGGCTGCATGAGGCACTCTCGAATGTTCCGCCCGCGTTGGACACGCTGGCGCCGTGGCTCGAACAAGTGCCAGCCCCATTGCAGCACAGCGTGCGCCTGCGGGTTGAGGGCGAGCGCGTGGCGCTACCCGGCCCGGCACTCACGCCCTATCTGGTCGGTCTGCTGGTCATGCTCGGCATGTTGGGTACCTTTCTCGGCATGGTGCTGACCTTCAAGGGCGCGGTGTTTGCGCTCGAAGGCTCTACCGACCTGCAAGCCATCCGATCTGCACTGGCGGCCCCCATCAAAGGCCTGGGCCTGTCTTTCGGCACCTCGGTGGCTGGTGTGGCCAGTTCGGCCATGCTCGGGCTGGTGTCGGCGCTCAGCCGGCGAGATCGCCTGCACACCGGCCGCTTGCTGGACCAGCGCATTGCCGGCGTGTTGCGGCCTTTCTCGCTGGCCCACCAGCGTGAAGCCAGCCTGTTGGCCTTGCAACAACAGTCACAGGCCTTGCCCGCGGTGGCCGAGCAACTGCAACGCCTGATGACCCAGATGGAGCAGCGCCACGACACGCTCAGCACCCAACTCGAAAGCCGCCAGCACGCCTTCCACGAGGACGTCCACCGCGCCTACACCACCCTGGCAGCGGCAGTAGGCCAATCCTTGCAAGACAGCTTGTTGGCAGGCGCCCGCCATGCCGGCGAAACCATCGTGCCGGTGGTGGAAACCGCCATGCAGCAGCTGGCCGCAGAATCCCGCACCCAGCACGACCGGACCAGCAACACCCTGCACACCCAATTGCAAGACATGCTGGCGGGCTTTCGCGAGAGCACACAGGCCCTGACCTCGGACTGGGCGCGGGCCCTGGGCCAAAGCACCCAAACCCTGCAAACCGAATGGCAAAACGCCGGGGCGCAGGCCCTCGCACAGCAACAAGCTGTGTGCGCCGCACTCGAGACCAGTGCGGCCACCATCACCACCCGCACCACCGAGCAAGCGGCCGCCGCTTTGGGCGGGGTTACGCAGGTGCTGGCCCGGTCAGAAGCGCTGTTCGACGCCCACCACCAGAGCGAAGCCGCATGGGCCGCGCAACAACAAAGCCGCATGGACGCGCTCGCCGCCCTCTGGCGGACCGAGTTGGCCGCACTGCGCACCGAAGAAGCCGCCCGCGGCGAGGCCGCCAGTGCCCGACTCAGTGAACTCACCACCCGCTTGCGCACTGAAATGACGCGCCTCGACGAGCGCGACACCCAGACCCTGCAAGAGCGCCATCAGCTCATGGAGCGGCTCAGCGGGCTGCTGCAATCTGCAGAAGCCACCACACAAGGGCAGCGCGCCGCGATTGACACCCTGGTCGCCACCGCCGGCAGCACACTGGCCCAAGTGCAAGCGCAGTTTGCCCAAACCTTGGCACTGCAAGGCGACAAGGCCGAGCAGCTTGCCGCCCATGTGCAAGGCAGCGCCGTGGAGCTCACCAGTTTGAGCAGCAGCTTCCAACATGCGGTGGAACTGTTTGTGGGCAGCAACGACGCCCTGGTGCGCAGCCTGCAAGGCATTGAAGCCGCTGTGAGCCAATCGGTAGAGCGCAGCGACGAGCAACTGGCCTACTACGTGACCCAGGCCCGCGAGGTCATTGACCTGAGCCTGAGCGCGCAAAAATCCGTGGTCGAAGACCTGCGCAAACTGCGCAACCAGCCCGCAACCACCGCCCAAGGCCAGGCATGACCGGCGATACCGACATCGCCGACGAAGGCGGTCTGGAGACCGCACCGGTATGGGCCGTCTTTGGCGACCTGATGGCAGGGCTGCTCGGCGCGTTTGTGCTGATCCTGGTGGGCGTGCTGGTGGTGCAGATGGATTTGGTGGCCAACCTTGAGGCCGAAGTCAAAAAGCGCCAGCAGGAAGAGCAGCGCCGCATGGCTCTCGAAAAAGCATTGGCGATACCGCTGCAATCCGGGCGGGTCACCCTCAACAACGGCCGCATTGGCATCAGCGGCAGTGTGCTGTTTGCCGTCAGCTCCGACCAGCTGCGCCCCGATGGGCGGCAGCTCCTCAAAAGCCTGGTGCCGCCGCTGCAGGTGTACCTGGGTGAGCGCAATGAAATGCTGATGGTCAGTGGCTTTACTGACGACCAGCCGGTCTCGGGCAGCAACCGGCGGTTTGCGGACAACCTCGAGCTCTCAGCCCAGCGCTCCCTCACTGTGACCCGCGCTTTGATCGAAGAGGGCATGCCCGCCTCCCGCGTGTTTGCCGCCGCCTTCGGTGCCGAGCAGCCGGTGGCCTCCAACCAAAACGACAGTGGCCGCGCGCTCAACCGGCGGGTCGAAATGGCGCCCGTCCCCAAAGGAGCCCCCGCACATGACTGAGGCGGCCGCACCGGCAACGCCAGCAGATCAGCTGCTGGCCACCTTGGACGCGTTGCGCTCTGCCGGCCGGGAGGCACTCGACCCGGTGCGCTTTCGCTACCTCGAGACACTGGCACAACGGCTGCCCACGCAATCAGGCGCAGTGCAACACCACCTGTGTGCCGCCCTGGGCAACGCGCTTACAGATTTTGAGCGCCGCTGCGCGTTAGCCCCAGCCCGGCTATCGAGCCCGGCCGCACCTGGCCGCGCGCCCTTGCGGCGAGCGGGCTTGAACAGCTTGAAAGCGCTCAACACGCAACTTCGTGTGCCGCAAGCGGACACACCACACGGCGCAGCCACGGCACCCACACACGGTGTGCCGGAATTGAAGAGCGTTCAGCAGTTCAAGCAAGCCTGGGGCCGCATGAAAGTGCAAGACCAGGTCGGACACGCCCTCACCCAAGGCCCTGCCAATGCCGGCCCACTCAACTCGCACCGGCTGGTGCTGCGCACCCTGGGCCTGATGCAAGACCTGTCACCAGCCTATCTGCACCACTTCATGAGCCACTTGGACACCCTGCTGCAGCTCGATGCCTTGACGCTGCCGCAGGCGCCCAAAGCGACTAAGCCAGCGAAGAGTGGAAAAACGGTGGCTCGAAAGACTGCACCCAAAAAGTAGGCATGCTGCAGTTCGACAACATTGGTTGACAAGATTTGGTATTATTTGAGGCTTGTCAACTAGGAGGTCACGATGATTCACGATCGTATCCGCCGAGCGCGCGTGCTGCGGGGCCTCACTCAAGAAGCGCTCGCGCAGCGTCTCGGCGACATCAGCAAACAAGGATTAAGCAAGTTTGAAAAGGGCGACAGTGCCCCGAACTCAACCCGCATCCTGCAACTTGCCAAAGCACTTAACGTCAAACCAGAGTATTTCTTCCGCAAGGAAGCGGTTGCTCTTGCTCCGCTGGAATTCCGCAAGCTCGCCAAAATGCCTAAATACCGCCAACAGCAGGTGGAAGAGCAAATGCGCGAGCATCTGGAACGGTACGTTGCGTTAGAGCTCTGCTTTGATACCGGCGAAGGCTTGGGAGCCCGGCTCGCGCCACGGCAGTTGCCCATCCACAGCGTGGACGATGCCGAACACGCTGCACAGCAACTGCGCAAGCAACTCAGTATTGGTGAGGACGCGATTGCCCACCTGACTGAGCTGCTGGAAGAACATGGCATCAAAGTCGCGCTATTGGATGGAGTGGCTGACTTTGACGGCGCCTGCGCCGCCACCGCGGATGAGCAACACGTTCTCATCGCACTCAACCGGAACCGCCCGGGCGAACGCATCCGCTTTACTGCTGCTCACGAGTTGGGACATTGGGCCATGGCATTCCCGCCAGACATGCCCGAAGCACAAGTCGAACACGCTTGCCACCGGTTTGCCGGCGCCTTCTTGTACCCGGCCGACAAGGTGGTGGCGGACTTTGGGTCACACAAGCGGTTTCGCGTATTTGCGGCGGAGCTGCTGAACGCCAAGCGGCGTTACGGCGTGTCTATGCAAGTCGCCTTGCGGCGCCTCAAAGACCTTCACTTGCTTACCGATGCGGGCTACAGCGCCG
Organism: Comamonadaceae bacterium OS-4; assembly: GCA_027924025.1. Lineage (GTDB taxonomy): Bacteria > Pseudomonadota > Gammaproteobacteria > Burkholderiales > Burkholderiaceae_C > Allorhodoferax. The sequence continues at coordinate 10,253 of AP026970.1, forward strand.
CATTTATCGAATTCAGCACCAAAGGCTGGCGCACTGCCGAGCCAGAGCCGCTGCTGCCCGAGCAGCCACGGCGCTTCGAGAGCCTGGTTTTTCGTGGCTTGGCACAAGACTTGTTCAGCCCTTCACGGGCGGCCGAATTCATGCAATGCCGGGTAGATGAACTAGACCCCACCCTGAGCCATCAACCAGAGCCGGCATGACCCAGCAGGTCTATATCAGCGACACCAATATCTGGATCGACTTCCGCAACGCGGGTCTGCTGGGTGCGCTGTTTGCCCTGCCCTTTGAACTTTGCAGCACCGACTTCGTTTTGAACGAACTCGAAGACTTTGACCCCGCTGCCTTGGTGGAGCAAGGCTTGGTCGTTCATGCTCTCGATGAAACAGCTACCGCAAGGCTATTCGGCCTCATGGACGCCCACAACAATAGCTCGCTGGCGGATGTGTCGTGCTACCTGTTGGCACAAGATACAGGCCACCCACTGCTCACCGGGGATGGCCGCTTACGCAAACAAGCAACGCAAGACGGCATACAGGTCTACGGCGTGTTGTGGCTGTTGGATCAATTGGTCGCTTGCGAAATCATCAGCGGCCTCGCCGCGGCCAACGGACTGAAAGCGATGCTGGGCAACGGCGCCCGACTTCCCCACGCAGAATGTCAAACGCGCCTGCGCGCGTGGCTAGTCTGATTTCAACCACCCCTGCGCACCCTGCCACAGCGCTTGGCGCCAAGCGGTGTCTTTGCCGGGCAAGGGGGAGACCAAATCTTCTGGGTGCCACAGAGCGCTTGCTTGAGCGGCGGCTTCGGGCAACAACGCATCGCCGGATTCCAAACGCAGTAAGGTGGTCCGCGGCACATCGCGGCCGGTGACCGAGATGCCCAAGGATTGGGCCACGACCACGGCGGCCACCATGTTTTCTATGCACGGAGCGTGGTGCAGGCTCCACTCGTTGGATAGCAGCCAGTAGCGCGACAACTCGGTGCCATCCAAACCGTCTGAAGTTTCTTCATAGACCAAGCACAGCGGGCCATGGCCCACGCCGTCAGGCCCAAGTGGCTGGCCGTTGCCTTTCCAGATACACAAATGGCGGTGTACCTCGGGCACGCGCTTCTGGCGGTCTTGCAGCCACGCGCCGTATAGCGCGGGGTGTTTGTAGTGGTCCACCACCACATGCGGGCGCACATCCACATCGTCAAACCACGCGCGCTGCACATTCAGGTGATCCGCTGCCCAATCCAAGAGCTGGGGCGAGAGTTTGGCTTTGAGCTTGCCGGGCTTGGAGAAATCGGCCATCGCCAACTCTGGCTTCGCGGGCAGGGCCTGTGGGACAAGCAGACGCATGACCTGCTGGCGCTTGATGCCATGGGCCTCAAGGGCGCGGATCAAGCGGTTTGCGCAGCGGAAGGCCGGGTCCACGCGCTCTTGGCGCCAGTCCCACGCCTTGGTGAGCAGACTCCAAACGCCAGTGACCTCACCGACGACCGACATGCTCAGGCCACCTCTTGCACCAGCGCCTCGGCCAGATGGGCTTGGGTGGATTGGCTGGCGGCCAGGCGCAGGCGCAGGTCAGCGCACAGGCGGCGCAGCTGGGCTACGCGGGTGACGATGCGGGATTGTTCGGCTGCTGGAGGCAATGGGAATGGGATGCTACGAAGCAATGAAAGAGAAACAAACGGTTGCGCTCCACCTACTGCCCGCCCCTGCAGTCCCAATGTCACGGTTTCAAGAAATAGATTTAGGTAAAGCGGCAACGTATGAGTGCGTGAAACGTATTTGAAGAGCGCCACGTTCTTTATGCTGAATTCGCGGTCGGTATCAACCAAAACTTGATTTCCAATGTTGCCGCCAATCATTGAATAAAGAATGTCACCTCTGTCAACCCGCGAGCGCCGCATGATCAATTCGTGATCGGTCCGCGAGATTAACTTGGCGCTGTCGAAGCAAATTTTCCCTGCGTCGAAGTTCCGACTAGTGATTAGCGGGACACCATCTTGCTCGACGTATTTCGGCGTGTCGTGAGTTCCATCACGAACATCAAATGCTTCTTGCATCCTCACCCAGTTCCACCCCGTTGGCAACGCAAATGGCTGTTCATCCTCCGCAATCGGCGGCAGGGGTTTGTCGCGTTTGATCTTGCCTTCGGCGATGAGCTTGTCTTTTTCTACGCGGATTTTCTTGAGCAGCTCGCTGGCGGGTTCGTCTTGCGGGTCTTGGGGGACGAGCAGGCCGCGCACGGCGAGTTGGAGGATGGTTTGCTCTAGGGCGTCCACGGACTCGGGGCGGTCTAGCAGCAGGTCGAAGTGGGTGGCGATGCGGTTCCAGCTGTCGGCCAGTTGCGCGGGCGTTTCGCTCTCGGTGAGCGTGGCCAGCAGTGTGCTGACGAGTTGGACGTGTTGCGTGGCTTCGAGCTGGCTTTTGGCTTGGAGCGCGTCGCACAGGCGCATAAGTTCTTTGACGCGGGTGACGATGCGGGATTGTTCAGGCGCGGGCGGTAGCGCAATGTCGAGATCAAGAAGCGACGACCCTTTGAGGTTATTGATGCCAATACCTGCTGAGGCTTCCGACACCGAGTCCCGATACATTGGACTGGCAAGGTAGACGGCGAAATATGCGATTTCTTGAATTGGACGAATAGCGCCACAAAACGCCCCGAATGAGCAACCCAGCGACTCTGTGAATGGAGCCGCCTTGCCAACTAAGTTCTTGCTGCCACTGGCCAAGCACACCACGTAGTCACCAGCTCGCAAAAGCTGATCCTCGGAGATGAGCGCAGCGGGCACGTAAACCAGATCGTCGAGGTTCACGGTGCCGCGAATGTTGTTCGCCCGAAGGATTGGAAGATGAGTCTCGGTGGGAGTGTCCCTGGCATCCGTCTTTTGATAGGTAACGCCGCGTATTACCGAAAACAGGTCACGCCCTTTTACCCAGCTCCAGCCGTTCGGCAAACCAAACGGCTTCTCCTCCTCCGCAATCTCCGCCAGCGGCTTGTCGCGCTTGATCTTGCCTTCGGCAATCAGCCGGTCTTTCTCCGTCCGAATTTTCTTCAGCAGTTCGCTCGCAGGCTCATCATTCGGGTCTTGCGGGACCAGCTTGCCTTGCACCGCCAGCGTCAAAATCAGTTCGCGCAACCAGGCCACGCCATTGGGGGCTTGTGTCAATAAGTGCAAATTTGATAGCAGCATGCGCTTATTCAACCTGCGCTAGCGAGTGATTTGGCCAATATTCCCTTGAGCTCATCGCGCAGAGCTTGGGCCTCGCCTTGCAGGCGGGCGTAGTCGGCCAGCAGTTGCTCGGGGTCGTGGCTCACTGTGTCTGCGGCATGGGGGTTCTTTTGGTCGAGGTTGTAGTTGGCGGCTTTGATCTGCTCGATGCTCACCTTCCAGGCGCGTTCGTTCTCCACCCGGCTGGCAAAGCCATCGGCCTCGGTGCCCCACCAGGCTTTTTCAACATCGAACTCTTCAATGCGGATGGGCTTGGTTTTGTTGTAGTTCTTCACGCCTGCGGGATAGGGGTGCTCGTAGTACCAAACTTCCTTGGTGGGCGTACCTTTGGTGAAGAACAGCAGATTGGTTTTGATACCGGTGTAGGGCGCAAACACGCCGTTGGGCAGGCGCACGATGGTGTGCAGGTTGCACTCATTCAGCAGTTGCTCTTTGATGCGCGTTTTGACGCCTTCGCCAAACAGGGTGCCGTCCGGCAGCACCAGCGCAGCACGGCCTTTGGCTTTGAGGATGTGTTTGATGAGCACCAGAAACAAGTCGGCCGTTTCTTTGGTGCGCACGTCGCTCGGGAAGCCTTGCTCAATGCCCGGCTCTTCCACACCACCAAACGGCGGGTTGGTGAGCACCACGTCCACGCGGTCGGCCTGGGTCACTTCGCGCAGCGGGCGGGCCAGGGTGTTGCCGTGCTGAATGAGGCTAGGCACCTCGATGCCGTGGAGCATGAGGTTGGTGACGCACAGCATATGGGGGAGCTGCTTTTTCTCGACGCCGGTGATGCTGTTTTGCAGCATGACATCGTGCTCGGGCGTATGGGCTTGCTTGCGCAGGTGCTCAATCGCGCAAACCAAAAAGCCGCCGGTGCCGGTGGCGGGGTCCAGCACTTTTTCGCCCAAGCGCGGGTTGACCATGTCCACCATGAACTGGGTGACGGCGCGGGGGGTGTAGAACTCGCCCGCGTTGCCGGCGCTTTGCAGGTCGCGCAGTATCTTCTCGTACAGGTCGTTGAACTGGTGGCGCTCGGCCTGGCGGTTGAAGTCGATGGCGGCGAGCTTGTTGATGACCTGGCGCAGCAGGTGGCCGCTTTTCATGAAGTTGTTGGCGTCTTCAAACACGCTGCGCACCACGTAGCCGCGCGGGTTGCGCTGGGCATCGCCCCCCAGGTTTTTGAGCGCGCCAAACAGCTCATCGTTCACGAACTTCAGCAGGCCATCGCCGGTGATACCCTCAGAATCTGCCGCCCAGTTGCGCCAGCGTAAGCGCTCGGGGATGGGGCTGGTGTAGCTGTCGCGGGTGAGTTCGAGCTCTTCTTCCAGCGCATCAAACACCTTGAGGAAGAGCAGCCACACCATTTGCTCGATGCGCTGGGCGTCGCCGTTGATGCCGGCGTCCTGGCGCATGACGTCCTGGATGGATTTGATGGTGGCGGAGAGGTTGGACATGGTTTGTTCTAGTTTTAAGTACGAAATATGGCTCTAGCGCACATGGAATGTGCGCGAGTAGCTATGCATTTGGTAGCATTTTCAGGCGTCTGGCCCCGAAGTGTATAGCTCGCGCTCCAGCGTTTGCAGGGCAGTTTTGTACTGGAGGCGGCCACCGAAGCTCTTGATGATCTCGGCAGGGCGGCCTATGTCGGTGAAGGGCTGCACGTTGAAGACGGTGTCGGCCTCGATGGTGGCGATGCCTTCGTCGGCGTATTTGTCTAGCAGGGCGTCGATGACTTGGCGGGCCACCGGGCCGTAGTGGGTGAAGACGTTGCGCTTCTTCACCCTGCGGGCGCGCTCGCGGCGGGTCAGGGGCGGCATGTTGTAGGCCACGTGCAGCAGCGCATCAAACGGGTCCAGCCCGGTGTGGCCTTGGGCGCTGAGTTCCTCTTGCATTGCCTCGACCAGCACTCCGCGCGACTCCAGCTCTTCGAGCAGGGCGGCTTTGCGGTCAGCATCGTTCCAAGCTTGCAGGAACTTGTCTAGCGAGTCGTATTGCTTGGTGAGGTTGATGCGGGTGTAGTCGCGCAGGCTCTCGGTGATGAGCTTGCCCTGAGCGTTGAGGTATTGCACGCGCTCGCGGGCCACCGCGACGGTGACCTGATTGCCGAGCACATATTTGATGGGTGGCGTGCCGCCTGCGCCGCCAAAGGGGCCGAGGGGGTCCAATGGGTCTTGGGGGCCCTGAGTGCCATCATTTCCGGGCAGGCCAGGTTTAGCGGGATCGGATGGTTCAGGCGACGTATCCGGTGGCGCGATGGGATCGCTGCCCTTAGGTTCGTAGATTTGCACAGGCTCGCCGTCAAAGGCGGGGTCGGCAAAGTTGTCGGTGGCGCGCTTGAAGTCGAGGATGGTGAACCAGCTTTTGCCCAAGTCTTCGCGCAGGCGGGTGCCCCGGCCGATGATTTGCTTGAACAGCGTCATGGACTTGATGTTTTGGTCCAGCACGATGAGCTTGCAGGTTTGTGCATCCACCCCGGTGCTCATGAGCTTGGAGGTGGTGGCAATGACCGGGTAGGGCTTCTCGGGGTCGATGAAGTTGTCCAGCTCGCGCTTGCCCTCCATGTTGTCACCGGTGATTTGCACCACGTAGTTGGGCTGGGTGGCGCAGATGTCGGCATTGGCGTTGCTCAGCGCCTGGCGCATGCGAGCGGCGTGGTCGATGTCTTCACAAAACACGATGGTCTTGGCCATGCGGTCGGTGGCGCGCAGGTAGGCCGTGATGCGCTCGGCCACCACCGCGTCACGAGGCTCCATGACCAGTTTGCGGTTCATGTCGCGGCCGGTGTAAATGCGGTCTTCGATGAGCTGGCCTTTGTTGTCGGTCATGCCTGCGGTGGGGCGCCAGCCGAAGGTGTCTTTGTCCAGGTCCACCCGAATGACTTTGTAGGGCGCCAAAAAGCCGTCTTCAATGCCTTGCTTCAAGCTGTAGGTGAAGATGGGCTCGCCAAAGTAAGCGATGTTGGACGTGTCTTTGGTCTCTTTGGGGGTGGCGGTTAGCCCCACATGGGTGGCGCTGCCGAAGTAGGTGAGGATGTCGCGCCAAGCGGAGTCTTCGTTGGCGCTGCCACGGTGGCACTCGTCCACGACGATGAGGTCGAAGAAGTCGGGGCTGAACTGCTTGTAGATGTTTTGCTCTTCTTCGGTGCCCGTGACCGCCTGGTAGAGCGAGAGGTAAATCTCGTAGCTCTTGTTCACAGCCTTGGTGGATTTATCTACAGCGAGGTCTACGTCGTCCACCTCGATCTGGCCTTGGGCGTTGACGCGCTCCACGCCTTTCGCATTGGCGCTGAGCTTGGCCATGGCGCCCTTGAACGGGCGAAAGTCGTTGACCATGGTCTGGTCAATGAGGATGTTGCGGTCGGCCAAAAACAAGATGCGCTTTTGGCCACCGGGCTTCTCCGAGCGCCAGCTGGACTTCCACAGCCGGTGGATGATTTGGAAGGCGGTGTAGGTTTTGCCGGTGCCGGTGGCCATGACGAGTAGCACGCGGTTTTGCCCGGCGGCAATGGCCTCTACGGTGCGGTTAATGGCGTTGAGCTGGTAGTAGCGCGGCACTTTTTTGCCACTGGGGTCGGGAGCGTAGTCGTAGGCCGCCACGCTTTGCACTTCAGCGCTCCAGCCTTTCCAGGCGCAGTAGCGCGCCCACAACTCTTGCGGGCTGGGGAACTGGTCCAGCGTGAGGGTTTGCTCCAGCACGCCGGTGGCCAGCGTGGCGTCGCGGAAGACAAAGCTATCGCCATTGCTGGCAAAGCTGAAGGGCACATCCAAAAGCGCGGCGTAGTTCAGCGCTTGCTGCATGCCCGCTTGGGGGGAGAGGCGTGCCTTCTTGACCTCGACGACTGCCAGCGGGATGTTGGGCTTGAGGAATAACACGAAGTCGGCTTTGAGGACCGTGTCTTTGTCGCGGTGGGCCTTGTTGCCCCGCACCACGACGCGGCCTGCGCGCAGGGGGAATTGGGCGTAAATCTGGTCCAGCGTGTGCCAGCCCGCTTGCACCATGGCAGGGCGGACGAACTTGTCGCTGATGTCGCTCTCGGATAGCGAGTGTTTGTCCATGCTTTTGCGGGCTCCCTGCCTTGCTTTTGGTACCGCGCAATCTGCGTTGCGGGGGCTACGGCGCATTCTGCCATTGGGCTTGGTTGCGGCGGGGTTCTAGTAGTATCCGCCGCACCCAATTCCACCAGCACAGATACACACCATGAACAGCTCCCCGATCCAACGCATCAACCCCGCCGCCCAATGGTCGGACGCCGTGGTGCACAACGGCACCGCGTATTTTGTAGAAGTGCCTGAGAGCGGCACCGACATCACCAGCCAATCGCAGGCGGTGTTTGCCCAAGCCGAGCGCACGCTCGCGCTGGCCGGCAGTAACAAAAGCCGCTTGCTGATGGCCACCATCTATCTCAAACACATGAGTGACCGCGCCGCCTTTAATGCCGCGTGGCAAGCCTGGTTGCCCGAAGGCGGCGCACCGGCCCGTGTGTGCGTCAGCGCCGAAATGGCCAGCCCGGATTACCTGCTGGAAATTGCCTTCACCGCCGCGGTGGCCTGAGCTTGTGACGGATCCAACTCGCGCCCCGTTCCAAGCCTCTGCAGATAGCCTGGACCCGACCGACTGGAATTCGGTGCGGCAGATGGGCCACCGGATGCTCGACGACATGGTCGACATGCTGGCCGGCCTGCGCGAAGCACCCGTGTGGCAGCCCATGCCACCAGAGGCTCGCCAGGCACTGCGCAGCGGTGCCCTACCTACTAATCCCGGCGACCTGGATGCGGTGTACCAGGACTTTCAAACTCTGGTGCAGCCTTATGGCAGCGGCAACAGCCACCCCCGCTTCATGGGCTGGGTGCAAGGCGGGGGCAACCCTGTGGGCATGTTGGCCGAACTGCTGGCCGCCGCTACCAACCCCAACCTGGGCGGGCGCGACCACGCACCGATTGAGGTGGAGCGCCAGGTGATCCGCTGGGCGGCTGAGATGCTGGGTTTCCCCCAGGATGCCAGTGGCGTGCTGGTCACCGGCACCTCCATGGCCAATCTGATTGCTGTGCTGGTGGCGCGCACGCGGGCGCTAGGCACCGACGTGCGGCGGACCGGGCTGCAGGGCCACCGGCTGGTGGCCTACACCTCGGTCGAAGCCCACAACTGTGTGGCCCGCGCCATGGACATTGCCGGCCTGGGCAGCGATGCGCTGCGCCTGATCAGTGTAGACGCCCACCACCGCATCGACCTGCACGCCCTACAAGCCGCCATTGCGCAAGACACGGCCTCCGGCCTGCACCCCTTTATGGTGGTGGGCTGCGCGGGCACGGTGGATACCGGCGCGGTAGACGACTTATCGGCCCTGGCCGTACTGGCACGCACAGAAGGCCTGTGGTTTCATGTGGACGCCGCCTACGGTGCGCTGGCCATGCTTTCGCCCGCACAGCGCCCGCTGTTGCAAGGCCTGAGTGAGGCGGACTCGGTGGCCTTTGATTTTCATAAATGGGCGCAAGTGCCTTACGACGCGGGCTGCATTGTGGTGCGCGATGCCACGCTGCACGCTGCCACCTTTGCCAGCCAACCGGCCTATCTGCAACGCAGCGTGCGTGGGATGGCGGGCAACCAGCCATGGCCCACCGACTTCGGGCCCGACCTGTCGCGCGGGTTCCGTGCACTCAAAGTCTGGATGACGCTCAAAACCTATGGCGCAGCCAAATTGGGGCAGGTGGTGGCCCACAACTGCAGCCTGGCGCAGCACCTGGGCCGCTATGTGGATGCCGAGCCGCAGTTAGAACGGCTGGCACCCGTGACGCTCAATGTGGTGTGTTTTCGGGTGAAGGCCCAGGGGGTGGACCTGGACGCGCTGAACGCCGACATCGTGGCCGATGTGCAGGAGTCCGGCGTCGCGGTGCCATCCACCACGCGCATCGGTGGGGTGCTCGCCATCCGCGTGGCACTGGTGAACCACCGCACCCGGCAGGAAGATGTGCAGATGCTGCTGGACGCCGTGCTAGCGGCAGCTCAGCAGCGACTGGCCAGCGCTTAGCTTTAAGGCGCGTTACGTACCAGCCCGGTCGAAGCGCGCACCACGAGCACCGGGTCAGGCACATGCATGATGGTCGGTTCGTGCTGCGGGTTTTCAATCAGGTCCAGCAACAGGTTGATCGACATGGTCGCCACTTGCTCGATGCCCAGCGCCACCGTGGTGAGGGCAGGGCGCATGTCGCGTGCGAGTTGGATGTCGGTAATGCCGATCAGCGAGATGTCTTGCGGAATCCGGATGTTGCGGTCAGCCAGCGCTTGGCTGGCACCATAGGCCATCAGGTCGTTGGTGCAGAAAATGGCGGTCAGGTCGGGGTGCTGCTCCAGCAGGGAGTCGGTGGCCTCATGGCCCCCAGCCACGGTATCGCTGACGTTGCGCACCAGCGCATCGTCCACGGTGATGCCGGCAGAAGCCAGTGCGCCCTTGAACCCATTCAGCCGCCCGAGCTGCATCCCCTCGAGGCCGCAACCCACAATGGCACCAATCCGCGTGTGGCCCAACGCCAAGAGGTGCTGGCCTGCAATTTCACCCGCGCGGTGAAAGTTCACCACCACGTGCGGAATCCGGTCGGCCAGATCCACATGCTCTTCCGACGCCAGCACGATGGGCGAGCGGCGGGTTTTGAGCTCATTGATGTCATCCGCACTGATACCGGTGTGCAGCACCAGCACGCCGTCAGCCAAAGTGCCGGCGATCTGGTGCAGATAGGCGCGGCCGATGTCGGGCCGTTCGTCGGTGTTGCACACCATCAAAAAGTAGTTGCGGTGGCGCGCCACCCGCTCGGCCACCCGCACGAACTCGGGGTAGAACGGGTTGTTGATATCGGGCAGCACCAGCGCCACCATCGACGACTTGCCCTCGGCCAGCGCCCGCGCCATGAGGTTGGGCCGGTAACCGGTCGCAGCGATCGCGTCTTGCACTTTTTGCACCGTGGCAGGCTTCACCTTCTGGGTGTTGCGCAGCACGTTGGACACGGTGGCCGTGGTGACCCCGGCCAGACGGGCGACTTCACTTAAGGTAGCCATAAACGTTGCTGCTCTTTCGCGTAAATTGGCATCGATTGATACTTTTTTTGACTCCTAGGACTTACCCTAGGCGCCGGTGTTTTTGCATATACCCATAGGTATACTCCAAAAATTGTCGAATTTAACCGCTTAAATTTTATATTTACGGATGTCTCCCCGGCGGGTCTGCAAGCCTTGCCGGACCGGTGGCGGCGCGAATATCGGCATGTGTTTCAGTCAGAAATTTAACCGCTTAAATTTACGAAAGGACGCCAGCCGGTTCAAGGATTCAACGCCACACACTCTGGTTTCATTCACAAAGGCAGAGCCAGGCCCGCCCCTTTCACAAGGCAGGCTCAGGACTCTGGAGACAACAGAAACGCGTGCTACGGTGCACCCCGTGCACCACGCGCCTGACCCCATATCAACAGGAAGACAGACTATGAATTTCGCCAAACGCTTCACGATCCGCAGCACCGCAGCCGCCATGATGGGCCTGGCCCTGGGCACCACCGGCCTGATGGCCAGCCACGCCGCCAATGCCGGCGAAGTCACCATCTGGGCATGGGACCCGAACTTCAACATCGCCATCATGCAAGAGGCGGCCAAGCGTTACACCGCCAAGAACCCCGGCGTGACCTTCAAGATCGTGGACATGGCCAAAGCCGATGTGGAGCAAAAACTGCAAACCACCCTGGCCTCCGGCGTGACCAAGAACCTACCCGACATCGTGCTGGTCGAAGACTACAACGCCCCCAAGTACCTGCGCTCTTTCCCCGGCGCGTTTGAATCCTTGTCCGGCAAGGTGGACCACAAGGCATTTGCCAACTACAAGGTCAACCTGATGACCATGGGCGGCAAGGTCTACGGCCTGCCTTTTGATACCGGCACTACCGGCATGTACTACCGCAGCGACCTGATCAAGCAGGCCGGCTTCACCGACAAGGACATGCAGAACATCACTTGGGACCGTTACCTGGAAATCGGCAAGCAAGTCGAAGCCAAGACCGGCAAGAAGATGTTCGCCATGGACCCCCAGGACATCGCCAGCATCCGCATCATGATGCAGTCCGCAGGCCGCTGGTACTTTGACAAAGACGGCAAGCTCGACATCAAGAACAACCCCGCCCTGAAGGCCGCGCTGGAAACCCAGGTCAAGTTCATGAAGACCGGCGTCTACAAGCCCACCTCCGGCTGGGGCGAGTGGGTCGGCGCACTGAACAAGGGTGATGTGGCCTCCGTGATCACCGGCGTGTGGATCACCGGATCTGTGAAAGCGGAAGCCAGCCAGTCCGGCAAATGGGCGGTGGCAGCAACACCACGCCTGAATGTGCCTGGCTCCACCAACGCATCCAACCTGGGCGGATCCAGCTGGTATGTGCTGGCCGCTGGCAAAGAAAAAGCGGCTGCGGCCGACTTCCTGAACCAGATCTACGCCAAGGATGTGGACTTCTACCAGACCATCCTGCAATCCCGCGGTGCGGTGGGCTCCTTGTTGGCCTCACGCAATGGCAAGGCTTACTCTGAAGCCGACCCCTTCTTCGGTGGCGACAAGGTATGGCAAAAGTACAGCGACTGGATGAGCAAAGTGCCTAGCGTGAACTACGGCATCTACACCGCCGAAGGTGACGCTGCTGTGGCAGCCCAACTGCCGGGTCTGGCCCAAGGCCTGCCGGTTGAGAAGGCGCTGGAAAACATCCACAACCAGCTCGCCTCGCAAATCAAGTAAGTCACGGCAACACTGCACCCAAGGAGCACCATGGCGTCCAAGCCTACGACCAGCTACCGGCGTTTTTACGACGTCAACGGTTGGCTATTTGTTTCCATCGCACTCGGGCTGATCGGGGTCTTCATGGCCTACCCGATCGTCCGCTCGCTGTGGATGTCTCTACACGCCGGACAAGGAACGGTGGTGGAGTTCGTAGGCGTGGGCAACATCGTGCGTCTGGCCAGTGACCCTGTCTTCCTGAAAGCGCTGCAGAACACCAGCATCTTTCTGGTGATCCAGGTGCCCATCATGCTGTTGCTGGCGCTGGTCATGGCCAGCTGCCTCAACATGCCGAACCTGCGCTTTCGCGGGCTGTTGCGTACGGCAGTTTTTCTGCCTTGCGTGACCTCGCTGGTGGCGTACTCGGTGGTGTTCAAGAGCATGTTTTCGTATGACGGCCTGGTCAACCACGCGCTGGCGTGGCTGGGCCTCATCGGTGAGCCTATTCCCTGGCTCAACGACCCGTTCTGGTCCAAGGTGGTCATCATCATCGCCATCACTTGGCGCTGGACCGGCTACAACATGATCTTCTATCTCGCGGCCATGCAGAACATCGACAAGTCGATCTACGAGGCTGCCCGTATCGATGGCATCTCGGCCTACCGCCGCTTTGTCTCCATCACTATCCCGAATCTGAAGCCGGTGATTCTGTTCACCACGGTGACCTCTACCATCGGCACCCTGCAGTTGTTTGATGAACCCATGAACATCACCACCGTGGGCACCGTGTTCTCCGACAACACGCTCACGCTGTCCATGTACATCTACAACCTGTCGTTCAAGTTTGTGCCCAACTTCGGCTATGCCGCCACGGTGTCTTACGTCATCGTGTTGCTGGTTGCCGCACTGGCCGCCATCCAGTTTTATGCCGCCCGGGAGCGCAACTGACATGACCAACTGGGCTGAAAAATTCCGCATGGCCGGCGTCTACCTCTTTCTGGGGGTGATGGCCTTTGTCTCCTTGTTCCCCTTCGCCTGGATGGTCATCAGCTCCACCAACGCGTCGGTGGATGTGACCAAGGGCAAATTCACCTTCGGCAGCGCGCTGCTGGAGAACTTCGAAAAACTCAACAAGAGCTTTGACGTGGCCCAGGTCTTCTGGAACTCCGGAAAAATCGCCATCATCGGCGGCTTCTTCACGCTGCTCATCTCGTCCCTGGCGGGCTACGGCTTTGAAGTGTTCAGCTCCAAAGCCCGTGAACGCCTGTACAACGGCATGCTGCTCACGTTGATGGTGCCGTTCGCCGCGCTGATGATTCCGCTGTTCATCCTGATGGCGCAGTTTGACTTGCTGGACACGCACCTCGCCGTCATCCTGCCGGCGCTGGCCTCGGCTTACATCATCTTTTACTTCCGCCAGAGCACCAAAGCCTTCCCGCCCGAGCTGCGCGAAGCCGCGCGCCTGGACGGCCTCAAAGAGTGGCAAATCTTCCTGTTTGTGTATGTGCCGGTGATGCGCTCCACCTATGCGGCGGCCTTCATCATCGTGTTCATGGCGGCGTGGAACAACTTCCTCTGGCCCCTCATCGTGCTGCAGTCCCCCGAGCTCAAAACCATCACTCTGGTGTTGTCCTCCCTGGGCTCGGCTTACTTCCCTGACTTCGGCGTGATCATGCTGGCGGCCATGCTGGCCACCCTGCCCACCCTGGTCGTCTTCTTCGCAATGCAACGGCAGTTCGTACAGGGCATGCTGGGCTCCGTCAAATAAGGTTTTTCACATGCGTACCGTTACCAAGCTCGTCTCGGGCTGGACCTTTCACACCTCTTTTTCGTCTGAACTGATCGCTGGAACTGCTGCCGGCGAGGCTGTGCGCCTGCCGCACAACGCCGTCGACATGGACATGACCTACTTCGACGAGCGCTGCTTTCAAAAGGAATTTGCCTACCAGTACACCCTGGCCTGGCAACCCGCTTTTGCCGGTCGCGAAGTGGCCCTGCGCTTTGACGGCGCCATGGCCAACAGCGTGGTCTGGGTCAACGGCCAGCAAGTAGCCGCGCACAAAGACGGCTACACACCTTTCAGCGCCCGCCTCACCGGTCTGCTGAAAGAGGGCGACAACCTCATCACCGTGAAGGTGGACGGCAGCGAGAACCCCGAGATTCCTCCCTTCGGCGGCCAGATCGATTACCTGACCTACGCCGGCATTTACCGCGATGTGTGGCTGCAAGTGTCCGACGCGGTGTCGATTGCCAACCTCAAGGTCGAAACCGCTAACGAACTGAGCGACGCCAAAGGCGTCACCGTCAAAGGCTTTCTGGCCAACCCCACCCAAGCGGCCTTCACCGGCACCGCGCTGGTGGAGCTATGCACTTTGGATGGCGCCGTGCTGCACCAGCAAACCGTGGATGTGTCGGGCGCGGAGTTCAGCGCTTCGTTTGAATCACTGGCCGGCCTCGCACTGTGGGCGCTGGACAGCCCTGTGTTGTATGTGGCCCGTGTCACGCTGAACACCAGCGCCGGCAGCGACCAGCACAGCACCCGCTTCGGCTTCCGCACTGCGCGCTTCACCACCGAGGGCTTTTTCCTCAACGGCGAGCCGCTCAAAATCCGTGGCCTCAACCGCCACCAGAGCTACCCCTACGTGGGCTACGCCATGGGCCAGCGCGCCCAGGCTAAAGACGCCGACGTCATGAAAGACGTGCTCAAGTGCAACCTGGTGCGCACCTCGCACTACCCGCAGTCCACCTACTTTCTGGACCGGTGCGACGAGATCGGTCTGCTGGTGTTTGAAGAGATTCCGGGCTGGCAGCACATTGGCGGCCAGGCTTGGCAGGACGAGTCGGTGGAGAACGTGCGCCGCATGGTCGAGCGCGACTGGAACCACCCCTCCATCATCATCTGGGGCGTGCGCATCAACGAGTCGCAAGACAACCACGACTTCTACACCCGCACCAACGCGATGGCCCGCAGCCTCGACAGCACCCGCCAGACCGGTGGCGTGCGTTACATCGAAAACAGCGAGCTGCTGGAAGACGTGTACACCGTGAACGACTTCTGCCACGTGGCCCCCCCGGAGTGGATGAAGGGTGTTGCCCCCACCCCGCTGCGCCAGCCCCGCCAGGTGACCGGCCTGGCCCACGAGGTGCCCTACCTGGTGACCGAGTTCAACGGCCACATGTACCCCACCAAGCGCATCGACCCCGAAGACCGCCAGGCCGAGCATGTGCGCCGGCATCTGGACGTGCTCAACAAGGCCTACGAGAACCCCGTCATCAGCGGCGCCATCGGCTGGTGCATGTTTGACTACAACACCCACAAAGACTTCGGCGCGGGCGACCGCATCTGCCACCACGGGGTGATGGACATCTTCCGCGAGCCCAAGTTCGCCGCCTGGGGCTACACCAGCCAGTGCAGCCCTACTGAGCAAGTCGTGCTGCAACCCGTGACCTACTGGGCCCGGGGCGAGAAAGACCGCTGCGAAGTACTGCCCCTGATCGTGCTCACCAACTGCGACTACGTAGAACTGCAAGTAGGCGACTTCGCGCCCAAGCGCGCTGAGCCTGACCGCGCGCTATACCCGCACCTGCCGCATGCACCGGTGATTTTTGACAGCCGCCACGTCAACATGAACGACCTCGGCGCCTGGGGCATGCTGTGGCGCGATGCCACGGTGACGGGCTATATCAACGGCAAAGCAGTTTCTACCGTCAAGCTCTCGGGCAACCCGGTGCCCACCACCCTGCAAGTGGAAGTGGACGACACGCAATTGCACGCCCATGAGAAAGACGCCACCCGCGTCATCGTGCGCGCGCTGGACCAAGCGGGCCGCCTGCTGCCGTTTATGGACGACGTGGTGCATGTGCAAGTCACCGGCGCTGCCAAGCTGCTGGGCCCCGATTTGCTCACGCTCAAGGGCGGCACTACCGGCTTCTGGCTGGAAACCACCGGTGCGGTGGGCGACATCACCCTGCGCGTATCCACCCGCCGCATGGGCGAGCAGCGCGTGACGCTGCAAGCTGCGTAAATTACTGAGTCGACGAGGAATAGAACATGGCAGACGTCAAACTCACCCAGGTCCGCAAATCATTCGGCGAGATCGACATCATCCGGGGCGTGGACCTCGATATCAAACACGGCGAATTCGTCGTGTTCGTGGGCCCCTCGGGCTGCGGCAAGTCCACGTTACTGCGCGCCATCTCGGGCCTGGAAGACATCACCAGCGGCGAGCTGCGCATCGGCGACCAGGTCATGAACCATGTGGACCCGTCCAAGCGCGGCATTGCCATGGTGTTCCAAAGCTACGCGCTCTACCCCCACATGACCGTGCGCGAAAACATGGGCTTTGCCCTCAAGCACGCCGGTGTGGCCAAAGACGTGGTCAAGAGCAAGGTGGACGCCGCCGCCAAGATTCTGGGCCTGGAGCCGCTGATGGACCGCAAGCCCAAGGCCCTGTCGGGCGGGCAACGCCAGCGCGTAGCCATCGGCCGCGCCATCGTGCGCGACCCGCAAGTGTTCTTGTTTGACGAGCCACTCTCCAACCTCGACGCCGAGCTACGCGTGCACATGCGCATCGAAATTGCGCGCCTGCACCGCGAGTTGGGCAGCACCATCATTTATGTGACGCACGACCAAGTGGAGGCCATGACCCTGGCTGACAAAATCGTGGTGCTGCGCGCCGGTGTGGTGGAGCAAGTGGGTGCGCCGCTGGAGCTGTATGACAACCCGGCCAACACCTTTGTGGCCGGCTTCATCGGCTCGCCGCGCATGAACTTCTTTGAAGGCAAGGTCACCGGTCACGCCCTCGTGAACGGCGGCAACGGCTGCCAGATCAGCCTCAACGGTTTTGACAACACGACCATCCAACTGCCCCTGGGCGGCTCCTTGCCGGCCGTGGGTAGCGAGGTGTCGGTGGGTGTGCGGCCTGAGCACTTCCAGGAGCAGGGCGATACCGTCCTGCCCGTCACCATCGACATGCTGGAACACCTGGGCGGCGAGACCTTTACCTACGCTCGCTCCAGCGGCGGCGTGATGGTGGTCATCGAGAGCAAAAACGGCCGCGAGCTGCGCTCCGGCCAGGCCATGGAAGCCCGCTTTGATGCTACAAAAGCCTTGTTGTTCGACAAGAGCGGCGCCCGCATTTACGGCTCATGAGCACCCACGCACCCGAGGCTTCTGCCACCTTCACCACATTGCATGGCACCCACACCAGCGTGGTGCTGGAGGTGCGCCCGGGTGAGGCGCCGCTGTGGCGCTACTGGGGCCCCCGCCTGCCGGACAACTGTGTGCCCCTGGCTCCGCTGCGCGACGGCCGGGCCATCCCGCCCAGCAGCATGGAGTTCGACCAGCCGCTGACCGTGGCCCCCACTTTTGGGGTGGGCTGGTACATGCAAAGCGCCTTGCTAGCCCACCGCAGCGGTCAGCAGTTTGCGCAACAGTTCAGCCACTGCGAGGTGGAAACGCTGCTCACCGGCAAACGCATTGCCATCGTTCTTACCGACAGCGTGGCGCAACTGCGCGCTACGCTGCACATGGCGCTGGACGCGCACGATGTGCTGCAGCTCAGCACCACCCTGGTGAACGACGGGGCCGATGTGCTGGACGTGCATTGGCTGGCCGCAGGCACCGTGCCGCTGCCCGGCAACGCCCAGGCGGTGCGCTCTTACACCGGACAGTGGGCCAACGAATTTCAGTTGCAGGTGGATTCCCTTTCGCGCAGCACCTGGCAGCGCGAGAACCGGCGCGGCCGCACCTCGCACGACAGCTTTCCCGGTGCCGTAGTCACCACGCCCGGCAGCACCGAACACGTGGGCACGGTGTATGGCGCGCACCTGGCGTGGTCGGGCAACCACCGCCAGGCCATCGAGTGGCTGCACGACGGGCAATACCAATGGCAAATGGGCGAATGGCTGGCCCCCGGCGAAGTGCGCCTGGCGGCAGGCGAGCGCCTGCAAACGCCCACCCTGTTTGCCAGCTGCTCGGTGCAGGGCCTGAACGGCCTGGCAGCCAACTTCCACGCCACGGTGCGCAGCCGCCTGCCTTGGCCCGGTGGCCGCATGCGCCCGCGCCCGGTGCACCTCAACACGTGGGAGGCGGTGTACTTTGACCACCGCACCGACGACATCAACGCACTGGCCGAAGCCGCCGCCAGCGTGGGCGTGGAGCGCTTTGTGCTCGACGACGGCTGGTTCCAGGGCCGCCACAGCGACCGCGCCGCCCTGGGCGACTGGTGGCCCGACCCCGCCAAATACCCCGACGGCCTGCAACCCCTGGCCCGCCACGTAAACCAGCTGGGTATGGAGTTCGGCCTGTGGTTTGAACCCGAAATGGTCAACCCCGACAGCCAGCTCTTCCGCACCCACCCCGACTGGGCGCTGCAGCTCGAAGGCCGCCCCCTGCTCACCATGCGTAACCAACTGGTGCTGGACGTGGCCCGCCCCGAGGTGGCCGACTACCTGTTTGCCAAGCTGCATGCGCTGCTGAGCAACGTGCCGATTGCCTACCTCAAGTGGGACATGAACCGCGACCTCACCACCGCCGGCGACGCGCTGGGCCGCCCCGCCTACCGCCGCTTTGTGCACGCGCTGTATGCGCTGGTGGACCGGGTGCGCGCTGCCCACCCGCAGCTGGAGATTGAAAGCTGTGCGTCGGGTGGCGCGCGGCTGGACATGGGCGTGCTCGCCCACACCCACCGCGTCTGGACCAGCGACTGCAACGACGCACTCTCGCGCGTGGCCATCCAGCGTGGCGCGCTACAGTTTTTGCCGCCCGAGATTCTGGGCGCTCACATCGGCCCCGCGCCCGCGCACACCACCGGCCGCAGCCAGAGCCTGAACTTCCGTGCCGGTGTGGCTATCAGCGGGCACCTCGGCATTGAGGCCGACGTGCGCCACATGAGCGATGAGGACCGCATGGCCCTGGGCCGCTGGGTGGGCATGTACAAACAGCTGCGCAACCGCCTGCACACCGGCCAGGTGTGGCTGGGCGGAGATGACCAAGGGGGCGGCGACGGCGTGGTCTGGCAAGCCCATGGCGACGCCGGTGCCAGCGAAATTCTGCTGCTGGTGTACCGCACCGCGCCCACCACCCACCGCAACACGCCGCCCTTGCGCCTGCCCATGCTGCGCCCGGCGGCGCACTACACCATTGAGCGGCTGGACCCGACCCCACCCGAGTGGACCAGCAGCCCGCTCAACGACGCGGCGCTGGCCGCTGGTGCCCAAGCTGCCCTGCCACCCACCGCCCACGGCGCGTGGCTGGCCGCAGTAGGCCTGCCGCTGCCACGCATGGTTGCGGAAAGCGCGCTGATCTACCGGCTGCGATTTATCCCGCAGTAGACCGGGTTGGCGCGAGGCGGCGACAATCCGCAGGAACCCACCACCCCTGAGGCCCCCGCATGAAAACACTTGTCGCCAACATCGCCCTCGCCCTCACCATGTCCTTGGGGGCCCTCACGGCCCAGGCCAAAGACGTCATCATCGATGTGCGCAGCCCGCAAGAATTTGCCGCCGGGCATGTGGAGGGCGCCATCAACATCGAGCACGGCAACATCGCTCAAGAGATTGCCAAAGCCGGCGTGGGCAAAGACGACACCGTGCTGCTGTACTGCCAGAGTGGCCGGCGCAGCAGCATTGCGCTGGACACACTCAAGGGCCTAGGCTTTAGCAAAGCCGAGAACGTGGGCGGCATCGAGCAGGCCCGCAAGACCCTGGCCAAAAAGTAAGGCCACGTCTCGTCTAAGCCCTGCTCAGGGCGCGATGTCTGCGGTGAAGGTTCGCAAGCTGTAGCCACCGCCCGGCATTCCCCGGCACAGTGGCGCGCTCCAGGCGCCGGTGAGCACGAAACCCTTGGCAGTCCAAGCCCAG
This sequence comes from Comamonadaceae bacterium OS-4, assembly GCA_027924025.1. GTDB lineage: Bacteria > Pseudomonadota > Gammaproteobacteria > Burkholderiales > Burkholderiaceae_C > Allorhodoferax. Next base: position 30,057 of record AP026970.1, read on the forward strand.
TCGTAACCGGCGCCGCAGTCATTCACACCACGGCCTTTTTCATACGAGGCAAAGCGACCATCGGCAACGCTGAGGTTCATCACATAGTCGCTGGTCTTGCCCTGCGGCAAAGGCAACTCTAAGCGCTTGGCCGCATATGGCGGCTTGCTGTTGGCCAGCCAAACGCCGCTCCCGCCTTGGTAAGCCCCCCGCCCGCATTCGCGCATCACCAGCACCTGCGTGCTCGACACACGCACGAGCGAGGTGTCAGGGCCACTGTCGTCAGGCAAGTCGTCCCAACAGTCCCGCGGCGTGATGGATTTCAAAATGGGCTGCAACAGCGCTTCATCTGCCTTGCTGGTTTTGGGCAAAGTGGCGGCCTGCACCTTTGGCGCCGACACCGCGGGTAACACGGTGGCCTCAGGCTTCTTGCCTTTGCGAACCAGCGCACCCGGTGTGCCCACACGGCCCTGCACATCGTCCATCTTGAGCAGTGCCGCATGGCTGCCCGCCAAGGACAACTCCCACCGTTTGGCGCCATCTGCAAGCGTGAGTGTTTGCCCGGCCAGCACATACGCCAGCAACTGCCGGGTCTGGGCCGGGCTCAGGTCTTGCCCGCGGGAGATGCCCTTCAAGATGGTCGTACCGAGACGCAAGCCCAGCTGTTTGGGGTCTTCGCTTTCATCCATGTCCACCTGCACGCGCACTGGCGCATCCGGGCCTGCGTCGCGCGACAACCAAAGCGCCACAGGCGCGGAGTCCGATTCCTCGCTTTGGTAAGCGACGGCTTCACAGTGGCGCGTGTTGTCGCAGGCCACTGCCCAGTCTTTGAAGGCAAAGACTTGGGCGTGCGCCACGCCAGAGAGCGCGAGTGCTGACAATGCAGCCCATGTTTTCAAGACAGGCATGGTGAGATGAGGAGGAAGCCGGGCCATAGATTGACGAGAATACTGCAGCAATGCCCTTGAGGATCTCCCCATGACGACCACCATGCTTACCGGCCTGGCGCCGCTGGTGTCACCCGCCACCAAGGTGCTGATACTGGGCAGCTTTCCCGGTGTGCGCTCGCTGCAGGCGCAAGAGTATTACGGCCACCCGCAAAACCAGTTCTGGAAGATATTACAAGCCATTTGGCCCTCTGGCGCTCATGGAATAAGCGCAAGCAGCTATGAAAATCGTAGCAAATGGCTGCTGGAGCGCGGCCTAGGTGTGTGGGACGTGTACGCCAGCTGCGAGCGCGAAGGCAGCCTGGACAGTGCCATCCGCAACGCGGTGCCCAACGACATTGCTGCACTGCACCTGCCGCAGCTACAGGCCATCGCCCACAACGGCGGCGAGAGCTTCAAACTCGCCCGCCACACCCGCACCCTGGGAGTGCCCGTCTACCAGCTCCCCAGCACCAGCCCGGCCAACGCCAGCTGGAGCTTTGACCGCAAGCTGGCGGTGTGGCGGGAGGTGATGGAGCGGCATGGGTTGGTGTGAGCGAAGTTTCGAGCTCTATCGCTGATAGGGGCTGCCAATATCGCTCTCCATTCAATAGCGAATCTGCGACTTTCTCGTCTTTCACTACGGTCTATTTTTCGTGAAAAATCGCCAGCGGCGACCTGATATATCGCTTTTTCATGCATCTATAGCAAAAAAATTTGACTACATTTCCATTTTGTAGAAAAATTCAAGCACTAGAAATTACTTCATAGAGATTAAGTAGATCAGGGACTTCATCCAAATTGCTTTAGGAAAACAATGACGACTGATTTGGAAAAGCGGGATGCAAGAGAAAAGTTTGTTGAACTCGCCAACAAGCGAGTCACCCGTGCCATCAAAGACCTACGACTGATCGGCAACCTAGCAAACAAGCGCAACTACAAGTATGACGACGCAGATGCAAAGAAAGTGATTCGCGCGTTGCAACGGGAAATGGATGCGCTTAAAGCTCGCTTTAGAGGCGATGACGGTGACGAAGATTCTGTTTTTACACTTTAAAGAATAAACAAGGGAGGGCGAATGACAGCGAACTGGGTGTTCCCACAAACATCACCATTTCAGGTCCAAGGGAGAGACCTGTCGGAGGACAACTTTGCACAGGAAGAGCGCAGTAACTTGGAAATTTTGATTCGTGAAGCGCTTCAAAACCCTTTGGACGCCCGCTCACCCGAAAATACCGGTCCGGTAAAGGTTAGCTTGAAAGTTCTTGAGCCAGGCGAATTCAACGTGGGGTACCTCAACGATCTCATGAGCAAGGAGTTTGGGGACCGACTAGTTGCCTCCAATGCCGACCCGCTCCCAATGATTTCCGAAGCATCAGTACTCGTCATCGAGGACTTTGGAACTACAGGATTGCAAGGGAAATGGGACGACCCAAACGCTGATGGTTCTGGCGAAAACTGGAACGCGTTTTGGTTTCGAGAAGGTGAAGGAGCCAAGTCAGCTACTGGCAGCAATGGCAGAGCAGGCCAAGGCAAGATCACCTATTACCGCGTCGGTGCAGCGCGATCAGTATTCGGCCTAACTGTTCGCAAGTCAGACGGCAAGACACTTTTAATGGGACGTAGTGCATTTCGCCGTGTCTATCCCTACAAGGATTCAAAGTATTCAAGACATTCATTTTGGGGTACCGGCATTCAACAACCCCTGCCCGTAGTCGACAGCAATGAAATCTCGAGGTTTTCCAACGCATTTCATCTGACCCGAAAGCTTGAAGCGGGCCTTAGTTTGGTAATTCCGTTTCCAATTGAATTTGACATTGGTAACGCACTCACAACAATCATCACAGAGTTCTACTATCCCATCGCCAAGGGCAATCTTGAAGTAACGTTAAACGGCGAGTCAATAGGTGCAGATAACGTTGAAGAAGTCGCCATGCGCGAGCTGCCAGACAAAGTCGCAAAAGAAAAAAAGTCTAGTTTTAGCCAAGGATTTCGAGCCCTCGTCCGCGCTGTCATTGAAGATGAAAAGTTGGGCGTTAGCCTACCTCAATTGAAATCCGGTTGGGATAAATCAACGTCCTTAAAGGAAGATGCTTTTGAAGAAGGTGTATTGACGAAACTCCGAGCTCGAATGGAGAACGGCGAAAGAATCTCTGTGCGATGCCCCGTAATTGTTCGCCCAAAAAAAAGCGACATTATTCATAGTTGGTTTGACGTACATCTTGAAGTACCAGAGGATCTAGACCGTACCGAGGAGGCCTACATCAGGCGCGATTTATTGATTGGCTCAGAGAGCCATTTGGCAGCCAGTGCATATCTACAAAAGGCGCGCGGACTTACTCTTGTATTGGATAGCGAACTTTCTGCGTTCCTGGCGGATGCAGAAGAGCCTACCCACCTTAAATGGAATGGAAGCAGGCCGCGCTTAGCGGAGTACTATTCAAACCCCCAAGCGACACTTCGCGCTGTAAGGAATGCCGCACCCAGAATATTGGCCCTCGTTTCAAACGGAGTGGTCAAAAGAGATATTCGAGCGTTAGCTAGGTACTTCTCCAAACCCGCAGAGGAGGGAAAACCAAAGTCGCCCAGAGGGTCTACGCCTGGAGATAGAAATCCAACTGAAATCCCACCAAAAGAAGTATCTGTTCGTAAGCCATTCAAAATCAATACTGGTCCTGACTTCGTGATCGTTCAGTCCAATGGAACTGCGGCGCCACACGCCAGCGATTTACCCATTGAGTGCTCACTTGAACTTGCGTATGAAGGATTGGATCAAGATCCGTTCAAAGCATATGACCCGTTTGACTTTGACTTAGCGGATACAAAAGCGCACAAGATTGAAAGTGCTGGGATAGCGCTGATAGATCGAAAGGAAAACCGAATCAGGTTTTCGATAGTTGACCCAGAGTTCGTGCTGGAAGTACCAGGATTTGACTCAAACATTCGACTAAGGGCTCGTTTGAATTACACGGAGAAAATCAATGGCACGACTATCAGCGCGGAGTAATCCAACGGGACTTCGAGAAATCGATCGAAGTAAAGTCACGATTGCTATGTCCGATGTCGGCAACCGTAAGACCTTTTCTCTAGAGCGCTTGGATCTGTCAAAAACTGAGTTCAAAGAAAGACTGAAAGTCGTCGTGATCGCTCGTGCGGGCAACACTAGCGGTCGTTTCGAGTTGGGAATGACAGATAGCTTTTCTCGTGAACCAAATGAAATTGCAAATTTAGACTTATCTCATCCATTACGCTTCCGGATACTTCTGCATGAAGAAGGCAGTCCGAAACTTATTGGTTCAGTTGAAAACTTGAGAGCACGAGACGAATCACAGAGCGAAAGCTTGTTGCCAATGGAGTCAGCACATCTTGGTGAACGCGTTTGGCGATTACTAATTACTGAAGACGGACCTATATTGCAGTTTAATTCTGTCGTATTCCCGAGTGCTGCAGGAGCGGAGAATTTCTTGCCATTCTCTTCGTTAGTTCTCCCTGAAGCGCTTCGCCAAGTAATGCAAAAAATTGGGGAAGATCCGGGTAATTTGGATGACGATGACAGTCCATGGTATCCATGGGCAAAGTGGCTTGAAGCGATTGGTGCTACAAGACCGCCTAGCGACGAGGATAACGAAAATTTATCAAATTGGTGCGATGACGTTGTTGATCGTTTTTGCACTCGCAGTCGATTTGCTACGACGTTACAAGCAAATTTACTAAAAGGGGCAAGCAGTGATCAAAACTAAATCACTCAATTCAGCGGGTATTGCGAAATTTGAGAAATGGTTAGAACATCCTGAAGGTGAATCTACGCCGGTAATATTATTAGAAAGCACATATTCAGAGGAATTTTCTAATTTGGAAATTGATCCCGACTTAATTTTTGCGTCACGCCTAGAGTTCGGTATCAAACTAAATGAATGGTTTAAAAATGCAGATTTTCGTTCACTTATGTCTCCAGAGTCAGATGGCTTCTGGGCGTGGTTAACCTTAATCTATTTCAACCAGTTGGCAGCCAAGGGAATACGTCGCAGTGAACATTACATTGTGAAGCGTAAAGGGTCAACAGGATCACTTGCGTATCGGCACGGGGTACGCACTCCTTTTGAACTGGTGTTCATACATGGAGACAGCGCTAAGATTTGCTTGAGTACGCCGATGCATACATTCGGTGATATGACTGAACAACTTGCATCTAGGCAATCAATCGCACACAACAAGGGGTTTTTTCAAACTGCCAGCGAGCTGTATATCAAGGACGGTGCCTTGAAGCGAGGCGCCTCATCAAAACCTAAGAAGCCCAAAGACCGGAACCCTGGTGAACGAACTGGTCTTGGTAGCGTTAGGAGATTAGCTATTGCGTTGCAACGACTCGATCTAACCTTCGACACGGGGGAAATGCTGGCTTCCCAAATGAAGAGAGTTCTGCCAAAGGAGTTCGGAAAGTATGTTGAATAATTGATAGATGCGGCGTTCTTTCAACTCGTAAGTAATTCATTGCAAATAATCGCTATTTGATTCGCCAGCAGAGAAGGAACTGCATTTCCAACTTGATGGAATTGCTGAGTACGGTTCCCTTGGAAAAAGTAGTTGTCAGGAAAGGTCTGTAACCGTGCCGCCTCTCGCACGGTGAGGCTTCGACATTGCAATGGATCCGGGTGAATAAAGTAGTGACCATCTTTAGCAATGTGGCTAGTCACTGTCGTACTAGGGCGTGTGTACAACTGGACTTTGAATCGATCAGCAAACTTGCCGGACTCCCAGTTAGCGTGAGCAGGGACAAGGCTAGGAAGAGCAAAGTCTGTGTGGCCTTTCGGCGAACGCTCAAAAATCTCAGCAAAGGTGGATGCAAACAGGTAGCGACCTAAGTCACTTGTCATGTGTGATCGAGTTTCGTGGTTCAGCCAAACATTAAGTCGATCGTCAGTCACCCAGTCCGAATACCTGTCATTTGTGCTCTCAATTGGCTTAGTGCGTGGCATGCGCAGCTCGCCTGTTACCAACTCATCAGAGAAACTCACTTTCAGATTTGACAGTGCCCCTGCGATTTCCGATGTGCCAGCATCTAGTGCTTCTTGAGCTAAACGGATAGATAGTTCCGTGACTGTCTTTGTCCATACGCTCGCTGAGTCCATCCGTCCCAACTTGCTGCGCAGCAAGGGTAGGTTGAATAGCGCCTGCTCTACCGTGACCAAATGTTCTGCGCGAGGGAGCCTAGTAAAGGACTTACCCTCCAAAACGTCTTTTCGAATACCCAGAAGAATGACACGATGCCGGGCCTGTGGAATTCCATATCGCTCGGAATGGATGATGAAGTCGCGTGGATCAATACTGCCAGGATCCATGCCATAGCTGAACGTAGTGTCCGAAACCAGCGAATGAATTACGTACTCAGGGCCATCACCCGATTGCGTCGCAATGCTTGGATTGGACAAGTCACGCAAGATGTCATGAAAGACCAATTTCCCGTTCACCTTTGAAGACAAGATGCCTTTCACGTTTTCCATGACAAAGACCGCGGGCGATACTTTTTGCAAGATCCGCAAGTACTCTTTGTACAAAAAATGCCGATGATCATCCTCGGCCTTGTAGTTCTCCTTACCGAGATTCCGAGCTCTACCTACCAGCGAATAGGCTTGGCATGGTGGGCCGCCAATTACTACGGTCTTATCTGAAGAAAGTTTGGCTGCCGCAATAAGTTGGTCTAGTTCTTCGTTTCCAGCCTTGCTACCCAGAGTGAGTTGTCGAGCTTCGGATGTTGCTTTAGCCCAAAGGCTCGGGTCAACATCTTTGGGATGAGGGGCGGAAGATGAATTACAAAAGTCGTAATAGGCATCGAGTGCTTTGCGGTCTTGCCCAAGCTTCGCGTGTCGAAAGTAGCTACGCAGAGTTAATGTTTTGTGGGCACTCTCTTCCATCTCCGCCGAGACTACGATTTCGAAAGCTTTTCCGCCCTTCAGAGAGGCGAAACCCTCGCCAAGGCCGCCAGGGCCTGCAAACAGATCAATGACTTTGTAACTCATGCTTATTTGACTCAACTGAACACAAATTCAGGAGTTCGTTATTTTGTTTGTGATGCACGTAGGGCGCTGCATTTAGCCGTCCAAAGTTCGGGCACATAACCATACGTCAACCGACTACATTGCCAGGTTACCAGGTAGCAGCAGGTCCGACAAGTACGACGCTATCGATTGTGCACCTAAAATACGAGCCAAATCACCCTCTAGCGCTTGTATTACCTGCGCGAGCAGCTATCAAATTCATAGTATGACCACCTCCACCATCGCCGCCCTGACCACCCACGACACCACCCGTATTGACGATGTGCGCATCGGCGCGGTGCGCCCGCTTATCACCCCCGCGCTGCTGGAAGAAAAGCTGCCTGTGCCGGCCGCGGCCGAGGCGCTGGTGGAGAGCAGCCGCGCGGCAATCTCGCGCATCCTGCAGGGGCAGGACGACCGGCTGGTGGTGGTGGTAGGGCCCTGCTCCATCCACGACCACAGCCAGGCCATGGAATACGCCCGCCTGCTCAAGGCGCAGGCGGATGCACTGAGTGCCGACCTGCTGGTGGTGATGCGTGTGTACTTTGAAAAGCCGCGCACCACCGTGGGCTGGAAGGGCTACATCAACGACCCGCACCTGGACGGTAGCTTTGCCATCAACCAAGGGCTGGAAATGGCGCGCCGCCTGTTGCTGGATGTGCTGGACACCGGCCTGCCTGCGGCCACCGAGTTTTTGGATTTGCTCTCGCCGCAGTTCATCAGCGAGCTGGTGAGCTGGGGTGCCATTGGCGCGCGCACCACCGAGAGCCAGAGCCACCGCCAGCTGGCCAGCGGCCTGAGCTGCCCGGTGGGTTTCAAGAACGGCACCGATGGCGGCATCAAGGTAGCGACCGACGCCATTCAGGCCGCGCAAGGTGCCCACGCTTTCATGGGCATGACCAAAATGGGCCAGGCCGCGATCTTTGAGACACGCGGCAACCACGATTGCCACGTAATCCTGCGCGGCGGCAAGGCGCCCAACTACTCAGCTGCCGATGTGGACGCAGCATGCACGCTGCTTAAAGCCGCCGGCCTGCGCGAGCAGGTGATGATTGACGTGAGCCACGCCAACAGCAGCAAGCAGCACGCCCGCCAGATCGTGGTGGCCCAGGACGTGGCCGCGCAGATTGCAGCAGGCGATGCGCGCATTACCGGCCTGATGATCGAGAGCCACCTCAACGAAGGCCGCCAGGACATCGTGGACGGCAAGCCGCTACAGCACGGCGTGAGCGTGACCGACGCTTGCATCAGCTGGGCGCAAACCGTGCCGGTGCTCGAAACATTGGCCGCCGCCGTGCGCGAACGCCGCCAGAAGAGCGCCGCTTAATCAGTAAGTCTTGTAGGGCAGGAACTTGCCCGACAGCACCACATTCACCCGGTCTCCCTTGGGGTCGGGCTGGCGCACGATGTCCATGGAGAAGTCGATGGCGCTCATGATGCCGTCGCCAAACTCTTCGTGGATGAGCTCTTTGATGGTGGTGCCGTACACGCTGACGATTTCATACCAGCGGTAGATCAGCGGGTCGGTGGGCACGGGCGTGGGCAGCGAGCCTTTGTAGGGCACCACTTGCAGCCACTTTTGCTCTTCCACCGTCAGGCCGAAGATCTTGCCCACGATCTTGGCTTGCTTGTCGTCCAGCGTCATTTGGCCCAGGCAGGCGGCGGTAGTCCATTCTTTGCTCAAGCCCACTTTCTTGGCCACCGATTCCCAGGTGATGCCTTTGCTGACTTTGACGGTGATGATTTTTTCGGTGATGTCGTTGCGGTTCATGGAGTGCTCCTGCGGGTGTTGAATGGCAGGAGCAACCCAGCAAACATCATGCCTGCGCAGGCTATGCGGGCCCGCAGCAGGGCAGCGTTAAACGCTCTGAAACGCGGTATCCGACTGGTTGCGCGGCCGCTTGCGGGGTGTCAGCAGGCTCTGGACGTCTCGCATGGCCAACGAGGCCCGCAGCTGGGCAATGGACTGGGTGTGCATTTGCGAAATGCGCGCCTCCGAGAGGCCCAAGTGCCGGGCGATCTCGTGCATGCGCATCTCGTGCTCGTAGTACAGGGTCAGCAGTATCTGGCTCTTGCGGGGCAGCAACTCGATCGACTCGGCCAGCGCTTTGCGCAAGCTGGCGCGCTCCAGCACGGCAAAGGGGTCTTCGTGCTCGTCCATGCAGCGCTGCAGGTAGTGGTCGACGTTGTCACCGCTCAGGTCTTGCAGCGAGAGCAGCACATAGCCCTGTGCGTCTTGCAAAAGGCGTTGGTAGTCGGCTAGGGGCATTTCCAATTGCTCGGCCAGCTCGCCCTCGGTGGGCGCACGCCCGAGCTGGTGGCTCAGGAGCTGGAGGGATTTTTCGACCTTGCGCATCTGGTCGCGCAGGCTGCGGCTCATCGGGTCAGCGGCGCGCAGGCCATCGATCATGGCGCCCTGGGCCCGCAGGGCAATGTAGTTTTCAAAATGCGTGCCCGAGGACTCTTTGGTCCAGCGCAGCAGCGCCTCCATCAGGCCGAGCATGCCGTCTTGCACCAGGTCTGCCCGGTCTACATTGGGGGGCAGGCGCTTGGCTACGTGGCGCGCCACCGAATGCACCACAGGCTGGTGGGTTTCCACCAGTTTGCGGATCTCATCGGTGAGTTGCGGGCGTTTGGATCGGGGGGTTGTGGCCATAAGGCGCGGTAGGTAGTGCACAACATTGTGCGCCAATGGCCTGATGCGCTGATGACAGGCCGCTTGGCACCTCTGCGCGGGGCTTAGTCGTCGTTGCCGCCACCCCCGACCAGGCTGCGGGTTGCAGGGGCTGAGAGCATGATGCGGTTGGCCAAACGGGAGAGCGGCAGGCTCTGCAGCCACACCTTGCCCGGACCCTGCAAGGTCGCGAAAAACAAGCCTTCGCCACCAAAGATGGCGGACTTCACTTTGCCCACAAACTGGATATCAAAGTCCACCGAGGGTTGGAAGGCCACCACGCAGCCGGTGTCGACCCGCAGGGTCTCGCCGGGGGCCAAGGTGCGCTCCATCAGGGTGCCGCCGGCGTGGACAAAGGCCATACCGTCGCCCTCGAGCTTTTGCATGATGAAGCCCTCTCCGCCAAACAAGCCTGCGCCCAGCCTTCTCTGCAGGGCAATGCCCAGCGCCACGCCCTTGGCAGCGCACAAGAAAGAGTCTTTCTGGCAAATAAGGGTGCCGCCCAGTTGGCGCAGGTCGATGGGCACAATCTTGCCGGGGTAGGGCGCGGCAAATGCCACGCGCTGCTTGGCGTTGCCGTCGTTTTGAAACACGGTGGTGAACAAACCTTCACCGGTCAGCAGGCGTTTGCCCACGCCCATGAGCTTGCCGAAAAAGCCGCCTTGCTGCGAGCCATCGCCGAAGATGGTGTCCATGGTGATGCCGTTTTCCATGTACATCATCACGCCGGCTTCGCCGATGGCGGCCTCGCCGGGGTCGAGCTCGATCTCGACGTATTGCATTTCAGCGCCGAAGATTTGGTAATCAATCACGTCCATGGTCATGTGGGTTCCCCTATGTGCGCGGCCCGCGACCGGGGCCTGATGCCGAACCTTAGCAGCACCGCGTGGCGCGCGCGTAAAAAAGCCCCCTGCACGAGGGGGCTATGCGGGGCCAGCAGCGGGCCTGCTTAGCGGAACTGGTCGGGCTTGTAGTAGCCCGAGTTCACCAGCGTGGCGCGCCAGTTGTTGATATCGACCACCGCCGGTTTGAGCAGAAACGCGGGCACGATTTTTTGGCCGTTGTTGTAGGTTTTTTCGTCGTTGATGGTGGGTTTTTTGCCCGACAAAATAGCGTCCACCATGGTGGTGACGACTTGGGCCAACTCGCGGTTGTCTTTGAACACCGTAGACGTTTGCTCGCCCCGGATGATGGAGCGCACCGAGGGCATCTCAGCGTCCTGGCCGGTGACCACCGGCAAGGGTTGGCCAGCTTGGCCATAGTTGGCTTTTTTCATGGCGGTGATCAGCTCCATGCTGATGCCGTCATAGGGCGAGAGCAGCGCGTCCAGGCGCTGCTTGGTGTAGTGCTTGTCCAGAATCTGCACCAAGCGGGCGCGGGCTACCGAGCCGCTCCAGCGCTGAGTGGCCACCTTCTCCATGCCCATTTGGCCGGAGCCCACCACCAAGCGACTTTTGTCGATATACGGCTTGAGGACCGACATGGCGCCGTCGTAGAAAAAGAAGGCGTTGTTGTCGTCCGAAGAACCGCCAAACAGCTCGATGGTGAACGGGCCTTTGCCTTTGTCGACGCCAAGGTGCTCGATGATGTAACTGCCCTGCAACACGCCCACCTGAAAGTTGTCAAAGGTGGCGTAGTAGTCCACAAACGGGGTGTCGCGGATCAGGCGGTCATAGGCAATGACCTTGATTTGCCGGTCAGCCGCTTTCTTCAGCACAGGGGCGAGCTTGCTGCCGTCGATGGCGCCGATGACCAGCACCTTCATATCGGGGCTTTTGAGCATCTCCTCGGTTTGGGCGATCTGGGTAGCGACATCGTCGTTGGCGTATTTGAGGTCCGGGCGGTAACCCAGCTTGTCCATGGCGCGCACCATGGCCAGGCCATCCACCACCCAACGCTGGGAGGTGACGGTGGGCATCAAGATGCCCACACCGCCCTTGCTGTTCTGCGCCTGGGCCCACGGCATGGACACCAACAACAAACTACTCAAAAAGATCCGTCGAAGGGTGCGCATGCGGTGGGCCTTGCTGCTTATGCCAGTGTGTAAGCCGTCTTCACCGTGGTGAAGAATTCGGCCGCGTATTTGCCCTGCTCGCGCGAGCCGTAGCTGCTGCCCTTGCGCCCGCCGAAGGGCACGTGGTAGTCCACACCCGCAGTGGGCAGGTTGACCATCACCATGCCCGCCTGGCTGTGGCGCTTGAAGTGGGTGGCGTATTTGAGGCTGGTAGTGGCAATGCCGGCAGACAGGCCGAAAGGCGTGTCGTTGGCAACGGCCAGGGCTTCTTCGTAGTCTTTCACGCGGATCACGCTGGCCACCGGGCCGAAAATTTCTTCGCGGTTGATGCGCATGGTCGGGGTGCTGTCCACCAGCAGGGCCGGGGCCATGTAGAAGCCCTCGGTCTCGCGCGTAAGGCGTTCACCACCGGTGAGCAAGGTGGCGCCCTCAAGCTTGCCGATTTCCACATACGACAAATCTTGTTCCAGCTGCGCTTGGGACACCACTGGGCCGATGTCGGTGCCAGCGGCCAAGGCATCGCCCACCTTGATGGCAGCCATGCGTTTTTGCATGGCTTCGATGAAAGCGGGATAGATCTTGTCGGTCACGATCAGGCGGCTGGACGCGGTGCAGCGCTGGCCGGTGGAGTAGAAGGCGCTTTGCACGCTGAGCTCTACGGCCACATTCAGGTCGGCATCGTCCAGCACCACTTGCGGGTTCTTGCCACCCATTTCGAGCTGCACTTTTTTCATGTGACCGGCACAGGCGGCGGCAATACGCTGGCCCACGCCTACCGAGCCAGTGAAGCTCACGGCGGTGATACCGGGGTGGTTGACCAAGGCGTCACCAATCACGCGGCCCGAACCCATGACGAGGTTGAACACACCGGCGGGGATGCCGCTACGGTGGATGATGTCGGCCAGCGCCCAGGCGCAACCGGGCACCAGATCTGCAGGCTTCAAAACTACGCAGTTGCCATAGGCCAATGCAGGCGCGATCTTCCAGGCAGGGATGGCGATCGGGAAGTTCCAGGGAGTGATCAGGCCGATCACGCCCAAAGGCTCGCGGGTGACTTCCACGCCGATACCAGGGCGCACCGAAGGCAATGTTTCACCGGCCAGGCGCAGGCACTCACCGGCAAAGAACTTGAAGATGTTGCCGGCACGGGCCGCTTCGCCAATGCCTTCAGCGCGGGTCTTGCCCTCTTCTCGGGAGAGCAGGGTGCCCAGCTCTTCTTTGCGGGCGAGGATTTCGGTCCCGATTTTGTCCAGCGCGTCAGCGCGGGCCTGAATACCACCGGTAGACCAGGCGGGGAAGGCCTTTTGGGCGGCGGCGACTGCAGCATTTAGCTGGGCCACGTCGGCTTGGGCATATTCGCCGATCACGTCCGCCAAGTTGGAGGGATTGATGTTGGCCGAGTAGCCAGTGCCGGCGAGCCATTCGCCGTTGATCAGGTTGTTGTGTTGGGTAGTCATGGTGTGATGAGGTTAGTTAAACGGTGGTCCAAGCGCCGTTGTGGCGGCTGGACTCGATAGCAGCGGCCACAAAGCGGATGCCTTGCAGACCGTCGGTCGCATTCGGGAAAAATTGGTTCAGCGGGTCAGGCGTGTTGCCGCTGCGTTGCGCGGCAATGGTGTCTGCCGCATTGGTGTACAGGTTGGCAAAGGCCTCATGAAAACCTTCGGGGTGGCCGGCCACGATGCGCGAGGCGCGGGCCGCCAGGGGCAAGGTGCCGGGGCCGTTGGGGGTGCGCACTTGGGCGGGTGCATCCAGCGGTTTGAATTGCAGCACCTGCGGGTGCTCCTGGTGCCACTCCACACTGCCGAGCGAGCCGCTCACGCGGATGCGGAAGCCGTTTTCCACACCGGCTGCGGCCTGTGTGACCCAGAAGCTGCCGCGGGCACCATTGCTCATGCGCAGCATGGCGCCGGCATAGTCGTGGGTGATGCGGTCGGGGACGATGGTGCCTACATCGGCAGCCACTTCTGCTACTTCGAGCCCGGTGATAAAGCGCAGCAGGTTGTGGGCGTGGGTGCCGATATCGCCCATCACGAGCGAGGGGCCGCCACGGGCCGGGTCTTCTTTCCAGGCCTTGCGGCCTGGGCCGCCTTTGGCGCGGCCGCCCTGCACATATTCCACCTGCACCAGGCGGATATTGCCCAGCAAGCCGTCCATCACCATAGCTTTGGCCTGGCGCACCATGGGGTAGCCAGTGTAGTTGTGGGTCAGGCAAAACACGCGTCCGCTGCTCTGCACCTTGGCGTGCAGCGCCTCGGCTTCTTGCAGGGTGTTAGTCATGGGCTTGTCACAGATGACATCCATGCCGTGTTCCAGCGCGAGCATGGAAAAGCGGAAATGGCTGTCATTGGGCGTCATGATGGCCACGACCTCGGCACCATCGGCCCGCTGGGCTTCGGCTTCAATCAACGCGCTGCCATCCGCATAGCAACGGTCTGCTGGAACGCCGATGCTTTGGCCACCAGCTTTGGATCGCTCGGGGTCTGATGACAGCGCTGCGGCCACAAGTTCATAACGGTCATCCAGTCGCGCCGCTTGGCGGTGCATTGCACCTATGAAGGAACCGGGGCCCCCACCGATCACGGCCAGTCGCAAGCGGCGACCCAAGAGTTGGAAGACGGTGTTTTCTGACATGGGGGCGAGGTCCTTGCAGGGTAGTGAGCGGGTTTACCGGCCCCAGCGCAACACCATGGGGTCCAGACGCTTGGCCGTTTCGATCAGACCGGCGCGGGTGTCGGGGTGCATGGCGGGGAAAGGATGGCGGCCGGCTTCGCAAGCGATGACGTCGCCTTCTTTCATCAGGGCCTTGGCGGTGAGTATGCCGCCCTGGCGGTTTTCAAAATTGATGAGCGGCAGCCACTGCTGGTAGTGGGCGGCGGCCTCGTCACGAAGGCCGGCGGCATAGGCGTCCACAATCTTGCGGATGCCGTCGGGGTAGGCACCACCGGTCATCGCGCCAGTGGCACCGGCGTCCAGATCGGGCATGAGGGTGATGGCTTCTTCGCCATCCCACGGGCCTTCGATGGCGGCACCGCCCACGCGGATGAGCTCGCGCAGTTTGGAGGCGGCACCTGCAGTCTCAATTTTGAAATACGACACCTGCTTGATCTCTTGCGCCATGCGGGCCAGGAAAGGCACCGACAGGGGCGTGCCGCTTACCGGTGCGTCCTGGATCATGATGGGAATATCAATCGCATCCGACAGGCGGGCAAAGTATTCGTAAATCTGGCCTTCAGGCACGCGGATGGTGGCACCGTGGTACGGCGGCATGACCATGACCATGGAGGCACCCAGCTGCTGGGCCTGCACACTGCGCGCGATGGTGACCTGGGTGCTGAAATGGGTGGTGGTCACGATGACCGGCACCCGGCCATTCACATGCGCGAGGATGGTTTTGGTGAGCACTTCGCGCTCGGCATCGGCCAGCACAAACTGCTCGGAGAAGTTGGCCAGGATGCACAGGCCGGTGGAGCCGGCTTCGATCATGAAATCGACACAGCGTTTCTGGCTTTCCAGGTCCAGCTCGCCGGCGTCGTTGAAGGTGGTTGGAACGACCGGGAACACACCCTTGTAGCGGGCGTTAGAGGCGGAGTACATGGTGAGTCCTTATTTGTTTTTGTTGTAGACGTCGAAGCAGACGGCTGCCAACAAGACCAGGCCCTTGATGACCTGCTGGTAGTCGATACCGATGCCCATGATGGACATGCCGTTGTTCATGACGCCCATGATGAAAGCGCCGATCACCGCGCCCAGCACCTTGCCCACACCACCGGAGGCAGATGCACCACCGATGAAGCAAGCAGCAATCACATCGAGCTCAAAACCAAGGCCCGCTTTGGGGGTAGCGGTGTTTAGGCGCGCTGCGAAGATCAGACCGGCGAGCGCAGCCAACACACCCATGTTGATGAAGGTGTAGAAGGTCAAACGTTCGGTGCGGATACCGGAGAGGCGTGCTGCTTTTTCGTTGCCGCCCAAGGCGTAAATGCGGCGGCCGATGGTGGTGCGGGAGGCGATAAAGTCATAGACCAACATCAACAGCAACATGACGACCAGCACGTTGGGCAGGCCTTTGTACGAGGCCAGCTGGTAGCTGAAGGCCACGATCATGGCGACAAAAATCAGGTTGGCAATGGCGAAGAAAGCGATGGGCTCGTTCTCCATGCCATGCGCCGCACGGTCTGCACGGCCACGCACCTTGGCAATCAACATCACCAAGGCAATCAGCAAGCCAATCACCAATGTGGCAACCCGCAAGGTTTCGCCGGCAAACGGATCCGGAATAAAGCCGGTGCTGAGCAACTGAAACTCGGGCGGGAAAGGACCCACGGATGCGCCTTCGAGTACCGCCAAAGCCAAACCCTTGAAGACCAACATGCCGGCCAGTGTCACGATGAAAGACGGGATCTTGTAGAACGCGACCCAATAGCCCTGGGCTGCGCCGATGACACCGCCCAGAATCAAACAGACGATGGCGGCGGGCACATAGTGCCAGTTGTAGTTGACCATCAACACCGCGGCCACCGCGCCGATAAAGCCGCACACCGAGCCGACCGACAGATCAATGTGACCGGCCACGATGACCAGCAGCATGCCCAGCGCCATCACAATGATGTAGCTGTTTTGCAGGATCAGGTTGGTCAGGTTCAGGGGCTGGAACAAGGTGCCATCGGTCTGCACCTGGAAGAACACCATGATGATGACCAGTGACATCAACAGGCCGTATTCACGCAGATTGCTTTTCAGGAAAGCCATGCCGCCACCCGTGGCGGGGGCGTTTGTTTCCGGGGTTGTGCTTGCCATTTCAGTTCACTCCTGACGTCACGATAGAACGCATAATTTTTTCTTGTGTTGCCTCTGCAGCCGGGAACTCCGCCACAAAAGCACCTTCATTCAACACACAGATCCGGTCGCACATGCCCAGCAACTCGGGCATCTCGCTGGAGATCATCAGCACGCATTTCCCCTCGGCGGCGAGCTGCGCGATGATGGTGTAAATCTCATACTTGGCACCCACGTCGATACCGCGGGTAGGCTCATCGAGGATGAGCACTTCGGGCTCCGAAAACAGCCACTTGCTCAGCACCACTTTTTGCTGGTTACCACCCGACAAATTGACGGTGCGAGCAAACACATTGGGGCTGCGGATATTGAGCTTTTTGCGGAAGTCCTGGGCCACGCTGAACTCTTTGCCTTCGTCCACCACCGTTTTGTTGGATACCGCTGGCAGATTGGCCAGCGTGGTATTCCAGGCAATGGTTTCGTCCAGCACCAGCCCGTAGCCCTTGCGGTCTTCGGTCACATAGGCAATGCCGTGGTCAATGGCTTTTTGCACCGTGCTGGTGTCGACTTCTTTGCCATTGAGCAGCACTTTGCCGCTGATGTTCTGGCCATAGGTGCGCCCGAAGATGCTCATGGCCAGTTCGGTGCGGCCTGCGCCCATGAGGCCGGCAATACCGACAATCTCACCGCGTTTCACGTGCAGGTTCACGCCCTTGATGACCTTGCGCTCAGGGTGAATCGCGTGGTGCACCACCCAGTCGCGCACTTCAAACACGGTGTCACCCACATTCGGCGTGCGCTTGGGGTAGCGGTCCGCCATTTCACGCCCGACCATGTGGCGGATGATGAGGTCTTCACTCACCGGTTCTGCACGGCAGTCCAGCGTAGCTACCGTCGCACCGTCGCGCAGCACCGTGATCGCGTCTGCCACCTTGGAAATCTCATTGAGCTTGTGCGAAATCAAGATGCAGGAAATGCCCTGGCGCTTGAGTTCGAGCAGCAGTTCCAGCAGCGCATCGCTGTCGGTTTCGTTCAGACTGGCGGTGGGCTCATCCAGGATCAGCAACTTGACCTCTTTGGACAGCGCTTTGGCAATTTCGATGAGCTGCTGTTTGCCCACGCCCAGATTGGTGATCAGGGTGTTGGGGGATTCTTTCAAACCGACTTTGTTCAGCAATGCCTGTGTTTTGACGTAAGACGCGTTCCAGTCAATCACGCCACCTTTGGCTTGTTCGTTGCCGAGAAAAATGTTCTCGGTAATCGACAGCAGCGGCACCAGCGCCAGCTCCTGGTGGATGATGATGATGCCTTTTTCTTCAC
Organism: Comamonadaceae bacterium OS-4; assembly: GCA_027924025.1. Classification (GTDB taxonomy): domain Bacteria; phylum Pseudomonadota; class Gammaproteobacteria; order Burkholderiales; family Burkholderiaceae_C; genus Allorhodoferax. The sequence continues at coordinate 47,784 of AP026970.1, forward strand.
TGTCGTGGATGCCGCGGAAGCGGCATTCTTCGCCCTGGTAGCGGATGGTGCCTTCGTAGTCACCGTGGGGGTAGACGCCGCTCAGCACTTTCATCAGGGTGGATTTGCCGGCGCCGTTCTCGCCGACGACGGCGTGGATCTGGCCCTCTTGCACTGTGAGGTTCACATTGCTTAGGGCGGTCACGCCGTGGAATGTCTTGCGCATTCCACGCATTTCTAAAATGGGTTCAGCCATGGTGCCTCAACGATCGTTCTCTTGAACCAGAAGAATGTAAAAAGCCCTGTGCTGTGGGGCACAGGGCCTCTTTACCGCCGCCAAAGATTACTTCAGCTGCTCTTCTTTGATGTATCCGCTACCCACCAACACTTGCTTGTAGTTGGACAAGTCCACAGCCACAGGCTTGAGCAGGTAGGAAGGCACTACCTTGATCTTGTTGTTGTAGGTCTTGGTGTCGTTGATTTCAGGCTGTTTGCCTGTCATCACCGCATCGACCATGTTGGCAGCCACTTTGGCGAGTTCGCGTGTGTCTTTGAAGATGGTGGAGTACTGTTCCTTGCGGATGATGGACTTCACGGAAGGCACTTCCGCATCCTGGCCGCTTACGAAAGGCATAGGCTGTGCAGCGGAACCGTAACCCACACCCTTGAGTGCAGACAGGATACCGATGGAGATGCCGTCATACGGAGACAAAACAGCGTTCACTTTGTCTTTGCCGTAGTAGGCGCTCAACAGGTTTTCCATACGGGCTTGTGCCACTTGGCCGTCCCAACGCAGGGTTGCCACTTTTTGCATGCCGGTTTGCTTGGAGCGAACCACCAGCTTGCCGGACTTGATGTACGGGTCCAGCACGGACATGGCGCCGTCATAGAAGAAGAAGGCGTTGTTGTCGTCAGAGGAACCGCCGAACAATTCAATGTTGAAAGGGCCCTTGCCTTCTTTCAGACCCAGCGCTTTTTCCAGGGACTGGGCTTGCAATACGCCCACTTGGAAGTTATCGAAGGTGGCGTAGTAATCGACGTTCTTGGAGCCGACGATCAAGCGGTCATACGAGATGACCTTGATGCCCTTGTCAGCGGCTTTTTGCAGCACGTTGGTCAGGGTGGTGCCGTCAATCGCGGCAATCACCAACACCTTGGCACCCTTGGTGATCATGTTTTCGATCTGGGCCAACTGGTTGGGGATGTCGTCTTCGGCGTATTGCAAATCGGCTTTGTAGCCCTTGGCTGCCAAAGCAGCGACCATGCTGTTGCCGTCGGCGATCCAGCGGGTAGAGCTCTTGGTGGGCATTGCGACGCCGACCAGGCCTTTGTCTTGTGCATTGGCCACGGTGGTGCCGAATGCCAGACCCATGGCAAGGCTTGCTGCAAGCGCCTTGAGGGTGGTTCTACGTGCTGTCATGAAATGTCTCCTGTGTTTGATTGCTTCTGTCAGATACGTCTTCGCCATTTCGGCTCAGGCGGCAAATCTTACTTACCACATTGATTTATTTCCAATATAGTTTGAGGCTTATTCGATATGCAAATGCAGATTGGTGCTAACCCTAAATGACGAATTACACCCATTGGTTCTTACGTGCAAGGCTCAAAACCAGGCAACTTTTGCTATTGGTCGCATTGGCGGAGGAGGGCAACATCCACCGGGCGGCGCAAGTACTGAACATGACGCAGCCCGCTGCGTCTAAATTGCTGAAAGATCTGGAAGATGTGCTGGGGGTGTCGCTGTTTGAGCGATTGCCCCGCGGCATGCGCCCGACCTGGTACGGCGACACCATGATTCGCCACGCGCGTGCTGCCCTTGCGAGCCTGAATCAGGCCCACGAGGAATTGCAGGCCGCCAAAAACGGACAGTTCGGGCAGGTAAACATCGGCTCCATCACAGCACCCGGATTGGCGCTTTTGCCACCCACAGTGGCAGCGGTCAAGCAAGCCCACCCGAACCTGCAGATCACCATCCAGATCGAACCCAGCAATGTGCTGATCGAGAAACTGAACCGCGGCACCCTGGATATCGTGGTCGGCCGCTTGTCACCCGAGCACGACAAGGCGGCTTTGCGGTACGAAATGGTGGCCGAAGAACCCATTTGTGCAGTAGCCCGCCCGGGGCACCCTTTGCTGACCGCCATCAAACCAAGCCTGGATGATGTCTTCAAGTTTGGCTGGATCTTGCCCCCGGCGGGCAGCATGCTGCGGCACCGGTTTGACCTGATGATTCAGGAGCTCGGGTTGGAGCAGCCATCGAACAGCGTAGAGACCAGCGCGCTGCTGTTCATCAGCAAAATGATGCAGCAGAGCGACATGGTGAGCGTGATGGCGGTAGACGTCGCGCGGTATTACGCCAACCACGGACTGATGTCGATTTTGCCGGTGGCCATGCCCTGCGAGATGGAACCCTTCGGGTTCATCACCCGACGGGACCGGCTTTTGTCGCCTGCCGGCGAGGTCGTTTTGCGAGCACTGAAAGCGTCTGCTATGACGGTCTACGGCAAAGCTTTCAGCGTGGAGCCCAGCGCAGCGGTCTGAGCCTTGCCGGACTTAGTTCCAGCCTGCGTCGACTTTGAATTCCTGCGCGGTGCACATGGCGCCGTCGTCAGACGCGAGGAACAGGACCATACGCGCAACATCGGAAGGTTGGAGTTTGTCCGGCAAGCACTGGTTGCGCTGGATGTCGGCTTCGCCTTCGGCATTGAGCCACATGCTGATCTGGCGCTCTGTCATCACCCAGCCGGGCGACACGGTGTTGATGCGGATGCGATCAGCACCCAGGCTATCTGCCAAACCCCGGGTCAAGCCGTTCACGGACGATTTGGCAATGGCGTAGCAGGGGTAGCCGCTCCCTTTGGTTTGCCAACCGGTAGAGCCGAGATTGATGATGGAGCCGCCGCCGAGCCGTTTCATGCCGGGCACCAGAGACTGAATCGCAAAAAACGCCGGGCGCTGGTTGACCGACATGCGCTCATCCCAATACTCGGGGGTGACCGATTCGAGCGTATGGCGATCGTCGCGCGCCACGTTGTTCACCAATACCGAAAAGTCACCCAGTTCGCGGGCGGCATCGTTGGTGGCAGCCTGCAGCGCCGCCACATCGCGCACATCACAGGTGCGCCACCAGATTTTTGCCTTGCTGCCACTTGCCAGCTTTTCTGCCAGTGCGCGGCTTTCGGCCTCTGCTACGTCCACAAAGGCCACATGGGCACCTTGTTCCACAAAGGCGGTAACGATGGCCGCGCCGATACCGGTGCCGCCACCGGTAATGAAAACGTTTTTACCCTCCAGACTGAGATAACGGGCAAGTTTTGTGGGGTCTGACATCATTTTTTCTCAAATTTGATTGCAATATAGATATATGAACTGTCTCTAAATTCATTTTCTATTATCACTGTGCATTGTTACCATGCCTGCTGTCAAGAACCGGAGGCCCCGCCTCCACCCATAAAGAGGCAAACCCATGGATTCCGAAAAGCCCCCATTTCGCCGTAGCCAAGCATGGTTCGGCCGCCAGGACCGCGATGGTTTTGTGCACCGCAGTTGGATCAAGAACCAAGGCTATCCGCACGACTTGCTGGATGGCCGCCCGATCATCGGCATTTGCAACACCTGGAGCGAGTTAACCCCTTGCAATGGCCACTTCCGTGAGTTGGCTGAATTCGTCAAGCGCGGCGTGTACGAAGCCGGCGGTTTCCCGCTCGAGTTTCCAGTGATGTCGCTGGGTGAAACCCAGCTGCGCCCCACGGCCATGTTGTTCCGCAATCTGGCATCGATGGATGTTGAAGAAAGTATCCGTGGCAACCCGATTGACGGCGTGGTGCTGCTCATGGGTTGTGACAAGACAACGCCCTCATTGATGATGGGTGCAGCCAGCTGTGACCTGCCGACCATCGGTTTGTCGGGCGGCCCCATGCTCAACGGCAAGTTCCGCGGGAAAGATGTGGGCTCCGGCACAGGTGTCTGGCAAATGTCGGAAATGGTGCGCGCCGGTGAGATGACGATGGCGGAATTCTCATCTTGCGAGAGCGACATGCACCGTTCCAGCGGCACCTGCATGACGATGGGAACTGCGTCCACCATGGCCAGCATGGTTGAAGCGCTGGGCATGGCACTGCCTGAAAATGCAGCCATTCCTGCCGCGGATACACGCCGCAAACGCCTGGCCCAATTGACTGGCCGCCGCATCGTAGAAATGGTCAAGCAAGACATCAAGATGTCGCAGATCATGACGCGACAGGCGTTTGAGAATGCGATCCGCACCAATGCGGCTATTGGTGGCTCCACCAACGCAGTCATTCACTTGCTGGCGATTGCAGGGCGCATCGGCGTCGACCTGAAGCTCGAAGACTTCGACAAGCTGGGTTCGGAAGTCAACAACATCCTGAACCTGCAACCGTCGGGCAAGTACCTGATGGAAGATTTTTGCTACGCCGGCGGCTTGCCCGCAGTGATGCGCGAAATTCTGCCGATGCTGCACGGAGATGCGCTCACAGTAAACGGAAAAACCATCCGCGAAAACGTGGCCAACGCCCCTTGCTACAACCGCGACGTGATCAAAACCGTCGACGATCCTTTCATGCCGGCAGCCGGCATTGCGGTGGTCCGTGGCAACCTGGCACCTAATGGCGCCGTGATCAAACCGTCAGCTGCTTCCAAACATTTGCTGCAGCACCGTGGGCCCGCCGTGGTGTTTGAATCGATTGAAGAGTTCCACGCCAAGATTGATGATCCTGACCTGGACATCGATGAAAACAGCGTCATGGTGTTGAAAAACTGTGGCCCGCGCGGTTACCCCGGTATGGCAGAAGTCGGCAACATGCCCCTGCCACCCAAGGTGCTCAAAAAAGGCATCACCGATATGGTCCGCATTTCCGATGCGCGCATGAGTGGTACCGCTTACGGCACGACGGTTTTGCACACTTCTCCGGAAGCGGCGGCTGGCGGCCCGCTGGCCGTGGTGCAAAACGGCGACATGATTGAACTCAATGTGCCGGAGCGCAAACTGCATCTTGAGATTTCGGACGAAGAACTCGCACGCCGCCTGGCCCTTTGGAAATCGCCTGAAAAGCCGAAACGCGGTTGGTACAAGCTCTATGTCGAGACCGTGCAGCAAGCGCACTTGGGTGCCGACCTGGACTTTTTGGTGGGCGGAAGCGGAGCGGCTGTTCCGCGCGATTCGCACTAAAAAATTGCGTACTGTTTGAAGCCTTGAAGGCCCATAGCGACGGAAACACCGTTGTTATGGGCCTTTTTCGTCGTTGCGACGCTTGCTAATTTGGCCCCGCTATAACCATAAGGAGACAGGCCATGACTATCAAGGACATGAAGATTTCCACGCGCCTGATGGCCGTGATGGGCGGTCTGACCGCTCTGCTGGTTGCCGTCGTGGTGCTTGCAATCTCGCAGATGCAAGCCATGCGCCACGACACCACCGCCATTACCACCAATTGGCTACCCACTATTGGCCTGGTGGGCGATCTGAAAGCGGGCTTGGCGGACTTGCGGGCATGGGAAAGCCAGCACGTGCTCAACACCGATGAAGGTGCCATGGAACGCATCGACAAGTTGGCTTCGCAAGCAGTAGCGACTGTCGAGGCCACACGCCAGGAATACGGCAAGCTGGTGAACGAACCTGACGAAAAAGCCCTGTTCGCTGCTTTGGAAACCGATTGGAAAGCGTATCAGGCACTTCACGCGCAGTTGATGGATATGTCCACCAAACGTGAAAAGTTCCCGGCCCGCAAGCTGCTGGAGGGGGACGGCAAAGTCTTGTTTGACAAGATCATCGTCACAACCAAAAAGATCTCGGAATACAACCAAACCGGTGCGACGACGGCCAGCAGCAAAACCGAAAAAAGCTTCCATACCGCGCGTGTCTCCATGCTCACGGCCTTGCTGGTGGGTGCGATTGCTGCAGTTTTCGCCACCCTGTGGGTCACCAAGTCGGTGACCAGGCCCATATCGACGGTGATCGATTTGGCTGACAACATCGCAGACGGTGATTTGTCTAAGACCATCACCGTGGATTCGATGAACGAGACAGGTCAACTGCTGGCTGCGTTACAGCGCATGCAAGCCAAATTGGCCAGCGTCGTCTACCAAGTGCGCTCAGGCTCCGAATCCGTCGCCACCGCCAGTTCTGAGATTGCCCAAGGCAACCACGATCTGAGTGCCCGCACCGAACAACAAGCCAGTGCCTTGGAAGAAACCGCAGCCTCCATGGAGGAACTCGGCTCCACCGTCAAACAAAACGCCGACTCTGCCCGCCAGGCCAATCAGTTGGCCATGAATGCGTCTACCGTGGCTATTCAAGGTGGAGAAGTGGTGGGCCAAGTGGTGGAGACGATGAAAGGCATCAACGAGTCCAGCCGCAAAATTGCAGACATCATCAGCGTGATTGACGGCATTGCTTTCCAGACCAACATCCTGGCCCTGAATGCCGCAGTGGAAGCCGCCCGGGCCGGTAAACAGGGACGAGGTTTTGCGGTGGTCGCTTCTGAAGTCCGATCATTGGCCGGACGCTCTGCAGAAGCCGCCAAAGAAATCAAGAGCCTGATCAATGCCAGCGTAGAGCGGGTGGAGCAGGGCAGTAGCCTGGTGGACAAAGCAGGTGTCACCATGACCGAAGCCGTCAGCAGCATCCGCCGGGTGACCGACATCATGGGAGCCATCAGCGCAGCGAGCTCTGAGCAGAGTGCCGGCGTCTCCCAAGTCGGCGAGGCGGTTACCCAGATGGACCAGGCTACCCAACAGAACGCCGCCTTGGTGGAGGAAATGGCAGCCGCCGCCAGCAGTTTGAAGAGTCAGGCCAATGACCTGGTACAGGTAGTGGCGACTTTCAAGTTATGAGCCAAATCAGGCGCTAGCCCAAACAGAATATGCGCTAGCAGCTATCAAATCAGGAGCAAATTTAAAGAGGGTGCCTACGGTGAACGTAGCCCTGAATCGGTAAACCAAGGCATTGCACCCGGTCGGGCATGGGCGAGGGCCCATGCGAATTCTTGTTTCTGCTCTCCCCCACCCCTAAAAAATGGCAGGGACGCAAGAAAACTAAAGGACCAACCGGCACGCACTAAACAGCGCTTTGCGGCCGGTTCCCAGTGCGCTGATCAGCGACGTGGGGTCATCGGGCCGCGGCCTTCGATGTGGCGGAAGTTGATGCGGCCCTTGCTCAGGTCGTAAGGAGACAACTCCAGGGACACACGGTCACCCGCCAAAATGCGGATGTGGTTTTTCCGCATCTTGCCCGCCGAATAAGCGATCAGCTGGTGACCGTTATCCAGAGTCACGCGAAAACGCGTATCGGGCAGAACTTCGTTCACTACGCCCATCATTTCAATCAGATCTTCTTTAGCCATATAACGTCCTCTGAACTTATGTATTACCGGGGGCCGACAAGGCCTGAGTCCCATGATTGCCTGATGCGATTGCAGCGACTGCAGTTGCATCCAGCGTGAAAAATTTGTCGTGATTGCGCATGATTCGATCGGTGGATGCGTTAACGCTCACGATCGCTGCTTGTGCTGCTGCCTTCCGCCACAAAGTGACTGGATGCGGGCAGCAATGCGGTGTTTGCCGGTGATGACTGGATGCGAATCGTCAATCTAATTTCGGTTCTGAATCAATAAAATACAAACACGCTGGCCACAGCAGAGGCAAAGTGCTCACGAGGAGAAAAGCTGCCGTTTCGTGGAATCTATCGCTACCAGTGGCCCTGTCGGAGCCGGATTGGACTCTCCACAGCCGGGAGAATTGTGTTTTTGCGTCACGCATTCACACTGCCAATCGCTTTTTGGCGACTCGCTAATGTAGCATGGAGCGCTCAAAAGCGATATTCGGCGGGGATTCCCGGCCGATAGGGTGTGGTTTTCTTAGTGAAACAGCGACAGGCGAGATGATGAAAATTTGTATTCTGGACAACGACACAATCGACGAGGCACTGGTTCCAACCTACGGCAGCTACGGTGCGATGCTGGAAAAGGTTCTGCGTCAAGCGGGCGCAACAGACTGGGCGATGGATCATTTCAGCACGCCCCATCAGCAATACCCCGATTCTTTTGACGATTACGACGCTGTCTTGTTAACTGGCAGCAAAGCCGATTCATTTTCTGACGAAGCCTGGGTTGTGGAGTTGCGTCGTCGGGTTACCGAACTTCTGAAGACCGACACCAAATTGCTGGGTATCTGTTTTGGCCATCAGTTGATTGCCTATTGCCTCGGCGCCAAGGTGGCAAGAGCTCCTCAAGGCTGGGTGACAGGTCGCAACACCTACCAATGGCATGACGCTAGTTTTGTGGCCAGTGACCGGGAGCAGTTTGCCTTGTTGGCAAGCCATCAAGACCAGGTTCTGGAACTGCCTGAGGGCGCTCGCCTGCTGGCCAGCAGTGACCGCTGCCCGATTGCGGCGTACGCGAAAGGGAACGAAGTGCTCTGCATACAGCCGCATCCGGAGTTTGTGGAAGATTACAGCGCCTATCTGCTGAATAAACGCAAACACGTCTTGGGCGAAGCCCATTACGCAGAGAGTATGGAAAGCCTAGAGCACGGGCACGAAGGCCAGGACTTTGCCAAAGTGATGGTCAAGTTTATTGAACAAGCCTAATCTGGAGCCACAGCGCCCATCCATTGCGCGAGTTCAATTTTTCGGGCGGCTCCAAAGCCCGAAATCAAGCGTACCGACCGTGGAACCAGACGTACCAAGGAAAAATCTGCGAAATCGGTCATGAATGCCATGTCCGGAAACCGGGTGGTGTAGGCCTCTTTCGTCCGCTCATAGAGTGCCGCATCACGATCCACAAAACTGGCTTCCATTTGCAGGGATACCCGTGGCAAGGCGTGAACGCCTGTGCCGGCTTGTTCTGGCTGCATGACCATCAAGCCAGCTGATGCTTGTTTTCTCAAGTTGGCGGTGTGCGTGGACAAGGTACTCACATGGATGACCAAATGACCCGTATCGCGGTCCAGGGCAAACGGCACCATGGATACCTGTGGATGTCCGTCTTCATCCACTGTCCCCAAGGCAGCTACACGTTGCAAAAACAGCAGGTCTTGCAAAACGGTTTGGTAAGAAGCATGTTCGGTCATGCTGACATCCTAGCGGCGAAAAAAATGCCCTGACTCCGGGTGGAGGTCAGGGCATTTTTTATGGGTCGTCTGGTTTTCAGAGTCCCCAAAAAGTGATCTTGATCGGATCACTTTGTTCAACAGGACCGTTGTTCAATCCATGGCTAAAGTGTAAAACCGAGGCTGAGTCAGGTTATAGCGTAATTGCAGAGAATTCGCGTATTAATGGCACAATATTTCAATAATCAATGAAAAATTGGAATCCAATGAATATAGATCGCTATGACCAGCAAATTTTGGAAATTCTCCAAGTAGATGGCCGAATTGCCAATCAGGACCTTGCAGACCGCATTGGTTTGTCGCCATCACCGTGTTTACGGCGTGTCCGCGCTTTGGAAGAGTCTGGCTTGATTCTGGGATACAGGGCAATGCTGGACGCCAAAAAGCTCGGCCTATCGCTGATAGCGCTCGTCCATATTTCCATGGATCGGCACACCCCGGAGCGTTTTGCCAACTTCGAGGCCAGTGTTGCAGTCCTGCCGGAAGTGTTGGAGTGCCTGTTGATCACCGGACAGGACGCGGATTACCAGATCAAAGTCGCCGTCAAGGACATGGACCATTACCAAGCCTTGCTGCTCAACAAGCTCACCCGTATCGACGGCGTTACCGGTGTGCACTCCAGTTTTGTTTTGCGCCGTGTCATTGACCGAACGGCGCTACCGGTGACCTGAACTGCTCAACGAGCGTCCGGCAGTTCGATCTTGACTTCCAAGACCTCAAGATTGTCCTGGCGCTCGAGATTGACCTTGATGTCATCCGGATTGATGTGGATGTATTTGCTGATAACTGCGACCAAGTCGCGCTGTAATGCAGGCAAATAATCCGGTTCAGCGGCATTGCGACCACTGCGCTCGTGGGCAAGAATAATTTGCAGGCGCTCTTTGGCAACACTTGCTGTTTTTTTCTTTTCACCCAGCAAAAAGGAAAGAAGTGACATGGCCTTACTTGCCTCCAAACAAGCGTTTCAGCAGACCTTGTTTGGGTGCTTCTGTAAAACGCATCGGCTTGTCAGTGCCCAAGAAACGGTCAATCACGTCTTTGTAAGCCTCTGACACATCACTGCCTTGCATGTGGACAGCAGGAACACCCTGGTTCGATGCCTGCAAAACAGACTCGCTCTCCGGGATAACGCCGATCAAAGGAATGCGCAAGATGTCCTGGATATCGTCCAGGGACAACATTTGTCCCTGATCGACTCGCGCAGGGTTGTAGCGGGTAATCAGCAAATGCTCCTTGATGGGCGTTCCACCTTCCATGGCGCGTTTGGTCTTGCTCGACAACATTCCCAAAATACGATCGGAATCCCGGACAGAAGACACTTCAGGGTTGGTGACCACCAAGGCCTCATCGGCAAAATGCATGGCCATGAGTGCACCGGTTTCAATACCGGCGGGTGAATCGCACACAATGAATTCGAAATCCAATGCGGACAAGTCCTTGAGGACTTTCTCTACGCCTTCCTGGGTCAGAGCGTCTTTGTCGCGGGTTTGCGAAGCTGCCAGGATGTAAAGGTTGTCACACTGCTTGTCTTTGATGAGCGCCTGGTTCAGGTTGGCTTCTCCCTGAATCACATTGATCAAGTCGTACACCACGCGGCGTTCGCAGCCCATGATCAGATCCAGATTGCGTAGACCCACGTCAAAGTCGATAACCGCTGTTTTTGCGCCCCTCATCGCCAGACCTGTTGCAAAACTTGCGCTGGTCGTTGTCTTTCCAACGCCCCCCTTACCTGATGTGACAACAATGATCTTGGTCATGAAAAGCTAATCTTTCAAAAGGTGTGGAACGTTAAGCCTTGAGGGCTTCAATCAGTAATTTTTCTTGCCCATCTTCGCTCAAGCGAATCTGGGCGGTTTTCCCGTGGATGTCTTTGGGCAAGGGATTTTCGCTGGTGCGGTACACCCCGGCGATAGACACCAGTTCAGGTTCCAATTGCAAAGCAAAAATTCTCGCTTTGGTGTTTCCGCGCGCACCTGCCATGGCTTTGCCGCGCAAGGGGGCATACACGTGAATGTTACCGTCAGCAACGACTTCAGCGCCTTGGTTGACGATGGCCAACACCACAAGATCGCAGCCTCTTGCATAGACTTTTTGTCCAGATCGCAAAGGCTTGTCGACCACCATCGTTGAAGGTCCCGGTACTTCCCGGATCACTTCTTGGATGACGGTTTCTTTGGCTGCGACCGGTCTGGCCACTTGTTTGCTCAGTTGCACATCTTGTTCAGCTTCTGCTAAACCGGCTTTTAAGCCGAACTCTTTCCAGGCAGGGTGACCCCCACGGACAGCAACAGGCGTCAAACGACAGCTTTTGAGAAATGCAGTGAATGTCACGAGATCCCGCGGCTCCTCATTCTCAGGAACCTGCGAGAAATCGATGACTAACGCATCGTTGTCAAAAAAATCAGGTGTTTCACCTGCGGGGCCAAAAGCTGTTGCGAGCTCTTCTGACAACTCTTCCAGGTTTGCAGACTTCACCAGCAAAGCAACCAGATTCATTTGAGCGCTTTTGATTTCAAACGTCTGACGCGTTTGCGCTGCGGGAGTAGCTGGCATGGAGGGTTGTAGGTACTGAACGGATTCGAATACGCAAATCTTACTTGATCGATGGTGCGGTTTGCGCGGATTCAGTCACGAAATTTCAGATGTACACAAGTTTTTTTCGTAAAAAAAAACGAGCTCAAAAAAGTGGAAAAAAAGTTCCTTGCTATTGTCTTAATTCTTTAAATTCAAAATAGTAGTAGTAGATAAGGATTGACCTCTTCTGTGGATAAGCAATTTTTCACTATATGAATCAATAACTTACGGTATTCTCAGTCTTGTGCGTGACTCTGCTTTTGAGTTGTACCCAAACCTTGAATAACTTTGAGTTTTTCAAAATTTTTGTGGATAACTCTGAGTTGTTGTGAAGTTTATGCACAGAGTTATTCTCATGGACGGTTCGCGGTCTGAGTGACAATGGCGAAGCGGAGAGATGTCTCTCCATTCATTCGAACGACAATGAGGTCCCGCTTGGTACAGGCGTGAGTCAAAGAGAGAATTGCGCATGGTCGAAAAACGTTCTTTTGAAATTGCCAGAGAGACGCTGAAGCAACTCACCGCCAGAAAACTGGTGCCTACGCCAGCGAACTACCAGTCGGTCTACAACGAGATCGCTGGCATACCGTCCATACAACCGTTCCCTGCGGATTTCCTCCGGGACCTGTCGCAGTCTTTGCCGCTCAAAACGCCCGGACAGCAAAAGCAAAAGGCTTTGCTGGACTACGCGATTGATCGCTTGAGTTGGGATGGCGTGAAAACAGCGCTTGTGGGCTATGGTGGCTTTGTGCCAACGGTGGCAACCGATCCATCAGGCAGTGCTCCACTGGCCGGCGCGGAGAGTGCAACGGCAGCAGTGGCTCCGAATCCGGCAGCGCTTACCAGCGAGTTTTTTGTGCAAATCGCGCGTTTGATCGAATACGCACAACCCGCGCTTGACACCGACGATGCCCGATTCCGCGAGCAAACACAGCAGTTGCTGCAAGCCATGCGCGATCCCAAGGCAGAGGCATTGGCCCTTAAGAACCTGCTGTCGGCATACAGCCATCGTTTGTCTTTTGCAGCCGAAGATCAGGCAGAAATCCGCAATGGCTTGCTCAAGCTTTTGCACCTGGTGTTCGTCAATATCGGCGAACTCAGCATTGATGAGCAATGGCTCAAAGGCCAGATGGATGCCTTGATCAGCGTGTCCACGCCGCCACTGAGCTTGCGCAGGATCGACGAGCTGGAGCGCTTGCTCAACGATGTGATCTTCAAGCAAAAAGATGCCAAATTCAAAATGCTGGAGGCGCAGGACGAGATGCGCACCATGCTGGCGACCTTTATCGATCGCTTGGCCCAGATGACCCAATCCACCGGCAGTTTTCAGGGCAAGTTGGAAGAGAGTGCTCGTTTGATTGAGCAAGCCAAGAACTTGTCAGACATTGCGCCGGTTTTAAAGGATGTTGTCGGAACAACCCGCGGCATGGCGCAAGAAAGTCAGATATCGCGCGAACAGCTGGGTGCCATGCAAGAGCGGGCTAAACAAACCGAAGTGGAGTTGGCCAAGCTGCACAAAGAGTTGGACCGCGTGAGTTTGCAAGCCCGCCATGATGCGCTGACCGGAGCACTGAACCGTAAGGGTTTGGACGAGGCGCTCATCCGTGAGGTGTCAACCACCAAGCGCAATGCCAGTGTGTTGAGTGTGGCACTGTTGGATATCGATAACTTCAAGAAACTCAACGACACGATGGGCCACGCTACGGGTGATATCGCGCTCACCCATTTGGCCACGGTCGCCCGTGAATGCATGCGACCGCAAGACACTCTGGCCCGCTACGGTGGCGAAGAATTTGTGATCTTGTTGCCCGATACGGTGCTCGACAAGGGGATTGAGGCCATGACCCGCTTGCAGCGTGAATTGACCAAACGGTTCTTTCTGGCCGGTACCGAAAAAGTGTTGATCACCTTCAGTGCCGGGGTGGCCCAGATGACTGAGAGTGAAACACCTGTCGAGGCGATTCGCCGTGCGGATCAGGCGATGTACCTTGCCAAAAGAGCCGGTAAAAACCGGGTGCTAGGTGCTTGAGGCAGCTTCACAGTGCTGCAGTAAGAAACCACTGAATCAGGAATTTGGCGACAAAACCCACCATGCCAAAGGCAAGCCCCAGGAACAGGACAAAGGTGCCAAACTTGCCGGCTTTTGACTCCCACGCCAGCTGAGCAATGATGAACAGCATGTAGAGAATAAAGGCGCCGACTCCGAACGTGAGTCCGAAAGTGGCAATCTGTTCTTCGGAGAAACCCAGCATCAAGGCGCCTCGTCAGACAAGGGCTCGATCCGCACCAAATCCCGGTAAGCATGCCAACTGGCATGGCCCAGCATGGGGATCACCAGAATCAAGCCGAGCAGCATGGATGCCAGCCCCAGCAAGGTAAAGCCCATGATCAGGGCGGCCCACCACGCCATGACTGCCGGGTTTTCCAAAACGACTCGCCAACTGGTCAATATGGCGGTTTTGAGTGTGACTTGCTGGTCCAGCAGCAAAGGCATGGCGACCACGGTCGAGGCAAACATCGGGGCAGCCAGCACCGCACCCAAGGCCAGCCAGACTTCAAAAAGCCAGCCATCTTTGGCCAAGATGACAAAGTGGACAAAGTCGATCGGCGAGTGAACAGGCGAAGGTGCAAACAAGGTAATGAGCGCCGCCGACGTCAATACCCAGGTAGTGGCGGCGCCGGCCAGCAAAATGCCGAAACGCAGCATGCACCAGTAGTCTTCTCCCCAACGGTTCAGACGCTGGTCTTGCCAATTCAGCCACGTTTGGGAAATCACGCCCCAATCTGCGGGCTCATCCCGCTCCAGGGCGCGACTCAGTGCGTACAAGCTGGTGGCGAGAACAGGTGCGATGACGAGAAAGCCACTCAATGCCCCTGCCAGAAGCCAAAATTGGTGGCGGGCAAAGGCCACTATCGCGGCTCCGACAAACGTCAGCACCAGTCCATGGGTCAGGCTAACGATTCCCGCTCTGTGCAGGTCCCGCCAACCCATAGCCAGCCAAGCCAGGGGTTGCAAGAAACCCACGTGGCGAATGGTGAGGCGAGAAATGGGGGTTGGGGCCATAGTGCAAACCAGTCTATGGCACCCCTCCCCGTCATCGATTGACGAAAATCAATTCAACGGTTGAAAGCACGAGCTTTCGGGAAATCAGTGCATGGCCTTCCCGCCGTGGCCGTCTTGGTGCTTGGATGATTCGGTGTCAAAAATCTTCTTTTGCTCAGGGGTCAGGGTGGCGTAGAAGGTTTTCATTGCCTGGTCGCGCTGTTCCATGCGGCTGTTGCGTTCACTGGTCATTTCTGTGCGCATGGCTTTTATTTTGTCCAAGCGTTCAGGGGTCGGTAACTTGGCCAATTCAGCGCGGTCCATTTTGGGCTTGTCCGCCCGCGCGGCGGGTTTCATGGCATTGGAGAATGTGGTCCAGTTGGCCTCTTGGGCGGCGGTGATCTTGAGTTTGTCTTTCAGTTCAGCGCTGCGCTTGGCGTGCATTTCTTCCATTTTTGCGGGATCCATCCGGTGCATGCCCGGGCGACCGCCCATGGCTTCATCAGGATTTCCGTGCTTTTGGGCCATCACTGAAAAGCCAGCCGTTGCCAACAAGCCTGCAACTACCAAAGTTTTGAATGCGGGTTTCATGGGTTTGTCCTTTAGGGGTGCACCTTGCAGCGGGAATCGCGTTCAGGTTGGAAGCAAGTGTGGTCGGGCCATGTAACGGCGATGTGCAGGAAGCATGGCGCTTTGTAAAGATGCGTGAAAATGCTCCATTAACAAATCGATAGGTGTTGTGTGTTTAAAAACGTGATCGTGTACCGCCTGGCGTCACCTTGGTCTATGACCCAGGCTGATTTAGAAGACGCTTTGCAACCGGACCGCTTTGTCGAGTGCGGTGCCAGTCAAGAAAAGTCAGTAGGCTGGGTAGAGCCACGTGGACAAGCCCATGGTCCGCTGGTCGAAGTGGTCGGCGGCCAATGGGTACTCAAGCTCATGATGGAAGTGAAGTCGGTCCCCGGCTCAGTAGTCAAGCGCAAAGTAGAAGAACAAGTCGCACAGATCGAGGTGAGCACTGGCCGCAAGCCCGGTAAAAAAGAGGTGCGTGAACTGCGGGATGAAGCCCGTTTGACCCTGCTCCCCATGGCATTTACCAAGCAGGGCAGCGTGGGGGTTTGGATTGATCCTAAAGACGGGCTACTCGTTTTGGATGCCGGCAGCCAGAGCAGGGCGGATGAAGTCATGACTGCACTCATCAAGGTGATTCCCGGCTTTGCGGTGCAATTGGTGAACACCCAGATTTCACCCGCCGCTGCGATGGCGGTGTGGTTGTCGACCCGGGAGTCCCCTTCTGACTTCTCGGTAGACCGCGAATGTGAGCTCAAGGCGTCGGATGAATCCAAGGCGGTGGTGCGCTACACCCGCCACCCATTGGACACCGAAGAGGTGAGCCAACACATTGCACTCGGAAAGATGCCGACCCGCTTGGCCATGACATGGAATGACCGCGTCTCTTTCGTGTTGACCGAGGCCCTGCAGTTAAAGAAAGTGACCTTTCTGGATACGGTGTTTGAAGACTCGCCCAAAGCCGCGGGTGACCGCAAGGAAGACAACTTCGATGCCGACGTTGTGATTTCTACCGGCGAGCTATCGCAGCTGATTCCGGATTTGATGGAAGCACTGGGCGGTGAAGTCCCCTTGGGTTCCATGCCCGGCATGCCTGTTGCCCCTTAAAGGCGCGACGCAGGCAGGGGCTTCCGACTGACGGCAGCCCGGGCACTGCCGGGCTCGGCTACGCTGTCGCTTTTTTACGGGAGACCGCATGTCACGCAAAACTGCCCAAGACTTTGACCAAGAACTGCTCATTCTGTTTGATGCCTATGTGCATGGCATCGTGGACCGGCGGGGGTTTTTGGAAAAGGCTCAGAAATTTGCAGTCGGTGGTTTAACGGCAGCAGGCTTGTTGGCGGCGCTCAGCCCCAACTTTGCAGCGGCACAGCAGGTACCTAAGGATGACAAACGCCTGCTGACCAGCACGGTGGAGCTGCCATCGGCCGCCGGGTACGGCACGGTCAAGGGATATCTGGTGCGGCCTGCAGGTGTGACCGGCAAATTACCAGTTGTATTGGTGGTGCACGAAAACCGGGGCTTGAATCCGCACATCGAAGACATTGCACGCCGCGTCGCTTTAGAAGGGTATTTGGTACTGGCGCCTGATGCTCTGGCGCCGCTCGGTGGCTACCCCGGTGATGAAGACAAAGCCCGCAACCTGTTTGCGACGCTGGACCAAAAGAAAACAGCTGAAGATTTTGTGGCCGCTGCCCAGTGGCTGCAAGCCCATCCCGACTCCACAGGCAAGCTCGGTACCGTGGGTTTTTGTTATGGCGGCGGTGTGGCACACGCGCTGTCTGTGCGCTTGCCCGGCCTGTCAGCGGCCGTGCCGTTTTATGGCAACCACCCGGCGGCAGAGGATGCGGTCAAAGTCAAAGCGGCTTTGCTGATTCATTTTGCCGGGGTGGACGAGCGCATCAATGCCGCTTGGCCCGCGTATGAAGCCGCCCTGAAGGCAGCTGGCGCGCGCTACACCGCGCACCAATACGCCGGAACCCAACACGGCTTCAACAACGACACCACGCCTCGCTTTGACGCGACTGCTGCAAAGCTGGCGTGGGAACGCACCTTGGCGTTCTTCAGCCAGACTTTGAAGAGCTAAGGCTTAATCCCGGAACCGGTCATGCCCGCGGCCTTGGCCGCGGTGGCCGTGGTGCGGCTTGTAATGGCCAAACTCTTGTCGATGGCCGCGGTCCTCATCACTGTAGCCGGTTTGATAACCCGGGTGTCGAGGGCCACCCTGTGCATAACGCTCCGCTGGTGAATGGTCGTTCATGCCGCGTGCGATACCCGTGCCCGCAGCGCCGCCAATACCGGCCCCCACCACGGCGCCTGAACGGCCACCGACCGATTGGCCCACCGCCGCACCGGCAGCACCACCCACCGCACCGCCAATCATGGCGCCACTCTGGTTGCGCCCGGGCGCGGTCACGGCCGCACCTGTTGCGCCGCCGATAGCACCCCCAATTACGGCACCGTTTTTGCCACCCACACTTTGCCCCAGCACAGCGCCAGCCGCTGCGCCGGCACCACCGCCCAGGATAGGCGTCCAGTCACTGGCGTGCGACAGTGGCGCCGCACACAAGGCTGCAGCCATCAGGGGGGCCGCCATCCAATGGGAATGTGTCAAGGCACGACGGAGGGTAGACAAATTCAACATGCAACAAGGGGCGAGGCCCGTACCGTTAAAAGTAACGGTTTATGCACTGTCAACGTGTGGAGGCCTGCCCGGATGACGCCGATTACAGGTCTTTACACCTGCAGCTACTTACTGACGTCTGGCCCACTGCAGAAAATAGGTCAAATCAGCCTAAGGCGCAGGTATTACCTGCGCATGCAGCTCCTGATTTCATAGCAAATCAGGTTTTGGCAGGGCAGGTGCTGAAGCCCAGTAAGGCGTAGGCGGGGCACCAGCCGATGAATCCGGTGAGCACCGGCAGGACGCCGATCCAGCCCCAAGGGCCAATGATGTCGGTGGCGGCCAGCCCGATCAGCACGGCGCCCAGCCAAATGCGGAGAAGCCTGTCCCCGTTGCCGGTGTTGGTACGCATGCTGCACTCCAGAAGTTGTAAGTCTTGTCATTGGAGCGCCAAGCCCGCTGGTGTGTCGGTGCCTTGGCCCACAGAGCGTGCGATTGGGGTCCAGTTTATGGTCCGGATTTCGTTACCCAGGCGAGCGCGTTGGGCTTTCTTCATGGGGCGCAAATTGCTGGCCACCCACTGGGCGCGGGCCTGGTTGATCTGGCCGGTGGATTTCCAGCGCTGGGCTTCCAGCGCGGGGTTGTGCAACATGGCGGCCAGCCAGACGGCTTGGGCGGCCGTGAGTTGGTCGGCGGGTTTGCCGAAGTAAGCATGGGCTGCCGCTTGGGCGCCGCAGACCGTCGCACCCCATGGGGCGTGGTCCAGGTACAGGCGCAGGATGCGGGCCTTGCCCAATGTCTGCTCCATTTCCACCGCGTAGAGCAGTTCACGCAGTTTGCGCACGGGGGAGCGTTCGCCACCCGTGACCAGCAGCTTGGCCACTTGCTGCGAGAGCGTGCTCGCCCCCCTGAGCGTGGCGTCCTCGGCTTGGTTGCTGTGCAGGGCCTGCGTCATCTCGGCCAAGTCGAAGCCCGTATGTTCATAAAAGCGCTGGTCTTCGGCGGCAATCACGGCGCGGGCCAGCAGGCTGTCCGCCCCTAATTGACTAGCGGGCAGCCCGCGCCCGCAGGTGCTTTGGGCCAGGCCCCACGTCTCGGTGCCCAGGCCACTGACCGCCATGCCCTGCAGGCGTGGTTGGACGGTGAGTGTTTTGGCCGGTAACTCCAGGGTGGCCTGTACCGCCACAGTGCCGTCAATCTGTGCGTAAGCCAGCTCGGGTATGGCGGCAGCAAACAGGGCGTAGGCATCGCGCACCGGGGTGTCGGGCAGTGTGATGTGCAGGTTCAGCCCCTTGGGCTGCAAGGTGCCGTGCCACAGGGCGGTAACGGCGCCGCTGCTGAGCGTGCCTCTGAGCTCGGTGGCCTTGCGCTGCACGGTCATGCGGGCCTCGGCCAAGCGCACGGGTTCCGTGCCCCAGCTGCTGCTGCGCACCACACAGGGCCTGCAGTGCAGCGCCAGTTCCTGGCGAGTCGCGTCCCAAGCTACATGCACATCACCCATGCGGGTGGGCAGGGTGTGGCCATGCAGCTGCTGCGCAATCCAGGGGGTGGTGCCCCATTGGATGAGGGCAGCCACGCCCACTTCCAGCTTGATCGGGCCGGTGCGCACGGTGGTTGACCAGTCACCGGGAGCGGGACGCAGCACAGCGCGTGCGCCCAGCAGCATTGCAAACAGAGCCAGCATAAGAATCAGGGCCGCAATCGCGGTGATGCGGAGAGCGCGGAACAGTGTGCGCATGGTGTTGTCGGGAGTGGAGTGGACGGGTGTGTTTCAGAGCGGCGTGGCCACAGTGATGGCCTTCCACGGGCCGGTGGACTGCCCGGCAGCCGATGCCCAGTACCAGGCGGACGTATCGGTAAAGCCCTGACCTTGCGCGTCTTCAATGCGTTCACACACGCGCACTGCGTGGCCACCCCGTTCGGCGATGAAGCAGCGCCAGCGGGTCTTGTCGGTGTGTTCTTCCAGTTGTTCGTTGCGGATGCGGTAGCCCAGGCCGCGGTAACAGTTGGTGGCGGGGTGCAGCATGCGCGTGGGCTGGTTCACGGTGCGCAGCACCAGCACCTGGTGGCCATCGGTCATGCGCGCCAGCGTGCCGGGGAAGTGGCGCGCAAAGCGCAGCTCCACCTCGCTGAGTGCCAGGGGGCGCAACGGCGTGCCTTGCCACTCGGTGGGCAGCTCGGCACTTTGGGTGGGTGTGCCTACCACTTGCGTTGCTGAGTGATCAACGATGGTTTGACCCAGGCTCCACAGAGCACAAAGGGGCAGCAGGGTGGCCCACAGCGTTTTGTGCAGCACGCGGTTCATGAAGTGGTTTCTTAACAAGTTCACGATGAAGCGCGCTCCGCAGTCATGGTGCGGCCCATGGCCCAGGCAATGCCACCGCACACCGCCGCCAGCACCAGCAGGCCCACCGCGTCATGCCCCCAAGCGGACAGATGCGTGCCCGAGGCTTGGGCCGCCACCAACACGGTGTTGCGCACCACATTGCCCAGCAACACCAGTGCCCCCACGATGGGCAGGCGCAGCAGAAAAGTCTTGTTGGCTTGATGGGTGGCCAGTGCCACCACACAGGCGGTGAAGTAGCCCAGCCACGCCATCTGCACGCCCGAGCAGGGCGCATCCACGATGATGAGCTGGCCATTCACCACCAGGCTGCTGCCCGTGCGTTCTACGGTGTGGGCGATGGATAGCAACCAGCGGCTGGCCTCGGCCGTGACCACGCGTAGCGGAAAGCCCGCGTAGAACTGCAGCGAGGCCAAAAGCGGCAACGAAAGCACGGACAGACCCAGCACCGGCGCCGTGGCCACGCGCGCCGGCAGAAAGGCGATCAGCCCCGCAGCCACCGACAACAGGCCGATGAGCGCCACTACCAAATCAGGCAGCTGTTGGTGCAGTGCGGTGGTCAGCACCGCACCCGCCAGTGCGGCCATTTGAAAACCCAGGCGCGGTGTGGGACTCAGGTGGTGGCGGTGCTGCCACAGCAGCCCGGCCAGAGCCGCCAGGGCCAGTAGCCCGAGCGGGTCATCCGAGCCATCCACCATGCGCTGGCCCATCCACCACCAGGTGGGCCACAGCGCCAAGGCCAGCAGGGCCAGCCAGCGCCATTCGGGTGCGGTATCGATGGCGATGCCGAAGCGCACAAAGCGGGGCATGTGAAGCAGGCGAGGCAGTGCCATGGCTGATCTTTCTGCTTAGCTTGTGTAGTGGTGAGCGCGGCGGCGGCGATATGCGAGCATGGCCAACACCGACAGCGTCATCAACATCGCGCCCCAAGTGGCGGGCTCGGGCGTGCTGGGCACTTCAGCACCCAAGGCGGAGTTCTCCACACCTTGTGGCAAGGGCGAGGGTTGGTTCACGCTGGGGGTGTCGGCGGGCGCCTTGTTGCGCACGATTTGGTCAACGGCCAGGAAGCTGGTGTACTGGGTCAGCAGGTTGTACTTGAGGCCGAGGTCGGTGATGGCGTCCTTGGCGGCGCTGCCGCCTTCCAGGGCCTCCTGGTCGCTGAGTGCGGCAATACGGTGACGGGCCCACAGGTGGCGCAGGGCAGCAGTGTCCGTCGCGTTGCTTGCATTGATGGGCATGCTGAAGTGCAGCGGGCCACTGGCGGAGTTGCCGTCCACGATCAGCGTGCCCTTGGCATCACCCCTCCATTTGCCGAACACGATGAGCGGGCGTTGGGCCAGCAGGTCAGGCAGCTGGCGGGGTTCCACGTCGTAGACGTCAAGGCCTTCAAAACGCACCTTCACATTCGTGAGCAAGGGGGAGTCAATCATTTTGCGGAAGCGGGCGGCTTGTTCGGCGGCCTCGGCGGGTTTGGTGATGATGAAGGGTTCGCCCATGCCCGCACGGGCCAGGCCTTCCATGAGGTGGCGGTTCACGCTGGAACCGATGCCGAACGAAAACACGTTGGCACTCGACAGGTTGTTGCGCACCAGCTCAAAGGCTTCACGCTCCACGGTCACATAGCCGTCGGTCACCACCACCACGGTGCGCGACACATCGGCAGCTTTGGGCTGGGCGTACACGCGCTTGAGTGCCGGGATCAGCTCGGTACTGCCACCGCCGCCCTCTCTGTCGATGGTGCGTATGGCCTGGTCAATATTGGCTTTGGTGGCGGGCACAGATGTGGGGCTCAAGAAGCTGTTGCTGCCCGAGAACAGCAACACGTTGAAGGTGTCGCTGGGGCGCAAGCCGCCAATCAACTCGCGCAACACGCCCTTGGCCGTGTCCAGCGGAAAGCCGTGCATAGAGCCCGAGATGTCCACGACAAAGATGTACTCGCGTGGTGTGATGGCCGTGGCGGCCGGGGCCTTGGGCGGCTCCACCATGGCGAGGAAGAAGTTCTCGTCCTGGCCCTTGTAGAGCATCACGCCGGTTTCGATCTTGTCGCCGGCCAAGCGGTAGTTCAGGATGAAGTCGCGGTTGTTAGTGGGCTCGGCTGTGGGGTTCAGGCCCACCACGGTGGTGCCGCCCTGCTCGGTGTAGCTGCTGATGGTGTGTGAGCTGGAGCGCACCTCCTTCACGCCAATGGGCGTGTTGAGCGATACGTGAATATCAAAGGCGGGGGCTGCAGCACTGGTGGGAGTGTTCTGGCCTTGGGGCAAATAGGGCTGGGCTACCCAGGTGGCATTGGCTTGGCCGCTCTGCGCGCTGTTGTAGCGCGGGCCCACTACGGTGGGGAAGACGAACTGGTAGTTGCCGTCGGTGGGCAGCAGCAGCTCGGTGTAGCGCAGCTCCACCTTCACGTCGTCGCCGGGCATGATGTTGGCCACGTTCATCTGGAACACATTGGGCAGGTGCTGCTCCAGCAGCGCTGCGGTCTTGCCCTCTTGCTTGGCGGCGTCGTACTCGATCTTGGCCTGCTGCTTCTCGCGGATCTTGGCGGTGATCAGGCGGTCCGCCAAGCGCACGTTCATGCCGTGCACCGCGGCGCGCGTGGAGCCGGGGAACACGTACTTGGCTTCGATGGCGCGCTGGCCCTCGTTCTTGTAGGTCTGCACCACGGTTACGTCGGCAATCACGCCGCTGACCTTCACATTCACCTGGGTGGACTTGAGCGGCAGTTGGTCCACGCCAGGGTTGTCGCTTTTGACGAAGAAGTAGGAGCTCTCGGTTTTGAGGCGCGGTGCGGCGTCACGATCCTGCGCGTGGGCCGGGGGGCTGATGGCCAGCGCTACAAAGCAGGCGGCTGAGAGTGTGGTGGTGGCCAGCCAGAGCCAACGCGAGTGTCGCGCGGGGGGCTCAGTGGTGGCGGTTGGGGCCGCGTGTGCGGCAGCGGGATGGGTGGCAAATGCCATGGAGCTTCTCCAATCGGCGTGCGGTATTGCACGGTGAAGAGAGCATCCCGCCGGGCGAAGAAGTCAGTTTGAAGGGGCGAGGGGCTTGTGTGAAGTCTGTGTGAAAACGGGGTGAAGGCGTTTATCCAAGAACCGCCGTTCCTGTGATTTGGCGATAGCCAACGAAGACAACTGCTCCAATACACCCAACTAGTCCTATCCAGAATGCAAAACGTTCAGAGCGTCCTTTCAGATCAAACGCTGCCAACAGCACTCCGAGGAAGATAAAGAAGATAGCTGCGCCCCAAGAGTCCGGTGGGAGTAGCACTACTCTACTCACCGAGCGTGTTGGTCTAAAGGCGTATGAACCGGAGTAAAGAATCCAAAGACCAAACAGGGCTAGCACCCAAGGAATCATGGGGCCTAGGTATCGGGTGATGAATGACTGTTTTGCTCCCATATTCAGCTTACCTTTCGCCGTACCCACAAGGTGGCGATAGCACCTAATCCCTCAGACTCTGATCGATTTCCCAACTCCACCTTCCCCCGATGCAACGAAGCGATCTCTTTCACAAAACTCAACCCCAGCCCCGTGCTCTTCTTCTTCGAGTGCGGTCGCGCGAGTGAGTAGAACTTTTCAAACACCTTGTCCTGCGCGTAGCCGGGGATGCCGGGACCTTGGTCGCGCACGGTGATCTGGGCCCAGCGGCCTTGCACCTGCAGGCCCAGTTCGACGTGGCCGCCCTCGGGCGAAAAGTCCAGCGCGTTGTCCAGCAGGTTGCTAACCGCGCGGCGCAGCAGAAAGGGGTCGGCCTCCACGGTCACGTCTTCGCTGGCGGCGATGGTGATGCGGCAGCCGCGTTGGGTAGCCACGCCATGGGAGGCGTGGGCCAGTTCGTCCAGCAGCGGTAGCAAGGCGACGGGTTGTACGGTGTCCAGCACGCGGCGGGTTTCCAGCGCGGTGAGCTCCATCATGCGGTCCACCATCTCCTGGATGCGTTGGGTCTCGCGCTGGATGTTGGTCAAGAAGCGCTGGCGCTGCGCTTCCTCCATGGGCTCCTGCAGCAGCTCGGCCGCGCCGCGGATGGCGGACAGCGGGCTCTTCACTTCGTGCGTGAGCGTTTGCACATAGTCGGCCACGTAGTTGCGCCCGGCCAGCGCGTCGCGCATTTCGTCGTATGCGGCGCGCATCAGGTCCCAGGCGCGGCGCAGCAGGCGGCCGGGGTGGAAACCTTGCTGCGCCTTGATGTAGCGCGCGTAGTCGGCAATCAGGCCAAAGGGCCGCACCAGCCACATGGACACCATGACCGCGAGCACCAACACGGCCAGCACTGAGATGAGCCCCGCATAGAGCGTGCGGCTGCGCGCGGCGGCCACAAACTGGCCGAAGGTTTGCACCGGCTTGCCCACGGTGACTGCGCCAATGATTTCGCCGCTGCCCTCGCCTTGCGCGTTACTGGTCCAGCGCACGGGGGCGGCCATGTACATGACGGCGGAGTTGGGGTCGCCGGGAATATCCAGCGAGGTGCGGGCGCCGTATTCGCCTTTGAGCGTGAGCTGCACGTCGCGCCACTGCGAGAAGTCTTTGCCCTGCGACTGGCCGGTGGAGTCAAACACCACGGTGCCGTTGCGGTCGGTGACGTAGGCGCGCAGCTCCACCTTGGTTTTGTTGACACTGAAAATCTGCGCGCTGAACTCGCGGGCGTAGGCAGACTTGAACAGGCTGTCCAGGCGCGCGGTGTCGATGGCGCCATCGCGCACGTCTTGTTCGATGAGGGTGGCGAGCAGCTGAGAGGTTTCTACCAGCGATTCTTCTGCCGACTCGCGGTAACGCGGGTCCAGGTCGCTGACCACGCGGTACAGCACGGCGGCCATGCCGATTGCATAAATCAGCAGGAGCCCGAAGAAGATGCGGCTTCTCTTGCTCAAAGTGTGCCCGGCAGTTCTTCGCTCAGTGCGTAGCCGCTGCCGCGCAGGGTGCGTATGGGGTCGTGGCCGGGGGCGACGAGTTTGAGTTTGGCGCGCAGGGTTTTGATGTGGGCATCCACAGTGCGGTCAAAGCTGTCGTTGTCGCCACCCCAGACCTGCAGTAGCAGTTCGTCGCGCGTAAACACACGGCCGGGCTTTTGCACCAGCAGGCGCAGCACGCCGTATTCATAGCGGGACAGCTCCAGCAGCTTGCCGTAGAAGCGGATTTGGCGGCGCTCTTCGTCCAAGGCCCAGATGGCGGGAGTGTTGGCGGGTGCAGTCACAGCAGGTGCAGCAGTGGCCACGGGCCGCGCACTACGGCGCAGAATGGTGCGCACGCGGGCTACCAGCTCGCGGGGCGAAAAGGGCTTGGCGATGTAGTCGTCGGCGCCCAGCTCGAGGCCGACCACGCGGTCGATCTCGTCGCTGCGCGCGGTCAGGAACAGCATGGGCACCTGGTTGCCACCGGGCAGGGCCTGCAGGCGGCGGAAGAGCTCGAACCCGTTCAGGTCGGGTAGGCCCACGTCCAGCACGGCCAGTGCGGGCAGCTCGGCGCTGAATTGCGCAATGGCGTCTTCGGCAGTGCTGGCCCACACAGGCGCAAAGCCGTCGGTGGACAGGACGTACTGCAGGGTGTCGGCAATGCCGGATTCGTCTTCAACAATGAGGATGCGCGGTTTCAGGGCCATGGGTGGCATTGTGGCGTAAAAATGGCCTCTAGCGCCCGTCGGATGTGCGCGAGCAGCTATCAATTACGTAGCAGTTCGGTTGTCACCCGCCAGGTCATCGAGGATGGGGCAGTCCGGCCGGTCGTCGCCGTGGCAGCAATGCAGCAGGGTGGAGAGGGTGCGCTGCATGGCCTGCATGGCGGCGATGCGCTCGCTCAGTTCGTCCATGTGCTTCTGGGCGATCTTCTTGACGTTGGCACTGGCGCGGCGCTTGTTTTGCCACAGGCCCACCAGCTCGCCGATCTCGGCCATGGAGAAGCCCAGGTCGCGGCAGCGCTTGATGAAGCGCAGGGTATGCACATCGGCCGCGCTGTAAAGCCGGTAGCCGCTGTCCGTGCGCGTGACGGTGCCCAGCAGACCCAGCGACTCGTAATGCCGCAGCATCTTGGCGGACACTCCGCTTAGCCGGGCGGCCTCGCCGATGTTGACTGGCTGGCCGGGCAGCGTTGCTGACTTAGTCTTTGACGGCATAGCCCTCTTCGGCAATCGCCTTGGCAAGGATGTCGCGGGCTTGGGTGGATTCGACTTCCACCAAGTTGGCGCTGCGGTCGATTTTCACTTGGGCTTGGGGGTCCGCGTCCTGGATGGCGCGGGTGACAGCCTTCTCGCAATGGCCGCAGGTCATGCCGGTGACGGTAAAGGTCTGGTTCATGGGGACTCCTAAGGTAGATAAAAGCATTGTGAACCTTGCCATGGTGGGAGGGTCAAGCGGGGCGGAACAACACAATGGCCAAGAAGCCCAAGGCGATGACACCTGCCACGACCAGTGCCATAAGTCCGACGCGGCGCAGCACGCCGCCCAGCCACTGCATGGATAAGGGTGACTCTTGCAGCGTGGCGTACCCCAGCATCACAAAAGCCAGCAGCCAGCAGTAATACCCCGGCAGCGTGTGCAAACTCCCCAATAAAACCCCCTGGAGTGGCGCACCTGACCAAGGCACAGCCACTGCGATGTTGGCTGCAAGCCCCACGGCGATAGCCCACCTTGGCGTCGCGCGCGATTCGGAGCGGCGGCGAAACATTTGCCATACGACACGGAGAAATAGCAGGTTGCTTAGCAGGCTGCTTACCGCGACCGCAGATGCGGGCAATGACACGAGCACCAAGGGTAGCCATAGCCAGCCGCTTACGAAGAGGCTAAAACCTGGCACGGTGCCGCCATCTGCTATGTGCAAGGTCGGGAGTGCCAAGCTCAGTAGCCAGAGGGCCAGAGCCAGCAACCGCAGGCTTGAAGGTGACAGATTGCTGATCCACATGTCGCGATTGTGCTGTGTTGCTTGTGCGCTGGCGCCGCCATCATCAGTTCTTGGCGTGGCAATATCAGCGCTTCAGAGGTGATGTTCATGCATATCTCAATTGCTATCTTGGAAGACGCTCAGGCCATCAGCCGGCTGATCGGCAGTGTGGCCCGCTTCTTTACTTTGGAGCCGGACGGCGCGGGTGCGGAAGATTTTCTGAAGACGATTTCGCCCGACGCTGTAGCCGGCTACCTGGCCGATACGCGTTTCGCGTATTTCAAGGCAGTCGACAACGGCACGCTGGCGGGTGTGGTGGCAGTGCGCGACAGCAGCCACCTGTATCACCTGTTTGTGGACGAGTCCTTCCAGCGCCGGGGCTTGAGCCGCCAGCTATGGGACCATGCCCGTGCAGTGGTGGCCGAGGCGAACCCCGGCTACTTCACTGTCAACTCCACGCCCTATGCCCAGCCGGTGTACGAGCGTTTCGGGTTTGTGGCCACCGGACCCCGGGTGGAGACCAAAGGCATTGCTTTTGTGCCCATGCGTTGGGTAGCCGCTTGACCTTCCCACCATGGCAAGGCCTAAGCTTGCGCCATGAGTACTGAAACCCCCTCCCCCTCGACCATCGATATCGGCATTGGCGGCATGACCTGCGCATCGTGTGTGATGCGTGTGGAAAAAGCCCTGAAAAAGGTGCCCGGCGTGGACAGCGCCACGGTGAACCTGGCCACCGAGTCCGCCCGCATCGCCGTGCACGATGCTGGCATGGAGGCCCGCTTGCGCCGCGCAGTGCGGGACGCGGGCTATGAGCCGCTGGCGCCCAGTGCTGCGATTGACGCGGTGGATGCCTCGCCATGGGCGGGCTTCGGGCCGGTCGGTATCGGCCTGGCGCTGTGTGCGCCGTTGGTATTGCCCATGGTCGGTGACCTGTTCGGCAAAGACTGGATGCTGCCTGCGCTGTGGCAATTTTTGCTGGCCACGCCGGTGCAGTTCATCCTGGGTGCGCGTTTTTACAAAGCTGGATGGCACGCGCTGCTGGCGCGTACCGGCAATATGGATTTGCTGGTGGCGCTGGGCACCACTGCGGGCTGGGCCTTGTCCATGTGGTTGTGGCTGAGTCCCCAGTGGTTTGGCGCCCCTGACCACAGCGCGCATGGCATGCCCGCCATGGAGCCGCACCTGTACTTTGAAGGCAGCGCCGTGGTGGTGACGCTGGTATTGCTGGGCAAATGGCTGGAGGCCCGCGCCAAGCGGCAGACGACGGCCGCCATTCGCGCCCTGCACAGTTTGCGGCCGGACACGGCGCACCTGATGGGCCGCGACGGCGAAGTGGATGTGCCCGTGGCCGAAGTGCTGGTGGGCGACAAAATTGTGGTCAAACCCGGCGAGCGCTTTCCGGTGGACGGCGTGTTGCTGGAGGGCCGCACACAGGTGGACGAATCCATGCTGACCGGTGAGCCGCTGCCCGTGACCAAAGACGTGGGCGCCAAGCTCACGGGCGGCAGCATCAATGGCGAAGGCCGCGTGGTTTTGGAGGTGCGGGCAGTGGGGGTGGACACAGTGCTCTCCAGCATCATCCGCCTGGTGGAAGACGCGCAAGCCGCCAAAGCGCCCATCCAGCGACTGGTGGACCAGGTGAGCGCGGTGTTTGTGCCGGTGGTGCTGGTCATTGCGCTGGTCACGCTGCTGGGCTGGTACTTCACAGGCCACAGTTTTGAAGTGGCGTTGATCCACGCGGTGGCGGTGCTGGTGATTGCCTGCCCTTGCGCGCTGGGTTTGGCCACGCCGGCCGCCATCATGGCGGGCACCGGGGTGGCGGCCAAGTTCGGCATTTTGATCAAGGACGCCCAGGCGCTGGAGGTGGCGCACACCGTCAACGTGGTGGCCTTCGACAAAACCGGCACGCTCACCGTTGGCCAGCCACGGCTGACCGCGCTCGTGCCCGTGGGGCTGACCAATGACGAAGCACTGGCCTTGGCCGCCGGTTTGCAAAGCGGCAGCGAGCACCCGCTGGCCCGCGCTGTGCTGCAGGCGGCCAAAGACAAAGCACTCACCGTGACTACCCCCACCGATGTGCAAGCCGTGGCTGGCCGGGGCACCCAAGGCAAAGTGGGGGAGCGCACCCTACTACTGGGCAGCTTGCGCTGGATGGCGGAGCTGGGGGTGGACATGGCGCCGGTCGCGGCGCAGGCGGGCGATTTGCAGATGAGCGGCGCCACGGTGTCGGCCATGGCGGAGAGGCATGTGGAAGGCGTGAAGCTCTTGGCCCTGCTCGCGTTTGCCGACGAGCCCAAGCCCGGCGCCAAGGTAGTGTTGGCCACCCTGAAGGACCGCGGCATCCAGACCGTGATGATTTCTGGCGACAACCGCGGCGCTGCGGAAGCCATGGCCAAGCGCTTGGGTCTGGACGCCAACGATGTGTTGGCCGAGGTGCTACCCGGCGACAAGGCGGCCAAGGTAGCTGCGTTGAAAGCGGGCGGCAAAGTCGTTGCCATGGTGGGCGACGGCGTGAACGACGCGCCCGCGTTGGCGGCGGCCGATGTGGGCATGGCCATGGCCAACCCCAACGGTGGCGGCACCGACGTGGCCATGCATGCGGCCGGCATCACGCTGATGCGCGGTGACCCGCTCTTGGTGGCCGCCGCGCTGGACATCAGCCGCCGCACGGTGGCCAAGATCCGGCAAAATCTGTTCTGGGCCTTTGCCTACAACGCGGCCGGCATTCCGTTGGCAGCGCTGGGCTACCTCAGCCCGGTGGTGGCAGGTGCTGCCATGGCGCTGAGCTCGGTGAGCGTGATGACCAATGCGCTGTTGCTCAAGCGCTGGACGCCCGAGAAGGGCGGCAAGTAGGCCGCTGAATAGTTGTAAAAAGTGCCGCTGGCGCTCATGGAATGTGCGCAGTTAGCTCCTAAAATGTGAGCAAACCCCAAGGCGCCCATGCAATCCCTGCTGCTCACTACCGGTCTTTATGTGCTCACCGCGGTCGCCGAGATCGTGGGGTGCTATCTGCCTTGGCTGTGGTTGCAGCAGCGTGCGCCGGTGTGGGTGCTGCTGCCGGCGGCGGCGTCACTGGCCTTGTTTGTCTGGCTGCTCAGCCTGCACCCCGCTGCCAGCGGCCGGGTCTATGCGGCTTATGGCGGCGTCTATGTCGCCACGGCACTCGTGTGGCTCTGGTGGGTGGATGGCATTGCGCCGACCCGCTGGGATCTGCTGGGCGCCGGCCTCGCGCTGGCGGGTATGGCGGTGATTGTGTGGGCGCCGCGCGCGCCGGTATGACGTAGGTCAAGACACGGCTCCGCCCCTTGTGGGATTCTTGCAGCGCCGCAGCGGTTGGAAATGGCGGGCAACACAGGGGTTTTGCCTCGGATTGCAGCTTGTAGCCCGCCGTAGACTCTGAAAGAATGGCTGAACACGCACGATCGGCACACCCGAGGAACACCACATGACCATGATGACAATGATGCGCCAATTCACGATCCGGCTGCGCATGCTGGGTGCCATTGCCATGGTGTTGGCGCTGCTCAGCATGTTGGGCTTGGGGGGCCTGTGGGGCATGGGGCAGATCAAGCACCAGAGCGATGATTTCCTGCACCACTCGTTTGCTGAAGTGCAGCACCTGTCTCACCTGCGCGGCGCGCTCGCCATGGTGCGTATGGCCGAGAAAGACATGATCATTGAGTACGAGCGCCCTAACGAGGTGGAGAAAGCGTACGCGCGTTGGAAAACCAGCCTGGCGGAAACCGGAAAAGTGGCCAATGGTTTTCTGGAGGGCGAGGAAGACCCTGACAACGTGGTGATCCGTGAACTCCTCAAGCGGCTGGATGCCTATGCCAAAGGGTTCGAGTCGGTGGCCGGGCAACTCAAGAGCAGCGGCTATGAATCGGCGACCACTGCCAACCGCATGAGTCAGAAGGCGCTGGCAGAGTTCGCCGTGATTGACAAACAGGTGGCAGAGTTGGAGACGATTCTCAAGACCGAGGTGGACGAGTCGGTGCAAGAGCAGCAAAAAGTGGCCGAGGTGGTGCGCTGGGTCTTTATCGCGGCACTGGCAGTGGCATCGCTGGTGGTGGTGCCGTTGACCATTTTGAACATGAACTCGATTTGCCAGCCCTTGGAGCAGGCCCGGTTGCTGGCCCAGGCGATTGCCGGGGGGGATTTGTCGCAACGGGTGGTGGTGCACGGCAAAGACGAGGTGGCCGATTTGCAGCGCACCCAACAGGCGATGCAAGACGGCCTGAGCGCCTTGGTTTCGCAGGTGCGCAATGCGAGCGAGAGTGTGGCCACGGCCAGCCAGGAAATTGCCTCCGGTAACCAGGATTTGTCGGTCCGCACCGAAAAGTCTGCCAGCAGCGTGCAAGACACCGTGGGCTCTCTGGCAGAGCTGACCGAAAACGTGCAGCAAACCGCCCACGCGGCACAGACAGCGCGCCAGTTGTCCGACTCGGCTTACAAGC
This sequence comes from Comamonadaceae bacterium OS-4, assembly GCA_027924025.1. GTDB lineage: Bacteria > Pseudomonadota > Gammaproteobacteria > Burkholderiales > Burkholderiaceae_C > Allorhodoferax. The sequence goes on from AP026970.1 coordinate 79,367, forward strand.
TGGCAGCCCGTGGCGGCCAGGTCGTGACCCAGGCGGTGGGCAGCATGCACGAGATTGCCGCCAGCAGTAGCAAGATCAATGACATCGTCGGGCTGATTGACTCGATCGCCTTCCAGACCAACATCCTGGCGCTCAACGCAGCGGTGGAAGCCGCCCGCGCCGGTGAGCAAGGCCGGGGCTTTGCGGTGGTGGCGTCTGAAGTGCGGATGCTGGCCAAGCGCTCCGCCGCAGCGGCCCAAGAAATCAAGGGCCTGGTCAGCACCAGCGTGCACGCGGTGGATGGCGGGGTCAAGCTGGTGGAAGAGGCCGGTGCCGCCATGAAAGAAATGGTGGACGGTGTGCAGCGCGTGGGCGAAATCATTGGTGAAATTTCTTCGTCCTCCACCGAGCAGTCCAGCGGTATTGCGCAGGTCAATCAATCAGTCGGCTTGATCGACCAGGCAACCCAGCAAAACGCGGCGCTGGTGGAGCAGAGCGCTGCCGCAGCACAAGGCTTGCGCGAGCAGGCGGATGCCTTGGCACAGGTGGTGCGCCAGTTCCGCTTGCAGGGCAGCGCCGCCTGATGGTGGGCGCGGACCAACCCTTAGCCACTCCTGCAGCCATCTCTTTTCAAGGCTGGTGCCTCGCGCTGGCTTTGTCTTTGGGGGCTGCTGTTTCTCTGGGGATCACCCGTTTTGCCTATGGCCTGCTTTTGCCGGCCATGCGCATCGATCTCGGCTGGAGCTACACCCTGGCTGGCGCCATGAACACGGCCAATGCGCTGGGGTATTTGATCGGGGCGCTGTGGGCGCCCCGTTTGCTGCGCACCCGCGGCCCGGGCGAGGTGCTGTGGCGCGGCGCGGTGATGGCCTCGGTGTTCATGGGCCTGAGCGGGTTTTTTACAGACACCACGGCCTTGCTGGCGCAGCGCTTGTTGGCCGGTGTGGCGAGTGCGCTGGTGTTTGTGGCCGGTGGTTTGCTCGCAGCCCGCTTGGGCGCACGTTTTCCGCGTCATAACGGTTTGCTGCTGGGCATGTACTACGGTGGCACCGGCGTGGGCATTGTGTTGAGTGCCCTGATGGTGCCTTGGCTGTTAGAGGTGTTTGCCGCGCAACCACATGGCTGGCAGTGGTCGTGGTGGGCCCTGGCTTTGGCTTGCGCGGTTGGTACCGCTGTGTTGGTGTGGCCGGCGCGGGTGATGTCGCGCTGGGCGCTGCCTGGCGCACCTGCGGGTGCGGACGGGCCGCAGCAGTTTCACTGGAGGGATTTCCGCTTTGGCCTGTCCGGGTACACGTTTTTCGGGGTGGGCTATATCGGCTACATGACGTTTGTGGTGGCGCTCCTGCGATCCCAGGGCACCTCGGCTGCGGCGGTGACGGTGTTTTACGCGCTCTTGGGTGCGGCGGTGATTGCCTCCAGCCGCATTTGGGCGGGCCTGCTCGACAAGCACCAGGACGGCCGGCCTTTGGCGACGCTCAATAGCCTCTTGGGGGTGGCCATTGTTTTGCCGGCGCTCACCCAGTGGTGGCCGGCGTTGCTGGTGTCGGGCTTGTTGTTTGGCGCGGTGTTTTTGTCGGTGGTGGCATCCACTACCGCCTTGGTGCGGCACAACTTGCCGCCCACGGCCTGGGCAGCGGGTATCAGTGCGTTCACCACGGTGTTTGCGGCCGGCCAGATTGTGGGCCCCACGGTGGTCGGCTGGATCGCAGACGGCCCCGGCGGCTTGGCGCGGGGGCTGGTGTTTTCGGCCGCTGCTTTGTGGGTGGGCGCGGCACTGGCTATTCGTCAAAAAGCACTGCAGCGCTCGTGAACCGTGCGCACATCGCTATATATTTCATAGTAAATATATAGGGAGGCTCAATCGTGTGGATGTGGTACCGGCGCGTGGGGATTGTTTTGTTGGCAGGTGTGGTGGGCATGACGGCATGGCGCCACCGTGACGATGCCTGGGTGCAGGCTCTGTGGCGCCCAGAGGCCCTGCCCAAACCGGTGGTGTTTGACAACGGATCGGTGCGGGATAGCGCGGTGCGCGTGTCGCCGCAGCCCAAGGCCGAGGGCCCCGATAACTTGCCCGGCCAAATGAAAAAGTGCATCAAGGGCAAACAGGTGGTCTACACCGAGCTGCCCTGTGAAGCGGGCGCCAAGGTGGCCGCCGTCACAGGTGGCAATGTCACGGTGGTGCCCTCCGACACCCCCAATTCCGCCACGCAACCCCAAGGTGCACAGGCACCCGCCGGGCGCAGCAACCTGCACGACGCCCTGGATTTGAATGGCAATGACAACCTCCGTGACAAGATGATGGAGCGGGCCATCAACCGGTAGCACCAAACCCCGTGATTCACGGAGAAGGAATGTTCATGATCAAGCCATTCACTGTGGCTGCAATGCTGTGCATGGGGGCAGTCACCGCGCTCGCTCAGGCGCCCGCTGCACGAGCAGTGACGCCGGTGTTCAGCCAACTGGTGAGCTTTAGTTATCCGTTGGGGTTTGTGCCCGCCTTTGAAGACAGCAAGCCGGGTGGCTACATCCAGGAATCGGTGCTGCGGGGTGAGACGCTGGAGCGTTGGACCCAGATGCTCACGCTCAGTGGCGCGCGGGGCCTGGCGGCCAACCCCCAGATGACGCCCTCGCGCTTTGCCGGTAGTGTTGCGGCTGGATTCAAAAATGCTTGCCCCCAGAGCTATGCCGCGCTGGGTCTGGGTGAGATGCGCCTGGGCAACCATGATGCTTTTGCCGCCGTGATCGGGTGCGGCACTGCGCCGGGTGGTGCCCGCAGCGAGGTGGCCTTGTTGCTGGTGGTCAAAGGCGAGCGCGACTACTACACCCTGCAGTGGGCAGAGCGCGCCGAGCCGGTGAACGGCCCCATCGCCTTGGATGCCGCCAAGTGGTCAGAGCGCTTGCAGTCGCTGATGCCGGTGAAATTGTGTGCGCGGGTGCTTGGTGAAGCTGCGCCTTACCCAAGTTGCCTCTAGCACTCGCAGAATATGCATTCGCAGCTATCAAAGTAGTAGCATATTCATGAAAAAGGGCCCGTAAGGGCCCTTTGTTTTTGGAGCGCGCTGCGTTTTACTTCAGCAAGCCCTCTGCGCGCATGGCGGATTGGACGCCGGGGCGCTCGCCAACGCGGGCCCGGTAGGCCAACAGGTTGGCGAAGGTGCTGAGATCTACCTTCACCAGACGGGCCCAGTTGGTCACGGTGAACAGGTAGGCGTCGGCCACGCTGAAGGTGGTGCCGAGCAGGTAGTCTTTGCCGGCCAGCTCGCCGTCTACCCATGCCAAGCGCTTGGCCAGGGTTTGCTTGGCTTGCTCTTTGCCTTCGAGGGGGGCTGCCGGGTTGAAGAGGGGGCTGAAGTTTTTGTGCAGCTCGGTGCCAATAAAGGTGAGCCACTGTTGCAGCTGATAGCGCTCAAAGGAGCCGTTGGCCGGGGCGAGGTGTTTCTCGGGCACCAGGTCTGCCAGGTATTGCACGATGGCAGGCGTTTCATGCAGGCTGCGGCCGTCTTGCAAGACCAAAAACGGCACATAGCCCAGCGGGTTGATCGTGTAGAAGTCGGTGCCGTCAGGCAACTGATGGGTCTTGGTGGGCGCGGAAATGGCTTCAAACGCCAAGCCGGCTTCGTGCATCACGATATGGGGTGCCAGCGAGCAGGCGCCCTGGGAGTAGTACAGCTTCATGGTGGGCCTTAAGTGGGTGAAGGCAGCATGCTAGCGGACATGGGCTGCACGGATGCTTTGCACGGCCTTTTCCGCAATCATGATGGTGGGCGCATTGGTGTTGCCGGTCACCAGGTCGGGCATGATGGACGCGTCCACTACCCGCAGCCCCTGGATGCCATGCACCCGCAGATTTGCATCCACCACGGCCATCGGGTCGCTCGCCGGGCCCATTTTGCAGGTGCCGATCGGGTGGTATTCGGTGTCGGAGTGGGCACGCAAAAACTGCTCGATCTGCGTGCGGTTGTTGCGCTCCACTGGGTAGAGCATCTTGCCGCGGTAGGGCTGCAAAGCCGGCGCTTCCATGATGTCTAGGCCCATTTGGGTGCCGCGCACTAGGGCCTCGAGGTCTTCGGGGTCTTGCAAGTAGGCGGGGTCGATCAGCGGTGCGTCTTCCGGGTTGGCACTTTGCAGGGTCACACTGCCACGGCTCTTGGGCCGCATCAGGGTCACATGCAGGGTGTAGCCGTGGCCGAGGTGCGGTTTGCGGGTGTGGTCGTCCACGATGCCGGTACAAAACGCGAGCTGGATATCGGGGATGTCGAGTTCCGGGCGTGTTTTCATGAAGCCTTGGGTCTCGGCCACGTTGGTGGTGATCCAGCCGGTGCGTTGGCTGCGCCATTCAAAAATGGACTTCAGCATCGCAAGCGCGCCACCGAATGAGAAGCCCAGCGTTTCGCGCTGGTGCTGGGTGCGGTAAATCAGCACGGTGGTGATGTGGTCTTGCAGGTTCTGACCCACGCCTGGCAGGGCGTGCCGCACCGGAATGCCATGGTGGCGCAGGTGCTCTGCCGGGCCGATGCCTGAGAGCATCAACAACTGCGGCGAGCCGAAGGCGCCGCTGCTGACCAGTACCTCGCGGCGGGCCCGCAGCTCGTGCAGCTGGCCCTGGTGCTCGTATTGCACACCGGTGGCGCGCGGGTCACCGTGGCTGCTGTCGAGCAGTACCTTGTGGGTGTGGGCTTGGGTGATGACTGTGAGGTTGCTGCGATGGCGGTGGGGGGTGAGGTAGCCCTTGGCGGCACTCCAGCGTTCGCCGTCTTTTTGGGTGACCTGGGCGGGCGCCACGCCCCATTGTTGGGTGCCGTTGTAGTCGGGCGTGCGGGGCAGGCCCTGGCTTTCGCACGCATTGATAAAAGCCTGGTTCAGCGGGCTGGGGCTGCGCAGGTAGCACACGTTCAGGGGACCGCCCACACCGCGCAGTTCGGTGGCGCCGAAGCATTGGTTGTTTTCGGATTGCTTGAACAGCGGCAAGACATCGCGGTAGCCCCAGCCGGGGTTGCCGTGGTCTGCCCAGCGGTCGTAGTCGGCGGCGTTGCCGCGGGTGTAGACCATGGCGTTGAGCGAGCTACTGCCCCCCAGCACTTTGCCGCGGGGCGCGAAGCCGCGACGCCCGCCCAGGCCGGGTTGCGGCACGCTTTCATAGTTCCAGTTGAAGATCCCGAGCGGTGCGGTGGCCGCAAACCCAAGGGGGGCGTGGATGAAGGCGCTGGTGTCCGGGCCGCCGGCTTCGAGCAGGCAGACGGTGGTGTTCGGGTCTTCGCTCAATCGGCCTGCGAGCACGCAGCCGGCAGAGCCGCCGCCGACGATGATGTAGTCAAATTCTGTAGGGTTCATACGGTCTCAATCCAGGTAGCTGGGGTCTATGCGTTGGAGTTTGCGCAACAGGGCGGGCCAGACAAACGCGCCACCCAATCCGCCGGTTTGCACCCGCATGGCCTCGGCCACACCGCTCACGATGCGCGGGTCGACATGGGTCAGGGCGCCACCGCCCGATTGGGCGGCGAGTTGGATCTGGCAGGTGGCCTCGAAGGTGTACATGCTCAAAAAGGCATCGGCAATGGTTTTGCCCACCACCAACAAGCCGTGGTTGCGCAGCACCATGAAATTGGCGTGCCCGAGGTCGGCTTGCAAGCGCGGCTTCTCGTCCGGGCGGAAGGCGACGCCCTCGTAGTCGTGGTACGCCAGGGACGCCAGCACAAAGGTCGACTGCTGGCTTAAGGGCAGGACGCCATCTTTTTGGGCACTGACAGCGACACCGGCCCGGGTGTGGGTGTGCAGCACGCAACCGGCGTCTTCCCGCGCTTCATGGATGGCGCTGTGGATCACAAAGCCGGCCGGATTGACGGAGTAGGGTGAGTCATTCAGCTTATTGCAATGCTGGTCCACTTTGACGAGACTACTTGCAGTGATTTCGTCAAACATCAATCCGTAAGGGTTGATGAGGAAATGGTGATCCGGGCCCGGTATGCGCGCACTGATGTGGGTGAACACCAGGTCGCTCCAGCCGTAATGGGCAACAAGGCGGTAGCAAGCAGCCAGATCCTGGCGCAGCTGCCACTCTTGCGCACTGACTTGAGCTTGCACGGATGAAGCGGGCATGGATGCCTCCCTAGTTACAACAAGGTCCAGCGTACTTGCATCGCGATCGATACACTGTAAAAAAACTAACAATTCAGGGTAATCACTAAAGGGGAATGGATGACACACTCCAAAGCAGAGTTATTAAAAAAAATGTCAGTCAACACCTGGTTCGATGGCTTGCCTATCGCCGAGCGCAAGGCGCTGCTGGCGGTGGCCATTGAGCAAGAAGTGTCTCCGGGTGAAGCGGTGTACCGCCGTGGGGATGCGAGCGGTGGCTTTTATGGCGTGCTCTCCGGCGTGTTTAGGGTTACCGCTTCGGGGGAAGATGGGCGCGAGGGGATTTTGTCGGTCCTGGAGGCCGGACACTGGTTCGGTGAGACCTCCATGGTGGACGGGGAAATCCGGCCCCACGACGTCGTCGCCCTGCAGGCCGGCACTCTGCTGGTGATTACGCCCCGTGATTTTCAAGGCCTGATGCAGCGGATCGGGTTTGTGCAAGGCATCAGCGTGCTGCTGGCGACCCGGGTGCGGGGTTTGTGTGGCCTGGTCGAAGACTCGATGTTGCGCTCCACGCGTACCCGGGTGGCGCGGCGCTTGATCAGCCTGGCCCGCGGAGACATGACCCTGTCCCACCAGAGCCGCAGCGGTGTGCAGGTCTCACACGAAGAACTGGCCATGATGCTCGGCGTAACGCGCCAAACGCTTGCCAAAGAGCTCAAGTACCTGGTGAGCGCAGGCGCGCTCGCGCTAGGGTATGGGCACATCGAGTTCCGGGACACCGAGCTCTTGAAGCGCGAGGCCGCACTCGCCTGAAGGGCGCTGGCTCAGTGCTGTTGCCGGAACTCGCTGGGGCTGAGCCCGGTGTGCTCCCGGAACACGCGGCTGAAGTGCGAGGGGCTGTTAAAGCCCCAGTGCAGCGCAATCTCGGTGATAGGGCGCCCGGCGGATCCCACCTGCTGCAGTTCGCGTAAGCAAGCGTCCAGCCGTTGATGTTGGATGTAGCTTGCCAGTGGGTGGACTTCCTCGGCAAAAGCGTTGTACAGATGACGCTTGCTGCAGTTGAGCGCCGTGGCAATTTGCTCGACCGAGAGTTGCGGGTCCCGCAGGTGCAATGCCACGTACTGACGGATACGGTCTTTGAGGGCTTCCCGCTGGGTGAGGGGTGTGTGCAGGCCCGCCAACTCGGTGAGTGATAGCCGTACCAGCTGAGTGAGCAACTCACCGGCGCCGCGGGCGGCATCTGCGCTCATGTGGGGCAGCTCCTCGAAGGTGCTGCGCATGGTGGTGAGTGCCACCCGGCCGATGCCGCTTTGCCCGTTGATCGGGCGTGCCATCAAATGCTCCAGGCGAAGGCCCTGGCCTGCCAGTTGGGACTTGGGCACCATGACGATCAAGTGCTCCACCCGTTCGGGGTTGGCAATCAGGTAGTCGGCGGTGGTGTCGTAAATGGTCCATGCACCATGGCCCACCCAGGCTTGCCGGCCTGACTGCTCCACCCCCGCGCGCCCACGCAGTGGGGCCACTATCTTGAGATAACTTTCCTCGCTGGCGCGCACCATGTCGAGGGTCCGCACCACGCGGTGGCGGTTGGCTTCCAGTCGGGTCAGGATCAAGTCGCCTGCGCGGCCGGTGCTCAGGTGCCCGTCAAAGTCAGTGTCGCCATAGAGGTCGGAGCGCAAGCCGCCAAAGTGTTTCCACACCCACTCGCACCACAGCGGCGCCCGCTCGCGGGGGGCGAAATCGTCGGTGCTCATGGCCTGTGCCGCAGGGGTGCGGGCAGGCGCAACAGGAGGGGTGGCGTGCATGGTGACCGCATTATGGGCGGCCCCTTGCGATTTGGTGCAGCCATCTGACAAGGGTTATCCCTAGCGGAATTGCGCAATTGTGCAAGCGCTTTGTGCACAGCCAGCACAGCGTTTGGCAGCCGGTTTTTCTACGATGCAACTTCCCTCAAAACCGCATTCCGTAGGAGACACCATGGTCGAAAACACGAAACGCAGCCTGCTCAAGGGCGCTGCTGCAGCTGCCGGCGCTGCGGCTTTTGCCCCGCACCTTTTTGCGGCCCAGCCGCCCGTGCGCATCGGCTACACCATGTCCCGCACCGGCCCCTGGACAGGCGGTGCCCAGGTGAGCCAAGAGCCCAACTACCTGCTCTGGGCCGAGCAGCAAAACGCGTTAGGTGGGCTGGACGTGAAGGGGGTGCGCCGCCCGATCGAGCTGATCAGCTCGGACGACCGCAGCGATACCGAAACCGTGGTGCGCACCTACGAAAAACTCATGGGCAGCGACAAGGTGGACCTGGTGCTGCCGCCTTGGGGCAGCAATGCCAACTTTGCAGTAGCCCCGCTGGCCAACCGTTTTGGTTACCCCTTCCTAGCGCCCACCGCCCTGTCCAAGCGCTTGGTGGAAATGAAGCTGCCTTATTTCTTTTTGTTGTTGCAACAGCCCAAACCGATGTGTGATGCGCTGGTGGACATGCTCAAGGCCGCTGGCGCCAAGACCATCGCCGTGATTTATGTGGATGACCTGTTTGGCTTGGAAAACTACGCGGCCTTGCGCGTGGCGCTGCAGGGCAGTGGCATCAGCATGGTCGAGGACAAGAGCTATCCGGCAGGGGTGAAAGACCTGTCGCCGGTGCTGCGCTCCATGAAGGACAAGAACCCCGATGCATTCGTGGGCTTCACTTACCCGCCCGACACCATCCTCGCCAGCAAGCAGGCCAAAGAGGTGGGCTTTAACCCCAAGTTCTTCTACGCCTCGGTGGGTACGGCGTTCCAGCTCTACAAAAACGTGATGACGCCCGCAGGTGCTGAAGGGGTGTTGGGCATGGGGTCGTGGAATGGCAAGACCAGCCCGGGGGCCAAGGCCTATTTCGACGCGCACACCAAGAAATTTGCCGGTAAGGAACCCGACCGCTGGGCCAGCGGCGCCACCTGGGCGAGTCTGGAGATTTTGACTGCCGCGGTAGCCAAAGTGGGTTTGGACCGCAAGGCCTTGCGCGACTACATTGCTGCGGGAACGCACAAAACCATCATGGGGGATATCCAGTTCACCGGCAGCGAAAACACCGCCACGCCCGGCACGGTAGGGCAGTGGCAGAACGGCGAGTTTGAGGTGGTGTGGCCCAAGAGGGTGGCTACTGCAGCCCTGAACCCTAGCAAACCCGCCTGGAAGTAGGACCACTATGGGATGGGCTTCGTGGTTGGAGTTGTTGGCATCGGGCCTGATCACCGGGGGGATTTATGCCCTGGTGGCACTGGGCCTTAACCTGCAGTACGGGCTCATGCGCATTCTCAACATTGCGCATGGCGAGTTTTTGATGGTGGGGGCTTATCTGACCTGGATGGCCCACACCAGCCTGGGTTGGTCGCCGCTGTGGATGGTGCCCATTTCTTTTGGCCTGATGATGGTCTTGGGCCTGGTGATCCACTGGCTGTGTTTCCGGCGACTCAACGCCACCTCGCCCAACCTCGATATTTTTGAGGCGCGTGGCCTGATGGTGGCCTTTGGCCTGATGTTTCTGGTTCAGAACTTTGCCTCGTGGATGTGGGGTGGCGATTTGCGGGGCTATGACTACCTGGCCGACCCGGTCAAGCTGGGAGAGGCGCAATTTGCCGGCAACAAACTGCTGGTGTTCGCCCTAGCGCTGGTGTTCAGCCTAGCGCTCATGTTGGTGCTGCGGTTCACCTTGCTGGGCAAGGGCGTGCGTGCGCTCATGCAGTCGCCCACGGGGGCCCAACTGGTGGGCATTGATACCAAACGCTTGCACCCCCTGATGTTTGGTGTGGGCTTGGGTCTCTCGGGGGTGGCGGGTTGCCTGCTGTCGATGGCTTACACCATCACCCCGAGTATGGGAGAGCCCTACACGGTGACGGCACTGATTGTCATTACCTTGGGCGGCTTTGGCAGCATGGGTGGTGCGCTGGCCGGGGGCCTGCTTCTGGGCGTGGTGGAAGCGTTGGGCATGCACTTCAGTAACCCATCGCTCAAGGCCCTGCTGTCTTACGGCATTTTTATTGCGGTGCTGCTGTTGCGGCCTCGCGGACTGTTTGCGAAATGAGTAGCCCCATGAACAACCGCCATGTGTTGGTGCGTGATTTGCTGGTGTTGCTGGCGTTTGCGGGGTGGGCTCTGGCCCTGCCGCATTACGGCAGTGAGTTTGTCGTGTCTATGGCACTGACCTGCCTGATGTACGTTGCCTTGTCATCGAGCTGGGGCCTGTTTTGCGGAAGCACCCGTTACCTGTCGCTGGCGACGTCCGCCTTTTTTGGTATCGGGGCTTACACCAGTGCGCTGGTGCTGGAGCACTTGGCCTGGTGGCAGGCCGTCGCGCTCGGTGCGGGTATTGCCACCCTGGTGGCCGTGGTGATGGGCGCCGCCGTGTTGCACTTGCGCGGCACCTACTTTGCCGTGCTGACCTTTGGCATGACCGAGCTGATCCGCCATGCGGTGACCTACTTTGAGAAGTCGGTCACCGGCACCGTCGGCCGTGTGCTGATGGTGGTGCCTGAGCGCGACACGATTTACCTGACGGTGCTGTTGCTGGCCGTGCTGGCGGTGCTGTGCTCCATTGTGTTGCGGCGCAGCCGCTTCGGGCTGGCGTTGCTGGGGATCGGGGCGGACGAGCAGCGCGCGCAGACCTTGGGGGTGAACACCCGGCTGGTCAAGGTGGCGGGCTTTGCGATGACTGCCGCCTTTGCCGGCGCGGTGGGCGCCGCCATGTCGGTGCGTTGGACCTATATCGACCCCCACACGGTGTTCAACCCTTTCATTGGCTTTCAAACCGTGCTGATCGCTTTGATTGGGGGCGCTGCCACGCTGTGGGGCCCGCTGATTGCGGCGATTGTGTTTAGCGTGCTTGCCGAGACACTGCGCCTGCAGTTTCCGCAGATCTACATGATGTCGCTCGGCATTCTGTTGATCCTTAGCGTCTTGTATTTGCCCGGTGGCTTGGCGTCGCTGCGTTGGCGCACCTTTGCTGACTGGGGCCTCCACAGCCGGCAGTGGCTGCGGGGCTTGGGTCGCAAGGAGAGCCGCCATGTCTGAGGTCTTTCTGCAAGCCCGGGACATCACGGTGCGCTTTGGGGGCCTCACCGCGGTGGATGGTGTGAGCGCCGATTTTCGTGCGGGTGAATTGGTGGGCATCATTGGCCCGAACGGCGCGGGTAAGACGACGTTTTTCAACGCTATCTCGGGCGTCACGCCCCCCACATCCGGTGAGCTCTCGGCAGCGGGCAAGCGGCTCGATGGCCGTGCCCCACACCACTATGCCGCGGCCGGGGTGGCACGCACCTTCCAGACGCCGCGGGTGTTTGCGGATATGCCGGTGCTCACCAATATTGAGTTCGGCCTGCAGTTTGCCGGGCGCAGGCGCGAGGGACCATGGCACTTGCGCGATGCCACCAGCATTCTGGAGCTGATTGGCTTGGCGCACTTGGCCGCATTGCCGGCTGCCGCCATCACACCTTCACAGCAGCGTCTGCTGGAAATCGGCATGGCCTTGGCCACCCGCCCGCGGATGCTGTTGTTGGATGAAGTGGCAGCGGGCCTGACCGAATCCGAGGTGGAGGCGATGGCCCAACTGATACGCCGCATGCGTGACGAGCTGGACCTGACGGTGGTGTGGATTGAGCATGCTGTGACTACGCTTTTGCGCCATGTGGAGCGGGTGATCGTATTGCACCAAGGCCGCAAGATTGCCGACGGCACGCCGGCCGAGGTGGTGCGCAACGCGGAAGTGATCGAGGCCTATCTAGGTGACGAAATGGCAGAGTCTGCAGGAGCCCGCGCATGATGTGGTTTGAACCTACCCCCTTTGTGCTGGGCGGCGCGCCCGGCGCGCATTTGCAGGTGAAGTCCTTGAGCGCGGGCTATGGCGCTTTTCTGGTGCTGCGCAATCTGTCGCTCGAGATCAAGCCGGGGCTGACCGTCATTCTGGGACCCAACGGTGCGGGAAAGACCACGCTGCTCAAGGCCTTGTCGGGTCTGATCCCACGCCAAGGCGAGGTGCGGCTCAATGACCACCACCTGCCGACCAAGACCCACGAGATCGTGCAGCGTGGCATGGCGCTGGTGGCCGAGGGCCGCCAGCTGTTCCCGCAAATGACCGTGACCGAGAACCTCGAGCTTGGTGGCTGGCTGTGCAAACCCGCCGAGCGCGCGCAGCGCATGGAGCAAGCGTTTGCCGACTTTCCCAAGCTGCGCCAGCGCGCCCAGCAACTGGCCGGCACCATGAGCGGTGGCGAGCAGCAGATGGTGGCAGTGGCGCGCGCCATGATGAGTGCGCCGCGCCTTTTGATGCTGGACGAGCCTTCGCTGGGCCTGGCCCCCAAGATGGTGGACGAGCTGCTGGCGATTGCCCGGCGCATTGCCGATGCCGGTACGACCGTGCTGATGGTGGAGCAGAACGTGAAGAAAGCCCTGGCAGTGGCTGACCGCGGCTATGTGCTCGAGCGCGGCACCTTGGTCGCCAGCGGGCCTGCTGCCTTGCTGGCGCGCTCCAGTGTGATCCGGGAAGCCTATCTGGGCGCACCTGCGGCGACCGCCAACGCCTAGTCCCCAATCTCGATCCCGATGCTGATTCCGATTTTTTAGGAGAAAACCCATGTCTGATTTGTCCATGTTGATCAACGGCCTCCATGTCACGGCCGAGCAAGGCGCGACCTTCGAGCGGCGCAACCCTTTGGATGGCAGCGTGGCCACCCGGGCCCCTGCCGCCTCGGCGGCGGATGCGGTCATGGCGGCGGATGCGGCAGCCGCCGCCTTCAAGACCTGGAGCCAGACCGGGCCCGGCGAACGCCGCGCGTTGTTGCTCAAAGCGGCAGATGCACTCGAGGCCAAAACGCCGCAGTTCATCGAGGCGGTGGGCGCAGAGACCGGTGGCACCGGCATGTGGGCCGGCTTCAATGTGCACTTGGCGGCCGGCATGCTGCGGGAGGCCGCTTCGTTGACCACCCAGATCAGCGGTGAGGTGATTCCGTCCGATGTGCCCGGCAGTTTGGCCATGGGAGTGCGCCAGCCTGCAGGCGTGGTGCTGGGCATTGCACCCTGGAACGCCCCCATCATTCTGGGGGTGCGCGCCATTGCCACTCCCTTGGCCTGCGGCAACACCGTGATCTTCAAGGGCAGCGAGAACTGCCCGCGCACCCACCAGCTGATCGCCGAGGCGTTTGCCGATGCCGGCTTTCCGCCCGGCGTGGTGAACTACATCACCAACGCGCCGGCCGATGCGGGCGCGGTGGTGGAGGCCATCGTGGCGCATCCGGCGGTGCGCCGTGTGAACTTCACCGGCTCTACCCGCGTCGGCAAGATCATTGCGATGACCTGTGCCAAGTACCTCAAGCCGGTGGTGCTGGAACTGGGCGGCAAGGCGCCCATGGTGATTCTGGACGACGCCGTGATCGAAGACGCGGTCAACGGCGCGGCCTTCGGTTGCTTTGCCAACAGCGGCCAGATCTGCATGAGCACCGAGCGCATCATCGTGGATCAGACGATTGCGGATGCGTTTACCCAGAAGTTTGCTGCCAAGGCTGCAGCCCTGCCGGTGGGTGACCCGCGCAAGCCCGACCCGGTGGTGCTGGGCTCGGTGATTGGCATGAACACGGTCGAGCATTGCAACGCGCTGATTGACGATGCGCTGGCCAAAGGGGCCAAGCTGCTGTGCGGCGGCAAGGCGACCAACACCCTGATGGCCGCCACCGTGCTGGACCATGTGACACCGGCCATGCGCGTCTACCACGAGGAGACTTTCGGCCCGGTCAAGGCGGTGGTGCGGGTCCGCGGTGTGGAAGAGGCGGTGGCTTGCGCCAACGATAACGAATACGGCTTGAGCGCGGCGGTGTTTGGCAGTGACATGGCGCGCGCCTTCAACGTGGCACGCCGCATTGACTCCGGCATTTGCCATGTGAACGGCCCGACCGTGCATGACGAAGCCCAGATGCCGTTCGGTGGCGTCAAAGGCAGCGGCATGGGGCGTTTTGGGGGCAAAGCCGGTGTTGCCGAGTTCACCGAGCTGCGCTGGATCACCCTGCAAACTACGCCGCGTCATTACCCGTTTTAAGCGGGGCTATGCTTTGCTATAAAAATAGGAGCTACTCCCGCAATAAGAGCTTGGGCTAGCACTTGTTCTGATGGTTGAGCAAGCCGTTGGGGTGGCGGCAAGCCCCCGCACTCGGCAAAAAGGGGAGCTGCCGTTAAAATAGGCAACTCCCTTTCTTTTTGCGCCGGCCGGACCCGCACCGTGGTCCGCCCTTGCGCCCCCTTGCCATGTTGTACCCACAAGAATTCGACGTCATCGTTGTCGGCGGCGGCCATGCCGGCACCGAAGCTGCGCTCGCCGCTGCCCGCATGGGCAGCAAAACCCTGCTGCTCTCCCACAACATCGAGACCTTGGGCCAGATGAGCTGCAACCCCAGCATCGGCGGTATCGGCAAAGGGCACCTCGTCAAAGAGGTGGACGCCATGGGCGGTGCGATGGCGCTGGCCACCGACGAGTCGGGTATCCAGTTCCGTATCCTCAACAGCAGCAAGGGCCCTGCCGTGCGCGCGACCCGCGCGCAGGCGGACCGCGTGCTCTACAAGGCCGCCATCCGCCGGATGCTGGAGAACCAGCCGAACCTGTGGCTGTTCCAACAAGCGGTGGACGATTTGATGGTTGAAGGCGACGGAGACGGCACCCGTGTGGTGGGTGCGGTGACCCAGGTGGGTATTCAGTTCCGCGGCAAGACCGTGGTGCTGACCGCCGGCACCTTCCTGGACGGCAAGATCCATGTGGGCCTGAACAACTACGCCGCCGGCCGGGCAGGGGACCCGCCCGCCGTGTCGCTGTCTGCCCGACTCAAAGAATTAAAGCTGCCCCAAGGCCGCCTCAAGACCGGCACCCCGCCCCGTATTGACGGCCGCAGCATCGACTTCAGCAAATGCATTGAGCAGCCTGGTGACGGTGTCGCCGGTGGCATGAGCGATGTGATGCCGGTGGTGAGCTTCATGGGCAACACCGCCATGCACCCGCAGCAAGTGCCGTGCTGGATCACCCACACCAACGAGCGCACCCACGACATCATCCGCAGCGGGTTCGACCGCAGCCCCATGTTCACCGGCAAGATCGAGGGCGTAGGCCCGCGCTACTGCCCGAGCGTGGAAGACAAGATCAACCGCTTTGCCGACAAAGACAGCCACCAGATCTTTCTGGAGCCTGAAGGCCTGACCACTCACGAGTACTACCCCAACGGCATCAGCACCAGTTTGCCGTTTGATATCCAGTACGACCTAGTGCGCAGCATGGCCGGCCTGGAAAACGCGCACATCTTGCGCCCCGGCTATGCCATTGAGTACGACTACTTTGACCCGCGCTCGCTCAAGAGCAGCTTCGAGACACGGCAGATTGGCGGCCTGTTTTTTGCCGGCCAGATCAACGGTACCACCGGCTATGAAGAGGCGGCGGCACAAGGCATGTTCGCAGGCATTAATGCGGCACTGCAAGTGCGCGCCATGGGTGGCGGCAATGTGGCGCTGAGTGCTGCCGGTGCGGCCAGCTATACCGGTAGCAGTTGGTTGCCCGGCCGTGACCAGGCCTATCTGGGTGTGCTGGTGGACGACCTGATCACCAAGGGTGTGACCGAGCCTTACCGCATGTTCACCAGCCGGGCCGAGTTCCGCCTGCAGCTGCGTGAAGACAATGCCGATGCCCGTTTGACCGAAGTGGGTCGCGAGCTGGGCTTGGTCGACAACGCCCGTTGGGACGCTTTCTGCCGCAAGCGGGATGCTGTATCAGTCGAGACAGAGCGCCTGCGCAGTATCTGGGTCAACCCCCGCAACCTGGCTGCCGACGAATCCGAGCGGGTGTTGGGTAAATCGATTGAGCACGAATACAACCTCGCCGACTTGCTGCGCCGCCCGAATGTGAGCTACGGCGGCTTGATGTCGCTGGACCACGGCAAGTACGCCAACCGCGATTTGCTGGACAACGTTTCACGTGAAACAGCGGGCCTGCCCGCGACAGATCTGGCCGAGGCGGCATTTGTGGCGGCTGTTGTGGAGCAGGTGGAGATTGCGGCCAAGTACTCCGGCTACATCGATCGCCAGAAGGATGAAGTCGAACGCGCCGCCCACTACGAAAACCTGCGCTTGCCTGAGGACCTGGACTACATGCAGGTCACCGCCCTGAGCATTGAGGCACGGCAGCGCCTGAGCAAGTTCAAGCCGGAAACGCTGGGGCAGGCTTCCCGCCTGTCGGGTATCACCCCGGCGACGATTTCGTTGTTGATGATTCACCTCCGGAAAGGCAACTTCCGCGGCTTTGTGGAAAAGGCGGAGGCGGTATGAGCGGGGCAGGGCATTCGGAGCAACTGGGCCGGGCTTCTGCGGCGCTAGGCCTCAGCTTGGAGCCCGCGCAGTCGGCGGCGCTCTTGGAGTACATGGGCTTGATCCAGAAGTGGACCAAGGTCTACAACCTGACAGCGGTGCGCGATCCGGCCGAGATGCTGACGCACCACCTGTTTGACAGCTTGGCAGCGATTGCGCCGCTGCAAAAACAGTTGGCGGTGCAGCAGGCAGCTGGTGTTTGTGGCGACAAGCCTCGCCTGCTGGATGTGGGTTCCGGCGCTGGCTTGCCCGGCATTGTGATCGCGATTTGCTGCCCCCACATCACGGTGCACTGTGTGGACACGGTCGCTAAAAAGGCCGCGTTCATTCAGCAGGTGGCGGTGACCCTGAAGCTGCCAAACCTGCGTGGCATTCATGCCCGGGTAGAGAGCTTGAGCGAGCCCTACGATGTGGTGAGCTCGCGCGCTTTTGCATCCCTGGTCGACTTTACGACTTGGTCAGAAAAGGCCTTGGCAGTGCAGGGCGTGTGGATGGGCATGAAGGGCAAGCACCCTGCGGATGAAATGGCTGCGTTGTCCGCTTCGGTGGAAGTGTTTCACGTGGAACAACTGGCAGTGCCCGGCTTGGATGCGGAGCGGTGCATTGTGTGGATGCGGAAGAGGGCTGAGGTTTAAGCCCTTGCTTTCCGGGTTGGTGTGAAGGTTGGGTGGGATTACGCGTTTTGCTCCGTGTCCCCCGCCCGCTGCGCGGGCTCCTCCTTGACCTGCGCAAAACGCGTAACCCCACCCAACCTAGCTGTGTGATTGGTTCTCTCAATGGTTCAGATGCCTGTCCACTTTTCGTAGCGGCGTGGCAGGGGCGTACCCCAAAGTGAGGTCAAGGAGGAGCCCGCGCAGCGGGCGGGGGACACGAACGGCGGGGTATGTCCCTGCCACGCCGCGAGCCCAGCACCATCGTCAGCAAGCAACGTGAGTCCCTGAGGTTTCACGTGAAACAACACTCAGGCACCCATCTCGCAGCCGCTTGGTTGAACCCAACGCCCGCCACGAAGTTTCCAACGTAAACTCGACGCCTTCCCCCCGAAAGAAAACCCATGCTCGGCGTCACCGATTACGGCACCTTTGTCATCACCATCATCGTGTTTCTGGCGATCCCCGGCCCGGGCAATCTCGCGCTGGTCACGTCCACCAGCAAGGGTGGCATAAAGGGTGGGCTGGCCGCAACCCTGGGTGTGATTTTGGGTGACCAGGTGCTCATGTGGTCTGCGGTGGCTGGCGTAGCAGCGCTCTTGGCAGCGTATCCGGATGCCTTCCATGCCGTGCAGTGGGCGGGTGCCGCGTACCTCGGGTGGCTGGGCTTCAAGATGCTGACGGCAAAACCCGGCGCAGCACCGGTGCTCAACATCAAGGCCGGCCACTACTTGCGTCAAGCGCTCCTGATTACCTTGCTCAACCCCAAGGCCATCTTGTTTTACATGGCCTTCTTTCCCCTGTTTGTGGATCGCACCAGCCAGCAAGGCGTGGTGACGTACGCCTTCATGGCGGCCACTATCGCCTTCCTCACATTTTTGTACGGGCTGGGCGCCACGCTGCTGACCCACTTTCTCGCCGAGCGCGTGCGCGCCAACCCCATGATCGGGCGGGTGCTCGAGAAGCTGGCGGGTGTGTTCCTGGTCGGCTTCGGTATCCGCCTGGCCTTGCAGTCGGCCAAATAAAAGTCCCGTTGAACCGGTTTTCTGTTTTCTCACCCTGAGCGCTTTATGGCCAAAATTTTCTGCGTTGCCAACCAAAAAGGTGGCGTCGGCAAAACCACTACTACCGTGAATCTGGCGGCCGGACTGGCCAAAGTCGGCCAGCGCGTGCTGATGATTGACCTAGATCCCCAAGGCAACGCAACCATGGGTTCGGGCGTGGACAAGCGCAAGCTGGAGCTCACGGTGTACGACGTGCTGCTGGAATCCGCGTCGGTGGCGGAAGCCCGCACCCGCAGCGAGAAGCTGATCGAGGGTGGCTGCAGCTACGACATTCTGGGTGCCAACCGTGAGCTTGCCGGTGCCGAGGTCGAGATGGTGGAGCTGGAGCGGCGCGAGCGCCGCCTCAAGCAGGCGCTGGCAGTGGTGGATGCGGAATACGACTTTGTGCTCATCGACTGCCCGCCCTCGTTGAGCATGCTCACCCTCAACGGCTTGTGCTGCGCCCATGGCGTCATCGTGCCAATGCAGTGCGAATACTTTGCGCTCGAAGGGCTGACCGATCTGGTCAACACCATCAAGCAGGTCAAAGCCAACCTGAACGACGACCTGCAAATCATCGGTTTGCTGCGGGTGATGTTTGACCCGCGCATTACCCTGCAGCAGCAGGTGAGCGAACAGCTCCGCGCCCACTTTGGCGACAAGGTGTTCAACACCGTCATCCCCCGCAACGTACGCCTGGCTGAGGCGCCCAGTTATGGGGTGCCGGGCGTAGTGTTTGACCCCCAGTCCAAGGGGGCACAGGCCTTTTTGACCTTCGCGCAAGAGATGGTGGACCGCATCAAGGTGATGTAGGCGCGATTACAAGCCAAATTCGCCTCTGGCCCAGACGCCCGTTGCCCTGATAGCTCCTGAATCCATCGCAACCATGCCCAACCCGACTGCCCTCCTTCTGCCCGGCTGGCAAAACTCCGGCCCCGCCCACTGGCAAAGCCGCTGGGAGGCGCTGCACGGCTTTACCCGTGTGCAGCAGCACGACTGGATGCAACCCCTGCGGGGCGACTGGATGATGCAACTGGAAGAAGCCGTGCTGGCCGCGCCCACACCCGTGGTGCTGGTGGCGCACAGCCTGGGTTGCATCCTCACCGCCGCCTGGGCCCAGCATTCGCAAAACACCCACCGGGTGAAAGCCGCCTTTCTGGTCGGGCCCGGAGACCCGGAGCGCCAAGAGTTGCAAGCCCCGCTCAAAAGCTGGTGGCCAGTGGTGATGGACAAACTGCCGTTTCCCGCTGAGCTGCTGGGCAGCCGCAACGACCCCTATTGCACCTTCGAGCGGGCACAGCAATTGGCCAGCGCCTGGGGTGCTGATTTTGTGGACTGCGGCAACGCCGGCCACCTCAATGCCGACTCCGGCCTGGGCGATTGGCCCGAGGGCATCGCCCGTCTGCATGCGCTGATAGCGCGCGCCGCCTGATACGCCGGCAACCACCACACACGATATCAAGAAGGAAAAGAACATGGTCACCAAAAAACCCAAAGGCCTGGGCATGGGCCTCGAAGCCCTGCTCGGCCCCAAAGTGGTCGATGCGCCCCCGTCTATCGAGTCCACGGGCACCACCCCTGCTGCGGCCCCCAGCACCTTGCCTTTGGCCGACATGGTGGCCGGCGTGTACCAGCCGCGCACTCACATGGACGAGGGCGCTTTGTACGAGCTGGCCGAGTCCATCAAGGCGCAGGGCATCATGCAGCCGATTCTGGTGCGCAAGCTCGATGACGCAGATGCGGCCCCCCACATCGGCGAAGGCCGCAAGCGCGCCATTTATGAAATCATTGCTGGCGAGCGCCGTTTCCGCGCCGCCAAGCTGGCCGGCCTGACCGAAGTGCCGGTGCTGGTGCGCGATGTGCCCAACGAGGCCGCGGCCGCGATGGCGCTGATCGAAAACATCCAGCGCGAAGACCTCAACCCGCTCGAAGAGGCCCAGGGCCTGCAACGCCTGATCAAAGAGTTCGGCCTGACCCACGAAACCGCGGCCCAGGCCGTAGGCCGTTCGCGCAGTGCCGCGAGCAATTTGCTGCGCTTGTTGAACTTGGCCGACCCGGTGCAAACCATGCTGATGGCCGGCGACATCGACATGGGCCACGCCCGTGCCTTGCTGGCACTGGACCGCGCGACCCAGATCACGGCGGCCAACCAGATCGCCACCAAAAAGATGTCGGTGCGCGAGGCGGAGAGCCTGGTCAAGAAACTCGGCGCCGAGTTTTCGCTCACCCCGCAAAAGCCGGCCAAAGAGAAATCGCGCGATATCAAGCGGGTCGAAGAAGAGCTCTCCGACCTGCTCATGGCGCAGGTGGATGTGCACATCAAAAAACGGGTCAAACGCCACGGCCGCATGGAAGAGATGGGCGAAGTGGTGATCCAGTTCGGCTCGCTCGAAGAGCTCAACGGCCTGATCGACCGCCTGGCACCCGGCGGCAACCGTTAAGCTCAGGTCGCTATGAAAATGAGAGCATTCTGCGCATATTCCACGAGCGCTAGAGGCTCTTTAGGCTATTAAACATGATGCGCCGCCTCAATCCCGCCCATTGGCAATGGCCGCTGCCTGCGGTGTTTGCCTGGGCTGCTTGCTGGGCACTCTTTCGCGCCTTGCTGGGGGAGGGGGTCGCGCTGTCGTGGGCCCTGGGCCTGAGCAGTGCGCTGGGCGTGGCTTGCAGCTTGTGGGGGCCCACCTGGTGGCGGCGCCTGCTGATCGCGGGGGGCTTTCCGCTGTCCCTGGTGGTGAGCCTCTCCACCCTGGGCGCAGAGTCCTTGCCGGCCTGGGCCTGGTTGCTGCCCTTGGCGCTGCTGTTGCTGGTCTACCCGGTGAATGCCTGGCGCGATGCGCCGCTGTTTCCCACCCCGCCCAACGCGCTCGCAGAGTTGCCTGCCCACGCACCGCTGCCCGTGGGCGCCCATGTGCTGGATGCCGGGTGCGGACTGGGCCATGGCCTGAAGGCGCTGCGCCAAGCCTATCCGCAGGCCGAGCTGCACGGCATGGAGTGGAGCTGGCCCCTGCGCCTGCTGTGTGGGCTGCGCTGCCCCTGGGCGCGTGTGACACGGGGTGACATCTGGCGGGCCAACTGGTCGACCTATGACATGGTCTATGTATTCCAGCGCCCGGAGAGCATGGCACGCGCGGTCGCCAAGGCCAATGCCGACATGCGCCCCGGCACTTGGCTGGTGAGTTTGGAATTTGAAGCCACCAGCGCGGTGCCTGTGGCCCATTGGCGCGGGCCGGGTGGCAAAATGGTGTGGCTATACCAAGTGCCTCTGCCGTTGCAACCAGGAGAAATTGCATGACCGAAACCAACCCTGCTCCCCTAGTCGACGTCCATGAAGCCTTGCACGCCGCGCAGGTCGTGGTGTTTGCGTTGGCCACTCTGGCGGAGTTGCGCGACTCTGACACCGAAAGCCACCTCATCCGGGTGCAGCAGTATGTGCGTGCCCTGTGCGGCGAGCTGCAAAAGAACCCCGCCTATGCCGAGACACTGACACCGGCGTATATCGAGACCCTTGCAGGCAGCGTGCCGATGTACGACATGGGCACCGTGGGCATTCCCGACCGGATCTTGCTCAAGCCCGGGCGCCTGACGCCGGATGAAATCGCCATCATGCGCACCCACACCACGCTCGGTCACGACGCCTTGGTGCGGGCGGAGAAAACCCTGGGCAGGGCATCGCCCTTGTTGACCGTTGCCAAAGAGTTGGCGCTGTGCCACCAGGAGAAATGGGACGGCACCGGCTACCCCAAAGGCCTGTGGGCTGAGCAGATTCCGCTGTCGGCGCGCATTGTGGCGCTGGCAGACGTGTTTGACGCGCTGATCAGCAACAAGGTCTACAAAGATGGTGTGCCGCATGACCGGGCGGTGCACATCATCACCGAGGGGCGGGGCGCGCACTTCGACCCTGCTGTGGTGGATGCATTTTTGGAAGTGCACGAAGTCTTTCGCAGCATTGCGGTGCGCCATGCCGATACCAATGCCGACATGCAGCAGAAGATCGAATACATGGCCAACGCGATTGCCGAGGTCGCGGTTCTTTGACCTTTCCGTAAACGCCGTGCCCGTGGCGGGGTAAGCGTTTGTAAGCCGTGTTGCGGGCTGTCAGCACAGCCGCAAGAGGGCGCTTGAGGGGCCGGAAAATCGCCTGACCCTGCGCAATGGAGATGCAGGGCGGAGACCCGTTGTGCCCCTTTTTTGTCGATTTCAAGCCGCTTTTTCTTCCCGTATCCGGGGCCCACTGGCGGTTGTGGCGCTCGCCTCACTCGCTGCTTGCGGTGGCGGCGGGAGTGGTTCGGGTGATAGCGCCAGTGGTGGCGCATCTAACACGGCGGCCACGGTTCCGGCCCCCGCTGCCGACACCACCGTAGCCCGGGCGCTGGCCAGCGGAGACGCCGCCGGCCTGAGCGACGCCAAGCTGGTGGCTCAGCATGCCCAGTACGCCCAGCAGCAAATCAGCTTGACGCAGGTAGCGCGCATCAGCAGCCTGTACCAGGGGGTGAGCACTGAATACGACCCGAGCCCGTGGAGCTATTGGGTGCAGCCGCGCAACACCGCCACGGCACAGCCCCTGATCGTGGGGGACCAGGGCAATGCCTTGGCCAGCCTGAGTGTGGCGGGTGGTGGCCGTAGCGCAGGTTTTGGTGTGCAGCTGCTCTCCAAGTTCAATGCCAATGAGTTGGTCGCCTACCGGCCCGCCTTCAAGCGCCTTCTGGCCTGGCTGGTGCGTGGTGATGCTGCCGGCACCTTGCCCGCCACGCTGAATGTGGCCTTTGCGGGCATCAACGCGAGCAGCAGTGCGGCTGGCATGGTCAAGGCCGGAGTGCCGGTTACCACCATCGCCTGTGACTTCCTTGCCACCCCCGCCTGCGCCACCAATGCGCATTTGTTGGTGGTGGGCGGAGATCTGGCTGCCAGTGCCAGTCTGGAGCCCAGCATCCGAGCGCTGGTGGCGGCCGGGCGGCCGGTGCTGTATGTGCACACCAAAAGCAACTGGACCAGCGACTCGGCCATCCAGGTGCTGGCCGGCATGGGGCTGCAGTTCGGGCCCTACGGCGGCAACTACTGGGCCAGCGACAAGGTGGCCGCCGGCCGCAGCGAAGCGAGCAACCGCACGCTTTCCGACCAATTCGCCCAAACCACGGCCCTGCTGAACCTGCTGGCTTCCGACAGTTTCAGCATGCCCTACGACTGGTCGCCTTGTACCGTTTCTGCCGGCAAGACCGACTGTTCGGGCGTGGCCAGCCTGCAGTCCAACTTGCTGTCACCGGTGGACGCCTTGCGCAGCCAAATCGACACCTTCAACCGGGCCGGCCAAAACCTGTTCGCCACGGACAACACCGACGTGCTGCGGTACCTGGTGCTCTGGGCCGATGTGGTGCGCCGCCAGATGCGCTACCCCATGGACAAAACCACCCAGCCAGCCGCCTTCCAGAAGGCCCTGATTGCAGATGCGCTGGTCAGCTATGTCCGCCCTGTCGCGGTGGCGCAGGCGGATCTGGGTTCTTTTGCCAGTGCACTGACCAGCGGCATGGCGGTGAGCAGCACCGACGAGACACTGGAGGTGACCTTGCCCTCGGCCAGCGGTTTTACCGCGATCGGCCGCCTCGCGGCCCCGGGCAAGCCGGTTACCGTAGAAGTGCTCGATGCTGGCGCCGCCACGGTGGCGCTGCGCCTGAACACCCAGCGCACCGGGTCTACCCGCCTGTGGGACCCGAACCGTTACAACCGACCACGTTTCCTGGCCAGCCCGGACCTGGCGCTCACCACCGGCCAGACGGTGCAAGTCAACAGCCCGTATGGCGGCACCTTGCAACTGGTGTTCAGCAGTGCGACCCCGGCACAAACCGTGCGCCTGCGGCTGCGGGGGGTGGCCCGCCATCCGTTTCTGGACCAATCAGCAGGTGCGGGCGATCAGCCGGCGTTTGTGAATGCCCTGAATGCCACCCAGCACGAATGGGCCGAGATCAAGCTGGCGGGTATCGAGATCCATTCCCGCGCGGACAAAATGCGAGCAGTCATCAACACGGACTTTGGCGGTGATGTGGACCGCTTTTTGTCCGAGGTGAAAACCCTCTTTTTTGAAGACCTCTACCAACTGGCCGGCTTTGCGGTGCCGGGCAAGACCCTCACCGCCCATGTGCAGGCCATGTGCACCCAACTCAGCTGGAACTGCACCGATGCCGCGCTCCATCGCATGCCGGCTACCCAGCACATCAATGTGGACAACTACGCCCAATGCGGAAGCGGTTGCTCTGGCAACCCCTATGACCAGGACTGGGGCCTCAACCCCCGTGGTTGGGGCGAAAGCCACGAGGTCGGGCACAACCTGCAAAAGGGCATGCA
Source organism: Comamonadaceae bacterium OS-4 (assembly GCA_027924025.1). Classification (GTDB taxonomy): domain Bacteria; phylum Pseudomonadota; class Gammaproteobacteria; order Burkholderiales; family Burkholderiaceae_C; genus Allorhodoferax. The sequence goes on from AP026970.1 coordinate 103,818, forward strand.
CAAGGTGTACGACGACCGCAGTACCGAGGTGTCCAACAACCTGTTTCCCTTGCGCAAGGGCTGGCGCATGCGACTGGAGTTGGGTGACAACCGCTCGAACGACCGGGTCAGCTACCGCTCGGCGTTCAATATGGTGATGGCCGCCAGAGCAGAGGCCGACCCTGTCGAAGGGGCTTATCAGCGCATCTGGGGCAATGCCGCCTACGCTGTGCAAAACGGCGAGCGCATGGCCTTTTACATGCAGTGGGTCCATTACTGGGCGCAACGGCAGGCCCATATCCCGACCGGCTGGGATATCGTGACCTTGCTCTATTTGCACCAGCGCCAGTTTGACGCCGTGGCCGCTGCCGATTGGGCTGCGAACCGCAGCGTGCTGGGCTACAGCACCTATGCCACCAAGCCCAGCCCGACCGGCAATGACAACCTGTTGATCACCCTGTCCTGGATCACCGGGCGGGACCACCGTGCCACCTTTGACCTGTGGGGTGTGCGTTACTCGGCGCAGGCGGCGGCCCAAGTGGCGGCATTCGGTTTTGCTGCGGAGCCGGCGCTGATGTATGTCAACACCTCCACCAACGACCACAGCACGGTGCGCAAAGTCGACATGTCGGCCGCGAGCCCCGCATGGCCTTTCTGATGACATGCCCTGGAGGCTTCTAGCCCTTATCAAGTCTGCGCATGACGCTATGTTTTTAGGAGCAATTTGAGTGCCACATAGGCGGCGCCCAGGCACACACTCAGGTGCAGCGCGCTCCACAGCAGATAGCGCCGGCGCAGGGCCTGCGGCGAAAGGGGGGAGAGCAAAAACAAGCGCCCATCCTGCGGGGCGCGCAGCATGTGCACACCGGGTTGGGCCCGGATGTTGCGGTGTTCATGCTCTACCGTGCGCACCGCCAAACGGCGGGCCAGCTCCCACTCCTGGAGGTCAATCTCCCCGTCGCGGTTCAGGTCGAAGCGCCGGTGCAGATCGGCGGGGTTTTGTTTCCAGGCGGTGAGCAAGGCGTTCACGTCTTCGCGCAAGCTCAAAGCAGAGTGGGCACCACCGATGGTGATGAACTCGCCCAGTGCATACAAGGTGCGGCCCCCGTGCAAAAGTTCTTCGACATGCTTGTGCTCGTTGGCATAGCGGGTCACGACCTCCACTCCCATGACCTCGGCATGGTCGGGGTCGATGGTGCAACTGCCACTGCCGTCCAGCAGGTCAAAGGTGGCGCTGCTCACGCCGCTGTCCACTTCGCGCCACTCGTCTTCGCTGTTGTCGCGCTCGTAGGTCCGGTAGCGGTACCAGATGCAGGCGCTGTGGGTGAGCGGGCTGTAAATCAGGTCGGTGGTGCTGGTGCGGCCTTGCAGCTCTACATAGCCCTGCGCAGCCGAGGCAATGCGCGAGGTTGCGATATTGGCAATCGCCCGGGCACGACGCAGGGAGGCTCCCCAGGCCAGCAGCCCGATAGCGCTGGCAGCCCCGACGCACCAGAGCTGCACGCGCCCCGGCCCGAGGTGAAAGGCCGCCCCAGCCGCCCCAAAGTAGCCTGCTGCCAGCAGACGATCCAGGCTCTGGCTGCGCACCCAGCGCAGGCCGGTGAGTCCCCAGTCCACGCCGCCCCCGCTCAGGCTTTGAATCGGGCGCTGACGTCCACGTCAGTGAGTTCTTCGGCGGTGAACTTGAGCAGTTCAAACGCCTTGAAGTTGAAAAGTCGCGCCACCAGCACACCGGGAAACTGCTCGATGCGCACGTTGTTGATATTGACCGACTCGTTGTAAAACTCGCGCCGGTCGGCGATGCTGTTTTCCAGGCTGCTGATGCGCGCTTGCAGCTGCACAAACTGCTCATTAGCTTTCAGGTCGGGGTAGCTTTCGGCTAATGCAAACAACTGGCCCAGGCCGCTGCGCAGCCCGGTCTCGGCCCTACCCACGGCGGCCACGTCTTGCGACTCACGCGCATTCGACACCTTGGCCCGGGCTGCAATCACCTTCTCCAGGGTGGCTTGCTCGTGCTGCATGTATTGCTTGCAGGTGTCGATCAGCTTGGGCAACTCATCATGGCGCTGTTTGAGCAGCACATCGATGTTGGCCCATGCTTTGGACACCGCATTTTTGACCTCCACCAGGCCGTTGTAGAGGCTGATCAAGTAAAACACCGCGACCGCCAAAACCACCCAAAACATCACGCCCATTGCCAACTCCTTGTCGTACATTGATGAATAAATGCCCCGCTAGCGCTCATGCAACATGCGCAGTCAGCTATCTAATTTATAGCGCAAAAATTTTGCCGGGATTCAGGATGTTGTGCGGATCCAGCGCGCGCTTGATGGTGCGCATCATCTCAACCGCGCCATAGCCGGTTTCTTCGACCAAAAAGCCTTGCTTGTGCAGGCCCACACCGTGCTCGCCGGTGCAGGTGCCGCCCAGTTTGAGCGCACGTGCCACCAGCTGGTGGTTGAGCTGCTCGGCCAGCTCACGCTCGGCTGGAATCGCGGGGTCAATCAGGTAGCCCATGTGGAAGTTGCCGTCACCCACGTGGCCGACCAGGAAGAAGGGCAGGCCCGCCTCTTGCGCCTCGGTCACGCTGTCCAGCAGCGCGTCCGCCAGGCTGGAGATGGGCACGCAGGTGTCGGTGGTGATGGCTTTGCAGCCCGGGCGGGACTGGATGCCGGCAAAGTAAGCGTTGTGCCGTGCCGTCCACAAGCGGGTGCGCTCTTCAGGCGTTTCGGCCCACTCGAACGCCGCGCCACCGAACTCGGCGGCAATGTCCTGCACGGTCTGCACTTGTTCTTTCACGCCTTCGGGCGAGCCGTGGAACTCCATCAGCAGCATGGCGCCTTCGCGCAGGGTGAGCTTGGAGTGTGCGTTGACCATGCGGATGGTGTTTTCGTCCAGCAGCTCACACCGCGCAATCGGCACGCCGAGCTGAATGAGCTGGATGGTGGTGTTGACCGCGTCGGCCAGGCTGTTGAATGAGCAGGTGGCTGCCATCACTGCCTCGGGCAGCGGGTAGAGCTTGACGGTGACTTCGGTGATCACGCCCAGGGTGCCTTCGCTGCCCACCATCAGGCGGGTCAGGTCGTAGCCGGCGCTGCTCTTCTTGGCGCGGGTGCCTGTGCGGATGACTTCGCCGCTCGCGGTCACCACTTCCAGGGCCAGCACGTTTTCGCGCATGGTGCCGTAGCGCACCGCGTTGGTTCCGCTGGCACGGGTGGCGCTCATGCCGCCAATGGTGGCGTCCGCGCCGGGGTCGATGGGGAAGAAAAGGCCGGTGGATTTGATCTCGTCATTGAGCTGCTTGCGGGTCACGCCGGGCTGTACGGTGACGGTCAGGTCTTCGGCGTTGATGGAGAGCACCTTGTTCATGCGGCTCACATCCAGGCTGATGCCACCTTGCACCGCCAGCAAGTGGCCTTCCAGTGAGGAGCCGACGCCGAAGGGAATCACCGGCACCAGGTATTGCGCGGCCAGTCGGACCGCATCGCTCACATCCTGCGTGCTTTGCGCGAACACCACCGCCGAGGGTGGCGGCAGGTCAAAGGCCGACTCATCGCGCCCGTGCTGCTCGCGCACCACCAGCGCGGTGGAGAGCTGATCGCCGAAGCGGGCCTTGAGGGCGTCCAGCAATGCAGTGGGCACCTCACGCAGGTTCACTTGGGGCAACAGGTGGTTCAGGGCGGTGGGGGCGTTCATGACTATCTCCTTGTTCTCGCCATTGTAGGAATCTGCCTGCCACAATGTGTGCATGGCAAACCGACTCACACAAATCGCCACCCGCACAGGGGACAACGGCACCACGGGGCTGGGCGACAACACCCGTGTTTCTAAAAACAGCCTGCGGGTGCACGCCATGGGCGATGTGGACGAGCTCAACAGCCACCTCGGTGTGCTGCTGTGCGAAGACATGCCGCCCGCGGTGCGCAGCCTGTTGGTCGAAATCCAGCACCAGCTTTTCAATTTGGGCGGAGAGTTGTCGATCCCCGGGTTTGAATTGCTCAAGCACGAAGCGGTGTTGGCCTTGGACGAGGCGCTGGCCGACCACAACGCCGCGTTGCCGCGTCTGGAGGAGTTCATTCTTCCGGCCGGCACCCGCGCTGCGTCGCTGGCCCATGTCTGCCGCACCGTGGCCCGCCGGGCCGAGCGCGCGGTGGTGGCGCTGGGCAACGAAGAGGCCTTGAAAGACACGCCGCGCCAGTACCTCAACCGCCTCTCGGATCTGATGTTTGTTCTCTCGCGCGTGCTCAACCGCTACCGAACCGATGGCACGGTGGGGGACGATGTGTACTGGAAGAGCGAGCGCATGGCCAAGAGCGGCAGCGAGTCTGCCTGAGCATCACTCACTCTGCAGAGAGTGTGAAGTTGCGTATGCCAGTGCTGTGCTCTGCCGCAGGCCGGCTGGCGCTGGCCGGTACGAGGTAGCTCATGCGCACCGCCATCGGGAAGATGTTCGGCAGTGAGGTGCCCTCAATCACTTCGGCACGGCTCAACTCCCACTGGAAATTTTCGGGGCGGTTGAGTGCAACGGTTTCCTCGCGCAACACCTTACCGTCACGCACTTTCACGAGCTGCAGCTGATAGTTGCCCACGCGCTGGCCCTCGGTGTGGACTGCCACTCGCCAACGCCCTCCCGGCAGGACTTGCACCTGCAGATCGCTGATTTTGAAAGCGCCCTCTACCGAGGTCTTGAAAGCCGCCACGTCCTCAGCGCTTTGTTTTTCGCGCGCCTGGTAAGCTGCCGCCACTACTGCGCAGGCTTTGGGCGAGTGGTTGGAGCCATTCCCCAGCAGCGAGCGCCGCTCGACCACCTTGGCACACAGCTCTGCACGCCCGGTACGGCGCACCAGCTCCATGTAGCACGCTGAGCGGTAAAAGTAGGTCTTGCCACCGATTCCGAGCGAGCCCCAGCCACCGTCTGTCAAGCCACTGATGTACCGCGTGGGCGACATGGCGTCGCACACTGCTTCCAGCTGAGCGGGGGTGTAGCTGTCGTAATGGTTGGCGGGGTCATCGCCGCCTGTTTGGGCCTGAGCGGCTTGACTCCCCAAAAGCAGAGCGCAGAGACATGCGTGGCTTGCAGCAAGCGCGGTGCGGCGGGTCATGGGGTGTGCCGGAATCACAAAGTTGCCTCGTAGTTTGGCGGGCAGTATGGCGTGCGCAGGGCGGTTGCACAAGGCCGGCGCTGGCTTGGTAGTTCCCCTAGCGCGCGGGCCTCACTTGTGCGTTAGCGTGTACACATGATTGACCTTCACACGCCTACGTTGCTACTGGTCATTCTGGTGGTGAGTTTTACCTTGAGTGCCACGCTGGCTTCTGTGGCCCGCCGCTTCAAGCGCGACGGCATGATGTATTGGGCTTGGGGTTTTGTGCTGCACACCCTGACCTATGTGCTGTTTGTGTTGCGCGGGCATATCAGCGATCTGGTCTCGGTGGTGCTGGCCAACACCTTGCTGGCGATCAGCTTCGCCTTGATTTCAGAGGGGGTGCAGCAGTTCTTGCAGGTCCGTTGGTCACGCTGGCTGGTGTGGGCTCCGGTGCCTCTGGTGGCGGTACTGTTCTTTGTGCTGTTGGGCCATGCCCATACCCGCATCATCCTCTCCGGTGTGATCATTGCCTGGCAATGTGCGCTGATTGCCTGGCAGTTGGGCTCGCAGCCTGACAAGATGGCCGGCCGGGGAGTTTATTTTGTGATCGGCAGTTTTCTGGCGATCAGCGCGGCTTTTGTTCTGCGCACCGTGGGCGCCCTGTCTGGTGAGGCGGCCATCGGATCCATCAATACGTCCAATCCCGTGCAAAGCGCTACTTTCTTGTTCGTATCGGTCGCGTTGATGATGGTTTGCCAGGGGCTGGTGCTCATGACCAACGAACGTGCGGACGAACGCAATCGCGTATTGGCCATGCAGGATGAGCTCACGGGCCTGAGTAACCGCCGATTCATCATGGAGGCGTTGGCCCTCTTGCTGGCGCAGGCCCGACGGAGCGGAAAGCCGGTTTCTATTCTGATGCTGGATGTGGACCATTTCAAATCCATCAACGACACCTATGGCCACCTGACCGGGGACCGGGTCCTGTGCCATCTGGCTGCCGGTTTGCGTAACAGGCTGCGTGACCAGGACATGGCCGGCCGGTGGGGCGGGGAAGAGTTCTTGGTGGTGCTGCCCGATACCGATGCAGTCGGTGCACTAGCCCTCGCGGATCATTTGCGTGCGGATGTCGAAAACGCCCGATGGAGTACACAGGATGGCCGCAGTATTTTGCTGACGGTGAGTATTGGCGTGCACACCTGTGAAAGCGCCCCCGAGGTGTTGGACACCGTCATCAGCGCTGCTGACGAGGCGCTCTATCGTGCCAAGCAGGCCGGCCGTAACCGGGTGGAGCAGGGCTGAAAGCGCGCCTTTAGCGGGGCGCCAAGATGGCCATGGTGATGCGCGAGACGCAGGTCAATTCGCCGGCGTCGTTGTGCATGTCGATCTGCCACACGTGGGTGGTGCGACCCCGGTGCACCGGCCGGGCAACGCCGGTCACCCAACCGGATTTGACGCCTTTGAGGTGGTTGGCATTGATATCCAGGCCCACGGCGTTGTAGCCCTCAGGAACCGAAAAGCCCGCACCACAAGAGCCAAGCGTTTCAGCCAGCACGACCGACACGCCGCCGTGCAACAGGCCATAGGGTTGATGGGTGCGGTGGTCAACGGGTACCCGGCCCGTCAGATAGTCGTCACCGACTTCGGTGAACTCGATACCGAGTTGTTCGACCGCGGTGTGTTTGCTGATGTGGGTAAGGATCTCCACAGAGACCGGTTTCTGCCAAATGCGCATGGGAGGGAGCTAAGGTAAAGGACGTGTTCGCAATATAGCGATTGCCGCATGCGCCCGCTGTCGCATGGGTAGTGAGCTTGCACCATGCCCCCTCAGACAGGCGCAAAAAAGGCCATCCGAAGATGGCCTTTGTGCAGTGGCGCAATGGGCCCTTTGCAGCAGCTTACTTGGCAGCGGGCGTCGCAGGAGCGGCTGCGGGGGCTGCAGGAGTTGCCGGTGTAGCGGCCTTGGCTTCCTGGTGTTTGGCCTTCTTGGCTGCGCGTTCTGCCTTGCGTGCTTCGTGCTTGGCTTTCATTTCTTCATGCTTCGCCTTTTGGGCTTCGGCTTTGTGTTCGGCGTACTTCTCTTTCGCGGCTTCAGGGGCCTTTGCGGGAGCGGGTGCTGTCGCGGCGGCAGGTGCTGCGGGTGTCGCAGCAGGTGCTTGGGCAAAAGCGCCAAACGTGGAGATAACCAAAGCAGTAGCGATCAGAGATTGTTTCAACATATTCAGTTTCAGTGCATGGCGAACTTGCCATGGGTACTTAACCCTTGCGGGCCTCGCGCCGTTTACCGTCGCTGCGTAAACCTTTGTAAAGCAGCCACTGCGCTGTGCTGTCTAGCGCCGGAACTTGCCGGACGCGGTAATGATGGACAGGTCGGCGAAATCGAGGCCGGTGTGGTCGGTGGTGCTAAAGCTCAGGCTCAAGCCGCCCAGATCAAACCCTTTGATGGATTCCAGTGCGGCCTGTAACTTGGCCCGGGTCGGCTTGGGGCCAGCACGGCGCAGCGCTTCGACCAGGACCTTGGCAGAGACAAACCCTTCCAGCATGGCGGGGCTCACATCCAGAATGTTTTTGGCCTTGGCCATGCTCGAAGCCTCTTGTACCAGGGCGTAGTTGGGAGACTGCGGCAGCACCTGGCTCACGATCACGCCGCTCGCGTGGTTGCCCAGTAGCTTGATGAAACCGGACGAGGCGTTGTTGGACAAGGTCAGCAGCTGTGCAGTGCTGCCGTTGTCGCGCAAGGACTTCATGGCGTCGACCACGGCGGTGCCGGAACCGATGACCATCACGGCCTGCGGTTCGAGTTTGGCAATGCTGGGGCCGATTTGAGAGAAGTCGGGCTTGTTGCGATCGAACTTGGCCACCGCGACCGGGCTGAGCTTGGCGACCTCCAAACCTTTTTGGGTACCGGCTAGCCCATCAAGGCCAAAGCTGTCATCGACATGGATGATAGCCATGCGAGTCAGCCCCGTGGCGGCCAGGTGGAGCACGGCGCGCTCCGCCTCCCGCTGGTAGGTGGCGCGCACATTGAAGACCATTTTTTTGACCGGTTGGTGCAAGGACATGGCGCCTGTGGAGGGCGCCAGTAGCGGGACGCCGTACTTTTCCAGAACAGGAATCAGGGCCTCGGTGTGCGGCGTTCCGCGCGTCATGAAAAGCGCGAGAACGCCCTTGTCCTCCATCAGCTCTTTGGCGTTGCTCACCGTGAGCTTGGGGTCGAACTTGTCATCCAGGGTGAGCAGCTCGATCTTTTCTCCACCCACACCCCCTTTGGCGTTGATGGAGTCGATGTAGAGCTGCGCGCCCAAGCTGGCCTCTTGCACGGTGGCAGCGACGGCACCCGTCACTCCCACCGTCTGCCCGATTCGGAGTTGAGCCTGGGCGGAGACCCAAGCGCTGCTAAGGCATAGCCCCAAAAGGGCAGATCGGATAAAGGTCAAGGGAGTCTCGACAATGAGTGGAAGAATGGGGTGAGATTCTGATCTCAATCCTCCACAAACGCCTCTTCCCGCTTGGCCTTGATAGAAGGCAGCATCACCACCACCAGAAGAGCCAGAGCCGCCACCAACAGGCTGGCTGAGAGCGGCCGAGTTACAAACACACTCCAGTCCCCACGAGACAGCAACAGCGCCCGGCGCAAGTACTCCTCCATCATCGGCCCCAGAATGAAACCCAGAAGCAGCGGTGCAGGCTCAGTCCCCAGCTTGATGAACAGATAGCCGATCACCCCGAACAGACCCACCATCCAGATATCGAAAGTGTTGTTGTTGGTCGAATACACCCCGATCGCACAGAACAGCACGATGGAGGGGAAGAGCCAACGGTAAGGCACGGACAAGAGCTTGATCCAGATACCGATCAAAGGCAGGTTCAGAATCACCAGCATCAGGTTGCCGATCCACATGGAAGCAATCAGACCCCAGAAGAGCTCGGGGTTGGATGTCATCACCTGTGGTCCGGGCTGGATGTTGTGGATCGTCATCGCACCCACCATCAAGGCCATCACCGCATTCGGGGGGATACCCAGAGTCAGCAAGGGAATGAAGGAAGTCTGGCTTCCTGCATTGTTCGCGGCTTCAGGTGCTGCCACCCCGCGGATGTTGCCCTTGCCGAACGGTACTTCCCCGGGACGCAGCTTGGTCTTCTTCTCCAGGGTGTAGGCCGCAAAGGCCGCCATCACCGCACCCCCACCGGGCAGGATACCCAGGGCAGAGCCCAGGGCTGTGCCGCGCAGGACCGCCGGGAACATGTCCTTGAAGTCTTGCTTGGTAGGCATCAGTCCGGAGACGGAAGCGGTGAACACCTCACGCTCACTCTCGCTCTTGGCCAGGTTGCTGATGATCTCGCCGTAGCCGAACACGCCCATGGCGATCACGATAAAGCCGATACCGTCGGTCAACTCTGCAATATCAAAGCTGAAGCGGGCCACCCCGGAGTTCACGTCGGTGCCCACCATGCCCAGCAAGAGGCCCAGAACGATCATGGCAATCGCCTTGAGCAAGGAGCCCGAGGCCAGCACCACCGCACCGATCAAGCCCAGAATCATCAGGCTGAAGTATTCGGCAGGGCCGAACTTGAAGGCCAGCTCGGTCAAGGGGCCTGCAAAGGCCGCCAGGATCAAGGTGCCCACGCAACCGGCAAAGAAAGAACCCAGGCCCGCTGCTGCCAGCGCAGGACCGGCTCTGCCATTACGGGCCATCTGGTAACCGTCAATCACGGTCACCACCGAAGACGACTCGCCGGGCAGGTTCACCAGAATCGCGGTGGTCGATCCACCGTACTGGGCGCCGTAGTAGATGCCGGCCAGCATGATCAAGGCAGCTACCGGGGGGAGCGCATAGGTCGCAGGCAAGAGCATGGCGATCGTCGCCAAGGGGCCGATGCCGGGCAAAACGCCGATCAAAGTACCGAGTAGACAGCCGATGAAGGCATAAATCAGGTTCTGGCCGGTGAAGGCCACGCCAAAGCCGAGGGCGAGGTTGTCAAAGAGTTCCATGGTGTGCAGTTCCTGTCGATGGTTCAGTCGTGGCTTAGGCGGTGAAGTAAGCAGGCCAGACCGGGAACTGCAGTTTGAGGAGAACGATGAAGGCCACGTAGCTCAAGAGCGCAAGGATGGTGGCCAGAATGGCGACTTCCTTGAACTTGTGTTCTTCGCCGGCGTGGCTGGCGATGTAGGTGAGCAGGTAGATGCCGACGATCAGGCCCAGAGGTTTCAAGCCGATCATGGGCAGGCCGCCGATGCAGGCTCCGAACACGAGGTTGGCGCTGATGATGAAGAACAGCGGCTTCCAGGCGAATTTGCCGATCTTGTCGCCGTCAGGGGTGGGGGTGATCATGCTTTTCACGGCAATCGCACAGCCCATTACCGCGAGCAGAATGCCCAGGATCAGGGGGAAGTAACCCGGGCCCATGCGGGCGCCGGTACCCAGCTGGTAGGAGCTTGCGCCCAGCGCAAAACTGCCGCCCACGATGGTGAACATTAGACCGGAGTAGAAGTCTTTTTGACTTTGGATTTTCAAGTGAGTGCCTTCTTTGTTTTTGGGGAAAACGAGATCGCAGGCATGGCGGCCAAAGCTGCAACCCGACTCTGCGGGGCGAAGGTTATCCAGTGGTGCGAGGCCCGGTAACTGTGGCGTTCAACAGCTCGGGAAAACCCTTCGGTAGTAACCCTAGACCCCTTTTTGAAGGGCGTTTTGTACGGTGCGCAACCAGTCCTGCCCGATCCGGGCAGCGAGCTCGGCGTGTACCGGCTTTGATGCGTTTTTGAGAAGCCGGGTTTGCGCAGGGGTCGGGTTATGGATGTGGGCTGCGCCCGTCAGGTGCAGTGCAGCCAGTGCTTTGTCGTTTTGTGCGTCTGCAATTTCATTGCCAAATACCAGCGCGTCTTCGAGTGCGCCTTGCATGATGCGGCGATCGCCGGCCGGGAGGTTCTCCCAGAAGCGCTGGTGGGTGACGACCGCGTAGCCCAGGTAGCCATGGGTCGTGAGGCTCAAGTCGCTCTGTACCGCTTGCATGCCCTGGGTCCAGAAGTTGGACACCGGGTTCTCGGTGCCGTCGACCACCCCCGTCTCCAAGGCTCGTCGGGTTTCGCTGAAGGGCAGAGTCACGGGCCATGCGCCCCACGCGCGCATTTGCTGTGCTATTACCCGGGAGGCCTGCACCCGCATGCGCAGACCGACAAAGTCGCGGGGCTCCAGCAACGGCCGGTTCGCACTCATGTGCTTGAAGCCGTTGTCAAAAAACCCCAGGCCCGATAGCCGCTGCCGTTGCAAGCTGTCCAGCAAGGTCTTGCCCACTTTGCCACGCGTGAGGCGGCGTACGGCTTCCAGGGTGTCGAACAAGAAGGGCAGGTCGAACAACTCGAACTCAGGGAAGCCGATGGGGCCGAACTTGGACAAGGAGGGCGCCACCATATCGACCGCACCGAGCTGCAGGGCTTGCATCTCGTCATGGTCGCCATAAAGCTGGCCCTGGGGGTAAATCTGAACCCGCAAGCGCCCTTGGCTGCGCTCCTCGGTCAGGGCGCGGAAGCGTTCCAGCGCCATGCCCTTGGGCGTGTCTCGCGCCACGACATGGGACAGTCGTACCGTGATCGACGGCGCACCCCAAACCCTGGGCGCCGTATTGGCCGCGCCAATGGCTGCAGCCAGCTGCAAACAGTGGCGCCGTGTCAGCGCGGGGGAGGGGCTCGAGGGCATGGCCGCTATTATGCGAGTGCCTTTGATTTCACCTTCACCATGCCTGAGCGCAACCCGTCCGCTGCTTTGAACTTTGCTGCCTTGCGCGAAAGCGGCACAGGCACAGGGAGCCGTAGCCGCTGGCCCGGGGTGTGGCTGTCGGGTTTCCTGGCCTTGGTGGTGGGTTCGGTGATTGCGCTGGTGCTGTACCTCCAGCACTTTGAATCGGAAGAAGACACCCGGCGCAGGGCTGCGGATGCCCAGTGGCTGGAGCAGAGTGTGCAGTTCCACTTCCGCCGCCTCGAAGAAGACCTACGGGTCGCTGCGCGCCAGTCGGCGGATGTGCAAGGGGGCTTGCTGTGGCGCGAGCCCGGCGTGTTGCTGGCCCAAGGCTGGGTGGGCGCTCCCCTGAACGCCCCGCCGGGTTTGTGGCAAGTGGATGAGTCCCGCCACCCCCTGAATGCACAGGCGCTGGCCACGATGAATGACACCGCGCGAGGGCTGCGACGCTCCGCCTATGGGGGGCCGATGCGGGCGGCAGATGGCACCTTGCTGCCGGTGGTGTGGCTGGCGGTGCCGTATTTTGAGCGGGGCTATTTTGTCGGCAATTACGTGGCTGCTTTGTCACTCGACACTGCGGTTCATGGCCTGGTGCCTGAGTGGTTTGCCCGCTCACACCAAGTGCGTCTGGTACTTGACGAGGGAGCGGTGCCGGCAGAGCCCTCTTCATTCAAGCCATTCCGTGCTGCCATGAATCTTGCAGGCACCGATGTGTATCTGGAGGTCACGCCGATCCAAGGGCAGCCCGCCACTGTGCCACGTATCTTTTTGTTGGTGGCCATGGTGTTTTTGGGCGGCATGCTGGTGAGCCTGTGGGCGCTGCGGCGCGATATCCAGAAGCGCCAGCAGGTGCAGGCGCGTTTGCAGGCCGAGGTGGCACTGCGCACCGCCATGGAGAACTCGGTCACCATCGGTCTGCGGGCATGGGACATGGCGGGCCGGGTGCTGTATGTCAACGAGGCTTTTTGCCGCTTGGTGGGCTACCCGGCGGAGGCGCTGGTGGGTGTCTCGGCACCCATGCCGTATTGGCCCAAGGGCAATGACAGTCACATTGAGCAAGTGCACCGCGACATCCTGGCCCATGGCACGCAGATCGACGGTGTCGAGGTGCAGTTTCAGCACCGGGACGGCCATTTGTTGGATGTGCTGATCCACGAGGCCCCGCTGCACACAGACACCGGTGCGCACATCGGCTGGATGAGCTCGGTCCTGGACATCAGCGAACGCAAGCGGGCGCAAGCCGTTGCCCTGCAGCAGCAGGAGCGTCTGGAGGCCACAGGCCGTCTGGTGGCCGTGGGCGAGGTGGCGTCGACCTTGGCCCATGAACTCAACCAGCCGCTCGGTGCCCTCAGCAGTTTTGCTACCGGCTTGCTGAACCGGTTGAAAGATGGGCGCATCAGCCCTGATGAGACCGCGCCTGTGGTGCAACGTATTGCCGGTCTCGCGGAGCGCGCCGGCCGCATCATTCAGCGGGTTAACGCCATCGCCCGGCGGCGCGAAATTTCCTTGCAGCGGCTCGACCTGGTGCCGGTGCTCCAGAGCATGGCACCCCACGCCATGCCCGAGCTCGCACCGGTGTGGGTCAAGGCGGATGAGCTGCTGATCGAGCACCTGCTCAACAACCTGCTCACCAACGCCCAGGAGGCTGCCCAAGCGCACTCGGATACGCCGCAAGTGCATGTGGCGTTGCTGGTGGAGGGGGAGTGGGCGCAGCTCAGCGTGTCGGATAACGGGCCAGGGGTGCCCGATGAAAACCAGGCGCATATTTTTGATGCGTTTTACAGCAGCAAAGAAGGCGGCATGGGCATGGGCTTGCCGATTTGCCGCTCGATCGTCGAGGCCCACCACGGGCGCATCGTCGTAGACCGTGCACCGGAGCTAGGGGGCGCACGGTTCACGGTCAGTTTGCCGCTGGCGGCACAATAGGCCCCCCAGAAAGGCACCTGTGAGCACTGCAGCCATTTACATCGTTGATGACGACGCCGACATGCGCGAGGGCTTGGCATGGTTGTTTGACTCGCGGGGTCACAAGGCCACCACCTGGGACAGTGGCCCGCCGTTTATCGACTCGGTCAAAGCCCGCGCCGGTGTGTGGGAGCAGGCAGTGGTGCTGCTCGACATCCGGATGGTGCCCATGACCGGCCTTCAGGTGTTTGAGCAACTCAAGGCATTGGCCTGCCCCTGGCCCGTGTTGTTTTTGACGGGCAATGGCGATGTGGGCACGGCGGTTGCCGCCGTGAAAAACGGGGCCTGGGACTTTCTGGAAAAACCGTTTCAGGACAATGTGCTGGTCGACCGTGTCGAGCAGGCCCTGGCCGCCGCAGCGGCGCACGGCAACGCTAACCAAGAGGCGCACCGCCTGCGCTATGCACTGGCTTCGCTGAGCCCCCGTGAGCGTGAGGTGCTGGACCAGCTCATTCTGGGGCACTACAACAAGAACATTGCCGATCATTTGGGCATCACTCCGCGCACGGTGGAGTTTCACCGCGCCAACATCTTCGAAAAAATGGGGGTGAGCTCGGCCATCGAGCTGGCCCACAAGCTCGGCCGCCTTCAGCCCATAGGCGCTCCCCCGGACAAGGTTTGAAACACAGGCCCCGTACAAACCCCGTAATAGGTTTGGCACGGAACTGGCTAGGATGGGTCTATAACTTGACCGTTTGGTTAACTTGTGACGGTTGAATCGGCGGCTGTGCCCATCCTTGGTGCAGCCATGACTCCTGCTACTGTGTGCCAATGAACCATTCCGAAGCATCAGACCCCCGGGCCACCTCCCACACCGCGGCGCCCATCGCTGCCCGCACCGCGGTGGCTGTCCGCAATGCCAGCGTCATCTACCAGACGGCGGATACACCGGTTCACGCCCTGTCCAACATCGATCTGGACATACGCGCCGGCGAGTTTGTCTCCCTGATCGGCCCGTCCGGTTGTGGCAAAACCACGCTGATGCGGGTGATCGCAGACCTCGAGCACATCAGCTCCGGCGAGGTATTGGTCAATGGTGTGAGCCCGCATGACGCCCGGCTGGCCCGTGCCTACGGTTATGTGTTCCAGGCACCCGCGCTGTTCCCTTGGCGCAATGTGCTGGCCAACGTGACCTTGCCGCTTCAAATTCAGGGTAAAGGCAGGGCCGAGGCCAAAGCCATTGCCCTCGAGCACTTGGAGCGCGTGGGCCTCAAAGGCTTTGAGGGCAAATACCCGTGGCAGCTCTCTGGTGGCATGCAGCAGCGCGTGTCGATTGCGCGCGCGCTGTCCTTCGAGCCCAAGATTTTGATGATGGACGAGCCCTTTGGTGCGCTCGATGAGATCACCCGCGACCGGCTCAACGAACAGTTGCAGCAGCTCTGGCAGCGCGAGCGGCGCACCGTGGTGTTTGTGACCCACAGCATTTCAGAAGCGGTCTATCTGTCCACCAAAATTGTGGTGATGTCTCCGCGCCCCGGGCGCATCGTCAAGGTGATTGACTCCCCCTTGCCCGATGAGCGCCACCTGGGCTTGCGGGATACGCCGGCTTTTATGGAGCTGGCCCACGAAGTGCGCGAGGCCTTAGCCGATGGCCACCACTGAGTCCACGCCCCCACGCTCCGGCGGGAAATTGCAGTCCCTTCGGCTGGCGTCTGCCAAACTCGTGCACGACTGGCTGCCGGTCGTGGTGGTGCTGCTGGCCGTCGTGCTGGCCTGGTACGGCGCGGCCTGGGGTATGAACGCGCAAGGCGCCATCGAGCGTGTGCTGGACGAAGAGGCCGGCTACACCCAGATGGAGCTGTTTGAAGCGACCATGACCATGGAGCGCCCGCTCGTGCCCGCGCCCCACCAGGTGGCTGCCGACTTTTATGAGAGCCTCACCGAATGGCCCATCGACTCGCCCCGCAACCTGATCTATCACGTCATCGTCACCGGCCAGTCGACCTTGCTGGGCTTCGCCATGGGCACGGCTTTGGGCTTGCTGCTCTCGGTGCTCATCGTGCACAGCCGCACGCTGGACAAGGCCTTGCTGCCCTGGATCGTGGCCTCGCAAACCGTGCCGGTGCTGGCGATTGCGCCCATTGTGCTGGTGGTGCTGGGTAGCCTCGGTTTTGCAGGCACTGCGCCCAAAGCATTCATTGCGATGTACCTGTGCTTTTTCCCGGTCACGGTGGCCATGGTGCAGGGGTTGCGCTCACCGCAAAAAATAGAAACCGAAATGATGTACACCTACGCCGCCTCGCGCTGGCAATCGCTGTGGTTGCTGCGTTTGCCGGCGGCTCTGCCTTTCTTGTTTCCCGCACTGCGGGTGGGCGTGGCGGCGGGCCTGGTCGGTGCCATGGTGGCGGAGTTGCCCACCGGTGCGCAGGCCGGCTTGGGCGCCCGCTTGCTCACAGGCTCCTACTACGGGCAGACCACGCAAATCTGGTCTGCGTTGGTGATGTCCGCCCTGTTGGGTCTAGCGCTCACCGGCATCGTGGCAGGTGTGGAGCGTTTGGTGTTGCGTAGCCGGGGGGCGAAATGAGCGATACAGCCGCAATCGAAACCGCAGCGAGTGCTACCGGCCTTGCCCCATGGTTCTGGCCCGGCATCGTGCTGCTAGCTCTGGTGGCGGGTTACAGCGTCTACCGCATGGCAGCCATCCAGGGTCGCAGCTGGGTGGGCATGGCCACCGCGGCCCTGTTTGGTGCCTGGGTGGTGCTGTTCTGGGAGATTTTGGTGCGTGCACTGGATGTGCCCCGTGTGTTGCTGCCCGCCCCTAGCCTGGTGATGGGTGCCCTGTGGGACCACGCGCCCAAACTCTGGGGCGACTTTGTGCAAACCGTGGGCAAGGCGGTGCTCATCGGTTGGGCGCTGGGCTGCGGCTTGGGCTTTTGTGTGGCGGTGGCGATTGACCGCATGCCGTTTTTGCAGCGCGGTCTGCTGCCGGTGGCCTCGCTCACCAGCGCCATTCCGCTCGTGGGTGTCGCGCCGATTGCGGTGATGTGGTTCGGGTTTGACTGGCCCTCCAAAGCGGCGGTGGTGGTGCTCATGACCTTCTTCCCTATGCTGGTGTCCACCTTGGCGGGCTTGCAGGCCGCCGGCAAGCTGGAGCGCGAGCTGATGTACAGCTATGCCGCCAGCTACCCGCGCACTTTGCTCGCGCTGCGCTTGCCGGCCGCGCTGCCTTTCATCTTTGGCGCGCTCAAAGTCAATGCCACCTTGGCGCTTATCGGCGCCATCGTGGCGGAGTTTTTTGGTTCGCCCACGGCGGGCCTGGGTTTTCGCATCAGCACTGAGGCCGCGCGCATGAACATGCCGCTGGTCTGGGGCGCGATTGTGGTGGCGGCGGTAACCGGATCGGTGGCCTACGCCTTGCTAGTTGCATTGGAGCGCCGGGCGGCGTTCTGGCATCCCTCGGTGCGCGAAGGGTGAGCCCGCGCTTGGTCTGTGTTGCGATTTTTTATTAACCCGTAGAAGGAGCTTTCCATGATGTGTTCTTCCCAATGTGCCAAGAGCCTGCTGGCTCTGGCGCTGGCTGCTGCAGGCTTTGCCGCCCAGGCTGCCGACAAGGTGACTGTGCAGCTCAAGTGGGTGCCCCAGGCCCAGTTTGCCGGCTACTACATGGCGGCGGCCAAGGGCTTCTACAAAGACGCCGGCCTGGACGTGACCATCAAACCCGGCGGCCCGGACATCGCCCCCACCCAGGTGATTGCCGGCAAACAAGCCGACATCGTGGTCGACTGGATGCCCTCTGCCCTGGCCGCCCGCGAAGCCGGTGTGCCTTTGGTGAATGTGGCCCAGGTGTTCAACCAGTCCGGCCTGATGTTGACCTGCAAAAAGGCCAGCGGCGTGGCGAGTCCTAAAGACTTCAAGGGCAAGACCCTGGGCGTCTGGTACGGTGGCAACGAATACCCCTTCCTCAACTGGATGGGCAAGCTCGGCCTGAAGACCGACTCCGACATCAAAATCCTGAAGCAAGGCTTCAACGTCGACCCGCTGCTGCAAAACCAGGCCGCTTGTATCTCCACCATGATTTACAACGAATACTGGCAAGTGGTGGACGCGGGTGTGAAAGAGAAGGACCTGGTCACTTTCTTCTATGAAAAAGAAGGCGTCGCCACGCTGGAAGACGGCTTGTACGTGCTCGAAGGCAACCTGAAAGACCCTGCCTTCGTGGCCAAGATGGGCAAGTTCCTTAAAGCCACACTCAAAGGCTGGGACGCTGCGGTTAAAGACCCTGAAGGTGCTGCCAAAGCCGTGGTGGCTGCAGACACCTCCGGCAGCGCCAGCGTGAAGGTGCAGAAACGCCAGATGGAAAACGTGGCCAAGCTGATCACCAATGCCGGTACCAAGAAGATTGGTTATCTGGAGCCCGCCGCTTATGAGCGCACCGTCAAGGTGTTGCTGGCCGGTGGCAGCGACCCGGTGATCAAGAAAGACCCGGGCAAGGCTGCGTATTCGCACGCCATCTATGACGCTGCACAGAAGTGATGACGTTTCGCCGCCGGGCCGCACCAAGGCGTAACGCGCTCCCTCGGGGGGCAGCGACCCGCGCAGCGGCGGAGCGTGGGGGCGTTTATAGTTCGGCGACATGACCCACGTTGCCGAAGCTCCCAAGGGCCTCATTCGCCGGGCGAATGAGGCCCTTATTTTGTCTGCCGCCGAAAAAGTGTTTGCCCGCGCTGGTTTTGGCGGCGCCACCATGGCCGCGATTGCCGAGGCCAGTGGCCTGCCCAAGGCCAACCTGCACTACTACTTCGGCAGCAAAGAAGTGCTGTACCGCGCCGTACTGGCCCAAATTCTGAGCGACTGGCTGGTGCCCACCCATGGCATCACCGTCGATGCAGACCCGCGCACCGCGCTGGAGCAATACATACGCGCCAAGATGGAGCTCTCCGCCCAGCGGCCCGACGGCTCCAAAGTGTGGGCCAACGAATTGCTGCATGGTGCGCCGGTGGTGAAGGAACTGCTGGCGACCGACTTGCGCCAACTCACCCTGGAAAAAGCCGCGGTGGTGCAAGCGTGGGTGGACGCCGGGCGCATCGCCCCGGTGGACGGCATGCACCTTTTCTTCACCATCTGGGCCGCCACCCAGACCTATGCCGACTTTGATGTGCAGGTTTGTGCCGTGATGGACCAGGAGACGCTCGGTGAGCAAGACTTTGAGCGCGCGACCCAGCACCTGGTGTCGTTTATCTTGCGGGGCTGCGGCTTGTGATTTCAAGCCAAATTTGATGCTAGCCCATATGTAGCTTGCGGGAGTTGCTACGTTTTTAGTAGTGGCTGCCAAGGCCCAGTGCCCCTACCGCTTCCGGTGAAAACGGGGCATCCCGCAAAATGAAGGGGACACGCAGGGTCCTTTAACCCCCCAGGAGGAGATTTTCATGGCCGCAGGAACCATCATCACTGTGCTTTCCAACGTACCTTGGGGCCAAGTGATGGACGCTGCGCCCAAAGTGGCAGAGGGCGCCACCAAATTGTGGGGCGCGGTCACCCGCAGAAAAAAGAATGACGCTGACCTCGCACCCCAAGCAGGTGCCGGCGCTACCGGGGGCGATGTGCCGGACGATTCACTCCAGCGCTTGCGTGCGGATGTCCAGGTGCTGCAGGCCTCGGTCGGAGATTTGCGGGAGGAGTTGCTCTCTGCCACCGGGCTGATCAAACAGCTGGCCGACCAGAATGCCGTCCTGGTGCAACGGGTGGAGCTTCATCGCCGCAGACTGGCGCTAGTGTCTTACTCCACCGCTGCAGTGAGTGCGATCCTGCTGTCGGCCGTTGTTTACTTGCTGATCACGCGGTAAACACCCGTGCCTTGCGCGGTGTCAGCACGACGGTGTCGCCATCCTTCAGTTCCAGCGCTTTGTATTCCTGCGCGCCGATCTGGGCTTCGATGATGTCGCCGCTGCCTGCTGCGCTGCGGTCTTCGGGCAGCAGTTCCAAGCGGGCAATCGGGCCGACCACAATGGCGCGCACCAGCTTGGCGACGATGCCGCTCACCGGCTGGCCTGCCTTGTAGGGCTGCACATCGAGGTCGTGCGGGCGCACATAGGCAAAGGCTTTGGCGTTTTGCGCTTCGCTGTGCTCAGGGCTGGCCAGGCGCACGCCGTGGTGGTCTTCGCCGATCAGCATTTCGCCTTCGTGGGCACGGCCGTGGAACAGGTTCACATCACCCAGAAAACCGTAGACAAACGGGCTGGCAGGATGGTCCCACACTTGCTGGGGCGAGCCGATCTGCTCGACTTTGCCGCTGTTCATCAGCACCACACGGTCAGCCACTTCCAGGGCTTCTTCCTGGTCGTGGGTCACGAAGATACTGGTCACATGCAAGTCGTCATGCAGGCGGCGCAGCCAGCGGCGCAGTTCCTTGCGCACCTTGGCATCCAGCGCGCCAAAGGGTTCGTCCAGCAGCAGCACTTTGGGCTCCACCGCCAAAGCGCGCGCCAGCGCAATACGCTGGCGCTGGCCGCCCGAGAGTTGTGCCGGGTAGCGGTCGGCCAGCCAGTCCAGTTGCACCAAACCCAGCAGGTCGTGCACTTTTTGCTTGATGACGGCTTCAGACGGTCGCAGGGCGCGCGGCTTCATGCGCAGGCCGAAGGCGACGTTGTCAAACACGCTCATGTGGCGGAACAGGGCGTAGTGCTGGAATACAAAGCCCACGTTGCGCTCACGCACATGCACGTCAGTTGTGTCTTCGCCGCTGAAAAGGATGTTGCCGTGGTCGGCTGTTTCCAAGCCGGCGATGATGCGCAGCAGCGTGGTCTTGCCGCAGCCGGATGGGCCGAGCAGGGCAACGAGTTCACCGGACTCAATGTCCAGGTTCACGTCCTGCAGCGCCTTGAAGGTGCCGAAGTCTTTGCTGACGTTGCGGATTGCAATGCTCATGATGGTTTTCTCAATTCGGGGTTTCAGGCCGTAGGGCGCTCGGGTGGGAGTTCGGCAGCGGCCTTCTGGTCGCGCTCAAACTTCCACTCCACAAAGGACTTGATGACCAGGGTGACCAGCGCCAGCAGGGCCAGCAACGAGGCAATGGCGAAGGCGGCTACCGACTGGTATTCGTTGTACAGAATCTCGACGTGCAGTGGCATGGTGTTGGTCTGGCCACGGATGTGACCCGACACCACCGACACCGCGCCGAACTCGCCCATGGCGCGTGCGTTACACAAGATAACGCCATAAATCAGGCCCCACTTGATGTTGGGCAGCGTCACATGCCAGAAGGTTTGCAAGCCGCTGGCGCCCAGCACCTGGGCAGCCTGCTCTTCGTCGGTACCCTGGGCCTGCATCAGCGGGATCAACTCCCGGGCAATGAAGGGGACCGTCACAAAGATAGTGGCCAGCACAATGCCGGGCACGGCAAACACGATCTTGATGTCATGGGCCATGAGCCACGGGCCGAACCAGCCGTGGGCTCCGAACATCAACACATAGATCAGGCCTGCAACGACGGGCGACAC
The DNA here is from genome assembly GCA_027924025.1 of Comamonadaceae bacterium OS-4. Classification (GTDB taxonomy): domain Bacteria; phylum Pseudomonadota; class Gammaproteobacteria; order Burkholderiales; family Burkholderiaceae_C; genus Allorhodoferax. The sequence continues at coordinate 125,016 of AP026970.1, forward strand.
CGAGAACGGCAGGTCCACCAGCGTGGTCAAAAAGGCCTTGCCCTTGAACTCGTATTTGGCAATACACCAAGCGGCGGCCACACCGAACACCAGGTTCATCGGCACCGTAATGGCGGCGATCAGCAGCGTCAGGCGGATGGCGCTCCAGGCGTCCGGCTCTTTCAGGGCCAGCAGGAACTCTTCGCCGCCTTTGCGCAAGGCCTCGGTGAACACCGCGGCCAGTGGCAAGACCAGAAACAAAAAGATAAAGCCCAGCGCCACAGCGATGAGCGACCACTTCACCCATGCGGGCTCGGTAGTGCCGGCTTTGGCGCGGCGGATGGTGCGTGTGCTACTCATGGTCAGGCTCCCGCACGTTTGCGCTGCCAGGCTTGCAGGCTGTTGATCACCATCAGCATGACAAAAGACGCCAGCAGCATGACAGTGGCGACCGCAGTGGCGCCCGCGTAGTCGTATTGCTCGAGCTTGCTGATGATGATGAGCGGGGTGATTTCAGAAATCATGGGCATGTTGCCGGCAATAAAAATGACCGAACCGTACTCACCCACACCGCGGGCAAAGGCCATGGCAAAGCCGGTGAGCAAAGCGGGCGCGATGGTCGGAAAGATCACGTGCCGGAAGGTCTGCCAGCGTGTGGCTCCCAGGCAGGTAGCGGCTTCTTCGAGTTCTTTTTCTGCGTCTTCCAGCACCGGCTGCACTGTGCGCACCACAAAAGGCAGGCCGATAAAGATCAGGGCAATCACCACACCATTGCGGTTAAACGCCAGCTGGATGCCATGGGGCTCCAACAAGCTGCCGATCCAGCCGTTGCCGGCCAGCAGTGCGGTGAGCGAGATGCCCGCTACCGCGGTGGGCAGGGCAAAGGGCAGGTCGACCAGCGCGTCAATGATTTTTTTGCCTGGGAACTGGTAGCGCACCAGCACCCAGGCGATCAGCAGGCCGAACACCGCATTCACCAGTGCCGCCAGAAACGATGCGCCAAAGGTGAGCTGGTACGAGGCTACCACCCGCGGGCTGGCCACGGCGGCCCAGAATTGGTCTAACGTGAGGGTGAAGGTTTTGAAGATCAGCGCGGAGAGCGGCAACAGCACGATCAGCGTCAGATAAAACAGGGTGTAGCCCAGCGTCAGCCGGAAACCGGGCAACACTCGCTTGGGCGCCCGCTTATCAAGCGGCGCCTGCAGAACAGCAGCAGTCATTTACTTGACGGTGTAGAGCTTGTCGAACTGGCCGCCATCGTTGAAGTGCACTTTTTGTGCTTCAGCAAACGAGCCAAAGAATTCTTCTGCACGGAACAGCGTGATCGGCTTGAAGGTGCTGGCGTACTTCTTCAGGATGGCCGGGTTGCTGGGGCGGATGGCGTGCTGGGCTGCGATTTCCTGGCCTTCGTCGGTGTACAAGAAGTTCAGGTAGGCGCGGGCCTGCTCGGCAGTGCCTTTTTTGGCCACGGTGCGTTCGACCACGGCGACGGGGTTCTCGGCCACGATGGAGATGCCGGGGTGCACCGCATCGACCTTGCCGGCGCCGAACTCTTTGTCCACCGACACGACTTCGGATTCAAAGGTGATCAACACATCGCCGATATTGCGTTGCAAGAAGACGCTGGTCGCATCGCGGCCGCCCTTGGCCAGGATCGGCACGTTTTTGTACAGCTTGCTCACAAAGTCTTGGGCTTGGGCATCGGTGCCGCCCTTTTTGCGCACTTGGCCCCATGCGGCCAAATAGGCCATGCGGCCGTTACCGCCGGTTTTGGGGTTCACCACCACCACCTGCACGCCGGGCTTGATCAGGTCATCCCAATCCTTGATGCCCTTGGGGTTGCCATTGCGCACCAGGAACAGCATGGTGGAGCTGGTGGGGGCGGCGTTGTTGGGGAATTTCTTGGCCCAGTCTTTGGCGACGACACCGGTGCCTGCCAGGAAATCGATGTCGGTGGTGGTGTTCATGGTGACCACGTCGGCTTCCAAGCCATCGTTCACGGCGCGCGCCTGGGCGCTGGAGCCGGCGTGGGACTGGTCGATCTTGATGTCTTTGCCGGTGGTTTTCTTGTAGTTGGCAATGAACGCGGTGTTCACGTCTTTGTAGAACTCGCGCGCCACGTCATACGACACGTTGAGCAAAGTGGTTTGTGCTGCTGCAAAATTGCTAGCAGTCAGCGCAATGGCAGCGAGGGCCAACGAGGTTTTTTGTTTGAAATTCATATCGGCTCCAGAAGAGGGTTGGCCGCATACGAGCGGCTGACGAGTCGGTAACAGCCCGATTCTGAAGACGTGAGGTGCAAACCACAACGAATAGTTCGTTGTTTGTTTATGCGCAATTACATCTAAGTGCAGGGCCTTAGCCCCGCAACTTGGTTATTAGTAAGCCCGGGCTTCGGAGCGCCGGAGCGTCCAGTTCAGGCCGATGCCGACCGATGTGCCGGTGCTGCGCAGATGCAGCGGGCTGCTGGTGTTGGCGTTGCCGGCATAGTTTTCGGCACGCACAAAGCCGAACACCCGCAGATCCGGCCCCAGCGCGCGCGAGGCGCTGACCGAAAAGCGGGAGGCAATCAGCCCGCTTTGCGCGTCATAGGTGGGGCGCTGGGCCGTGGCCAGGTCGGCCGGTACCCCATAAAAGTAGCGGTTGAGCCGCGCATCCCCAAAGATCAGGCTGGCACTGGTCGAAAAGCGCCACGCCGATCCGGGCGCACGCGTCTCCCAGATCAGCTCCGGCTCTGCCGCAAAACCCTGGGTGCGCAGGCCGCCCTGGACCTCGATCACGCTGCGCAAAGGCAGCTCCAGGCGCACTTGGCTCTGGCTGTCAGGGCGGGCTAGCACGGTCTTCAGGCGGGGCCCGAATTCGACCAGCGTGCCCAGGTCGGGCATGCCCTTGCGGGCGGCAATATCGTTGGAGCTGGCAGGCAAGGAGGCGGCAAAGCCAATATCGAACTCGGTGTCCTCGGTGTGCACCAGGCGGGCACCCACGCTGCCACGCTCAGCCCGGAAGATTTCTCCGCGGTACACCAGCACCGGCAGCACTAGCCCGAGGCCACTGCGCTCCACCGATGCAGGGTAGGCCGGGGTGGACACCGCGCCGGCAAACACACCCAACTCCCACAGCGGCAGGCCTTCGCTGGCGGTGTCGGCGCGGGCCGATGTAGCACCCAAGGCCGTTACGAGCAGTGCGGCCGCGCACAGGGCGGATCGGAGGGGCGTAGCCGCCTTGAAGGGGGTTGTCGGTGCGGGGCAGAGGCGCTGATGCGACATAAATAGACCAAGAAAAGTGAGTTACAGCAGCTTCACGGCGGCAATAGCAGCCCAGCCGAGCACAAAGTTAATGACGACCAGCAAGTGAATCTGTTCGGCCGCTTTGGCCGCCACGGGCCACTGCATGCCGGCCACGGCGCGGCGGAACTTCTTGAAGCCTGCAAAGTAAATGTGCCCGAAGATCAAAAACATCAGGCTGCCCAGCGCGGTCATGATTGTCCAGCCCAAGGGCACCACGGCATGGCCGGTGGCTTCACGGGCGGCCTTCATGGCGCCACCAAACATATAACCACCGGTTGCCAGCAGCACCACGATGGCAATCAGCACCGCGGCAAAAAACCGTTGCCAGACCTGGTCCATCAACCGGGCGCGGGGCTGCGCGTCCATGACCGCCAGGGTGGCAGGGCGCAGCGCGATCAGCATGAAGGTCATGCCCCCCATCCAGACGATGGCAGCAATCAGGTGCAGGAGTTTGGACAAGTCGTACATCAGGGGGCTTTCATAAGAGGTGGGGTCAGGTGCGCATTGTCTACGCCCGCAGGCGCTGCAAGCGCTAACTGAACAATTGCCCCCGTGCCGTTTTGGTGATCGCGACCACGCAGGGGTGGGTGATACGCCGCTCCACCGACACCGCAAAAAACTCCTCCACCAGCTCCTCGCTGCGGCCGATCACCTCCACCCCGAATTGTTCGATGATGTCCGCCTCCATGACCGATGGGGCCATGAAGATGCCGCGACCCTTGCGCCCGAAGGCATTCATGAGCGCACCATCGTCAAATTCGCCGATGGTGCGCGGGTGCAGCTGGTGGCGGCTGAGCCAGCCTTCCCATTGCTGGCGGATGGAGGCTTGTGCCCCTTGGATCAGCATGGGCGCGTTGTTCAGGCATTCCGGGAATTCGCCCTTGAGCGTTTTGCGCAAGGCCGGCGCACAAAAAAAGCTCATCGGGGTGCTGCCCAGCTCGTGGTTAAAGGCTTTCACACTCATGCGCTTGGACATGGGCTCATCTGCAATCACCAGGTCGAGCTGGTTCAAGGCGAGCTTGGCCAGCAGGTCGGGGAACTTGCCCTCGCTGCAAATCATGCGCACCGGGTCTTTGAGGTTGAGGGCCGGCTCTAGCAGGCGGTAGGCCAGGGACTTGGTGACCGAGTCCGCCACGCCGACCTTGAAGTCCAGCACCTTGTGAACGCCCCGGGGCAGGCGCACCACGTTTTCGAGTTCGGCACCCAGCGAAAAAATCTGGTCCGCATAGCCCAAGGCGAGGCGGCCGTCTTCGGTCAGCTCCAGGTTGCGGCCGCTTTTCTGGAAGAGTTTGCGGCCTAGCCACTCCTCCAGCAGCTTGATCTGGCCCGATAGCGTCTGGGGTGTGGTGTGCAGTTGTTCGCCTGCGCGCATGATGCCGCCGGCCTTGGCGGTGACCCAAAAGTAGTGGAGGTGCTTGAAGTTCATGGTCGCCTTGTTCGATACAAACTGAAATACTGCGAAAAAAACGAATTAAAAATTTACAAAATTCGAATTTACGCGAAGCATAACCATCCCTACAGTACAGGTCTATCAGTCGTTCACCAAAGGAGACCTTGTATGCGACTCAGTACCCGCGGACGTTTTGCCATCACTGCCATGATTGACTTGGCCCTGCGCGAAAGCGGTCAACCGGTGCCCTTGCAGGACATCGCGCTGCGTCACCGCATTTCGCTGTCTTATCTCGAGCAGGTGTTCGCCAAACTGCGCCAGCACGGTCTGGTGGAGAGCACCCGTGGCCCCGGCGGCGGTTATTCCCTGGGCTTCCGGGGTGACAGCATCACCGTGGCTGACATCATTGGCGCGATCGAAGAGAAGGAAGAGTCCAGCCGTGAAACCTCGCAGAGCGCACAGGACATGACCCGCGATTTGTGGGCTGCGCTGCAAGGCACCGTGGTGGCGCACATGCGCACCATCACCCTGCGTAGCTTGGCGGACGAGCAGCGCTCCAAGGGCTTTGCGGTCAAAGAGCGCAAGATCACCAAAAAGGGCGTGCTGCAAAAGCTCAAGCCCCAGTCGGTGGTTCGCACGACGGCGCCGAACTCGGTATTCGCCTTGGGCCAGTCCCTGTCGTTCAACAGCGGACGCTAAGCAAAAACTGCTGCTAGCGCGCACAGCGTGTGTGCCAGCAGCTACCAAAATAATAGCAAAAAGGGCTACCGGTCAAACCGGTAGCCCTTTTGCGCTTTACTGGGGGGGAGTGCTCAGGCAGCGGTTTGCTGCGCCAGCATGAACAGCTGGGTAGAGCGGGCGCCTGAGCGGCAAAACGCTAGCACCGGCTGTTGGGCGGCATCCAATGCCTGCTTCATGGCCACGGCTTGCTCGGGGGTGATGGAGCCGGCCACCACGGGCAGGTACACGTAGTGCAAACCGGCAGCAACGGCGGCAGCTTGCATGCTGCTGCTGGCCGGTTGCTCAGCGCCGCCTTCCATGTCGGGGCGGTTGCAAATCACGGTTTTGAAGCCCATGGCGGCAGCGGCAGCCATGTCGGTGGGCGCCAGTTGCGCGGCCACATAAAACTCGGGGGTGACGGAACGTACGGGGAGGCTCATGGCGTTTTATCCTTTCAGCGCGAGTTTAGCGGGGCGGCGTTCCAGCACTTCAAACAGCGCCATGCCGGCCAGCATGGCCAGCACAAACACAACGGCCTTGGGGTTGCCGGTGCCCACAGAAACGAGTGCAGGGCCTGGGCAAAAGCCGGCCAGGCCCCAGCCGGCGCCGAACAGCAGGCTGCCGGTCACCAGGCGTTTGTCGATGTCGCGGCTCGTGGGCAATTGCATGGCACCGCCCAGAAAGCTGGTCGTGCGCTTCCTGGCCAGGGTGAATGCGCCCAGGCTCACCAGAATGGCGCCGCCCATGACGAAGGCGAGCGAGGGGTCCCACAAACCGGCCAAGTCCAGAAAGCCCAGCACCTTGGACGGGTCGGTCATGCCGGCCAGGATCAGGCCCAAGCCGAACAGCAAGCCCACACCGAATTCGGCCAGGCGGTGGGGGTGAAAAGCGTTTTTCATATCAGTGGCTCCAGATTCAAAGATTCAACTCAGGCCAGCAGGTGCCGAATCACAAACACGACGGCAAAACCCGCGCCCATGAAGGACAGGGTGGCAACCAGCGAACGGGGTGACAGGCGCGACAAGCCGCACACGCCGTGTCCGCTGGTGCAGCCCGCGCCATAGCGGGTGCCCACGCCCACCAGCAGGCCGGCTGCGATCAGGGTGGCCCAGCCGGCGTCTACCGTGGCCAGTACCGGTCCGGCAAACAGGGCGTAGACCGAGGGCGCGATGACCAAGCCCAACACAAATGCCAACCGCCAGGAGGTGTCTCCTGCGCGTGGTGTGAGCAGTCCGCCCACGATGCCGCTGATGCCCAGAATGCGCCCGTTCACCAAAATGAAGAGGCTGGCGGAGAGCCCCAGCAAGAGGCCCCCGATCAGCGAGGCCCAGGGGGTGAAATGGTTCCAATCGATTTGCATGGTGTGTCTTTCTGAGTGGTTGTTGGTTTACTGGCCTTCAGTGGCTTGGCAGAACTGGTTGTAGAGAACGCCCATGACCGCCATCGCCTGTGGGCTGTCAATGCCGTAGTAAATGGATTTGCCTTCGCGTCGGGTGGTGACCAGGCCTTCTTCCCGCAACACGCTCAGCTGTTGCGACAGGGTGGGCTGGGCAATGCCCACCAGTTCTTCGAGTTCGCCCACCCGCTTTTCGCCTTGGCTGAGCTGGCACAGCAGCAGCAGGCGGTCGGGGTTGGACATCACTTTCATCAGCCGGCAGGCGGCGTCTGCAGAGCGGCGCAGTTGCTCCAGATCCAAAGCTGCTGGGGCGGGGTTTGCGGTGTCAGCCATCATGAGGAGGCTCCTTTCACATTCGATGTAGATAGTTTATTGACAAACAATATATAAGTCAATAAACTATCTACATCGCAATTGAAATAACGACCTTTACAAGGAGTTCTCGATGACTGCTTCCACTGCTACCCCCCAAGTCAAAGCCTTCTTTGACCCCGCCACCTGGACCGTGAGCTATGTGGTCTATGACCATGCCGGCGGCCAATGTGCCATCGTCGACTCGGTGCTCGACTACGACCCCAAGGCCGGCCGCACCAGCACCATGTCGGCAGATGCGCTGATGGCATTTGTCAAAGAGCAGGGTTTGAGCGTGCAGTGGATTCTGGAAACCCATGCCCATGCCGACCACCTCTCGGCAGCGCACTACCTGCGCAAGCAACTGGGCGGCCGCATTGCGATAGGGGCCGCCATCACCCACGTGCAAAACGTGTTCAAAGGCATCTTCAACCTGGAGCCCGAATTCCACCCCGATGGCAGCCAGTTCGACTACCTGTTTGCACCTTACGAAACCTTTGCCATCGGAGAGCTCCAGGCGCAGGCCTTGGCCGTGCCCGGTCATACGCCCGCCTGCATGGCCTTCAAAGTGGATGGCGGCAGCGAACCCGACGCTGTGTTTGTGGGCGACACCTTGTTCATGCCCGATGTGGGCACCGCCCGTTGCGACTTCCCCGGCGGCAATGCCAACACCCTGTACCGCAGTGTGCGAAGCCTGCTCTCCATGCCCGAAGACACCCGCCTCTACATGTGCCACGACTACCCGCCCGCCGGCCGCGAAGCCGCGTGGGAAAGCACCGTGGGCGAGCAGCGTGCGGGCAACATCCATATTCGCGACGGTGTGAGCGAGCAGGACTTCGTGGCCATGCGCACCACCCGCGATGCCGGACTGGCCATGCCCAACCTGATCCTGCCCTCGGTGCAAATCAACATCCGCGCGGGTGACCTGCCTCCCGCCGACAGCAACGGGGTGTCCTACTTGCGTATTCCGCTCAACGCGCTCTAAGCCATGGCCACCTTGCACCCCGCTTGGTGGGCGTGGGGCGCCACGGCCGCCATCATGGTGGCCTACACGCTCTACCTCGCACTCCTTGCACGTACCGTTGCTTGGCGCACCCACGGCCAGTTGCGGCAGGACTGGCTGGACGCCATGTCCGCCCAGCCCGGCTCTGAAATACTGGCCGTTCAAACCCTGCGCAACTCCGTCATGACCGCCACCATGACAGCGTCTACGGCTGCACTCGGGCTCATGGGCGCACTGGGGCTGGCCGCACCGGCTTTGCGCACCTTGTCAGAAAGCGGCGGCAGCCCCGTGTTGACGCCCGCATTGGCAGGGGAAATCACGGTCATGTTGTTGTTGGTGCTGACCTTGGTGAGCACCACCTTGTCCATCCGCTACTACCACCACACCGGCTTTGTGTGCGCCATGCCGGTGGGATCCGCCTTCAGAACGCAGTGGATGGACACCGGGCGCCGCCACCTGCGCAGCGCCGGCCTGCTCTACAGCGTGGGCTTGCGCAGCCTGGTGTGGGTCACGCCATTTCTGGCGGGCCTGGTGCTGCCCATGGCGGGTGTAGTAGTGGCCGTGCTGGTGGCTGCGGCGCTGCTTTTGACGGACCGCAGCCACTGAGGTCGTATCCGAACTACGGGTGCGCATGTTGGTGGTGCGCGTCCGGGTAATGCGGGTGGCTGTGGCGCATGGGCGTGTGGTGGTGCGCATGGGTGTGCACCTCGCCGGGGGCGAGCACCAATCCGGGTTGGTCGGGGTGATCGTGCTGGTGGTGCAGATCGTGGCTGTGCGGATGGCTGTGGTCCATGGCTTCATGCACATGGGGGTGGGCATGGTGTTCGGTCAGGTGCAGCCATAGCCCGAGGCCCATGAGCGCAGCCGCCACTGCGAGCTGCCACGTCAGCGGCTCGCCATAGGCAAGACCCAGCGCCGCGCCGAAGAAGGGCGCCAGCGAAAAATACGCACCGGTGCGCGCCGTGCCCAGCTCCCGCAGGCCCACCACAAACAGCACCAGGCTCACGCCGTAGGCCAGCAGGCCCACCAGCATGGCGCCGCCCAAGGCGGGGAGCGCCGGCAACGCGTTGCCCAGCAAGAGCGCGAGCAGCAAATTCACACTGCCCGCCACCAAGCCTTTGACGCAGGCAATCCAGCTCGCATCGTGCAGCGACACCTTGCGCGTGAGGTTGTTGTCCAGCGCCCAAACCAGGCAGGCACCCAGAATGCACAGCGCCGGCCATGCACCCGCAAACCCGGGCTGCGAGGGCCAGCTCAGCACCAGCGCTCCGGCGGCAATGGCGGCCATGCCCAGTGCAATGCTCCGGTCCACGTTTTCACGGAAAGCCACCCACGCCAGCACGGCGGTGAACACACCTTCGGCATTGAGCAAAAGCGACGCGCCGGACGCCGGCATGCCACTCAAGCCCACCATCAGCAACACCGGGCCCACCACGCCCCCGCTGGCAATCGCACCCAGCAGCCAGCGCCACTCGCCGGGGGCGAGCTGCACCGGTGCCGCACCACTGAGCCTGCGGAACAAGCCCAAGCCCAGCCCGGAGCCCAGGTAGAGCAAGCCCGCCAACATCCAGGGCTGCACGTCGCCCATCAGCCATTTGGCGAGCGGCGTGCCGGCCCCGAAGAGCAGAGCCGCCAGCAAGGCGGCGCTGATGCCACGGGGGGTGAGGCGGAGCAGCAGAAGCTTCATGGGACTTATCGATCGGCTTCGAGGCGGGTGACGATGTACTTGCCGCCCTCCAGGACGGCATCGAAGCGGATTTTGTCACCCGCCTTGGCGTTATCCAGCAAGGCCGCGTCTTTGACGCCGAACACCATGGTCATCGGCGGCATCTCGATGGAAGGGATGTCGCCATGCTTGATGGTGATCTTGGCCGCCGCTTTGTCGATCTTGCGGATCTCGCCCTGGGCCAGTCCGGTGGCCGCCTGAGCAAATACGGAAGTGGCGCACACCAGCGCCGCTAGGGTGATGCCGGCCCGGTGTGTCAGTTGAGAGAAAGTCATGGTGCAGTCCTTTCAGCGGTAGCTCTGGAACACGGTGCTGTTGCCATTGGCGGCCACCAGCAGGACATCGAACGGGTCTTTGCGGCCCTTGTAGATCGCGCCGTCCATCCCCGGTGAGCCGATCGGCATGCCCGGCACCGACAGGCCCAGCGCCTTGGGCTTCTCGCGCAGCAGGCGTTGGATGTCTTTGGCCGGCACATGGCCCTCAATGGCATAGCCACCGACCACGCCGGTGTGGCAAGAGCCCAAGGCCTGCGGCATGCCGAGCGCGGCGCGCTTGGCTTCGTTGCCCGTGTCGTACACCCGCACGGCAAAGCCGGCTTGTTCCAGATGCTTCACCCAGTCTTTGCAGCAACCGCAGTTGGGGTCCTTCCAGACCTCCATGGGGGTTGCCGTTGGCTTGGCGGCCCATGCAGGCGCGGCCAACAGGGCGCCCACAGACGCGAGCACGGTTCGGCGTGTGTGCATCATTTGCCGGCCCCCACTTTCACAGCGCCTTTCATGCCGGCCTCGTAGTGGCCGGGGTGCAGGCAGGCAAAGTTCACCGTGCCCGCTTTGGTGAACTGCCAGATTACTTCGCCCGTTTTGCCGGGCGCCACGCTGGCGATGTTGGGTTCGTCATGTTCCATCTCGGGGAACTTCTTCATCATTGCGTAATGCACTTTCAGGTCTTTCTCGGTGCCGAGGTTGAACTCGTGTTTGAGCTGCCCGGAGTTTTTGACGACAAAGCGCACTGTCTCGCCTTTGCGCACCGTCACGGTGTCCGGTGTGAAGCGCATGTTGTCGGTCATGTCGATTTGCACCGTGCGGCTCACCTTGGCGGCGACACCGGGCTTTCCGATGGCCTCGGTACCGTGGCCTCCGGCATGGCTTCCAGTGGCAAAAGAGCCGGTAGCGCTCGCCAATAGTGCGCAAGCAGCTATGAATTTAATAGTATTTTTCATGATGTTTGTCCGTTGTTTGAAGTGAAAAAGTCTTAGTGCTTCATGGTGCCCATGGGCTTGCGCACCTGGACCTGGGTGTCTTGGTGGGGCGGCTCAGCCAGCGGCATACTGCCTTTGCCCTCCGCCTGAAAGCGTGCGGGCTCGGGCAGGGTGCCCGTCCACTCAAAGGCGCGGGTGCCGGGGGGCTGTGCGTACCAACCCGGGTCTTGGTAATCACCCGGCTTCTGGTCCTTGCGCACCTTGAGAATGCTGAACATGCCGCCCATTTCCACTCCGCCATAGGGGCCGCTGCCCGTCATCATGGGTGCGGTGTTGTCGGGCAGGGCCATTTCCATTTCGCCCATGTCGGCCATGCCGCGCTCGCCCATCACCATGTAGTCAGGCATGGCCTTTTGTAGTTGCCCCACCAGCCCGCGGTGGTCCACGCCGATCATGGTGGGCACGTTGTGGCCCATGGCGTTCATGGTGTGGTGACTCTTGTGGCAGTGGAAGGCCCAGTCGCCTTCTTCGTCGGCCAGAAACTCAAACTGCCGCATCTGCCCCACCGCGATGTCGGTGGTGATTTCGGGCACCCGCGCAGCCAGCGGCCAGGGCCCGCCGTCGCTGCCGGTCACCATGAATTCGTGGCCGTGCAGGTGGATCGGGTGGTTGGTCATGGTGAGGTTGCCCACCCGGATACGCACCTTGTCCATCTTGCGCACGTTGAGCGTGTCAATGCCGGGGAATATGCGGCTGTTCCAGCTCCAGAGGTTGAAGTCCAGCATGGTCATGGTCTTGGGCGTCATGCTGCCGGGGTCGATGTCGTAGGCATTGAGCAGGAAGCAAAAGTCGCGGTCCACCTCGCTGATGAGGGGGTTCTTGGCACCTTTTTCGGTTTTGGGGTGCGTGACCCAGAAGCCCATCATGCCCATGGCCATTTGCGTCATCTCGTCGGCATGCGGGTGGTACATAAAGGTGCCGGGGCGGCGCGCCACAAACTCGTACACAAAGGTCTTGCCCACCGGAATGGGTGCCTGGTTCAGGCCCGATACGCCGTCCATGCCGTTGGGCAGGCGTTGGCCGTGCCAGTGCACGCTGGTGTGCTCGGGCAACTTGTTGGTCACAAACATGCGCACCCGGTCGCCCTCCACCACCTCGATGGTGGGGCCGGGGCTCTGGCCGTTGTAGCCCCACATGTTCGCTTTGAAGCCGGGCGCCATTTCGCGCACGACCGGCTCGGCCACCAGGTGGAATTCCTTCACGCCCTCGTTCATGCGCCAGGGCAGGGTCCAGCCGTTGAGGGTGACCACCGGGTTGTAGGGCCGGCCGGTGCTAGGCACCAGGGGCGGCATGGTGGCAGGCGATGTTTGCAGCACCGGCTCAGGCAGGGCAGCCATGGCCACGCGGCTGACCGAGGCGGCAGCCACCGCGCCTATGGCGGTGGCTGCGGCACCGTTGAAAAAGTTACGTCGGTTCATACAGATCCTTGAATGAGGGCGGGGCGCTCAATGCGCCGCTTTGGCGTCGGGCCCGGCAGCGGCGCCATTGCGCGCGGGGGCGCTGCCTTCGGGCGACACACCGGCCAGGACTGCTTGCACATCGGCAAACGCCAGCCAGTAGTCGCGCAGCGCTTCCGCGGCAGCCAGACCGCTGAGCGTGCGGGTGCGGATGTCGGCTATCACCTCAAACACGCTGGTCAGCATGCCGTTGTAGCGCAGGGTCAGCTCGTCGTGGATGAACTGGCGCAGCGGCACCACCTCGGTTTGCAGGTGGTGGGCAATGTCCCACTGCGTGCGCAGGTTGAAGGCCGCCTCGCGCGCTTCGCTGCGTACCAGCACCGCTTGGGCGCGCACTTTGGCTGCGTCGCCCAGCGCGTCCCAACGCTCGTCAATGCTGGACGGCACGGTGCTGGCTTGTTTGCGCTGCCAGCTCAGGCGCTCTGCTTGCAGGCTGCTGCGGGCGGCTAGGGCGCGGGCTTCCAGATCGGTGGTGTCTGTGGGGCTGGCAGGCAATGAGGGCAGGGTGGTTGCCAGGGTAAAGCCGGTTTGCGCACCCCACAAGCCCAGGACCCGGATGAGCTGCTCGCGCGTGGCAAACGCCGCTTGCTCGCCCCGCGCCAGCGCCACGGCGGCGTCTGACAGCGTGGTCTGGCTTTGGGCTTGGGTGAGGCGGCTCACATTGCCGGCGCGCACCATGCGGCGGGTGAGTTCGTCAGCCGTCTCAGCGGTGGTCTTGGCCTCGCGCAGCAGTTGGGCGCTGCGTTCTGCGGCCACCGCGTTAACCCACGCCTTGTAAGCGCGCAGGGCCAGCCGGGTGGCTTCGTCTCGGGCGCGCAGCCGGGCCGGAAAGCCGGGGCTTTGCATGTCGGTGATGTTGCTGCCCTCCGCGCCCAGCGCCATTTGCAGCTCGGGGCTGAGGAGCAGGGCGATGCGCATGGCAGCCGGTCCATCCAGCGGGGCTTGGAGCAGCTTGGTCAGCGCATCGGCACCCGTAAAGGTCGGGCTGGCGATGCGCAATGGCGCTGCTGTCGGGCCCAGTAGGGCGCTCAGGCGGCTTTGCACCTCGGCTTGCAGGCCTTGCACGCCGCCATCGAGTGGGGCGGCGTGGGCTTGGCTGAACAGCAATGCCAGGGCCAAAGGAAGCGCGCGTAGCGGCTGGTACCTGCGGGTCATGGCTGCTCCTTCGGTTTGGCTGCGCGGGCTTTTTCCCACTGCAGCAGGTCGATATGGCCACGCGGAAACTGGCCGACCGCCTTGTTGGCAGCCTTCCAATCGCCGCTGCCTTCTTCGACGCCTTTGGGCAGGTCGGCAAACACCGAGCGGTAGGGCAGCGCGGGTACGGGGCTGGCGGCGTCACTGGCTTGCAGCGTGCGTGCAGGCTCAGTCAGGGTGGGGGCTGCGGGCTGGGCCTGCGCGTGGGCCACCAGCACAAGGGCGGAGCCCAAGCCAGTAGCGCAGACGGCCCGCCGCAGCGAACGAAAAGAGAACATGGTTGATTTCCTGACTCAAGGTGAAAACACCCCGCCCGCAGGCTGCGCGCGGCAACCGGTGGGCGGACTACAGACCCACTACGGGCCTTGGAATCAGGAAATGGGTGGTTTTTGGGCCAATGCCGCAGCGGCGCTGGCAAAGCGGTCTGCGTGCGCCGGCAGGGGCATTTGCGGGCCGAATACCGGTAGCGCGACCTGCAAATCAGCCGGCATGGCGGTAGCGGCACACATCTGGCACAGGGCGCAGTTTTCGCAGCCATCGTGCGATGCCATGGTGGCGGACGGGCTGGCGTGGTGCGTGGATGCGGCGTCTACTGTGGTGGCCATGTGCCCGGGCGTGGCGCTGGCGGCCATGTCGTCGCAGTGGTGGCCACCTGCTTGCGCACCAGCCGGTGTGCCGTGGTGCGCGTTTGTTGCCATGCTGGACGTCAACGCAGCGGCCATGCGGGTAGCCATCAGCTCATTGGCCATGCCGCGCAGAGGCGCCAGGGCGATCAACAGAATGAGTAGGACAACACGCATAGGTGGATGATACGCCGCAGGCCCCCGAAGTTCCATCGGTGGCTGAGTGGGGTGCAAAATCGGCCTGTAGCCCTTGTAAAGATTGCGCAATTAGCTATGAAAACAGGAGCAATCAGGCACCGCCCTGCCAGTGCACCCAAGCGGCAATCGCCGCGATCACCAGGGCCATGAAGCCGCCCAGCCAGCGCTGGATGGTGCGGGTCTGCACACAGTCGTTGCAGATGCGGCCATGCCTGTCGGTGGTGTGGGGCACCGCGCCGCAGCTGTAGCACTGGCCGGCACGTTCCCACTTTTCGCGCCGCTTGGTGCGCCAGGTGAACACCACCACCAGCACCAGCAACACCACCACCAGAAAGTTAAATCCGAGCTTGAGCATGGTTTTAGCGCCCCGCCATGACTTTGCGGATGCGCTCAATCGTCTCGGGCATGCGCGCTTTGCGCGACACATCCAGACCCAGCTCGCGGGCAATGTGGTTCACCACCGCCACATTCAGCGGCAGGCCGCCCGCATCCACGGCGCGCAGCAGGTCGCGCGCGCGCTGCTCGGCGGTGCGGGGTTTGGGGCGAAAGAGGCGGGTGGAGAGAGCGGTAAACCAGTTCATGCGTGTCCTGCGGATTGGCAGGACTGTAGCGCGTCCCGGCGTGCCTTCTGCCGGCAAGGGCACGTCGCCTAGCGGCATGGCGCTACCATTTGCCGATGCTGCGACACATCAAGGGAGTTGGATTTTGTTAGTTCCAAGCAAAGAGCAGATCGACATCATCAACACAGTCGCACCACGCATCCTCATTGAAGCCAACGCCGGCTCGGCAAAGACCACGACCGCGGCCATGCGCATTCAAAAGCTGGTGGAGCGCGGGGTGGACCCCGCCAAGATCGTTGCGTTGGCCTACAGCACCCCTGGGGTGCGAGCCTATACAGAGGCGTTTTATCGCATCGGCATGCCCGACGCGGTGTCGTCCAAGGTGCGTGTAGGAATGGTGGATGCGTTGTGTGCCACCCGTCTCAAACGGGTGGAAGCCGAGGTTCAGGATGGCGTGCGCGCACACCCGGTGAAAACCTTTGAGCGGGCAGTGCAGGTCCGGCCCTATGTGCTGCAGGCGGTCCTGCGTGCCCGTGAGGCATCGCAAGAGAGGTTTGCCAACGACTTTTCAATTCAGGGTACCGGCGCGCTGTCGGTGGAGCACCTGCTGGAAGAGTTTGCGGTGCTCAAAGGCACCTTGGCCGTCCCCCGCTACGGAGAGGATTTCAGGTGCACCCCTGCGGTGGCTGCCGAGCTGGGCGTGGACTTCACCCCGCTTGCGGTTTTTCTCCAGTACGAACGGGACAGAACCGGTTTCGCCAACCCGGAGGGCGAGCGAGTCGCATTTCGGTACCCGGGGGACGCAACCTACGACATGGCACGGTGGTTGTTGTCAGAAAACGCACCGTGGTCGTGGGACAGGCACCCCCTCAGCCTGGGCATCGAAGCCATCGTGCTTGATGAAATGCACGACTGTGGCTGGGCGATCTTCACCGTCATCCGCGCCTTGCTGGAACACAACCCGGGGGCCACGTTCCTGGGTGTGGGTGACAGGGATCAGGTCATTCACGCGAAGAACGGGGCGGACTCGTATTTCCTGGGGCCCGACCTCAGCCGCGAGCTGGGCGAGGTAGCCGCATTCCCGTTGACGGTGACGCGGCGATTCGGCCCATCCATCGCCCGTCCCTTGGGGGTATTCGCCCGTAAGGAATACAACACCGATCCGGGCCACACCTCGAACGCCATCCTGCGGCTGGCCGATGGTCCGAAGGCCAATGCAGACCTGATCACGCAGCTTATTCAGCAGCACAAGGTCGACCCCAACACCCTGGGCGACGACTTTGCGGTGTTGCTGCGGCATCCGGGCGCCTCGGTCGGCATTGAGCATGAATTGCTGTTGAAAGGAATGACCTACCAGACCGTGGGCTTCCGGCCTTTCCTTCAGCGCCCGGAGATTGCATTTGTGCGGATGCTCTTGGCGATTGCTGTTGACCACCAGAGTAAATTCATTACACCCGCGCTTTTGGAAGCCAAGCAAGCCGTTTGGGAATTTATGGGCGCCAACCTCTCGGTGCTTGACGCGCAAGACGCCACAGATGCGGTCATCCATTCGGCCACGGAAGACAACTTCAGGCAGTTCGTGTTCCCGGAATTGCTGGGTGCGGCCGATCCTGAGACCCAGCATTCCATTCACGCGGCCTTGGAAATTGCGGCGAGCAATGAGGCTTCGAAAATCACAGACTTCATGGACGCGCTGGATTTCAACCGCATCGGCCAGAAGATCTATGTGTCTGAGGCGGACTTTGAAGAGGTGCGCTATGCAATGGACAGCCTGGGCAAGGTTGCCTATCAATACACGTCGATTGACGCCTTCTTGGGCGCCATGAACATGTTCGACCACACGCTCAGAAAGCCCAGTGCAACACACCGCCAGCTCAGGCTCTCCACCATCGAGGATGCCAAGGGCTTGGAGTTCCGGATCGTGTTCATCCCGGACTGCAATAAGAAGACCTTTGACAACACGAGCCAGGACGAGCGCAACCTGTTTTATGTGGCCGCATCCCGCGCCAAAGAGTTGCTGGTGATGGGGTATGCCCAGGGTTCAGAGTCCTCTTACCTGAAGCATTTCGGCGGGTAGTTTGTTGTCTTGGCCTGTAGCGCAGGTGGGGTTTGCGCGAGCAGCTATTAAATTTATAGTGAACTCAAATGAATCCGAACTTCATCATGGTTTAGCGCGCCGCCATCACTTTGTGGATGCGCTCGATCGACTCGGGCGCGTTGCGCGACCGTGCGTGCTTTGGGGGCGGAAGACGAAGGTGGAGAGGGCGGTGACCCAGTTCACGCGTTTCCTGGGGGGTGGCAGGCCTGTAGCGTGTCACTCGAGGCGATGCTTCAAGGACGCCAAGAGGCGCAAAACAGTCCCATAGGGCAGGCAAAACGGTGTAGATTGAGCTCTTGAGAGTGAACTTTTGTATTTTGAAATTCAGTGGCTTCTCACCACGCTTTGTGGGGAGTTATTTAGAGCATTCATCAGACTTAAAACTCGAACCAGCATATGCACTCTGGACTCAATACGCTAGATCCTTCAAGTTTTTTTGAAGGTAGCCCTATTGCTACTTTCGTCATCGATGCGGACCACGTTGTTACCCATTACAACAAAGCATGCGCCAAGCTCTTAGGCGTTCCGGCTTCTGAAGTAATCGGGCGACGTGGTTTAGGGCATATTTTCTATGGCGTTGAGCGCCCAGTCATGGCGGATTTAATCGTTGATGGAGCCATGATTGACATCATCTCTGATTTGTATCAGAACGCTTATCGCAACTCTTTAATAATTCCCGAAGCCTACGAAGCGGAAGGTTTTTTTTCACGACTAGGTACATCAGGGCGATGGCTTTTTTTCACAGCAGCACCGTTAAAGAATTCCGAAGGAAAAATCGTTGGTGCCATAGAAACACTGCAAGACATTACTGAGAGAAAGGTCGCCGAGTCCGCTTTGCTGAAAGCCCAGCTTGAAGTCGAAGAGATCGTGGAGCAACGAACTGCGCAACTAGCCGACATGAACAGCACACTGCGTCGAGACGTTGAGCGCCGTGAGCAATTGGAATATGAGTTGACCAAACGCAACTCAGAGCTCAATTTGTTAAACGCCAAGTTGGTTACGACTCAGGAACACTTAGTGCAATCGGAGAAATTGGCATCCATCGGGCAACTGGCTGCGGGGGTCGCCCATGAGATTAACAATCCGATTGGCTATATTTTTTCCAATTACGGGATGCTTGAGTCCTATCTGGGCAGTTTATTTGAAATGCTGAACGCCTACGAAGATGCTGAGAAGAGCTGCGGGGACTCTGACATTGTCAAAGAGCTGCAGGCTAGGCGTGTGGCGCTGGAGGTCGACTTCTTGAAAGAAGATATTCCGGACCTTATGAAGGAGTCCAAGGAAGGCATTGTGAGGGTGCGAAAAATTGTCCAGGATTTAAAGGACTTCTCCCACGTGGATGCTAAGCCGGAGTGGAGTTTCGCCAATCTGAATCAAGGCATCGACTCGACCTTGAATGTGGTCAACAACGAAGTGAAATACAAGGCAGACATCATCAAGGAGTATGGTGAGCTACCACTGGTGCAATGCCTTCCGTCTGAGATTAACCAGGTGGTGATGAATCTGGTGGTTAACGCAGCGCATGCGATAGGGCCGGACCGCGGAAAAATCTGGATTCGTACCGGTGTTGAGAATGAATCTGTATGGATTGAAGTTACTGACAATGGCAGCGGTATTCCGAAGGAGGTGGTGCCGCGAATTTTTGACCCCTTTTACACTACTAAACCGGTGGGGAAAGGTACGGGGTTGGGGCTGTCACTGTCGTACGGAATTATTCAAAAACACCGTGGGCAGATTGATGTGCATACAGTGATTGGAAAAGGAACGACGTTCCGGTTGGTACTTCCACTAAAGCAAACAGATAAAGCGGAATAGAAATGAGTTTGTTACCCGTCGAAGCACGTCCGAAGTTACACACTGTTTTGTGCGTTGACGATGAGGCAAACATCCTCTCGGCGTTAAGGCGACTTCTACGTCCCCATGGATTTCAAGTGATCGTTGCGGAGAGTGGACAGGCAGGGCTGGCGGTGCTGGAGAGCACGTCGGTAGATCTAGTGATATCGGATATGCGGATGCCTGAAATGGACGGCTCCAAGTTTTTGGAGCATGTGCGCCAGCGCTGGCCCGACACAATGCGCCTTTTGCTCACGGGGTATGCTGACGTTTCTTCCATCATTGAGGCGATTAACCGTGGAGAGATTTATCGCTACATCACCAAGCCGTGGGACGATCACGATTTGGTCTTGATCGTGCAACAAGCGCTTGAACGCAAGGCACTTGAGTACGAGAAGAAAAAACTAGAAGAGCAGGTACTTCTCCAGAACGAAGAGTTGAAAACGCTTAACACTGGTTTGGAGGCTAAAGTACATGCGCGCACGCACGAGCTCCAGACAGCGAACGCGAAACTCAAAAAGAACTACCTGAACACCATAAAGGTGTTTTCCAATTTGATGGAATTGCGCGGTGGAAACCTCAGCGGGCATTCACGCTTGGTGGCTGACCTAGCGCGTCGCACCGCCGCAAGTATGGGGTTACCCGAAGCCGCACAGCACGAGCTTTTTGTGGCCGGGTTACTGCACGACATTGGACAAATTGGACTGTCTGACGAAGTGCTATCAAAGCCCGTCGGGCGATTGTCCGAAAGCGAATTGACCTTGTATCGGAGGCATCCGGTGTGGGGTGAGCAGGCGCTGATATCGCAGGATGATATGCATGGTGTAGCTGTTTTGATCCGCTCGCACCATGAACGGTATGACGGCCTCGGGTTTCCGGATGGCCTTGCTGGGGACGCCATATCTATTGCTGCAAGCATTCTGATGGTGGTCGAAGCATTTTTGGACCTGCAAGCAGGAAATCTAAGCCAAGCCAAGCTGTCTACCAGCGAAGCCCGGTCAATGATTGCACGCGGACGGGGCACTCAATTCAATCCCGAGGTAGTAGATGTATTCCTGCAGGTGACCTTGAATGCCGCGCCCATAGCGGAGGCGCCGGCAGTAATGCTCAAAACCAGTGAACTGGTGCCGGGCATGGTGATGGCAAGGGACCTCACGACGCACGACGGCATCGTTTTGTTGACCGCAGAGCATGTACTTACGGAGAAGTTGATCAGATTGCTGCGACAACGAGAATCCAGAGACGACATCGAAATGGTGTTGCCCATCAAGCCACCACAAAAGACATAGCCGGCTATTGTTTGTGAATTTCAAAGGGTGGATTGAATGACAGAGGGTTTACATGGCGGCAACAATCTAGGAGTTCATGAGCATGGCATCGACTCCGCAACGGGGTTGCGAGGACAGCGTGCGCTCCTAGAAAAATTGAATTCCCTACCTCGAAATATGGACGTGGCGGTCCTCTGCATCGATCTGGATCATCTGGCCGTACTGAATGAAGCCATGGGGCTGCCTGCTGGTGACAGTGTTTTGGCCGAAGCTGCAAAACGGATTGCTACACACGCTGGGCCAAACAGGTTTCTGGCCCGCTATGGCGGTGACGAATTTGCGTTGTTGATTGAGAACGTTGCAGATTTTGAACAAGTCAGTCACAGGGCCTCGGCCTTGATCGAAGAGCTGATGCACCCCTATCTAGTTGCGGGTAAAGAAGTTTTTGTAGGCGCCAGCATGGGTATTGCCTGCACGCTGACGGCGCAACTGGGCGCGACACAAAAACTCCAAGCGACCACCATCGACCAGGCTTTTCACCATGCAAAAGCAGCCCTCTCTCGGGCCAAGGTCGTTTCAAGGGGGCGTTGGCTCCTGTATGAACCCGGCATGACCCCGGTTTTAGGTGCCCGACTTCACTTAGAGACTGAATTGGCTTTAGCAGTGGAACAAGGGCAGTTCTTGGTTTACTACCAACCTAAAGCCTCATGCCGTAGCGGTGCGATCACAGGTTTTGAAGCCTTGTTACGATGGCTGCATCCTACCAAGGGGATCGTGCCTCCTTCTGAGTTCATCCCCATCCTCGAAGAGACCGGGCTCATAGACCGCGTAGGCGATTGGGTGCTCAGAACTGCCTGCCAGCAGCTCGCGGCGTGGGATATTCTGGGGCACGACAGGCTGACCATGGCGGTCAATGTATCTCTTCGGCAACTTGTAGATTTGACGTATCCGGAATCGGTCCAAGCCATCCTTTCGGAGTCAGGGGTGCCCGCTGAGAGGCTGGAGCTGGAGCTGACTGAGAGCTTGTTGATGCATGATGTTCGGCATACTGAGGCGCTCTTGTTTCGATTAAAAGCGCTTGGTGTGAGGCTGTCCCTCGACGACTTCGGGACCGGGTACTCAAGCCTGGCGTATTTACAGCGGCTGCCCATTGATTCGGTGAAGATTGACAGAATTTTTGTTCAGAACATCATCACAAATCCCAACGACGCGTCCATTACTCGCGCGATTATCGGGATGGCCCGTAGTCTCAATATGTCCCTCATTGCTGAGGGCGTGGAGACTGAGGCGCAACTGTCAAAGCTGATTGCAGAACACTGCGATACGGTTCAGGGTTACTTCATTGGAAAGCCTATGCCTGCGACCCACGCAGCTGCATTGCTCACATCCGGTTGGCGCCTGCCCCAAGAGTTAATTGGTCGTCCCATCAAAACGAGGACATTGCTGCTGGTGGACGATGAGGAAAGCATCCTCTCCGCCATGAAGAGACTGCTCCGGCGCGAAGGCTATCGCATCCTCAGTGCTGGCTCTGGCGCTGAAGGATTGGAAGTACTTGCTAAGAACGACGTGGACGTCATCGTCTCGGACCAGCGCATGCCCAATATGACGGGTGAGGAATTTCTACGCTTGGCGAAGGAACTGTATCCAGACACCGTGCGCATGGTTCTCTCGGGATATGCGGATATGCAATCCATAACCAATGCCATCAATCAAGGTGCCATCTATAAGTTCTTTAGTAAGCCCTGGGACGATCAGGTCCTGAAGGACAACATCCTAGAAGCGTTCAGGCGCAAAGAGCTGAGCGATGAAAATGGGCGGCTTACGCGTGAAATTGGGCTGATGAACGAAGACCTCAATCGCAGCAACAAGGCGCTCGCTGTGCTTCTGGACGAACAGGCACGCAGGTCACTGGTAGGCCAAACGGCATTGTCTGCGGCACAGCAAACCCTTCACCATTTGCCCATTCCGGTGGTGGGCCTTGATCCGAGCGGAATGATCGTTCTCAGAAACGATGCGTTCGTGGAGCTCGGAATGGAGGAGGATGCCATCTCGTCGTTCGCTGAGACGTTACCTCCTTGGCCGTCCACCGCGGTGAGCTATTCAGAACATGTCGATTCCTCAGGGCGGCGGTGGACTTTGGCAGGACGCAACTTGTCCAGCAGTGGGCAATATTCTGGAATGGTGTTTGCATTTACCCCTAGGAGTCCGACATGAGTGACCCGTCTCCTAGACCGGAGGTTGCAGAATCCGTGGCAACGCAATTCAGTGTTGTACCGGCAATGCGCCCAGATCATGACAATGAGTCCTTGAAGGTGCAGTGGCGTTTTCGTCTTTCCGGGAATGGCACCGCCAGCAGAGCGCTTCAGTCTGCAATACTGGAATTTGTAAAGCAGAGGGAGAATTGATGCGCCCTAGCTTGGAGCAGGCTACAGCAGCCGTTAAGCAATTACCGAATTTACCAAGTACCACGAGAGTGGTCTTAGGCTATCTGAATGATGATGACGCAGACATCAATCAGGTCGTACAGGCCATTGCACGTGACCAGGGCTTGGTCGCAAGGATCTTGCGTATTGCAAACTCCCCCTTTTTTGGGTTGCCTAACCAGGTGCAAACTATTCACGAGGCCGTAATTGTTTTAGGTTTTTCAAACCTGAGGCTGGTCGTTATGGCCGCCATGATGACCGCGCAAAAGTTTCCTGGATTAGTGGGGGGCGTTCAGGTGCAAAGGCTGTTTCGCCACAGTATCGCTGTTGCCATATGCGCATCGGCCATCGGACGCAGTAACAAGCTCAATCCGAACCTTTTGTTTCTCACAGGAATATTGCACGATATCGGGAAGCTGGCGCTGATGGCCACGTACCCGACCCAATATGCGGAGGTGCAATCGCTGAGAGAAGGCGGCAATCTATTGACGACCGAGGCGGAAGAACAGATATTTGGGTTCAATCACGCGACCATTGGCGCAACCTTGTGTCGGCATTGGCATCTGCCCGAAGTCATTGCAGTTGCGATCGGTGACCACCATAGCTTTGGAGGCAATCACGATTCAACTTCCAGTGCCACAGAGTACAGCGCTTTCGCCGAGGTTATCCACCTTGCGGATGCGGTGGCGATTGGGCTTAACTTGGAATCCGATCCTTTGGCAGCCGTCCCCCCTTTGACTGAGCGCGGATGGAATCGCTGGATGGGATCACGGGAAAAATTGGCAATAGACTTTGATGAGATCAAGGGCCTATACCAAGAGCTGGTTGTCCTTATTGACGGTTAAAGGTGAATCAAAACAGGGAAACGATATGCGCGTCTTCCAACATGGATCTCATGTTGCCTAGGGCCAGCACCAAGTCTTCCAGAGAGCCGCCTAGTCGTTGCTGCACAAAGTCGGGGAACTCCTCCACATGGGTGTTTCCCGCAAAACCGAGTTCTAACTGTTTGCTGATCTGATTAGCGGCAAACACACATGCACAAAGACTGGTATCCCGAAGCTCTGGGCCGTGCTGGTAGCGGATAGCCTCGGTCAGCTGCGTGGGAAACTGCCATTTCTCGACCAACATCGCACCTACAGTGGCATGATCCACGCCGATGATTTTGCGCAATGCTATATGAAGCGATTCACCTTGCTCTTGGCTATTGCGAAGGGCGATGCGGAATTCAACAGGCTTGAATTGAGCCAGTACTATTTTTCCAAAGTCGTGCAGTAGCCCTGCGATGAAGCAGTCAACGGGATCTGCGTCGGGCACTCTGAAGGCCAAGTGCTTCGCAACTCCCGCAGTGGACAGGCAATGCTGCAAGTACGGCTGTACTTCAAAGCCTGCAGGGTTCTTCTGGGGCAGGGCGCCTATAGCCGCAATAGCCAGGGCTAGGTTCTTGATGGTGTTGAAACCCAAATAGACGACGGCATGGTCGAGAGAGGAAATCTTCTTGGGCAAACTGTAGTAAGACGAGTTGACTATGCGAAGGATCCTCACCGTGACTACAGGATCCTTGCCAATTACCTGTACCAGATCCTTAGGCGTGCAATTGATATCTTGAGTCAGGATCAAAACTTTGCGTACGCTCTCTGGAAAAGCCGGCATCGCTTCAACGGCCAAGATAAGCTTTTGTGCCAATATGGTACTTATCGATACGTCAGCGTCCATCGTCGGTTTTCTCTGGTGCGCCTGATCCGGCATTTGCAGATGCGATTACAGCACTTTGTTAATTTTCTGTCTTGTGCCTTGTCCTGGGGAACTGTAGTTCCTAAGCCTTTAGGTGGCTGACCGCGCCTTGCAGGCGAATTCACGTGCGCTGGGGAGATGGGCCTACTGCTGTGGGTCTTTAAGATCGGTGCATGACTTCGTGCTCCACCACTTCTGCTTCCCCTTTAGCTGCCCTGTATCCGCTCTTGTTTGTGGCCTTGTGGAGCACCGGTTTTATCGGGGCCAAGTTTGGTTTGCCGTATGTGGAGCCACTCACTTTTCTGACCGTGCGCTATGCCGCGGTGCTGGTGCTCATGGGTTTGGTGGTGTGGCACACGCGGGCGCCCTGGCCGTCCACATTGCGCGAGTGTGGGCACATTGCGGTCACTGGCGTGCTGGTGCACGCGGTGTACCTGGGTGGCGTGTTCATTGCCATCGGCCATGGGTTGCCTGCCGGAGTGGCGGCCATTGTGGTGGGGTTGCAGCCCTTGCTCACCGCGTTGGGTGCCGGCTGGCTGCTGCGCGAAAAAGTGCGCGCCACGCAATGGGCCGGCCTCGCAGCTGGCTTTGCGGGCGTGGCGCTGGCGGGCATGGGGCTTACGGTGTTTGGCGTCTGGCTGGCGCGCAAGTAGATGTTGCTATTGATTTGATAGCTGCTAGCGCAATCAAATATTGCGCTAGCAGCCAATTTCATTACTTTTTGGCGTAGATCTGGTCAAAGCTGGCGCCGTCGGCAAAGTGGGCTTTGTCGGCTTTGTCCCAGCCGCCGAAGGCCTGGTCGATGGTGAACAGGTTGATCTTGGGGAACTGCTTGGCGTATTTGGCCTGCGCTTTGGTGGAGACGGCAGGGCGGTAGAAGTGTTTGCCGGCAAGGTCTTGGCCTTCTTCGCTGTACAGGTACTTCAGGTATTCCTCGGCCGCAACACGGGTGCCTTTTTTGTCTACGTTCTTGTCGACCACGGCCACGGCTGGTTCGGCTAGGATGGACAGGCTAGGGGCCACCACATCGAACTTGGAACCGAACTCTTTTTCCAGCAAATAGGCCTCGTTCTCCCAGGCGATCAGCACGTCGCCCTGGTTGCGCTGGGCAAAACTGATGGTGGAGCCACGGGCGCCGGTGTCCAGAATCGGCACGTTGCCGTACAGCTTGGCAACGAACTCTTTGGCCTTGGCATCGCTGCCGAACTTGCGCTTGGCAAATTCCCACGCGGCCAGGTAGTTCCAGCGGGCGCCGCCACTGGTTTTGGGGTTGGGGGTAATGACCTTCACATCGGGGCGGATCAAATCATCCCAGTCCTTGATGCCTTTGGGGTTGCCCTCGCGCACCGCCAATACGATGGTGGAGGTGTAGGGCGAGGCGTTGTGCGGCAGGCGCTTTTGCCAGTCGGCGTTGATCCAGCCCCCGTTGCGGGCTACCGCGTCGGTGTCGCCGGCCAGCGCGAGGGTGGCGACGTCAGCATCCAACCCGTCGATGATGGAGCGGGCCTGTTTGCCCGAGCCGCCGTGGCTTTGCTTGATGGTCACACCCTGGCCGGACTTGGCCTTCCAGTACTTGGCAAACGCGGCGTTGAACTCGACATAAAACTCCCGGGTCGGGTCATACGACACGTTGAGCAGGGTGATGCTTTGTTGCGCAAAGGCCTGGCCTGTGGATGCCGCGATGGCGCCAGCGAGTACCAGCGTGCCGAAACCGCGGCGGGAGAGGGGGGCGCTGCGTGGCGCAGTGGCAATAGATGCAAAGGGCATATCAACTCCAGAAATCAACGCGTTAATGCGATAAGGGAGATTCTGGAAGCCCTGCGTTAAAACTGGAACTACGGAATTTTCAGTTCTAAATAACTAAAACATCCTTAGAGAGGGTTTGAGCGCGCCAAAGAAGGGGCTGTACCCCGTTCCACGCGCCGCGGCGGGTGCCGGGCTTCTCTGCCCGAAGTTCGCAAAAATTTCACCAGACCAATACGTTATCGCATCTGTGTGGGAAAACCCTAGTCACTCACTGCATCAAAATACCGCTAATTGTGCCCAGAGTATCAACCTCCCCAAGGGCCAACTTCTACTATTCAGCCCTGTCGATGCACGCTAGGCATTGGCTGAACCCCCGAAATCAACAACAGGAGACAGTTACATGAAACTCAAAGCGTCTTTAGCTTTGGCCTTCGGCTTGGTAGCCAGTGCTGCGTTTGCGCAGACAGAGTTGGTCGTCGCGACGGTGAACAACGGTCACATGGTCGAAATGCAGAAGCTCAGCAAGAACTTCGAAACCGCCAATCCCGACATCAAGCTCAAGTGGGTGACCCTGGAAGAAGGCGTGCTGCGCCAGCGCGTGACCACCGACATCGCCACCAAAGGCGGCCAGTTTGATGTGATGACCATCGGCATGTACGAAACCCCGATCTGGGGCAAAAAAGGCTGGCTGCAGGAACTGAAGACCGATGCCAAGTACGACGCGGACGACATCCTGCCCGCCATGCGCAATGGTTTGAGCGTGGACGGCAAGATGTTTGCGGTGCCTTTCTACGGTGAATCCTCCATGCTGATGTACCGCAAGGACCTGGCTGACAAGGCTGGCATCAAAGTGGCCGACAAGCCCACTTGGACCGACATCAAGGCCCTGGCTGCCAAAATCCATGATCCCAAGAACGGCGTGTACGGCATCTGCCTGCGCGGCAAGCCGGGCTGGGGTGACAACATGGCCTTCCTGAGCACTTTGGTGAACACCAACGGCGGCCAGTGGTTTGACATGCAGTGGAAGCCTCAGCTGGAGAGCAAGCCTTGGAAGGACTCCATCAACTTCTATGTGGACCTGCTCAAGAACTACGGCCCTCCCGGCTCGTCTGCCAACAGCTTCAACGAAATCCTGGCTCTGTACAACGAAGGCAAGTGCGGCATGTGGATCGACGCGACCATTGCAGCGTCGTTCATCACCGACCCCAAGCAGTCCAAAGTGGCTGACAAGGTGGCATTCGCGCAAGCACCCACCGCTGTGACCCCCAAGGGTGCCAACTGGTTGTGGGCATGGGCACTGGCGATTCCTGCTGGCTCCAAGAAGGTGGACGCTGCCACCAAGTTCGTGACCTGGGCGACGTCCAAGGAGTACATCGAGCTGGTGGCCAAGACCAATGGTTGGGCGCATGTGCCTACCGGTACCCGCAAGAGCACTTACGCCAATGCTGAGTTCCAGAAGGCTGCCAAGTTTGCAGCTGCAGAAAAAGCAGCCATCGACTCCGCCAACCCGAACGACAGCACATTGCCCAAGAGCCCGTATGTCGGCGTGCAGTTCGCGGCGATTCCCGAGTTCCAGGCCATCGGCGCCACCGTGGGTCAGGAAATGAGTGCCGCACTGGCCGGCAAGAAGTCGGTAGACGCAGCCTTGAAGGCCTCTCAAGTCGCGGCAGAGCGCGAAATGAAGAAGGCTGGCTACTACAAGTAAGCATCTCTCCGGTAGGTTGACTTTTAGGCGCGCGGGGGAACCTGCGCGCCCTTTTATGTCACGTTTTCCGCTGCTGTCCATGCTCGTGTGGACCGGCCACTCTCACTGAGAGACATCTTCATGAACCGATTTATCCCCCGCGCACTCATGGCGCCGGCAGTGATCACCCTCTTTCTGTGGATGATCGTGCCCCTGGTGATGACCATTTATTTCTCGGTCATCCGATACAACCTGATGCAGCCCGACCAGACCGGCTTCATTGGCTTGGAGAATTTTGAATACTTCGTGACCGACCCCTCGTTCGGCACGGCGGTGCTCAACACCTTGCTGCTGCTGGGCAGCGTGATCCTGATCACGGTGGTGTTGGGTAGCCTGATTGCGCTGCTGATTGACGATCCGTTCCCCGGCCGCGGCCTGGTGCGCATTTTGTTGATCTCGCCCTTTTTTGTCATGCCCACGGTGAACGCTTTGCTGTGGAAGCACATGATGATGAACCCGATTTATGGGGTGCTGGCCCAGGTGTGGCTCTTCTTCGGCGGCACGCCGGTGGACTGGTTGACCGACTTCCCGCTGCTCAGCGTGATCATCATCGTGTCGTGGCAATGGCTGCCGTTTGCGACGCTGATCTTCATCACCTCGCTCCAGAGCATGAACCGCGAGCAGCTGGAAGCCTCCCGCATGGACGGCGCTAACTACCTGCAGCAACTGCGCTACCTCTACCTGCCGCACATGGCCCGCTCGGTGGCGGTGGTGGTGATGATTGAAATGATCTTTTTGCTCAGCGTGTTCGCCGAGATCTACACCACCACCGGTGGTGGCCCGGGCGATGCGAGCACCAATGTGGCCTTCCTGATCTTCAAGCAGGCGCTGTTGAACTTTGATGCCGGTGTGGCCTCCGCAGGTGCTTTGTTTGCCGTGGTGCTGGCCAATATTGCCGCCGTATTCCTGATCCGCATGGTCGGCAAGAACCTCGATAAGTGAGTTGCAGATGACACACGCTAAATCTTTCCCCTGGCTGCATTGGCTGCGCACGGTGGTGGCCTGGTTGGTCACGCTGCTCTTGTTTTTCCCCTTGGGCTGGCTGGTGCTGACTGCCTTCAAGACGGAGCTGCAAGCCATCTCGGTGCCACCGCTGGTGTTGTTCACCCCGACCTTGGAGAACTTTCAGATCGTGCAGGAGCGCAGCGACTACATGCTCTACGCCACCAACTCGCTGATCACCAGTGTGGCCTCCACCATTCTGGGTTTGCTGCTGGCTTTCCCCGCGGCCTATGCGATGGCCTTCTTCAAGGGCAAGTACACCAAAGACATCCTGATGTGGATGCTCTCGACCAAGATGATGCCCGCCGTGGGGGCCCTGGTGCCGGTGTATGTGATGGCGCAAACCAGTGGCTTGTTGGACACCCGCACAGGCTTGGTAATTGTGTTCACCCTGTCCAACCTGCCCATCATGGTGTGGATGCTGTATTCGTACCTGAAGGAGATCCCGAACGAGATTCTGGAAGCCTCCCGCATGGATGGCGCCACGCTGTGGAGCGAGTTCCGCTACGTGCTGCTGCCCCTCACCATGGGCGGCCTAGCGTCTACCGGTTTGCTGACCCTGGTGCTGAGCTGGAACGAGGCTTTCTGGTCGCTCAACCTGAGCGCCGCCAAGGCCGGCACGCTGGCCACGCTGATCGCCAGCTACTCCAGCCCGGAGGGCCTGTTCTGGGCCAAGTTGTCGGCAGCGTCCTTCATGGCCATCGGCCCCATCGTGGTCTTCGGCTGGTTCAGCCAGAAGCAGCTCGTCCAAGGCCTGACCTTCGGCGCCGTCAAGTAACAAATAAAGATCAGATCAGGAGACCTCATTCATGTCTTACCTCCAACTCAGCGGCGTTGAAAAGCTGTTCGGCGAACACCGTGTCATCAAGGGCATTGACCTGGCCATCAAGCAGGGCGAATTTGTGGTGTTTGTGGGCCCGTCCGGCTGCGGCAAGTCCACGCTCTTGCGCCTGATTGCCGGCCTGGAAACCATCGATGGCGGCAGCCTGCAGCTCGATGGCCGCGACATCACCCACCAGCCCTCCAGCAAGCGCGACCTCGCCATGGTGTTCCAGAGCTATGCGCTCTACCCGCACATGAGCGTGTTCGAGAACATGAGCTTTGCGCTCAAGCTGGCCAATGTGGACCCCGCCATCATCAAAGACAAGGTGGACCGCGCCGCCAAGATCCTGAACCTGACCAACTACCTGCAGCGCACACCCAAAGAGCTGTCCGGCGGGCAGCGTCAGCGTGTGGCGATCGGCCGCGCCATCGTGCGGGCCCCCAAGGTGTTTTTGTTTGACGAGCCGCTCTCCAACCTCGATGCAGCACTGCGCGGCCAGACGCGTATCGAGATTGCCAAGCTGCACCGTGACCTGGGCGCCACCACCATCTATGTGACGCACGACCAGGTGGAAGCCATGACGCTGGCTGACCGCGTGGTGGTGCTGCGCGACGGCAACATCGAGCAAGTGGGCACACCGCTGGAGCTGTATGACCGCCCGGCCAACCAGTTTGTGGCCCAGTTCATCGGCACCCCGCAAATGAATGTGGTCGAAGCCGCCAAGCTACCTTCGGTGACCACCGTGGCCGGTGTGCAGGTGCCTGCGCTGGGTTCCATCGGCTTGCGGCCGGAGAGCATCATGCTGGTGCCGGCCGGCGAGGGGGCCGTACAAGCCAAGGTAGAGCTGATTGAAGCGCTGGGAGCCGAGACCCTGATTTACGTGACCACCCAGAGTGGCGCCCAACTGGTGGCCCGCCTGAACACCCGCACCGAGCTGCATGTGGGCGGCGACGTAGGCGTGCAGATCGATGCAGACGCGGCCCACTTGTTTGATGCCAACGGCCGTGTTGTAGCCGCGGGCGCACTGTGATGTCCGCAGCTATGACATCTCTCCCACAGCAACCCCTTCAAGGCCAAGTGGCAGCTGTCACTGGTGCTGCCTCGGGCATTGGCTTTGCCAGCGCGAGCGCCATGGTTCAAGCCGGTGCCCGCGTGGTGCTGATTGACCGTGACCGTGCTGCACTAGACAAAGCCTGCGCCACCCTGGGCTCCCAAGCGGTGCCTCTGGTGCTGGACCTGCTGGACCGCGACCAGTGCGCCAGCTTGCTCACCCAAGTGCTGGCTCTCGAGGGCCGCTTGGATGTGTTCCACGCCAACGCCGGCCTGTATGTGGGCGGCGACCTGGTCGACAACGACCCGGACGCCATAGACCGCATGCTCAACTTGAACGTGAATGTGGTGATGAAGAACGTGCACAACGTGCTGCCCCACATGATCGCGCGGGGCTCGGGCGACATCATCGTGACCAGCTCACTCGCAGCGCACTTTCCTACCCCCTGGGAGCCGGTGTATTCGTCGTCCAAGTGGGCTATCGACTGCTTTGTGCAGACGGTGCGCCGCCAAGTGTTCAAGCACGGCCTGCGCGTGGGCTCGATTTCGCCGGGGCCGGTTATTACCTCTTTGTTGTCCGATTGGCCTGCTGACAAGCTCGCAGAGGCTAAGGCCAAAGGCAGCCTGCTCGAAGCCTCCGAGGTCGCTGATGTGGTGATCTTCATGCTGACCCGCCCACGCGGCATGACCATCCGCGACGTCGTGATGATGCCCACCCAGTTTGATCTCTAAGCGATTTCTAAGCGACCCCCGATTCATTTTTTTCACGCCTGACCATGACCACGATTCTTCACCTCGGACTGGGCTCGTTCCACCGCGCACACCAGGCGCTTTACATCCACGAACTGCGACAGCGTGGCGATACCGCATGGTCCATCACCGGCGGCAATTTGCGCCCGGACATGCTAGCCACCATGGAAGCCCTGCAAGCCCAAGGCGGCGCGTACACGCTGGAAACCGTAACGCCCCAAGGCGAGCGCAGCTACACCCGCATTGAATCCATCCAAAGAGTCATTCCTTATCAGGATGATCTCGCCCCCTTGATCGCTGCGGGTGCTGAGGCCACCACCCGCATCATCTCGTTCACCGTGACCGAAGCCGGCTACTACCTGGACGCGAAAAACCAGCTGGACTGGGCCACCTTTGCCGACTTGCGCGCCGACCTGGAGGCGGTGAAGGCAGGCCGCGCCGGCCACACCATTTACGGCGGCTTGGTCAGCATCTTGCGGGCCCGCATGCACAGCGGCGCCGGTGCGGTGACCCTGATGAACTGCGACAACCTGCGCCACAACGGCGAGCGTTCGCGCGCCGGCTTGCTGCAGTTCATTGACGCACTCGGCGACACCGCACTGAAGGCCTGGGTGGAGCAAAACACCAGCAGCCCTAACGCGATGGTGGACCGCATCACCCCGCGCCCCACGCCCGATGTGGCCGAGCGCGTCAAGGCCGCTACCGGCTGGGACGATCAAGCTGCCATCATGGGCGAGAGCTTTATCCAGTGGGTGATTGAAGACAACTTCATTGCTGGCCGCCCCGCTTGGGAGCAGGTGGGCGTGGAGATGGTGCAGTCGGTTGACGCCTATGAAGAAGCTAAAATCCGTTTGCTCAATGCCACCCACAGCTGCATCGCCTGGGCCGGCACTCTGGTGGGCTACCAGTACATCCATGAGGGTACCCACGATGCCGTGATCCGCCGCATCGCGTATGACTATGTGACCGACGACACCATCCCGGTGCTGGATACGCCCGAAAACCCCAGCCCGCTGGACCTGCGCGCTTACCGTGACGTAGTGTTGGACCGCTTCGTTAACCCCGCCATTTGCGACACCAACCAGCGGGTGGCCATGGACGGGTATTCCAAGATACCCGGCTTCATCGTGCCCACCATTCGCGAGCGCTTGGCGCGCGGCGAGTCGATTGTCAGTGTGATCATGTTGCCCGCACTCTTTCTGGCCTATCTGCAGCGCTGGCATGAGGGCAAGATCGCCTACACCTACCAGGACCAGGCCATGGACCCGGTGGCGGCCCACGCGATTTGTGAGGCGACGGATCCGGTGGCGGCTTTTGCCGCTGATACGGTGCTGTGGGGCTCGCTGGCCTCTACGCCGCGGTTGTTGGATGCGCTGCGGGTGGGCTACGCCCGGGTGCAGCTGTTTGTCCAGAACCACTTGGGTGCAGGGCCGGCGTAATTGCTGGTAACGTGAGGCATTCCCGTTTATTGCTCAAGTCGCTATGGCTGCTACCCCACACTCGCACCCTCTATCGGGCTATCCCGTCAGTCGGCACCGGGCCCCGGAGCTGGAGGCTGACTACAACCGCAACCCGTCGCTGGGCTATGAGCCGACCGACGAGGTCGGATTCATCCGCTGCCTGGGCCACGGCTATCCGACCCCCTTGGCGCGTTGGCATTGCCATGATGAATACGAGTTGCACCTGATCACCCAGAGCTCCGGCAAGGCGTTTGTGGGGGACTGGATCGGCCCGTTTGAGCCGGGCCATCTGGTGCTGTGCGGGCCCCGCCTGCCGCACAACTGGATTTCTCTGGACGTGCCCGACGAGGGTGTTGCCATGCGCGATCTGGTGATCCAGTTCCGGCATGAGCCGCTGGCACAGGCCTGCCAGTCCATCCCCGAGTTGCAGGAGGTGCTGCCCTTGTTGGAGCGGGCCCGCCACGGCATCGAGTTTTTTGGCCTCTCGGACCGGGCGCAAACGCACTGGCATGCGGTGCGCGGGTCGCGCGGGCTCAAGCGTTTGGCCGCGTTCTGTGAATTCATGACCGACCTGTCCCGCTGGGGGGACTACCGTTTGCTCTCCAATGTGCAAATGCGGGGTGCCGAAAACGACACCGAGCTCGACCAGATCAACACCCTCGTCAACCGCATCACCGAGAACCCGTCGCACTCCCAATCGGCAGCCGAGGTGGCCGCAGAGCTGGCCATGAGCGAGAGCCGCTTTTCGCGTTTCTTCCGGCGGGCTACCGGCAATACCTATACCGACTTTGTGAACCGGGTGCGCATCAACCGCGCCTGCCAGTTGCTGATGACCTCAGACCGCTACGTCACCAACATTTGCTACGACGTGGGTTTCAACAAC
Source organism: Comamonadaceae bacterium OS-4 (assembly GCA_027924025.1). Lineage (GTDB taxonomy): Bacteria > Pseudomonadota > Gammaproteobacteria > Burkholderiales > Burkholderiaceae_C > Allorhodoferax. Next base: position 158,969 of record AP026970.1, read on the forward strand.
GTGGCCAATTTCAACCGCCGGTTTCTGGAGCTCAAGGGCATGACCCCTTCAGAGTTCCGCAAGCAGGCGGAGAGCCGTTTCGGCGGAGCACCCGCCACGCTCTAGGCGGTAGTCAGGGTGCCGCGGCGGAGCTCATCCGGCGTAGTGCCCATCAGCTTCTTGAACATGGCAATGAAGGCCGAGGCACTGCCGTAGCCCAGATCCAGCGCAATCGTCTCCACTGTTTGGCCCGCCTCCAGCAGGGGCATGGCCCGCACCACCCGCAGGCGCTGCCGCCACTCGGCAAACGGCATGCCCAAGTCGCGCTGGCAGCGGCGCATCAGGGTGCGCTCGGTGCTGTGGACTGCGTGGGCCAGCTCGGGGAGCGAGCGGTTGTCGCCGGGGTGGGCTTGCAGCAGCCGCAGCACGGCGCCCAGCGCCGGATCGTCAGAGCCGGGCAGGTAGCTGCCTGCCCGCGGTGCGAGGGTGAGCTGGTCGAGCAGCACTTTGAGCAAGCGGGCTTCAGGCCCTGAGACCGCACTGCCGGCTGGCTGCAAGCGCAGATGTTCCAGCATGGCGCGCACTAAGGGGCTCACCGTGAGTGCGCAGGGCTCCGCTGGCAAGGGGCGGCACAGGGCGGTAGACACATACAAAGAGCAGTGGTGTGCTGCTTTGCGGTTCAGGCCCACATGCTCCAGGTGGGGTGGGAGCCAGATTCCGTACTGCGGCGGCGCGAGGAAATGGTGGCCTTGCACTTTGACCTCCATCACGCCGCTGAAGGAATACACAAACTCGCCCCAGGCGTGCTGGTGCTCGGGGTAGAGCCCGTGGTCCGGCACATAGGCGCTGCGGAACATGACCGGTGCCGGCAGGGTGGGGCTGGTGAGGGGGATGTCCAGCTTGGGACGCAGGATGGGCATGCTTGTCCGCTATGGCGTATGGCTTGTCATCTTTTCACTATATCAATGAAAGCCGTCAACTGAATAATCGGTTGATTAATAGGTATGGGAGAGTTATGGATACGCGCAAACCGGTGGATGGATCCGCCGTCCTGTTGATGATGGTCTTGTGTGCCACCTGGGGCATGCAGCAGGTGGTGCTCAAAGCCACCGCCGCGGATATAGCACCGGTCATGCAAATTGCCCTGCGGTCCGGCGTGGCCGCCTTGCTGGTGGGCTTGGTGATGTGGTGGCGTGGCGAGCCCATGTCGCTGCGCGATGGAACCCTGGTGCCGGGCTTGGCGGTCGGTGTGTTTTTTGCCACCGAGTTTTTGCTGGTGGCTGAGGGCCTGCGCCATACCAGTGCCTCGCACATGGTGGTGTTTTTGTACACCGCGCCGATTTTTGCAGCGCTGGGTTTGCACTGGCGGATTCCTGCAGAGCGCCTGAGTGGTTTGCAGTGGAGCGGTATCGCGATTGCCTTTGCCGGTATTGCCATGACCTTCCTGGGCCGTGGGCACGGGGCTGCCACCGGTGCTGCTGCCACCGGTACCGCTGCAATGGGCAGCACCTTGTGGGGCGACTTTTTGGGGGTGCTCGCCGCTATCGCCTGGGCAGCCACGACCGTGGTGGTGCGCTGCTCCAGCCTTGCCAAAGCCCAGCCTTCCAAAACTTTGCAATACCAATTGGTGATGGCATTTGGGGTGTTGCTGTGCGCAGCCTGGCTGTCGGGGCAGGCCCAGGTGAACTTCACACCCCGCGTGTGGGCCAGCCTCGCGTTTCACGCGGTGGTGGTGTCGTTTGCCAGCTTTCTGGCCTGGTTCTGGTTGTTGCGCCATTACCTGGCGTCGCGGTTGGGCGTGTTCTCGTTCATGACGCCCCTGTTCGGCATGTTGTTCGGTGCCTGGTTGCTCGATGAGCCGATCGAGGCCGGCTTTCTGGTCGGTGCGATTCCGGTGTTGGTGGGCATCGTGCTGGTGAGCGCAGGTCCGTGGTTGGGGCAGACCTGGGCCGACACTTTCAAGGCCAGTGCGCGTTAATCGCCCTGGGCGGCGAGGGAAAACCTGTCTTGGTTTTGCCACGTAGCGGTCATAGACTGGCAGGCCTGCGTGGCGGCCGCGAACTTTACAGATGCTTTGCATCCTGGTCGGATTTAATCCGGTGAGTTCGCGTCTTAGCAACCTATGATTAAAAATGAAGGCCGAACGCCCGCGTTTGTGCCGTTCTTTCTCCAACCTGCCCCCTTGTTGTTGCCCTGCCCATGAAATTTCACCGTGCCAAAGTTGTGCTGGCGTGCTCCGCCCTGCCCTTGTTGATGTGGGGTTGCTCCGGCAAGTCCGAGACTGCCTCTGCCGCTCCTGCGACCGCCGCTTCCGGCGCAGCCGGCCCGGCTGCCGCGCCGGCGAGTGCAGCAGCCAGCGCACCGGCTGGTGGCCCGGCGTCGGTAACCACCGTGAAGGCCCAGAAAAAAGACCTCAACGTCACCCTCAAGGCCAGTGGCACCGTGGTGCCACTCAATGTGGTCGACGTGCGCACCCAAATGAACAGCACCATCAAGGCGGTGCATTTCAAGGAAGGCCAGTTCGTCAAGGCCGGGCAGTTGCTGTTCACCCTGGACGCCCGCAGCGACGAGGCCAATGTGGCCAAGGCCGCTGCGCAGTTGGCCAAAGACAATGTCTCGCTGGCCGATGCCAAGCGCCAGTTTGAGCGCGCCAAGCAGTTGTTTGCGCAAAACTTTATCTCCCAAGGATCGGTCGATACCGCCCAAGCGCTGGTCGACAGTGTGAACGCCACGGTAGTGGCCGACCAGGCCGCGCTTGATGCGGCCAAAGTCGCCTTGTCGTATTCCCGCATCGTGGCGCCGGCCTCCGGCCGTGCCGGTGCGGTGAATGTTTTTGTGGGTAGCGCCGTGCAGGTGAACGTGACCAGTCTGGTCACCATCACCCAGTTGGACCCGGTGGGCATCCAGTTCAGCATTCCCCAGCGCAACCTGGGCGACGCCCTCGCCGCACTGAAGGAGGGCGCCTCGGTCAAAGCCACGCTGGCCGATGGCGGTGGCACCTTCAAGGGCAAGTTGCAGTTTGTCGACAGCGCCGTTGACGCGAGTTCGGGCGCTGTGAAGGCCAAGGCAGTGTTCGCCAACGCCGATAACAAGCTCTGGCCCGGCGCATTTGCCGAAGTGCAGCAAACCATTGCCAGCATTCCCGATGCGGTGGTGATCCCTGTCGCCTCCATCGTGCAAGGCGCACGCGGCACGATTGTGTATGTGGTGGAAGACGGCAAAGCGGTGCTCAAACCGATCAAGCTGGTGTATTCCGAAGCGGGCGACGCCGCAGTGACCGGTATCAAAGCCGGTGATGCGGTGGTGCAAGACGGCAAGCAAAACCTGCGGCCCAATGTGCCGGTGGTGGAGCGTGCCAAAGAGAGCCCAGAGGGCAAAGGCAAGCCCAAAGACGGGGATGCCAAATCTTCAGACGCCAAGGCCCCGGATATCAAGCCCGCCGCCAGTGACGCCGCCAAGCCCGCCACACCATGAACATCTCTGAACATTTCATCCGCCGTCCGGTGATGACGGTGCTACTCAACCTCGCCATCGTGATGGCGGGGGTGATCGGGTTTCGCAGCATTCCGGTAGCGGCCTTGCCGAGTTACGACACGCCGGTGATCAACGTCTCGGCGTCTCTCGCGGGTGCGAGCCCGGAGACTATGGCGACCTCGGTGGCGCTGCCGCTTGAAAAACAATTCCAGACGGTACCGGGTCTCAAAACCATCAGCTCCACCAGCACGCTGGGCAGTACCTCGCTCACGCTGGAGTTTGAAGAGTCCCGCAATATCGATGCGGCGGCTGTCGACGTGCAAGCCGCCTTGCTGCGCGCGCAGCGTGCCTTGCCCTCTGACATGACCAACCCGCCGTCGTACCGCAAGGTGAACCCTGCGGACGCGCCGGTGTTGCTTGTGGCTTTGCAGTCCCCCTCGCTGTCGCCAGCCGAGCTGCAGGACTACGCCGAGCACCTGATCGTGCCGACCCTCTCCACCGTGAACGGTGTGGCGCAGGTCAACGTGTTCGGCTCCAAGCGCTATGCGGTACGGGTGCGTATGCAGCCGCAGGCGCTGGTCGCCCGCAACATCGGGCTGGACGAAATCAGCGCAGCCCTGAGAGCGGCCAACGTGAATACGCCGGTCGGCACACTGGAAGGCCCCAAGCAGACGCTGGTCCTCCAAGCCAACAAGCAACTGCGCTCGGCAGAAGAGTTTGCAAACCTGATCGTGAGCACCAAGGGCGGCAACCCGGTGCGCCTGCGCGATGTGGCCAAGGTAGAAGACAGCCTGGAAACACTCCGCAGCTGGGCCACCCTGAATGGCGAGCCCTCCATCACCCTGGCGGTGCAACGCCAGCCGGGCGCCAACACGGTGCAGGTGGTGGACTCCATCCGCGCGGCATTGCCTGCCCTGCAAACCCAGATGCCGGCCTCGGTGAAGATGACGCCGGTGAACGACCGTTCTTTGTCGGTGCGGGAAGCCTTGCACGACGTCACGCTCACCCTGATCGGCACCATCATTTTGGTGGTGCTGGTGATCTTTTTGTTTTTGCGCCGTTTTGTGGCCACCGTCATTCCGGCCTTGTCGCTGCCCGTGTCGCTGGTGGGTGCAGTGGCATTGCTCTGGGGCCTGAACTACAGCCTCGACAACATCTCGCTCTTGGGCCTGACCCTCGCCGTCGGTCTGGTGGTGGACGATGCCATTGTGGTGCTGGAGAACATCATCCGCCACGTGGAGAAGGGCGAGAACGCGTTTCAGGCGGCCTTGCGCGGTGCGCGCGAAGTGGGCTTCACCATTATTTCGATCTCGGTCTCGCTGATCGCGGTGTTCATTCCCATCTTTTTCATGCCCGGCGTGATCGGCCTGTTGTTCCACGAATTTGCGGTGGTGGTGGGCCTGTCGATTGTGGTGTCGGCGTTTGTGTCGCTAACCCTCGTGCCCATGCTGGCCAGCCGCTTTTTGAAAGATGAAGCGCACATGAAGCGCCCCGGTGTCGTGGTGCGCAGCTTTGAGCGTGCCTTCAACGCTACCTTGGCCGGCTACACCCGCATGCTGGACTTGGCCTTGGCCCACCGCTGGGTTATTTTGGCCATTGCATTGGCTACCTTTGTGGCCACTGCCTGGCTGTTGCAGGTGATCCCGAAGGGGTTTTTCCCGGAAGAAGACATCGGTCAAATCCAGGTCACGACCGAGGCGGCAGAAGACACCTCGTTCACCGCCATGGTGGCCCTGCAAGAGCGTGCGGCTGAAATCATCCGCAAAGACCCGAACGTGGCGGTGGTCAGCTCGTTCAACGGGGGAGGCGGTGCGCAAAACACCGGTCGCATGTTTGTGACACTCAAGCCCCAATCGGAACGCGAGCCGATGAAGAAAGTGGTCGAAGGTCTGCGCAAGAAATTGCGGGGTGTGGCCGGTATCAACGTATTCATGCGCCCCACCCAAAACTTGCAACTCGGCGGCCGCCAGAGCAAGGCGCAGTACCAGTACATCCTGCAGAGCATCCGGGCGGACGAGCTCAGCACCTGGGCCCAGAAGCTGCAAGAAAAGCTGCGCTCTGACCCGATGTTCCGCGACGTGACCAGCGACTCGCAATTGCGCGGTTTGCAGGCGCAACTCAAAATCGACCGCGACCGCGCCAACTCCTTGGGCGTATCGGTCGACAGCATCCGTACCGCCTTGTTCAGTGCGTTCGGTGAGCGTCAGGTGTCCACCATTTACCTGCCGACCGACAGCTACCAGGTCATCATGGAAGTTGCTCCCGAGGCCAAGCAGGACGAATCTGCCATCAACGGCATTTACGTGCGCTCCAGCAACGGCGGGCTGGTGCCCCTGAGCAGCTTTACCACTGTGGAGCGCTCGGTAGGCCCGACTTCGATCAACCACGTGGGCCAACTGCAAGCGGTGACCGTGTCGTTCAACCTGGCGCCCGGTGCCGCCCTGGGCGATGCCACTGCCAAGATCGACGCGGCCCGTGAGGCCATCCAGATGCCGAGCTCCATCATCAGCAGCTATGGCGGCGATGCTGCGGTGTTCAAAAACTCGCAGGGTAGCCAAGCCATCCTGATCATTGCGGCGCTGCTCGTGATTTACGTCTTGCTGGGGGTGCTGTATGAGAGCTATATCCACCCCATCACCATCCTGGCCGGCCTGCCGTCAGCCGCTACCGGTGCGCTGGCGACGCTGATGTTTTTCGGTCAGGACTTGACCCTGATTGCCACTATCGGCTTGGTCTTGCTCATCGGGATTGTGAAGAAAAACGCGATCATGATGATCGACTTTGCGCTCGAAGCGCAGCGTCACATGGGCATGACGCCGGCAGAGGCGATTCGCGAGGCGTGTATCTTGCGCTTCCGCCCGATCATGATGACCACCTTGGCTGCGCTCATGGGGGCTTTGCCGATTGCCCTTGGAATCGGCGCCGGCGCCGAGCTGCGTCAGCCCCTGGGCTTGGCAGTGGTGGGCGGCCTGATTTTTTCGCAGGCCATCACCTTGTTCATCACGCCGGTGCTTTACCTGCTGCTCGAACGCTTTAGCGGCATCGGCCCCATTGTGACGCCGGAGGCCGCACAGGTCGAGGTTTAAGAACCCTTCTGGGCCTTGCGCTTGCCGCGGGCCCGGATGTTCAAAGCCTCCACCGCCAGCGAGAAAGCCATGGCAGCGTAGATATAGCCCTTGGGAATTTCCTGGTCAAACGCTTCTGCGGTGAGCGCCATGCCCACCATGACCAGGAACGCCAAGGCCAGCACCTTGACCGACGGGTGGCGGTCCACAAACTCACCGATCGGCTTGGCAGCCACCAGCATCACACCGACCGAGACCACCACGGCGGCCACCATCACGCTGATCTGGTCCACCATGCCGACTGCGGTGATCACCGAGTCCAGCGAAAACACAATATCAATGATGGCAATCTGGCCGATGATGGACCAGAACAGCTTGGTGCCGGCCGCCTTCATGACCGCGTCTTCGGTGGCAGCGGGGGCGTGTTCGTCGCGGGCTTCCACTTCCACAAAAATCTCGTGCGAGGCTTTGTAGAGCAAAAATAGCCCACCGGCGAGCAAGACGAGGTCGCGTCCGCTGAAGCCCTTGCCGGCCACGCTGAACAAGTCTTCGGTCAGGCCCATGACCCAGCTCAGTGAAAACAGCAGCAGCAGGCGTGACACCATCGCAAAGCCCAGGCCCAGTCGACGCGCTTTGTCGCGCAGTTCGGGCGGCAAGCGTCCCACCAGAATCGAGATGAAGATGATGTTGTCAATGCCCAGCACGATTTCCAGTGCTGTCAGCATGGCAAAGGCAATCCAGACGTTCGGGTCGCTCAGAAATTCCATGGTTTTGTCCTTGTAAAAAAGGGGGTTGTTCTGGCCGCCATCCTAGCCGCTTGGCGTGACCCTGGCATCCCCCGGTCGGCCGCTACACTTTCACGGCTATGCCCCGCTTTGCTGCCAACCTTTCGCTGCTCTACAACGAGCACCCCTTTCTGGACCGATTTGCCGCTGCTGCGGCCGACGGCTTCACGGGCGTGGAATTTTTGTTTCCATATGCCTTTGCCGTGAAAGAGCTGGCGGCACGCTTGCAAACCCATGGCCTGCAACAGGTGCTGCTCAATGCACCGCCCGGTGATTGGGATGCCGGTGAACGCGGCATTGCGGCGCTGCCCGGGCGGGAGACCGAGTTCCAAGCCGGTTTCGCTCGGGCGCTGGACTATGCCCATGCCCTGAATTGCCCCCGCATTCACGCGCTCGCCGGCGTGTTGCCGCCCGGTGCTGACCCTGCCGCTTGCCACGCGACCTACCTGGGCAACTTGCAATGGGCCGCCGCGCAGGCGGCATCGGCGGGCCGTGCGGTGCTGGTGGAGCCGATCAACACCCGCGACTTTCCGGGCTACCTGTTGCAAACACAGGCCCAGGCCCACGCCATCGTGCAGGCCGTAGGGGCGCCCAACCTGCAAGTGCAGTTCGACCTGTACCACTGCCAGATCATGGAAGGCGATATCGCCACCAAGATCCGCCACTACTTGCCTACCGGGCGCGTTGGCCACTTCCAGATTGCCGGTGTGCCCGGCCGCCACGAGCCCGATGTGGGGGAGTTGAATTACCCGTATCTGCTGGACGTGATCGACGAAGTGTCGGCCGCCTGCGGCTGGGACGGCTGGGTGGGCTGCGAATACCGCCCCCGGCGTGGCGTGGTGCCCGGCGCCACCCGCGATGGCTTGGGCTGGCTGCAACGCCGATCAGGGTAAGTCCCTAAAATCGGTGGATGACTGAAACCTCCACCACCGTAATCGCCACCCACAGTGGCACCTTTCATGCCGACGACGTATTCGGCGTGGGCATTTTGATGGGGGTGTTTCCCTCGCACCGCCTGGTTCGCACCCGTAAACAAGAGTTGATCGATGCGGCTGATTTCGCGGTCGATGTGGGGGGCGTGTGGGATGCCGCCAAGGGCCGCTTCGACCACCACCAACGCGGATTCGATGGCGCCCGCCCGGCCCAATTGGTGGATGGCAACACCGTACCCGGCGTGGGCTATGCCAGCGCGGGTTTGGTGTGGTCCCAGTACGGCACCGCCTATGTGCAGGCCTGGTGTGCAGCTCAGGGCCACGCGCTGGATGTGGCAGCGATCGAGCAGATCGTGCGCTCCATCGACCACTCGTTGGTGCAGTACCTCGACATTGTGGACACCGGCCAGGGCGATGTGTCGCCCGGCATCTTCGGCCTCTCGAGCCTGATCGCCCAGCTCAACACCCATTGGCTCGAAGAAAAGGGCTTGGACCATGCGGCCAAGGCCCAGCTGCTGGAAACCCGCTTCCGCGAAGCGATTGCCATCACCCGCAAGTTCCTCGACCACGCCATCAGCAAAAAGGTGGCCCAGCTGCGCGCCACGGACACGGTGCGCCAGGCGCCGCGCTTGTTGGGCGGCCGGGTGCTGCACCTGCAAGAGGGCGGCATGCCCTGGACGCATGTGGTGCTGAATGAAATGCCCGAGGTGGTGTTCGTGATTTATCCCGACTCCGATGGCGACCAGTACCAGATCAAAACCGTGCCGGTCGAAGCCGGTTCATTCACGGCCCGCATGGACTTGCCTGCCAGCTGGGCCGGCCTGCGCGATGGCGAGTTGGCCGCAGTGAACGGCGTGGCTGACAGCGTGTTTTGCCACCTGAACCTGTTTATCTGCGGTGCGCGCAGCTTTGAAGGCGCGGTGAAGATGGCCGAATTGGCGCTGGCGGACGCTGCCGCCGCATGACGGCCCTGCAGTCACCCTCTGCCCTGCACCAAGTCCGCGCGGCTATCCGCGCCAACGCTCTGCCTGGCGTGTTGCTGTGGTGCGGCTTGGCTGTGCTGCTGCTGGCCTACGCCACCGTGCCTGCCTTCCAGCAGGGCCTGGCCCGCTGGGGCGATGTCAAAGAGGCGTGGGGCCTTGCGTTTGCGTTTGTGTCTTACGTGGTGTTTGCAGTGCTGGTGCCCGAGGGCTTGAGCGTAGCACTCGGCCGCCAGACCTGGACCCGCAAGACCACCCGCGATGTGCTCTACGCCGCGCTGGTGTTCGGCAGTATCGGCCTCACGGTGGATGTGCTGTACGGCGTGCAAGTGCGTCTGTTTGGCGAGCAGAGCGATGCGCTCACGCTGGTCAAGAAGATGCTGTTTGACCAGTTTGTGTATTCGCCGGTGTCCAACTTTGTGATCGTTGCGCTGTTTGCCTGGCGCGACGGCGGCTTCACCCGCAAGACGCTGCGGCATTTGTTTTCTGCCGACTTTCTGGCGCACCAGTACCTGCCGGTGCTGATTGCCATGTGGTGTGTCTGGATACCCGGCGTGATGGTGATTTACTTCATGCCCACCGAGTTGCAGTTCCCGGTGGCGTCCTTGATTCTTGTCTTCTGGATTTTGATTTTCAAGTTCGTCCGCAAAGGCTGATTGCTATCAAATCAATAGCTGCTGGCGCACATTCCATGAGCGCCAGCAGCTATTTTTGTATATGAACCATCTGCCCGGCCACGAATGCATCAAAGGCGGCCAGCAGAGGCTGCCATCGCTCGGCGTTGCGCTCCAGCTGCGCCAATGCCGCGCAAGTGGCCTCCAGGGTAGACAGCTGGCCCGGGGCATGCGCCTTGCGGATCGCGTAGCGGCCAGCTGGCACCTCGTCCAAGGCCAGGCGCGGTAGCCGTTGCAGGCCGGGGCTCAGGTGCAGCATCTTGCGGCTCTTGCGCCAGGTGGCGTCCAGCACCACCAAGCGCAGCGTCTCGGGGTGCTGCAATTGCGAGGGCTCAAGCAGCGCGGGTGCCGCATGCCCCTCATAGGCAGTGGGCGGGTACAGCAGCACCGTGGTGCGCGGCCCGGGCAGCAGGGCCTGCAGTGCGACCTCGTCAAACGCCTCGCCCACCACCATGCGGCTGCCCGGCACGCTCAGGTGTAAAAGGCGCGCGCTGTTTTTGGCGTGGTGCACTTCCAGCGGGTGCTGCAGGATCAGCAGCTCGCAAGCGCTCACCGTGGGCACTGCCAAATGGCACAGGCAGGTGGCTTGCGGGCGTAAACAGTGGGGGCAGGTGGGGCGGCTCATGAACCGGCCAAACTCCACCGCCCTATCTGCAAACTCAACACCAAAGTACGCACACCCAGTGGCTTCAGGCCAGGTTCTTGCCGTCGAAGTCGCTGGCGTCGTGGCGCTCGCGCACTTGTTCAGACGGCTCGCCGGTCACCTTGTTCACCATGCGGCCGCGCTTCACGGCCGGGCGGGTGTAGAGCTGGTCTGCCCAGCGCTGCACATGTTGGTATTCGTGCACGCTCAAGAACTCTGCAGCGCCGTAAGCCCAGCCTTTAACCAGCCCGCCGTACCAGGGGAAGACTGCCATATCGGCAATGGTGTATTCGCTGCCCGCTAGGTATTCATGGTCGGCCAGGCGCCTGTCCAGCACGTCGAGTTCGCGCTTCACTTCCATGGCGAAGCGGTCTATGGCGTATTCAATTTTGGTGGGCGCGTAGGCATAGAAGTGCCCGAAGCCGCCGCCCAGGTAAGGCGCACTGCCCATCTGCCAGAACAACCAGTTCAGGGTCTCGGTCCGACCTGCAATGTCTTTGGGCACAAAGGCGCCGAACTTTTCAGCCAGATACAGCAGGATGGAGCCTGACTCAAACACGCGCAAAGGCTCGGGCCCGCTGCGGTCGATCAGGGCCGGAATTTTGGAGTTGGGGTTCACGTCTACAAAGCCGGAGCTGAACTGGTCACCGTCGCGGATGTTGATCAACCACGCGTCGTATTCGGCACCGGTGTGGCCGGCGGCCAGCAGCTCTTCGAGCAGGATGGTCACTTTCACGCCATTGGGGGTGCCCAGCGAATACAGCTGCAGTGGGTGCTTGCCCACGGGCAATTCTTTGTCATGCGTGGGGCCGGCAATGGGCCGGTTGATGTTGGCGAACGCGCCGCCATTGTCTTTGTCCCAGGTCCAAACCTTGGGCGGCACGTAGGGGGTGGAGTCGGTCATGTGGGGTTCCGGGGTGATGGGGGGTATGGATTCCATGATATTCGTGAATCCCTTGGGGTGTCGGGGTAGGGGCGCTCTCACCGCCGCCAGATTCACCACCAGAACCATTGGGCAGTTGTACTGGTGACACTGCTGACTAGCTCATCGGGGGAGGGTTCGCATATAGTGGGTTGATGGGAGATACAAAAGTACGCGTCACAGGGTGGCTGCTGTGCGCCTTGCTGGCCATCGCAGGTGGTGAAGCCTTTGCAGTATTGCCCCCATGGGCGCAAACAAGGCTGGAATCTGTCGGTGTGGGAGCGATACCGCGCGGTGTGGTCGCCACCGCCGTACAGGATGCCACGGGCTATCTCTGGCTTGCCACTGGAGATGGACTCGTCCGTTACGACGGATATCGCTTCACCTCACAAGAGACAGCAGACCCGGACCCGGTAGCGCGTAATCTCGGCTGGATACGAGCCCTCCATGCAGGCAAAGACGGCAAAGTGTGGATCGGCACCGAAACTCGCGGCTTGGCGGTCTACGACCCTGTGATCGACTCGGTCCAGGTGTTGGGCAATGCCCCGAGTACCACGCAGGCGGGTCAAGAGGCTAAACACTCCACGGTGAGAGCGCTGGCGGAGGACCACGAAGGCGGTATCTGGGTCGGTTCACTAGGTACCGGCTTGGCGCGGTTGGATCCGGCCACCAAGGCTTTTAAGAGCTATCGCAAATCCAGCACTGATTACAGCCTGCCAGACGATCGCGTACAGGCGCTCCTTGTGGATACCAACGGAGACCTGTGGGTTGGCACTTGGACTGGTTTGAGCCGTAAGCGACACACCCATGACCGATTCGAACGAATCGACGGAGTCGGCGCCGCCCTCAGCCTCAAGGGCCGCACGGTGCAAGCGCTCATGCAGGACAACGCGGGCCTGATCTGGGCGGGGACGTTGCAAGGGGATATTGCGCGCATAGATCCCAAGACCGGCTCTGTGGAGATGCTGTCCAACAAGGACCTGACACAAGGCGCTGGGGCCGTCACCAGTTTTGTGCAGTCATCCGATGGAACCGTCTGGGTGGGCAGGGACTCCGGCATCGAAGTGAGGGACAGCACCAGCGCTAAGGTCTTGAAGCAATTGCAGCATGACCCCGCACGACCTGACGGCCTGGCTGCCAACGAAGTCACCACACTGTTGCGCGCACAAGATGGCTGGCTGTGGATTGCCGGCTTCGGTGTGGGTTTGCAGCGCCATGATCCCGGCAACACCGCGATTTTGCTGCGCAACCCGCAAAGCGAGCCACGAGACGCGCTGGCAAAGCCAGACGTGCGTGGACTGCTGCAACTGTCTAATGGCGACATCTGGGCCGCCACCCACACGTCGGGTATCGGCGTGCTGTCTTCGGACCTGCGAAGCAAAGGCGCCTTCGCTTTGCCGGGTGCCGGTAATCGCCAAGCGCCGATGCAAGTCGGCGCTATGGCGCAGATGCCTGACGGTTCAGTCTGGGTCGCAGGGGCGGGTGCTTTGCATCGTGTGAGTGAAAAAGGTCAATTGCTGAGCCGGCTAGCCTTAGAGGCCGGAACGGTGCACCGTTTAGTGGCTGGCAGTGACGGGCGGCTGTGGGTCTGCACGCAAGACGGGCTCTTACAGGTTCCGCCTGATGGGCGCTCTGTTTCGCCAGTCCATCTCCAAGGGGGCTCCAAACTGAAGGGCGACGCGTTTACCGTGGCGCAGGGCCCAGACCAAGCGCTGTGGGTGGGTACGAGCCAAGGCATTTTTCGTATCCCTAAACAAAGCCATGAAATGGTCAGTGTTGCAGCAGAGCCGGGGGGAGAACTGGGCACGCCAGTGGTGATCGGTTTGCTGTGGGACCGCGCTGACCGCCTATGGGTGGATACCGCAGTCTCTGGCCTGCACAAACTCGAGAGTTGGAATGGAACTGCGGCGCGGTTCGACCGTGTGAGCCAACGCCATGGCTTCGTGAGCCGCCCCTTCGGTGCCAACCTGATGGAGGACGCCCAGGGTCGTATCTGGACACAAATGCATGTCTACGACCCTAAAGCTGACAGCATGCTCATGCTGAGCGCGGTGGATGGCATCGATATCGGAACACCCTGGTTTTTTTCATTCACCAAAACCCGGAACGGACGACTGCTTTTCGGCGGTAGCAAAGGTCTTCTGGTGGTGTCACCCGAGGCTTTTCAAGCTTCCCAGTTTTCACCTCCGCTGGTGTTGACACAAATACGGGTCAACAATGTACGTTGGCCAACGCCCCCCATCGGCGATGCCCTCCGGATTGCGCCGGGGCAGAACAACTTCACCTTCGACTTTGCAGCGCTTGATTTGGCGGAGCCCGGGCGCCTGCGCTATGCGTACCGTCTCGAGGGGTTCGACCCTGATTGGGTGCAAACCGGGCCCGAGTTGCGCAGTGCCAGCTATGGAAGTCTGTCGCCTGGCTCTTATGTCATGCGCATACGTGCCACCAACCGGCATGGCCAGTGGAGTTCTCACGAGCTCGCCGTTCCGGTAACTGTGGAGTCTGCATGGTGGCAGCACACCAGCGTGGCAGTGGCTGCCGTAGTCGCGCTGATCGCCGCGATGTATGGGGTTATCCAGCTTCGTACCCGCCAGTTGCGTGTCCAACATCTGATTCTCGAAAGCAAGGTGCAAGAGAGAACACAAGCCCTGGAGGAAGCCAGCCTGACCGACCCCCTGACCGGCATGCGCAATAGGCGCTTTCTGTCGCGCCATATTGAGTCCGACATCGATCTTGTAGCGCGCCGCTATTCAGGGTACGCCAAGTACGGTGCGCAAATGCCGAAGGACGCGGATCTCATTTTTTACCTGATTGATATCGACCACTTCAAAGCACTCAACGACGAACTCGGCCACGCAGCGGGCGATGCCGTACTGATGCAACTGCGGGAGAGGTTCAGCACCGTCTTTCGCGACACCGACTACATGGTGCGTTGGGGCGGCGAAGAGTTTTTGATCGTTGCACGTGCTACCGACCGTAGCCATGCTCTGCAACTCGGGGAAAGAGTTCGGCTGGCCGTCGCCAACGCACCATTTGCGCTGGAGGGTGGCGCCCCCATTTTCAAGACCTGTTCCGTCGGATTCGCATGTTTCCCGCTGTGTCCCACACGCCCGTCGCTGCTGGACTGGAGTAAGACCATTAACGTTGCCGACGCTTCACTTTACGTCGCCAAGTCGCGCGGCAGAAACGCCTGCGTTGGCATCAAGGATACCGGGCACCTCAATGACAGTGAGATCCTGGAAAAACTCCAGGACACGCAGTACTTTGATGGAACCAGCTTTACCGTTGAGCGGACCGCCTAGCGATGGATTGCCCGAAAGCGGGCCCTAGGGTTTTCAAGATCCAGCAGTTGAAATAAAAGAAGCTCCTGATTTGCTATCAAATCAGGAGCTTCTTGCGAAATAAATAAGAGGGCTAAAGGCCAATATGCCTCATATTCCTGTCTCGAAGGCCCTTCAAACCACTTTCGCCCGCTCCAGCATCGCATGCAGCAGCACATTGCAGCCCGCGGTGATGTGCTCGGGCTTGGCGTCTTCAATTTCGTTGTGGCTGATGCCGTCTTTGCAAGGGATGAAGATCATGCCGCTGGGAGCCAGCTTGGCCATGTAGACCGCATCATGTCCGGCGCCTGACACAGCAGGCATGTGGCTGTAGCCCAGGTTTTTGGCGGCGCGGCCCACAGCGTCCACGCAGTCGTCGTGAAAGGCAATGGCCGAGTAGCTGGACACCATTTCAATCTTCACGTCCACGCCGTGCTCTTGCGCCACTTTGGCGGCAAAGGCTTGCACCTCGTCGGCCATCTGGTCTACCAGCGCATCGGTGCTGTTGCGCAGGTCGATGCTGAACTTCACCCGGCCGGGGATGACGTTGCGGCTGTTGGGGAACACTTGCACCATGCCCACGGTGCCACGGCCATGGGGCGGGTGGCGGTGGGCGGCTGCCACCACGTCTTGCATGATGCGGGTGGCGGCCAGCATCGCGTCTTTGCGCAGCGCCATGGGCGTGGGGCCGGCGTGGGCTTCCATGCCGGTCACGGTGCAGTCAAACCAGCGGATGCCCAGCACGCCGCTGACCACGCCGATGGTCACATCGTTGTCCTCGAGCACCGGGCCTTGTTCGATGTGCGTCTCGAAATACGCGCCAATCGGGTGGTCGCCCGGCTCCTGGTCGCCGATGTAGCCGATGCGCTCTAGCTCCCCTTTGACGGTTTTGCCTTCGGTGTCGGTCGCAGCGTACGCATGTTCCAGCGTGAAAGCTTTGGCGAACACGCCTGAGCCCATCATCACCGGCACAAAGCGCGAGCCTTCTTCGTTGGTCCAGAAGGCCACTTCAATCGGTGCTTCGGTCTCGATGCCCAGGTCGTTCAGGGTGCGCACGACTTCGATGCCTGCCAATACGCCGTAGTTGCCATCGAACTTGCCGCCGGTGGGCTGGGTGTCGATGTGGCTGCCGGTCATGATGGGCGGCAGGCTGTTGTTGCGCCCGGGACGGCGCATGAAGCCGTTGCCGATCTTGTCGATGGTGACTGTCATGCCCGCCTCCACCGCCCAGCGGGTCACGAGGTCGCGGCCTTGCTTGTCGAGGTCGGTCAAGGTCAGGCGGCACACGCCACCTTTGGGCGTGGCGCCAATCTGTGCCAGCTCCATCAGCGAGGACCACAAGCGTTTGCCGTTGATGCGGATGCGGGAGAGGTCGAGCACGGTATCGATTTGGGTGTCGGTGGTCATGGTGCTTCCTTTAGCGTTTGACGGCCGTGGGGGCCAGGGTATCGGCGCGCAGCTTGCTGGCGGCGAAGTTGGAGCTGAAAGGCGCCCGCTTGATGTAGCGGCCCTTGCCCTGCACGGCGCGCAAGTCGCCTTGCACATAGACCAGCTCACCCTGGCTCACGGTGTGGCTCGGGATGCCCTTGACGGTGCGGCCCTCGAAGATGTTGAAGTCGCCCTTGCTGAACTGCGTTTTGACCGACAAGGTCTTGGTGCCTGCCGGGTCCCAGACCACCAGGTCGGCATCGGCTCCCACGCTCACGCTGCCCTTTTGCGGGTAGATGTTGAACAGCTTGGCCGTGTTGGCAGAAGTGACCGCCACAAACTCGCTCGGAGTCAGGCGCCCGGTGTTCACACCTTCGTCCCAGATCACCGCCAAGCGCTCCTCCACGCCGCCGCAGCCGTTCGGAATTTTCGTGAAGTCGTCTTTGCCAGCGGCTTTTTGCGCAGCGCAGAAGGTGCAGTGGTCGGTGGCGGTGGTGTGCAAATTTCCGCTTTGCAGGCCGCGCCACAGGAACTCGCTGTTGCCCTTGGGACGGAAGGGAGGGCTCATCACGTGGGCAGCGGCGGTCGCAAAGTCGGGATGGCGGTAGACGCTGTCGTCCAGCACCAGGTGGCCAGCCAGCACCTCGCCATATACGCGTTGGCCGCGCGCGCGGGCGCGGGCAATCGCTTCCGCCGCTTCTACACAGCTCACGTGCACCACGTAGATGGGCACATTCAGCACATCGGCAATCGCAATCGCGCGGTTGGCGGCTTCTGCCTCCACCATGGGCGGGCGGGAGAGTGGGTGGCCCTCAGGCCCTTTGATGCCCATCTCGGAGACGGTTTTTTGCAGCAGATACACCAACTCGCCGTTCTCGGCGTGCACGGTGGGCATGGCGCCCAGCTCCAGGGAGCGCTTGAAGCTGTTCACCAGGGTTTCGTCGTCGCACATGATGGCGTTTTTATAGGCCATGAAGTGCTTGAAGCTGTTGATGCCTTCCTCATTGACCAGCGTACCCATGTCTTTGCGCACCTGCTCGCTCCACCAAGTGATGGCGACGTGGAAGCTGTAGTCGCTGGCGGACTTTTCAGCCCAGCCGCGCCACTTCTTGTAGGCGTCCAGAATGTTTTCCTGCGGGTCGGGAATCACGAAGTCGATGATGGTGGTGTTGCCACCCGCCAGACCGGCGGCAGTACCGGTGAAGAAGTCGTCCATGGTCACCGTGCCCATGAACGGCAGTTGCATGTGGGTGTGCGGGTCGATACCGCCGGGCATCACATACTGGCCGCCCGCGTCCACCACCGTGGCGCCCGAAGGGGCGCTCAGGTTCTCGCCCACGGCGATGATCTTGCCGTCCTGGGTGATGACGTCCGCTTTGAACTCACGGTCGGCATTGACGACAGTGCCGCCACGGATAAACAGAGTGCTCATAGTTGCTCCTAAATTAATAGCTGGTCGCGCAATGAAACAGGGCGGGAAAAGCGATTTTCATGCCTAAGTGCCGCCCTTACAAGTCCGTTCAGGCACCCACCCGCATGGGGTTGTTGGGATGGGTGGTCCAGTCGGCGTGCACGCCGCTCACCGGCTTGCCGGTGCGCAGGTCCATCTCACCAACTGACAGATCGCGCATGCTGATGGTGTCCGGCACGGGGCACACCGTCACGCACAGGTTGCAGCCTACGCATTCGTCTTCCTTCACCTCGAAGTGGCGCTTGCCGTCCTTCTCGAAGGTAATCGCCTGGTGGCTGGTGTCTTCGCAGGCAATGTGGCAGCGGCCGCACTGGATGCAGCTGTCCTGGTTAATGACAGCCTTGCTCACGTGGTTCAGGTTCAGGTAGCGCCAGTCCGACACGGTGGGCACGGCTTTGCCCACGATTTCGCCCACACTCTTGAAGCCCATTTCGTCCATGTAGTTGGACAGACCGCTCTCCATCTCCTGCACGATCTTGAAGCCGTACACCATGGCAGCAGTGCACACCTGCACCGTACCGGAGCCCAGGGCAATAAAGTCCAGCGCGTCCCGCCAGGTGCCGATGCCGCCAATGCCGCTGATGGGCAGGCCAGCCGTTTCGGGGTCGCGGGCGATTTCGGCCACCATGTTCAGCGCAATTGGTTTCACGGCCGGGCCGCAGTAGCCGCCGTGGCTGCCCTTGCCGCCGGTGCTTGGTGACATGGTCAGGGTGTAGGGGTCCACGCCCATGATGGAGTTGATGGTGTTGATCAGACTTACCGCGTCAGCCCCACCGCGCTTGGCCGCGCGGGCGGGGTTGCGGATGTCGGTGATGTTGGGAGTCAGCTTCACGATGACGGGCAGCTTGCTGTACTGCTTGCACCACTCGGTCACCATCTGGATGTACTCGGGCACCTGGCCCACTGCTGCGCCCATCCCGCGTTCGCTCATGCCGTGCGGGCAGCCGAAGTTGAGTTCAATGGCGTCGGCGCCGGTGTCCTCCACGCGGGGCAGGATCGCTTTCCAGCTTTTCTCTTCGCAGGGCACCATCAGTGAGACGATCATGGCGCGGTCCTGCCAGTTGCGCTTCACCTCGGTGATTTCGCGCAGGTTCAGCTCCAAGTCGCGGTCGGTGATCAGTTCAATGTTGTTGAAGCCGTTCAGTCGGCGGTCAGCAGACAGCAACGCGCCGTAGCGGGGGCCGTTCACGTTGACAACCGGTGGGCCGGCTTCGCCCAAAGTCTTCCAGACGACGCCGCCCCAGCCTGCCTCGAAGGCGCGGTTGACGTTGTAGGCCTTGTCGGTTGGCGGTGCAGAGGCGAGCCAGAAGGGGTTGGGGCTTTTGACGCCGGCAAAGGTGGTTTCTAGATTGGCCATGGTGTTTCTCCGGAATGCGTGGCGCCCGTTAGGCGGTGATGAAGGCGTGAATGGCGTGGGCGGATTGCTTGCCGTGCTCCACGGCTTCGACCGTCAGGTCCAGTCCGCCGGCACGGCAGTCGCCGCCGGCCCACACGCCTTTTAAGTTGGTGGTGCCGGCTTCATCGGTGGCAATGCGGCCGTCCTTCAGCGTCAGGCCGCTCTCGGCCAGCACCGGGTTGCCCAGCTTCTGGCCGATGGCCTTGAGCACCATGTCGGCTTCCCAGGTGATTTCACGGCCGGTGGGCGTGAGCTTGCCGTCCACCAGGGACTGCTCGGCAAAGCGCACGGCACGTACTTGGCCGCTGTGGGCGCCCTCGTGGCCCAGAATTTCGACGGGTGCCAGCCACTGGTGCAGCACCACGCCATTAGTTTGGGCCCATTCCTGTTCGGCTTTGGAGGCGCCCATGGTGTCAGCGCCCCGGCGGTACACCATATGCACCACCTTGGCACCCAGCAGCTTGCTTTGCACCGCGGCGTCCACCGCCGTCATGCCGCCACCGATGACCACCACGCGGCGGCCTACTGGCAAGGTGGACAGGTCTTCTGTCTGGCGCAAAGTGGCGATGAAGTCCACCGCATCCTGCACGCCGCTCAAGCTGTCGCCGGGCACGCCCAGTTGCTGGGTGGTGGACAGGCCCATGCCGAGGAACACGGCGGCATAGTCTTTGCGCAGGGCTTCGAGTTGCGCCACGGTGTCCAGCTTCCAGTTGTTCTGGATGGTGATGCCGCCAATATCCAGCAGCCACTGGACTTCGCGCTGGGCAAAGTCATCAGGTGTTTTGTAGCTGGCCAAGCCGTATTCGTTCAGGCCTCCGGCTTTGGGCTTGGCGTCAAACACCACCACGTCATGGCCTTGGCGGGCCAGGGTGTAGGCACAGGCCAGGCCTGCAGGACCTGCGCCCACCACAGCTACCTTTTTGCCGGTAGCGGGTGCGCGGGTAAACACTTGGGGCTTGGTGCTTTCCATCAAGGCGTCCACGGCGTGGCGCTGCAAGCGGCCGATAGCCACGGGCCGGTCTTCCTGGGTGTTGCGCACGCAGACGGCTTCGCACAGGTTCTCGGTGGGGCAGACGCGGGCGCACATGCCGCCCAAGGGGTTGCTGTCCAGAATGGTCTGGGCCGAGCCACGCAGGTTGCCATCGGCAATGCGCTTGATGAAAGACGGCACATCAATGCTGGTGGGGCAGGCGGTAGCGCAGGGGGCGTCATAGCAATATAGGCAGCGTTCGGCTTCCAGCAGGGCTTGCGACGCGGTGAAGCGCGGGGTGGCGTCGGCAAAGCGTTTGGCGTATTCCTCGGTGGCGAGGCGGCCTGCACGAACGTCGGCGGGAGAAGAAGAGGGGGTGGACACGCTGGCAACTCCTTAAAAAACTGACCGTTTGGTCAAGTCATGAGATGCATGCTAGCAATCCACGTGCCACGCTGTAACTAGGGGTTTGCACCATAAAACCGCCCGTTTGTCGGCTGCCTTGCACCGGCTTGGGGTGCAGCGATGGTGCGTGCTGTCACGGTTTTGGGGCGCAACTTGTCTTGTGTCTGTCACACCGTTGTCACGCAAAGCGCGGACATTGAGCAAGTGCCGTGCGGTCGCGTGCCGCAGCGCCCTGCTTTGTCCCTCTTTTTCCGGAGTTCTCCATGTCTATCCGTCTTTTGACCGCACTGGCGATTGCTGCCAGCCTGACCGCCTGCGCCACCGCACCCGGCGCCGCCAACAACAGTTACAGCTTCGGTCTGTGGGGCGACATGCCCTACAAAAAAGCGGGTGACGACAGCAAGCTGCCCGCCGTGCTCACCAGCATCAACAACTCAGACATTGCGTTCTCTCTGTACGACGGCGACATCAAAGACGGCAGCTCCAAGTGCACCGACGACATCTACGTCGATGCGCTCAAGATGTTCGGCAGCATGAAGAAGCCCGTGGTTTATGTGCCCGGCGACAACGAGTGGACCGATTGCCACCGCACCAACAACGGCGGCTTTGACGCCTTGGAGCGCCTGGCGCATCTGCGCAAGGTGATGTTCCCTTCAGCTGCGAGCTTGGGTCAATCCACCATGCCCCTGGAGCACCAAGGCAAGTTGGGCGAGAAATACGTCGAAAACACCCGCTTCAGCTACGGCCCCGTGGTGTTTGCCGGCATCAACGTGCCCGGCAGCAATAACAACGTGATCATGAGTGCCAAGGAGTGCACCGAGAAGAGCGCACGCAATGCTGCGCAGTGCGACGCCTCCAATGCCGAATACCTGGAGCGGGATGCCGCCAACATCCAGTGGGTGGAGTCCACCTTCGCCAAGGCCAAGGCCGACAAGGCGGAAGGTGTGGTGCTGGTCATTCAGGCGGACCCCGGCTTTGACTGGCCTGAAACCGAAGAGGAAGACGAAAGCCAGTTGCCCCGGTTCAGCGGCTACCGCAGCTTCATGGCGACCGTCGTCAAGCAAACCGAAAACTACAAAGGCCAGGTGCTGTTTGTGCACGGTGACACCCACTTCTTCAAAGTGGACAAACCCCTGTACAGCCCCACCAAGCTCTTGCCGAACCTGACCCGCTTGCAAACATTCGGCAGCCCCAGCCTGCACTGGGTCAAGGTCGGTGTGGAGCCGGGCAGCGCACACCTGTTCAACATCCAGCCAGTGATCGTGCGCCAGCCCTAAGCAGTGTCAGCCGTGCACGCCGATTGGAGCCATTCGCTGAACAGCTCCACGGCGGGGCCGGCTTCGGTGTTTTCGGGCAGCACCAGGTAGTAATGCCGCTCACCGGGCAGTGGGGCAGGGTGGGCCAGCACCAGCTCACCCCGTGCCAGCTCGGCTTCGATCAACAAGCGGGGCACCAAAGCCACACCCATGCCACAAGCGGCTGCCGACGAAGCCATGGAGAACTGCTCATACCGTGGCCCGGCAAAGGCGTTGGGTGCTTCAATCCCTTGCGCCGAAAACCAGCTTTGCCAGCTGTCAGGCCGGGTGCTTTGTTGCAACAGGGGCAGCAACGCTACGTCTGCCGCACTCAAAGTCTTGCGGCTGCGCAGCAAAGCCGGGCTGCACACGGCAACCACTTGTTCTTGCAGGAGCCGGTAGCAGCGCGTGCCTGCCCAATGGCGGATTTGCAACTCCGTGCACGCGAAGATGGCTGCGTCGAACGAGGTGTCGTTGAACAGAAAAGGGCGTGTTCGGGTTTCAATGTGCACAACGGTGTTGGCGTGCTTGGCATGAAAGTCGGGCAGGCGCGGCAAGAGCCAGCGCGCTGCAAAGGTGGGCACGCTGGCCAACTGCACCGCGCCACCATGGCCGCGGGTGGACATGAGGTCCAAGGTGTCTTGCTCCAGCCCGCGCAGCCAGGATGCGACTTGGGTGGCATAGCGCGTACCCGCAGGGGTCAGCGCCACGCCATGCCGCGTGCGGCGGAACAACGCCATGCCCACCAACTCTTCGAGGGTGGTGATCTGCCGAGAAATGGCGCTTTGGGTGAGCGACAGCTCTTGCGCCGCGCGGGTGAAACTCTCGTGTCGAGCCGCAGCTTCGAAACACAGCAAGGCCTGGGTGGCAGGTATTTTTCGTCGCATGGGGCCGGTTAAGTCGGAGGGTTGTGGAGGGCCGTCAGGTCGCGAACGTGCTGCGCGGCGTTGCGGGCGGCAGTGAGCCGCTCATCGTCGAGAGTGGCAAACACCAGCACTTCGTCACGACCGGCTTGTGCGAGGGTCTCCCCATCCGGCCCGGCCACCACACTCAGGCCACCGTATTGCAGTGCGCCCTCGGGACCGGTGAAGTTGGCGTAGGCCACAAACAGCTGGTTCTCATAGGCGCGCACCGGCACCAGCGAGCGGGCCACGAAGTCGTACTCTGCCATGTTGGCCGTCGGCACCACAATCAGGTCGGCGCCGGCAAGCGCGAGTGCGCGGGTGGCCTCGGGAAACTCGACGTCGTAGCAAATCAGCATGCCTACTTTCCAGCCATGGACGCCGAATGTCCGGGCGCTTTGCGCCTCGGCTACAAACTGGCTGCGGTCGAGCTCGCCGAACAGATAGGCCTTGCGGTAGTTCAGGCAGCGCCGGCCTGACGCATCGATCCATTGGGCAGCGTTGTACACGCGGCCGTCCGCGCCGCGCTCGGGGTAGCCGTACACCATTGCCACTTGGTGGCGCTGCGCAATGGCTGCCACGGCATCTGCCCAAGCGCCGTCTGCCGTTTGGGCCAGTGCCCGCACGGCCTGCGTACCAATGGCGTAACCCGTGATGAACATCTCCGGGCACACCAAGAGCTGTGCCCCTGCACTGGCGGCTTCACGGGCTGCAGCTTCCAGCCGGGCCAGATTGCCCTGCACATCCAGCGGCGCGGGGGCAGATTGCCAGAGTGCCAATTTCAGTGGTGCGCGCATGGCCGTCATTCGGGGAGGGCAATCGGGCCCAAGGTGTCGAACACATCGCCGGGGCCGGGGTTGGCGGCATGGGTGTGCCCGCCCAGATGCTGCACGATGCCCCACACGGCGTTCAAAGATGTCTGCACCGCACCCTCTACCCAAGCGGGTGTCCAGGAGACGTCATCCCCGGCGATGAAGATACCGCGTTGCTGCTGGGGCAAATCGTCTTGCTTGAAGTGGGCGTACATGCGCTGGTTGTAGCGGTAGTGCCCCGGCAGTGCGCCCTTGAAGGCGCCCAGAAAGTAGGGGTCCGCCTCCCAGGACACGCAGATCGGGTCCCCGATGATGTGGCTGGCAATGTCCACCTTGGGGTAGATCTTCTTGAGAGCCTGCAGGGCCAGCTTGACGCGTTTCTCCGGGGTCTGCGGCAGCATCTTGAGGGCGTCGCCCATCCAGGCATACGAGAGGCAGATCACCGCCGGCTTGCCCGGCCCATTGTCAAACAGGTAGGTGCCGCGGGTCAGCCGGTCGGTGAGCGTCATGCTCATCACATCGCGGCCGGTTTCCGGGTCTTTGTCTTTCCAGAATGGCCGGTCCACCATGACAAAGGTCTTGCTGGATTGCATATAGCGTGTGCGGTCTAGTGCCATCCACATCTTGTGCGAAAACAGAGACTCTTCGACCGCAATCTGGGTGGTAAGCAGCCAGCTCTGGCAGGTGGTCAGCACCGCGTTGTAGTTGCGCGTGTCGCCCCAGGTGTCGGTGACGGCGAGTCGGCCATCGGCCGCGCGGGCAATGGCGGCTACACCCGCACGGGTCGCGCCGCTGTGCAGGCTTTGCAAGGTAGTGCCTGCCGGCCAGTGCACCAGTTGGGTAGGCGCGTGGCGCCACAGGCCGTGAGGCACCTGGTCGGCCCCGCCGACGATGAGCCGCTGGTTGTCATCGCAATTGGTCAGGACTACTCGCAGTATTTCCAGCATTGAGTTTGGGAAATCCGAGTCCCAACCGCCGGTGCCAAAACCCACCTGACCGAAGATTTCCCGGTGATGGAAGGACAGCTTGGCAAACGCCTTGGAGTTGGCGATGAAATCGTAAAACGTGCGGTCATCCCAAAGCGGCACCAGCGCATTCCACATGCGTTTGAGTGTGGGCACATCCCGGTTGCGGATAGCGTTCTGCATGTCGCTGAAGCGGGCATCGTCTTCGAGTGCCTGGGCCCAGGCGTCCGCCACCTCTTTGAAGATCGGCGGCAGGTCTTGCAGGCTGCGCGCGTAGTGGGTGTTGCCCTCCAGGTCGATGACTGTGCTGCCCGAAGCGGGCGTCAGGGGGTTGGGGAAGTCCCGGGTCTCCAAGCCCAGCAGGTGAACGTAGTGGTAGAAAGCCGTGCCCGAGACAGGGAAGCGCATGCCGCCCAGCTCTGCCACCACATCCTGCGTACCTTCAAATACCTGCGAGCGCAGCCGCCCGCCCATCTTGGACGCCTCATAAATTACCGGCTTGAGGCCCAGCTTCATCAGCTCGTAGGCGGCCACCATGCCGGCCATGCCGGCTCCGACGATGGCGACTTCTTCACCGAGCCGATGTGCGGGTAGCTGGCCCAGCCCGTCGGGGTGGGCGATCCAGTCGTCAAACGCGAACGGGAAATCCGGACCGAAGATCGTGACAGGCTTGCGCACATCAGGTGCTGTCGTCGTGGTGTTGCTCATGGAATTGCTCTCCAAATTGGCGCGCACTATGTCATAGGTATGCATCATGCGCAATACATCCACGTCAAAGCGTCAAAAATCGGGTTTTTTGGGATTTAAAAATGAGTTTAATGCATGCCTGTGTGCAAAACGCTTGCTTGCGCAGGCAGGGTGCAGGGGCTACGATCCCGCCATTCCTTTCATTTGCCGGAGCACTCCATGAGCCACGCCGCCTTCAATTGGCAAGACCCTTTTTTGCTGGATAGCCAACTCTCTGATGACGAGCGCATGGTGCGCGATGCCGCCGCCGCGTATTGCCAGGACAAGTTGCTCCCCCGCGTGACCCAAGCCTTTCGTGATGGCAGCACCGACCCCGCCATCTTTCGTGAGATGGGTGAGTTGGGCCTGTTGGGTCCCACGATTCCCGAGCAATACGGAGGCCCCGGCCTGAACTACGTGGCCTATGGCCTGATCGCCCGCGAAGTCGAGCGGGTCGATAGCGGCTACCGCAGCATGATGAGCGTGCAATCCTCGTTGGTCATGGTGCCTATCTTCGAATTCGGCACCGAGGCCCAGCGCCAGAAGTACCTGCCCAAGCTGGCCACTGGCGAGTGGATCGGTTGCTTTGGCCTGACCGAACCCGACCATGGCTCCGACCCCCAGAGCATGGCGACCCGTGCCCAAAAGGTGCCCGGCGGCTACAAGCTCAGCGGCAGCAAGATGTGGATCAGCAACAGCCCGATTGCCGACGTGTTCGTGGTGTGGGCCAAAGAGGTCAGCGAGGCCGGAGCAGTCGGGCCTATTCGTGGCTTTGTGCTGGAAAAAGGCATGGCCGGTTTGTCCGCCCCCGCCATCCACGGCAAGGTGGGCCTGCGCGCCAGTATCACCGGCGAGATCGTGATGGACGGCGTGTTTGTGCCTGAAGAAAACGCCTTCCCAGAGATCCGTGGCCTCAAGGGCCCGTTCACCTGCCTGAACAGCGCCCGTTACGGCATCGCCTGGGGTGCACTGGGTGCGGCTGAAGATTGCTGGACCCGTTCCCGCCAATACACCCTGGACCGCAAGCAGTTCGGCCGCCCCTTGGCTGCCAACCAGCTGATCCAGAAAAAGCTGGCTGACATGCAAACCGAAATCGCACTCGGCCTGCAAGGCTGCCTGCGCCTGGGGCGCATGAAGGACGAAGGCACCGCGGCGGTGGAAATTACCTCCATCCTCAAGCGTAACTCCTGCGGCAAGGCGCTGGACATTGCGCGCATGGCCCGCGACATGATGGGCGGCAACGGCATCAGCGACGAGTTCGGGGTGGCCCGCCACCTGGTGAACCTCGAGGTGGTCAACACCTACGAAGGCACCCACGACATCCATGCCCTGATCTTGGGTCGTGCGCAAACCGGTATTGCGGCCTTCGCCAACTGAGGCGGGTTTTACCCCACTGCCCTGCAGAGGGGCATCGCATAAACTCCGGCGCACCCCTTCGCGCCTGACACTGCATGCCCCTCACCCTTGATACTGCTACCCCGCCCAGCAACGAACCTGTGACCCTGCTGGAGGTCGCCCGTGTGGCGGGGGTGTCGCCGAGCACGGTATCCCGCATATTGAACGGTACCGCCAAGGTGGCACCCGCCAAACGCGAAGCGGTAGAAGCGGCGATCGCCCAGCTCAAGTTCCGCCCCAACATCTTTGCCCGCAGCCTGAAGACCGGCATCACCATGACGGTGGGGGTGCTCACCCAGTCTATTGAAAGCCAGTTCTATTCGCGTGCGCTCAAGGGCATCGAGGTGGGGCTGGAGGCCAGCGGCCACTCCCCCATCATCGTGAGCGGTCACTGGAATGCCCAGACCGACGTGGCCAGCCTGAAGCTGCTGACCTCGCGCCGCGTCGATGGCGTCATCATCCTGACCAGTGACATTGCCGACGAGGATGTGCTGGACGTGGCCAAGCAACAGCCGGTGGTGATTACCGAGCGCGATCTGGAAGGGCCCAACCTGCGCTCCATCCATGTGGACCAGAAGTTCGGTGGCTATCTGGCCACCCGCCATTTGCTGGCGTTGGGGCACACCCGCATTGCCCACATTGCCGGTGTCGAGAACCGCGCCGATGCGCAAGGCCGCTACCTGGGTTATCTGGAGGCCCATGCAGAGGCCGGTGTGGAGCCGGACCCGCGCCTGCTGGTGCGCGGCAACTTTACCGACAAAGGCGGTCATGCCGCAGTGCAACGCTTGATCGAGAGCGGGGTTTCATTCACCGCCATCTTTTGCGCCAATGACGACACCGCACTGGGCGCGAGGCTTGCTCTTTACCAGCGGGGCCTGCGGGTGCCGGAAGACGTGTCACTCGTCGGCTTTGATGACATGCCCACCTCCAGCTTCATGACCCCGCCGCTCACCAGCGTGCGCCAGCCGGTGTACGAAGTGGGTTTGTATGCGGCCCGCATGTTGCTCGACATGATGGGCTACCCCGCAGAAGCGGTGCAGTTGCCCCCGCTGGAGCTCATGGTGCGCGAGACCACCCGGAAGTGGCAGGCTTGAGGCAGGCCTGAGTCAGTAGGTCCCCAACGGCAGACAGAAAAAAAGGCCCGTGGGCCTTTTTTTTGTTTAGCGCTTGCGCTGCCTGGCGATGAACGCCCGGTAGCGCAGGGCACTGTCCTTCAGGGTTCGCTGCTGGGTGGCATAGTCCACATGCACCAGTCCGAAACGTTTGTCGTATCCGCAGGCCCACTCAAAGTTGTCCATCAGGCTCCAGTAAAAGAAGCCACGCACATCCACACCCGCGTCCATGGCCTCGTGCAGCGCTTGCAAGTGGGTCTGCATATAGGCCTGGCGGCCCGGGTCGTTCACGCGGCCATCTACCACCTTGTCGGCCTCCGCAAATCCGTTTTCCGTGATGTAAATGGGAGGCAGGGTGTAGTCGCGGTGAATGCCTTGCAGCAGGTCCGAGAGGCCCTGCGCGTAGTTTTCCCAGCCCATGTCGGACACGCCATCCTTGTTGGGCGCGGGCACCGGTGGTGTGCTGGTGCTGGCCCAGATGCGGGTGTAGTAATTGATACCCAGAAAATCCAAGGGCTGGGCAATGATGTCGAAGTCACCGTCCTGGATGTTGTCGGGTTGCGCCAGCTCAGGGCCTTGGGGGTAAGCCTTGTTGAAGATGGGGTCCATGTACCAGCGCACAAAGCGGTCGTACTCGCGCTGGGCGCGGGCCTGGTCCGCCGGGCTGTCGGTGGCCGCGGTGGTGGGTGACTGGTTCAGCACAATCCCCAGCGGCGCTTTCACGCCCACAGCGCGCATGGCCTGCAGAGCCAGCCCGTGCGAGAGCAGCAGATGGTGTGACACGCGCAGCATGGCGGGCACGTCTTTCTTGCCGGGGGCAAACACGCCCTGGTCGTACCCCAGAGTGGCGGTGCACCAGGGTTCGTTGTGGGTGGCAATGCTGGCTACGCGGTCGCCCAACAGGCGGCCCATGCGCTCGGCGTAGTCGGCAAAGCGGTAGGCGGTGTCGCGGGCTTCCCAGCCTTGTTGCAGGTCTTGCAGGCCTTGGGGCAGGTCCCAGTGGTAGAGGGTGGCAAAGGGGGCAATGCCGCGCTTTAACAAGCCATCGACCAAGCGCTCGTAAAAGTCCAGGCCTGCGGTGTTCCAGGCGCCGTAGCCCAAGGGCTGCACCCGGGACCAAGCGATCGAAAACCGGTAGCTGTCCACGCCCAGGCTCTGGATCATGTCGAGGTCGGACTCGAGGCGGTTGTAGTGGTCGCAGGCGACATCACCGGTGTCGCCGTTGACGACTTTGCCGGGGGTCTTGGAAAAAGTGTCCCAGATGGACGGGCCGCGCCCGTCTTGGGCGGCCGCGCCTTCGATTTGGTACGAGCTGGTGGCCACGCCCCAGCGGAAATCGGAGGGAAAGCGGGGCAGGGGAAATGTCTCGGGAGAGGTCACGGGGTGTCCTTGCATTATTCTCATTTGAAATCGTTTTCAGGTGCGAATTTTACGGGTGAAATCGGGCCTGTCAAACCGGCTGCAGAGGCTACTATTGGTTCCCTCACGCACTCTAGCCGGTATGACCCTCCCCAACACCCCCCACGGCGCACTGTCGCACCTCAAAGTTCTGGACCTCTCCCGCGTATTGGCCGGCCCGTGGTGCACCCAAATGCTGGCCGATCTCGGGGCGGATGTGGTCAAGGTCGAACGCCCGGTCGCCGGTGACGACACCCGCCATTGGGGGCCGCCCTTCATGCCGGGTGCAGACGGCCAGCCCACCGCCGACGCCACCTATTTCACCGCCTGCAACCGCAACAAACGCTCCATCACCATCGACATGGCCCACCCCGACGGGCAAGCCCTGATCCGGCAGATGGCGTTGCAGAGCGACATCCTGGTGGAAAACTTCAAGGTCGGTGGCCTGGCCCATTACGGCCTGGACTACGCCAGCCTCAAGGCCCTGAACCCGCGTTTGATTTATTGCTCGATCACCGGCTTCGGCCAAACCGGGCCGTATGCCGAGCGGGCGGGTTACGACCTGATGATCCAGGCCATGAGCGGCATGATGAGCATCACCGGCCGGGCAGACGGCGAGCCCGGCGGCGGCCCGCAGCGCGCGGGTGTGGCCATCACCGATGTGTTCACCGGCATTTACGCCACCAGCGCCATCCTGGCCGCGATTGAGATGCGCCACCGCACCGGCGAAGGCCAGCACATCGACATGGCCTTGCTGGATGTGGGCATGGCCATTCTGGCCAACCAGGCTGCAGGTTTCATCAATACCGGCGCCGAGCCGCAACGCATGGGCAATGCCCACCCCAGCCTCGTGCCCTACCAGGACTTTCCCACCGCGGACGGCGCCATGTTGCTCGCCATCGGCAACGACGGGCAATTCGCCCGCTTCTGTGCGGCGGCCGGCCGACCGGAGTGGGCGCAAGACACGCGCTTCACCACCAATACCCGCCGGGTTGAGCACCGGGCTACGCTAGTGCCGCTGATGAGCGAAACCACCCGCACCCGCACCACCGGCGAGTGGATTGCACTGCTCGAAGACAAAGCCGTACCCTGCGGCCCGATCAACACCCTGGCCAGCGCGTTTGCAGATCCCCAGGTACAAGCCCGTGGTTTGGTGCAAAAACAGGCAGTAGCCCAAGTAAACAGTGCGGCAGAAATCCGCACCGTGGCAAGCCCGATGCGCTTGTCCGCCGCACCGGTGCAGCTGCGTTATGCGCCGCCTGCGCTGGGCGAGCACACCACCGAGGTGCTGCGGGAGCTGGGTCTGGACGCTGCGCGTATCCAGACCCTGCAGCAACAGGGCATTGTGTAGGGCAGCGGGCCTTTAGGCCGGCTTACCCAGCACTTCCCAGCGCTCCAACGCCGCCATCAGGGCTTCGTCAATCGCGGCATTGCGCTCGCTCAGGGCCAGCGCGCGGGCGTTATCCTTGGCGAACAGGCTGCCATCGGCCAGCGCATCGGCGATCTCTTTTTGCTCCGCTTCGAGGGCGGCAATCTGGTCGGGCAAAGCATCGAGCTCGCGCTGCTCTTTGAAGCTCAGCTTGCGGGCTTTGGCAGGTGCCGGAGCCGCAGGGGCTGTGGCGCTCACCTTGGCGGTCGCTTGCTCCTGTTTTTGTAGCTGCTCGCGCTCGTAGTTAAAGGGCTTGGCCGTAGTTTTGCCTTGGGCGGACGCAATGTCGTTGGCGCGCTTGGTCTGGATCAGCCAGTCGCTCACACCGCCTTCGTATTCGCGCCACTGGGCGTCGCCTTCGTAGGCAATCGTGCTGGTAACCACGTTGTCGAGGAACGTCCGGTCGTGGCTGACCAAGAACACGGTGCCGTCGTAGTTTTGCAGCAGGTCTTCCAGCAGCTCCAGGGTGTCGATGTCCAGGTCGTTGGTCGGCTCGTCCAGCACCAATACGTTGGCGGGGCGGGCAAACAAGCGTGCCAGCAGTAAGCGGTTGCGCTCGCCGCCAGACAGGGAGCGCACCGGCGAGGTGGCACGGGCCGGCGAGAACAAAAAGTCGCCGAGGTAGCTCTTGCGGTGCTTTTTCTGGTTGCCGATCTCGATCCATTCCGAACCGGGGCTGATGAAGTCTTCCAGCGTGGCATCCATGTCCAGCGCATTGCGCATCTGGTCAAAGTAAGCCACGGTCACATTGCTGCCCAAACGCACGGTGCCCCACGGGCTGTGGCCGGGTTCCGGCTTGGGGGCGTTGGCTGGCGCCGGGTCGGGTTGGTGCTCGCCCAATATGAGCTTGAGCAAGGTGGTCTTGCCCGCGCCGTTCGGCCCCAGCAGGCCGATCTTGTCGCCGCGCAGGATGGTGGCCGTGAAGTCGCGCACGATCTGGCGCTCTTGTTCGTTGCCCAAGCCAAAGGTTTTGCTGACATGCACCATCTCGGACACGAGCTTGCCGCTCTTGTCGCCGCTGTTGACATCCATGTTCACGCTGCCGACCACATCGCGGCGGGCTTCGCGGGTGGCGCGCAGCTCTTGCAGGCGGTTGATACGGGCGGTAGCACGGGTGCGACGGGCTTCCACGCCTTTGCGGATCCACACCTCTTCCTGGGCCAGCAGCTTGTCGGCTTTGGCGTTGATGATGGCTTCTTGTGCCAGCTGCTCTTCTTTTTGCAGCAGGTAGGCGGCAAAGTTGCCGGGGTAGCTCATCAATTTGCCGCGATCGAGTTCCACAATGCGGGTCGCCACGTTGTCGAGGAACGACCGGTCGTGGGTGATGGTGATGATGGAGCCCTTGAATTCCTTGAGCAGGCCTTCGAGCCACTCAATCGAGTCCAGGTCCAAGTGGTTGGTCGGCTCGTCGAGCAGCAGTACATCGGGCTGCGCCACCAGTGCCTGGGCCAGTGCGACGCGCTTCTTGGTTCCGCCCGACAGGGTGCTCACCACTGCCTCTGGGTTCAGGTGCAGGCGTTGCAGGGTCTCGTTGACCCGTTGTTCCCAGTTCCAGCCGTCCAGCGTTTCGATTTCGCTTTGCATCGCGTCGAGGTCGCCCTCGCCTGCGCAATACTGCTCAATCAGGCCGATGACGCGCTCAAGACCTGCGCGTACCGCTATAAAAATAGTAGCGTCTGCGTCGAGCACCGGCTCCTGCGCTACATAGGCAATGCGGGTGCCGCCCTGGACTTGCAGGGTGCCGTCATCGGGCCGCTCCATGCCGCCGAGGATTTTGAGCATCGACGATTTGCCGGCGCCGTTGCGACCGATAAGGCCGACACGCTCCTGTGTTTCGAGGGAGAAATCAGCGTGGTCGAGGAGAGGGACGTGCCCGAATGCCAGCTGGGCGTCAAGAAGAGTAATAAGTGCCATGTGGCCCAGATTATCCCTGCACCGGCAAAAGCCCCGTCGGGGCAGGCGCCACCGCGCGAGGCGGGGGTCTCAAATCACCCGGTTGCGCCCGCGCTGTTTGGCAAGGTAGAGCGCTTTGTCCGCCTCGTTGTAGAGGTGGTCAAAACTCCGGTCTTCCGCGGCGGTGGTGCTGGACAGGCCGAAGCTGGCGGTGATGTGCAGTGTCTCGCCCTTCCACTGGAGAGGGCTGGCCTCGAGCCGCTGGCGGATTTTTTCGGCAATCCGCCGGCCCGCGTCTGCATGGGTGTGGGGCAACAACACGATGAACTCTTCCCCCCCGAGCCGCCCCACCAGGTCGGTGCTGCGCACCGATTGCACACTGGTCTGGGCGACGTGGCGCAGCATCGCGTCCCCCGCAGGGTGGCCCCAGGTGTCATTGATGCGTTTGAAGTGGTCAAGGTCGAACAGCAAAATCGTGGTGGCGCTGCCTTGCCGGAGGGCGCGCTTGAGTTCGGTGCTGCTGAGCTCAACAAAGGTGTTGCGGTTGAAGAGGCCGGTGAGCCCATCCTGGCGGGTCAGGCGCTCGAGCTCGCGTTGCTTGGTCTGCAGCTCGGCGTTCACCCGGGCCACCTGGGCTTTTTGCAGGGCGATGGTGGTGAAGTTTCTCCACAGCAACACCGACAGCGCCCAGCCCATCAGGGATGCGGTCAGGCCGTTGAGCCGGATCGAGAGCAATACCCGCGACTCCTCCTGGATATGGCCCAGTGCGATAAAAAACCCGATATAGGCCAGCAAAAAGACCACAAAAGCAGGCGCCGGCCGCAGGTAGAGCCCCACACTGACGCACAGGCAGGCAATCAGAAATGGCGTCACGCTGGGGGTGATCCACTGGTCAGCACACGCCATGGCCACCGCAAACCCCAGCAAAACCAGCGCCACCGGTGGCGCCATCCAGCGGGCCAATGACCGGCGGTAGCGCAAGCCCTTGTGGTGGGCCATCCAGGTCAGTGCTGCGATCGTCAGCCCCATGGCGAAATGCAGACCGCAGAGCACCCATTCCCAAGGTGGAGCTTCGTTGGCCGAGCCTTTTTGAAGGGCCAGAAGCAGAAAGACCAGTACATGAAAACCGTTGATCGCGACGATCAAGGGGCCCAGCCAGCGGATGCGCTCGAGGTTCGCGGCACCTGCTTCATCCACCACCAGCGCATGCTCAGCCTGCCAGCGCTGTGCAATCAAACGGAAATCACGGAGTAGGGTGCTATTCATAAGGCGTAAACACTGTAGCAGAGCCCAGTTGGTAGGATGGGCCTCTTATTTCACGCAACCCGGCAAGGAGCGAGCTTTGACCTACATCACCCCACGCGCCCACGACCTCGGGGGCGGCTTTACCGTGCGCCGGGTACTGCCCTCGGTGCAGCGCCAGGCCATCGGCCCCTTTGTGTTTTTTGACCATTTCGGCCCGGTCACCGCCCAACCGGGCGACAACCACGATGTACGGCCCCACCCGCATATTGGCCTCGCCACAGTGACCTATTTGTTCGAGGGCGCCATGATGCACCGCGACTCAACCGGTGTGGTGCAGCGCATCGAGCCGGGCGCCATCAATTGGATGACGGCGGGCAGGGGCATCGTGCATTCCGAGCGCACGCCAGACGATCTGCGTGCCGTCGAGCGCCACAGCCATGGCTTTCAGCTCTGGTCCGCGTTACCGGCGGAGCATGAAGAGGATGCGCCTTCCTTTGTCCACACCCCGGCCAGCGAGATTCCGGTGGTGCAGCTGCCCGGGGTGACGGTGCGGGTGTTGGTGGGGAGTGCGTTCGGCGCCAGCTCGCCGGTGAAAACCTTGTCCCCGACCTTGTATCTGGCCTTGGAGCTAGAAGGTGGTGCCGCAGTGACCCTGCCGGCGGCAGCGGTCGAGCGGGGCATTTACAGCGTGGATGCCGCAGTTTCGGTGGGCGGCACACCACTCCCCAGTGGCCAGATGCAGGTCTTGACGGAGGGCGAGGAGCCGGTGGTTCGCGCAGAAACAGCAACCCGCTTGATGGTGCTGGGTGGCGCGCCCCTAGGCCACCGCTTCATGGTGTGGAACTTTGTGTCCAGCCGCAAGGAGCGCATCGTGCAAGCCCAGACCGACTGGGAGGCGCAGCGCTTTCCCATGGTGCCCGGCGAGACTGAATTTATACCGTTGCCAGCACGTCGCCCTTGACCGTGGCCTGCGCTTGGGCAATGGCCTGCGCGGCAATATCCAAAGAGCGCAGGCGAAGGGCAGGGTCGTAGATGTCGCAGACCAGCATCAGCTCATCGGCGCCGGTGGCGGCCGCCATGGCGTGCAGGCCTTCGCGCACTGTGTCGGGTCCGCCGATCACGGCTTCGCCCAAGAAGTCCTGAATCGCAGCCCGCGCGTCGGGCGGGCATTGCTGCATAAAGCCTGGCACTGGCGGCGGTAGCGATTTGCGCTGGCCGGTCAGAATGCCCAGCACCCGTTGGTAAATGCTGCTGGCCAGCCATTCGGCTGCTTCGTCGGTTTCTGCGGCGACCAGGGGCACACCCACCATCACATACGGTTTGGCCAGTGTGGCCGAGGGCCTGAACAAATTGCGGTACATCGCCACGGCTTGGTGCAGGTAGCGGGGCGCAAAGTGCGAGGCGAAGGCGTAGGGCAGGCCCATGTGGGCTGCGAGTTGCGCGGAATACAGGCTGGAGCCGAGAAGCCAGATGGGCACCTGGGTGCCAGCCCCCGGCATGGCCACCAGTTTTTGGCCGGCTTGCATCGGGCCCAGCAGGGTTTGTAGTTCGGCGACGTCCCTCGGGAAGTCGTCTTCGTGTTCTACCTTGTTGCGGCGCAGGGCCCGCATCGTGGCCTGGTCGGTGCCGGGTGCGCGGCCCAGCCCGAGGTCAATGCGGTTGGGATAGAGCTCTGCCAAGGTGCCAAAGGCTTCGGCTACGACCAGCGGCGCATGGTTAGGCAGCATGATGCCGCCAGAGCCCACCCGGATACGCTGGGTACCACCGGCAATATGCCCCACCAGCACGGCGGTGGCTGAACTGGCGATCCCCGGCATGTTGTGGTGTTCGGCCAACCAGTAGCGCTCAAAGCCCAAGGCCTCCGCATGCTGTGCGGTTTTCAAGGCGAGTTGCAAGGCTTGCGCGACCGTGCCGCCTTCACGGACGGCCACCAGATCGAGCATGGAGAGGCGAGGGCTTGGGGACTTGTGCATGCCGCGATTGTGGCGAAGGCCTTAAAGCCATGTTGCCGATAGTCCGATTGCACTATTGCTGCACTGCCGCAAAGAACCGACACTCTGTGCATTCTGAAATTTGATGGGAGAAGTCTGTGTACACATCTTTGGTGAAAAAAGCCGCCCTCGCGCTCACGCTCGTCGCGTCTGCGGCAGTGGCTCAAGCCGCGACTTTCAACATCGGCCCTTTGAGTAACACTTATCAAAACAACGTAGACGTGTCCGGCTCGTTTGAAGACACGTACACCTTCACCCTGCCAACCCAATTCACGGGCCTGACTGGCAGCTACTTTGCCGTGGACTATGTCGGCTTGGGCTTGGACACCTACTTAACCGTGGGTCAAGGGTCTGCTATCCCTCTGCCTATCACCGGTAACCTGAGCGGCTTGGATGTGGCTTCTTACCAATCCACCTTCAACCTCACACCCGGCGGCACCTACTGGTTTAAGTTGTCCGGTTATGGCGAAGCAGCGTCTTACACCGTGACATTGGCTCCGGTACCGGAACCTGAAACTTACGCGCTGCTCTTGGCCGGTCTGGGCTTGATGGGGGCTGTCGCTCGCCGTCGCCAATCCAAATAATCAGGGGATCCGCATGAAAAAAACTATTCAAACCATCGCAGCAGCAGCTGTATTGGCAACGGCTGCGAATAGCCAGGCAGCCAGCACCAGCGCATCCTTCGAAGAAGCCACCAACGGCGCCTTCACTGAATCCTTTGTGGTGACGCCTACAACGACCAACAAGCTCGTTCTGCGTGTAACGGGTCTCGCAAGTCAGTTCTCTGCCCTGTCGGCCTCTTTGTGGTCCGGAGCTGCCCAACTTGCGACTTTTACGTCCGTCAATGCGGGTGGTAACCGCACCATTCTGGTGAACGATGCCGCAAACAGCGCATTCAGTCTGTTGGCTGGTCAAGCGTATACCTTCAAGGTGACCGGTACCAGCACCGCATTGCCCAATACCGCAAAAGGTGCGGTTGTCGCCTTCAGCGGAACCGTAAGTGCCGTGCCTGAGCCAGAATCCTTTGCTCTTCTGCTCGCTGGTTTGGGTTTGGTGGGCGTTGCTGCCAAGCGCGGCCGTCAAAAATCCGCGTAAACCAAGCGCTACTGCTGCTGACAGGCCTGCCTCGCGCAGGCCTTTTTGTTTTGGGGTGTCAGAGTGGATGTGATGGGTCCGAATGGACTATTGTTGCAATGCAGCATAGGGTTAATACTGATCTTGTCACACATCCTCTGGGAGGCCTTATGAAGATCAAATTACTGTTGCTACTGGCAGTGGCTGCGCTACCCGCCTGGGCAGTCCAGACAGTCGGCCCCGACGCGATGCCACTGCTGGCGCCTGACGCCAGTTCCGGCGCTTTGGTTCTGGCGGGCTTGGGATTGATGGCGACGATTGCGCGACGCCGTTTCAAATAAGCATACAGGTCGCAGGCCTGCATAGGCCCACCGAAAAAAAGGCTTGTCGAATGACAAGCCTTTTTGCTTTTTGCGGGTCCGTGGAGGGTGCAAGCCCGGCCGTGGCCGGGCCCACGCCAGACTCAGCGGCTGCTCGGGAAGCTGAACACCGCGCCTTCGCGCACACCAGCACTCGGCCAGCGCTGGGTGATGGTCTTGCGCTTGGTATAGAAGCGCACCGCGTCCGGGCCGTAAGCGTGCAAGTCACCAAACAACGAGCGCTTCCAGCCGCCAAACGAGTGGTAGGCCACCGGCACCGGCAAGGGCACGTTCACCCCCACCATGCCGACCAAAATGTTGTCGGTGAAGTAGCGGGCCGCTTCGCCGTCGCGAGTGAAGATGCAGGTGCCGTTGCCATATTCGTGGGCGTCGATCATGTCCATCGCCTCTTGCAAAGTTTTGACGCGCACCACGCCCAGCACGGGGCCAAAGATTTCTTCCTGGTAAATCACCATGCCGGGTTTGACGTTGTCAAACAGGCAAGGGCCGAGGTAGTAGCCGTCTTCATGGCCGGCGACTTTCAGGCCGCGGCCGTCCACCACCAGCGTGGCGCCTTCTTTCACGCCTTGGTCCACATAGCCCTTCACCTTTTCAAAGTGTGGCTTGGTGACCAGCGGGCCCATGTCCATGCCGGGGGCGGTGCCAGGGCCGACCTTCATCTTGGCGATTTCGGCCTTCAGGCCTTCGATCACCGCGTCGGCGGTTGCGTCACCCACAGCCACCACTAGCGGAATGGCCATGCAGCGCTCGCCGCAGGAGCCATAGGCCGCGCCCATGAGCGCGCTCACGGCGTTGGCGACGTCGGCGTCGGGCATGACCACCGCGTGGTTCTTGGCGCCGCCCAAGGCTTGTACGCGTTTGCCGTGCTTGCAGCCTTCAGCGTAGATGTATTCGGCAATCGGGGTGGAGCCGACAAAGCTCACGGCCTTCACGCGCGGGTCAGTCAGCAGCGTGTCCACGGCCTCTTTGTCGCCATTGACCACGTTGAGCACACCGGGTGGCAGGCCGGCTTCGAGTGCCAACTCGGCTATGCGCAAGGTGGAGCTGGGGTCACGCTCGGAGGGTTTCAGGATGAAGGTGTTGCCGCAGGCCACCGCCATGGGCCACATCCACAAGGGCACCATGGCCGGGAAGTTGAAGGGCGTAATTCCGGCGGTCACGCCCAGCGCCTGGAACTCGGACCAGCTGTCGATGGCGGGGCCGACGTTTTTGCTGTGCTCGCCTTTGAGCAGCTCAGGCGCGTAGCTCGCGTATTCCACGTTTTCAATGCCGCGCTGCAGTTCACCCAAGGCGTCAGAGAGCACCTTGCCGTGTTCGGCGGTAATCATGGCGCAGAGTTCTTCAGCGTGCTTTTCCAGCAAGACTTTGAGGTTGCTCATCACGCGGGCACGCTTAAGCGGAGGTGTGTTGCGCCAGGCGGGGAATGCAGCTTGCGCATTAGCAATGGCTTCTTCTACCGTGGCTTTGGGGGCCAAAAGCACCCGCTTCTCGGCTTTGCCGGTGGCGGGGTTGAAGACGTCTTGCGCGCGATCGCCAGTGGTGATGATCTTGCCGCCGATGAGGTGGCCGACTGTAGGGAGTTGAGACATAGAAGGATTTAAGAGTCAAAAGGGCTGCAAGCGCACAGATAACGAGAGCAAGCAGCTATGAAAAGAATAGCGAGCGGGTGGTTCGCTTCAGGCGGTTACGTTGATGGCTTCGCCCAAGGCGTTGACCAGGCTGTCAATCTCGGCCTCGGTGGTGATAAAAGGTGGCGCCAGCGCAATGCAATCACCGGCGTAGCGCACGTAGAAGCCCTTGTCCAGGCAGCGCATAGCCACCTCGTAGGGGCGCTTGGCGGGCTCGCCCGGCACGGCAGCCAGAGTGAAGCCGGCGGACAGACCGAGGTTGCGGATGTCGGTGATGTGTTTGGCTCCGCGCAGGCTGTGCACCGCTTTCTCGAAGTAGGGCGCGAGAGCCGCCACGCGCTCGACCATGTTTTCCTTGACCAGAATGTCTAGTGCCGCAATGCCGGCGGCGCAGGCCACGGGGTGGGCGGAGTAGGTGTAGCCGTGGGGGAATTCGAGCATGTAGTCGGGGCCGCCGGCTGCCATGAAGGTGTCGTAAATCTCTTTTTTGGCCACCACCACGCCCAGTGGCTGGGCGCCATTGGTGATTTGCTTGGCTGCGTTCAGGATGTCCGGCACCACGCCGAAATAGCCTGCGCCGGTGTAAGCGCCCAGACGGCCGAAGCCGGTGATCACTTCATCAAAAATCAGCAGGATGTTGTTCTGGGTGCAGATCTCACGCAGGCGCTGCAGGTAACCCACAGGCGGCACCACCACACCGGCTGAGCCGGACATGGGCTCGACGATGACGGCGGCAATGTTGGACGCGTCGTGCAGGGCAATCAGGCGCAACAGTTCGTCCGCCATATCACCCCCTTTTTCAGGCAGGCCGTGGCTGAAGGCATTGGACGCCAGCTGGGTGTGGGCCAGGTGGTCGGCTTCAATGCCTTGGCCGAAGGTCTTGCGGTTGGCAGGCAGGCCGCCGACCGAAATGCCGCCGAAGTTCACGCCGTGGTAACCCTTCTCGCGGCCGATCAGGCGGGTTTTGGTGCCCATACCCTTGGCGCGCCAGTAAGCGCGGGCCATTTTGAGTGCCGTATCGGCCGACTCGGAGCCGGAGCCGGTGTAGAACACGTGGTCCAGGCCTTGAGGCATGAGCTCGACAATCTTGTTGGACAACTCAAACGACAAAGGGTGGCCGAACTGGAATGCGGGCGAGAAATCCAAGGTGCCGATCTGCTTGCTCACCGCCTCGGTAATCTCGCGGCGGCCGTGGCCCAGGCCCGCGCACCAGAGGCCGGAGAGGCCGTCGAAAACCTTCTTGCCGTTGGAGTCGGTGAAGTAAGCGCCTTGGGCACTCACCATCATGCGCGGGTTGGATTTGAAATCGCGGTTGCCGGTAAAGGCCATCCAGTGCGACTCCATCCATTCGCGGGACATGGGGAAGGTGGAGGTACTGGTTACTGCCTCGCCGGTGGCGGTGCTGCTGGTGTCATTGAGCTTCATGGGAACTCCAGAGGGTGGGGTGGGTAGGCCTTATGGGGCGATGGTGCATTGTGGGTGGCTCTGTTACTCTTATAAAGTCACAAATAGCACTATTTACTTCGCAAACTATGAAAGTAAATTCACCAACAAAAGCCAAAGCCGTTCTCGGCCAGATCAGCGATATGGATTTGCGCTTGCTGCGCGTCTTCAAGGCGGTGGTCGATTGCGGGGGCATGGCCGCGGCCGAGCTGGAGCTCAACATCGGTACGTCCACGGTGAGCCGCCACATCAAAGACCTGGAAACCCGCTTGGGCCTGACCCTGTGCCGTCGTGGCCGGGCCGGCTTTGCGCTCACCGCCGAAGGCGAAAAAATCTACGCCCAGACCACCCAGCTGCTGGCCGCGACCGACGCTTTTCGCAGCAGTGTGGACGAAATCCACCAGCGCATGGGCGGGCAATTGCAGGTGGCGGTGTTCGACAAAACCGCCAGCAACCCGGCGAGCCACATTGCCGAAGCCATCGCTCACTTTCACGCAGAAGCCCCCGATGTGGGGCTGAACCTGCATGTGGCCACCCTCACCGCGATCGAGCGCGGGGTGCTGGACGGGCAGTTCCATGTGGGCATCATCCCCGGTCACCGCGCGTCGGATGTGTTGGACTACACCCCCTTGTTTGACGAGCACATGCTGCTGTACTGCGGCACTCGCCATGCGCTGTGGAATGCGGATCCGAGCGCCCTGAACTGGGAGACCTTGCCTAAATACGAGTTTGCGGGGCTGGGTTACCACTCGCCCAACATGGAGCTGAGCCAGCGCATGCGCCTGCCGCGCCGTGCCACGGGGTTTGACCAGGAGTCGATTGCGACGCTGATCCTCTCAGGCCAGTTTCTGGGGTTTCTGCCCGATCACTATGCCGAGAGTTTTGTACGCCGGGGTCTGATGCAAGCGGTGCGGCCTGATTTGTTGAGCTATGCCTGCCAGTTTTTTGCCATCACGCGCAAGTCACCGCAGCCGAGCCGGGCGACGCTCGCGTTTCAGGGGTGTTTGGTGCGGGCGCATGAGGGGTGAAAGCCGCTTTGGTGTTCGCCAGCGTGGGGCGGGGGTGCACGCTTACGCTCGTGTCCCCCGGCCGCTGCGCGGCCTCCTCCTTGACCTCGCTTCAGCGTACATCCCCGCCCCACGCTAGAGGGTTTGCATTCGTCTGAGTAGGCACACCACATCCGCTCAGGAGCTGGCGGGGTAGGCGTTCTGCGCAGGTCAAGGAGGAGGCCGCAAAGCGGCCGGGGGACACGGAGCAGAACGCCTACCCCGCTAGCTCCTCACCAACACAGCCGATAAACCACAGACCGAAAAACGGCGAGGTAAGACCTAGGCCCCGTAAAACCTGAAGTTCATCTCCGGCTTCTTCCCGTGGATCAGCTCAGCAATCGCCTTGCCCGAGCCCGCACCATGGGTCCAGCCCAGGGTACCGTGACCGGCATTGACCCACACGCCGCGCACCGGACTCTGGCCGATATAAGGAATATTGGTGGGGGTGGCAGGGCGCAGGCCGGTCCAATACTGGGGCTGGCCGCCTTGTTCTTCGGTGCGGGTGTCGCACACGCCGGGCAACACTTCTTCAATGCGCCGGGACAGCATGTGGCAGCGTGCCTTCGCCACAGGCGAGTCCAGCGTCAGGTCGAATCCGCCCACCTCGATGGTGCCGGCTACCCGCAGCTCGTCGCCCAATCGGCTGATGGCCACCTTCTTGGCATCGTCAATCGTCGAGACCAGCGGCGCCAGCTCGGGCTTCAAGATCTTGAAGGTAGCGCTGTAGCCCTTGCCGGGGTAAATCGGCAGATTCACACCCACGGTGCGCAGCAGCGGCGAGGTGTAAGAGCCGGTGGCGACCACGACATGGTCCGCCTTCAGTATCTTGAACGATCCAGGCACAGTTTGGCCTTTGGCGCACGAGGATAGTGCGCGTACAGCTACTGATTTGATAGCGCCATCGTCGGTATTGAGCTGCTCCACGCTGTACTCATACAAGAACTCTGCGCCACGGGCGGCGCACAGCTTGGCCAGCTCCTGGGTGAACACCTTGCAGTCGCCGGATTCGTCGCTGGGGGTGATGGTGCCGCCCACGATCTGGTGCGCGAACTGGCGGTAGGCCGGCTCGATCTTCAGGAACTCTTCTTTGCTGATGACCTGGCGGTTCACGCCGTACTTGCGCATCAGCGCAGCGGCGTCGCCGGCGGTGTCAAACGATTTCTGGTCGCAGTAATAGTGCGCAATGCCGCGCTCCAGGCGGTTGTACTGAATGCCGGTGCTGGCAACCACATCCTTCAAGGCGGCGTGGCTGTAGGCGCCCAGCGCCACGAGCTGCTGCACATTGCGCTCAAAAGCCGCGTCGTTGCAGTTGGCCAGGAACTGCAGGCCCCAGCTGTACTGGTGCAAGCCGGGGCCGAAGGGGTTCTGGGGGCGGAACAGGAGCGGCGCTTCTTTGCTGAGCATCCACTTGAGGGCTTTGAGCGGCGCCTCTTTGTTGGCCCAGGGTTCGCAATAGCTCACCGAGATTTGCGCGCCATTGGCGAAACTGGTTTCCAGGGCGGCGTCGGCTTGACGCTCGACCACCGTGACTTCGTGGCCGAGTTCGAGCAAATGCCACGCTGTGCAAATGCCGATGGTGCCTGCGCCGAGAACGATAATTTTCATCCGCGCAGTGTCAGGCAAGCTCGGTCCGAGTAAAAGTAAAATTAACTGGATTGCGAAAACATTAGTTGGATTAATAAAGAAAACCATGCGCACTTTTGACTCAGACGCTCTCGAATGCCTGGCCGCCATCGTGGAAGAAGGCGGCTTTGAACGCGCAGCGGTGCGCCTGTCCATCACCCAATCCGCCGTCTCGCAGCGCCTGCGCGCACTGGAGGCGCAGGTGGGAACGGTGCTGCTGGTGCGCAGCCGGCCGGTGAAGGCGACTTCGGCCGGGCGCTTGCTCATCAAGCACGCGGTGCAAATGCGCCTCTTGCGTGCCGATCTGGAAACCGACCTCAAAGACCTCGCACCCAGCACCGGTGCGGTGCGCGAGGACGAGCGCATCTCGATTGCGGTGAATGCCGACAGTATCGCCACCTGGGCCCTGCCCGCGCTGGACCCGCTGGTGCACGCCGGTCTGCCGCTGGAAATCATCACCGATGACCAGGACTTCACCCACGAATGGCTGCGTGAAGGCCAGGTGCTGGGCTGTGTGACCACCCTCAAACAGGCGCTGCGGGGTTGCAAGGTGCAGTCGCTGGGTGCTATGCAATATGTGGCGGTGGCCAGTGCCGAGTACGCCCAGGCGCATTGCCCCCAAGGTCTGACTCCGCACAACTTTCGCAGTATTCCGTTCGTGGCTTTCAACCGCAAAGACGATCTACCCACTGAATTTGTGAGCCGGGCGCTCAACCTGCGACGGGTGTCTTTGAGCCAACGCTTCGTGCCCAGCTCCGAGGGGCAAGTGCGCGCGGTGCTAGCTGGTTGGGGCGCGAGCATCGTGCCGGAGCTGCTGGTGCGGGGGCTGCTGGAGAGCGGGCGCCTGGTGAATCTGGCGCCGAGCTTGAGCTTGTCGGTCAATTTGTACTGGCACTGCTGGAACCTGGACTCCGAGGTGATCGACCGGCTGACCCACGCCTTAACCGAGGCCGCCAACCGGCAATTGACCGAGAAAACCAAGTAGTCACAAATTGACCTCAGCCTCTACTTTGCGACGTAGAGGGCCATAAAATAGACAGCATGACCGATATGCCTGTTTCTGACGCGCCCAAAGCGCCTGTCAAAGTGTCCTTCAAGAAGCAAATGCTGCAAGCGCGGGAGGACGCGATCATCCGCTCTGTCAACCTGCTGCTCGCAGAAAAAGGCTTTGAAGCCATGACCGTGGACGAGGTCGCCGCCAGTGTGGGCATTGCCAAGGCCAGCCTGTACAAACACTTTCCCAGCAAAGAAGACCTGGCTGCCGCCGCCATGGCGCACCTGATGGGTCAGGCACAGGCGTTTTTGAATTCATTGCCCGACGACATGTCGCCCCTGCAAAAGCTGCGTGGGGTGGTGCGCTGGACCATGCTGTTGAAGCTGGCTGGCGAGATGCCTTCGCTCCCCAGCCAAAACTCCACCTTGCGCGCCACGCTGATGAGCCACAAAGCCTATATGGATGGCTTGATGGACGTGAGCGACCGCGTGGGCGGCTGGATCGAGGCCGCACAAGCCCAAGGCGCCATCAACCCTGCGCTACCCGCTATCGCCGTGCTCTACACCCTGTACGCCCGCGCCTGTGACCCGGTGCTGGAGTTCTTGCGCATGGGCGGCCAACACACCGATGAACAAATCATCGACTTGGTGCTGTCCACCTGCTTTGATGGCTTGAATAGCCGCTAGCGCAGGCAGTAATTGCGCTGCCCGCTACTTTTTATATAGCAGCTGGTGCTACTGGCCCAGCGACTCGAACCGCCACTCCACGGCTTGGCGCAAGGTCTGGCCGGTCTCCAGCACCTGCAACCCCGGGCAGCCTTCCATGTGGAACGCGTCAATCGGGTGGGTGACTGGCTCAAAGCAAAAGTGAGGCCCCTCCGTGGGGCGGTAGAGCAGGCAAAACC
The DNA here is from genome assembly GCA_027924025.1 of Comamonadaceae bacterium OS-4. GTDB lineage: Bacteria > Pseudomonadota > Gammaproteobacteria > Burkholderiales > Burkholderiaceae_C > Allorhodoferax. The sequence goes on from AP026970.1 coordinate 203,671, forward strand.
CATCGTTCCGGCCACGGGCCACGACAGCGGGGTCGCGCATGTGCAGGCGTAGCGCATGTTCTGGCCAGTCCATATGCGCTTGGCCGCTCCAGCCGGCATAGGCGTTGTCAATCAGGCTGCCACTCACCTCCATACCGCTCCGCGGGTCCCACCCTGTGGGGAACAAGGTGGTGAATCCGGTGGGCATGGGGTCTGAGCCGCTGAGCCAAACGCCTTCTACCTGTGCGTGCAAGCGAGCGTTGGGGGTGCGCACAAAAGCCGGGTGCTGTCCCAGACCGTAGGGCAGGTTGCCTGGGCCCAGATGGGTGACTTCCAGTAGCTGGTCCATGCCGTCATCCCGCAATACGAAGCGCTGCAGGGCTCGGTAGTGATAGGGGTTGCCATCAAAGTGGCTGGATTCGAGGTGCAGCTCCAGCGTGTCGTGGCGGGGCTGGTGGATCACCCAGGGCTGCAGCCAGCCGTCGCCGTGGATGGGGTAGGGTTCGCCCGCCCGGTTGGGACGCATGGGGTGGTGGGTGCCGTCATGGCTGAAACCACCTTGCCCGATGCGGTTGGACCAGGGCACCAGAGGGAAGGACGCTGTGGTGTACATGTCCGCCGCACCGGCCCAGGGGCGCCAGATGTCCACCAAGCCCTGCCCCGCGTCGCGTTGCCAGGCGGCCACGCTACCGCCCAAGCCCGGAATCAGGCCCAAGCGCTGCCCCCCGTGTTGCAGCCAATGGATCGGGTGGGAGGGTGCAGAAAGAGAGGTCATGGCGAAAGGGGGTCGTGGAGCTGGTTCGATGGCGTGCCGAGGGGCAGGGCTGGCGCATGCTAGTCCCGCAGACGCCGAAAAGAAAATCACAATTCAGGCTTATGACATTGCAATATTGCAATGAATAAAACAAGTGACCACATTTAGTCTACTGGGAAAACTAAATCAATAAGTCTTTTAAAAACAATAATATAGGGTAAACCTGAATCATTCGATTGATATCTGAAAGATCTAAATATCTATTAGATTGATATCTTTTTGAATCCTATGATGACACTCACTCCTCCCGATCTGGGTCGCTTTGAAAACGTTGCCTGGTTGACAAGGGAGGCCCAGTAGTCGAACGCGGGAGGCTGCTTTGAAATCGATTTCCCGCATCTACAAAGAAAGAGGAGACATCATGAACAACAACCGTCGGACCGTATTAGCATCCGCCCTCGTAGCATCGATTACCGCCGCTGTGCCCTTGAGCGCTTTAGCGCAAAAGAAGATCGTGGTGGGCTTTAGCCAGATCGGTGCAGAAAGCGAATGGCGCACTGCCAACACCAACTCCATGAAATCCGCAGCCGCTGCCGCCGGCATCGAACTCAAGTTCTCGGATGCGCAGCAGAAGCAAGAAAACCAGATCAAGGCCTTGCGCTCCTTCATCGCCCAAAAAGTGGATGTGATTGCACTGACCCCCGTGGTGGAGTCCGGCTGGGACACGGTGCTCAAAGAGATCAAGGATGCCAAGATTCCCCTGATCCTGATGGACCGCTCAGTGGACTCCAAAGACACCTCCCTGTACGCCACCCACATCGGCTTTGACTTTGTGAAGCAAGGCGAAATGGCCGGCCAGTGGCTGGCCGACCGCGCCAAGACGATGAAGGGCGACATCAATGTGGTGGAGCTGCAAGGCACCGTGGGTTCTGCCCCCGCTATCGACCGCAAGAAGGGTTTTGAGACGGCCATCAAGGGCAACCCCAACATCAAGATCATCCGCTCGCAAACCGGTGACTTCACCCGCGCCAAGGGCAAGGAAGTCATGGAAGCCTTCCTGAAGGCCGAGGGCAAGAAGATCAATGTGCTCTACGCACACAACGACGACATGGCCATTGGCGCCATCCAGGCGATCGAGGAAGCCGGCCTCAAGCCCGCCAAAGACATCCTGGTGATCTCGGTGGACGGTGTGAAGGGTGCGTTTGAGGCCATGATTGCCGGCAAGTTGAACGTCAGCGTGGAATGCAGCCCGCTGCTTGGCCCGCTGGTCATGGCCACCGCCAAAGACATCGTGGCCGGCAAAACCGTGGCACGCCGCATCATCGGCAAAGACGGCGTGTACCCCATGGAAACCGCGGCCAAAGAGTTCCCCAGCCGCCAGTACTGATCTCCCTGATCTCCTGTTAGTTCGCTTCGGTCATTCGTTGTGGCCTGCGGCTTCGGCTGCAGGCCTTTTTTCACGTAGAACATGACACACACACCACCAACGGCGCAGGCTATGGCACCGGTGCTGGAGCTTTCCGGCATTGCGAAGCAGTTCGGACCCGTGCGGGCGCTCTCAGGCGTGGGACTGCGGCTGTATGCCGGTGAAGTCCATGCGCTGATGGGCCAGAACGGCGCGGGCAAATCCACCCTGATCAAAGTGCTCACCGGCGTCTACCAGGCCGATGAGGGCGACATGCGGCTCAACGGCAGCTCCATACGCGCCACCTCCACGCTAGACGCCCAGCGCTTGGGCATCAGCACGGTTTACCAAGAGGTCAACCTGTGCGCCAACCTGTCGGTGGCTGAAAACATATTTGCGGGCCGTTACCCGCGCAAGGGGCTTGCCGGCGCATGGGCCATTGACTGGTCCGCCATGGACCGCGATGCGCGTGCGCTGCTGGCACGCCTGAACCTCGACATCGATGTGACCCAGACGCTGGCGAGCTACTCGGTCGCTGTGCAGCAAATGGTGGCCATCGCCCGGGGCCTGAGCATCTCGGCCCAGGTGCTGATATTGGACGAACCCACCTCCAGCTTGGATGATGAAGAGGTGGAGCGCCTGTACGTGGTGCTGCGCCAGTTGCGCGATCAGGGCATGGCCATTTTGTTTGTGACCCACTTTTTGGACCAGGTCTACGCACTGTGCGACCGCATTACCGTGCTGCGCAATGGCGAGCTGGTGGGCGAGTACCCGGCGGCAGAGCTGGGCCACAACGCCCTGATTGCTGCCATGGTGGGGCGCGAACTTGCCGCAGACTCCAGCGCAGACGCTGGCAATGACGCTAGCCGCGCGCAAGCACCGGAGTGGCTGCAAACCAAAGCGCTTAACCGCCGTGGCCATGTCAAAGCCATGGACCTCGGTATCCGCCGGGGCGAGGTGGTGGGCTTGGGCGGGCTGCTGGGCTCGGGGCGCACCGAGCTGGCGCGCCTGCTCTTCGGACTGGACCGCAGCGATGCGGGTGAAATCACGCTGGACGGCAAAACCGTGCGCATGGACTCGCCCGTCACCGCTATCCAGCTGGGGCTGGGCCTGTGCCCGGAGGACCGCAAGGCCGAGGGCATCATTGCCGAACTCTCGGTGCGGGAAAACATCGTGCTGGCCTTGCAGGCCCGCCAAGGCCTGTGGCCCGCGATTGGCCGGGTGCAACAAACCACGCTGGCCGAGGGCTATGTCAAAGCCCTTGGCATCAAGACCGCCGATGTGGACACGCCCATCGGCCAACTCTCGGGCGGCAACCAGCAAAAAGCCGTCTTGGCCCGCTGGCTGGCCACCCAACCCAGCTTGTTGATATTGGACGAACCCACGCGCGGCATCGACATCGCCGCCAAGCAGGAAATCATGAACGAGATACTGGCACTGGCCAAACAAGGGATGGCGGTGCTGTTCATCTCCTCCGAGATGGAAGAGGTGGTGCGCGTCTCGGACCGCATCGTGGTGCTGCGCGACCGCGCCAAGGTGGGTGAGCTGCCCGCCGGCACGAATGACCAGGCGGTCTACGCCATGATTGCGGGGCAGGCATGAGCATGTCGAACACACCTTCCCTTGTGAAGCGGGTGCAAGCGCATCCCTTGCTGTGGCCGGTGGTCACGCTGGTTCTGATCCTGATGGTCAACGCCAGCCTCAACCCCGGCTTCTGGATGCTGCAATGGCGCGATGGCCACCTGTACGGCAGTGTCATCGACATCCTGAACCGTGCGGCGCCGCTGATGCTGGTGTCGCTGGGCATGACGCTGGTCATCGCCACCCGCGGAATTGACATTTCGGTGGGCGCCACCGTGGCCATCAGCGCGGCCGTGGCGGCCCTGATGGTGGGCGGCAAGCTGGTCATCACCGACGGTGTGGCCCAGCATGTGAGCCGCTTTCCCATGTGGCTGGCTATTGTGTGTGCCCTGCTTACTGCGCTGGCTTGCGGGCTGTGGAACGGGGTGCTGGTCGCCAAGATCGGCCTGCAGCCCATCATCGCCACGCTGATCCTCATGGTGGCGGGCCGCGGTGTGGCGCAGTTGCTCACGGACGGACAGATCGTCACGGTCTACTACCCGCCGTATTTCTACATCGGCAGTGGCTATTTATGGGGCTTGCCCTTTGCGCTGTTCATCGCGGGCTTTGTGTATCTGCTGATGCATCTGGCGGTCACGCGCACCGCGCTGGGCTTGTTCATTCAGGCCATCGGCATCAACCCCGCAGCGGCCCGTGTGGCCGGCGTGCGGGAGCGGCTCATCAGCATTTGTGTGTACGCCTTTTGCGGGCTGACGGCGGGTATTGCCGGCCTGATCATCAGCTCCAACGTGAAGAGCGCGGACGGTAACAACGCCGGTAACCTGCTGGAGCTGGACGCCATTCTGGCGGTCACACTGGGGGGCACCTTGCTCACTGGCGGGCGCTTCACGCTGGCGGGCAGCATGATTGGCGCGTTGATCATTCAGACGCTCACCTCCACCATCTATTCCATCGGTGTGCCCCCCGAGATCAACCTCGTGGTCAAGGCGGCCGTGGTGTTTGTGGTCATGCTGATGCAGTCGGCAGAGTTCCGCCGCGCCGTGCGCGGCTGGGTGGTGCGCCCCGCTGCCGGGAGCCATGCATGAAACTCCAGAGCAAATACATTCCGCTAGCGGCCACGGTGTCGCTGTTCGCTGCCATGTCGGTGTTCGGGGCGGTGTCGTACACCGGCTTTCTGTCGCCCCAGGTGTTCCTGAACCTGCTGATCGACAACGCCTTCTTGGTCATCGTGGCGGTGGGTATGACCTTCGTCATCCTGTCCGGCGGCATCGACCTGTCGGTGGGCTCGGTGGTGGCTCTGAGCACCATCGTGCTGGCCAAACTGGTGCAACACCTGCATTGGGACCTGATGGCCGCCATTCCGCTGGTGCTGTGCATGGGCACGCTATTCGGCGCCTTCATGGGCTGGTTGATCCAGCGCTTCCGGCTGCAACCTTTCATCGTCACGCTGGCCGGCATGTTCCTGGCGCGCGGGCTGTGCTACCTCATCAGCATCGACTCCATCAGCATTACCGACGAGGCCTACACCGTGCTGGCGCAAACCCGGCTGCACCTGTGGACGGACTGGCCGATGGTGTCCATCAGCGCGGTGATGGCGCTGGTGGTGCTGGCTGCTGCGGTGTTTGTGGCGCACGGCACCGAGTTCGGCCGCACGGTATATGCCATAGGCGGCTCCGAACACTCGGCCGTGCTCATGGGCCTGCCGGTGGCGCGCACCAATGTGCTGGTGTATGCCCTGAGCGGCTTTTGCGCAGCGCTGGGCGGCGTGGTGTTTACTTTCTACATGCTGTCGGGCTATGGCCTGCACGCCGTGGGGCTGGAGCTGGACGCGATTGCTGCGGTGGTCATAGGCGGCACTTTGCTCAGCGGCGGGGTGGGTTACATGGTGGGCACGCTATTCGGGGTGCTGACCCTGGGCGTGATCCAGACCTTGATCATGTTCGACGGGTCCTTGAGTTCGTGGTGGACCCGCATCGTCATCGGAGCCCTGCTGTTTGTGTTCTGTGTGCTGCAGCGGGTGTTTGAAGCCGGTCGCAAACCAGGGGCTTGAGATTTCGAGTCAAATGGGCCGCTAGCGCTTATAAAACGTGCGCATGTAGCTCCTGAATTCATAGCAAAGTAGATGGGAAATCCTTATGCAATACCGTCCTCTCGGCCGCACCGGCTGGAATATTTCTACAGTGAGCTTCGGCGCCTGGGCAATTGGGGGCACCTGGGGCGAGGTGGATGACAAGGACTCCATGGCGGCCCTGCACCGTGCGCTGGACCTGGGGGTGAACTTCTTCGACACCGCCGATGTGTATGGCGATGGCCGCAGCGAGCGCCTGCTGGCACGCCTGCGCAAGGAGCGCAGCGAGCCGTTTTATGTAGCCACCAAAGCCGGCCGCCGGCTGGTGCCCCATGTGGCAGCCGGTTTCACCCGCGCCAACCTGACTGCCTTTGTGGAGCGCAGCCTGCAAAACCTGGAGACCGAGGCGATCGACCTCCTGCAACTTCACTGCCCGCCGACCGACGTGTTTTACATGCCCGAAGTCTTCGGCGTGCTGGACGACCTGGTGGCCGCCGGCAAGCTGCGCCACTACGGCGTGAGTGTCGAGAAGGTGGAAGAAGCGCTCAAGGCCATCGAGTACCCCGGGGTGCAGAGTGTGCAGATCATCTACAACCTGTTCCGCCAGCGCCCGGCCGAGCTGCTGTTCGAGCAAACGCAAAAGCGGGGCGTGGGCATTCTGGCCCGCTTGCCGCTGTCCAGCGGGCTGCTCAGCGGCAAGATGAATGCCCAGAGCACCTTTGCAGAAGACGATCACCGCGGTTTCAACCGCGAAGGCGCGGCGTTCGACAAAGGCGAAACCTTCTCGGGGCTGGACTTTGCGGTCGGTTTACAGGCAGTCGAGGCCATGCGCCCGCTGGTGCCCGCAGGCATGAGCATGGCGCAAATGGCCTTGCGCTGGATCCAGATGAATCCGGCAGTGACCTGCAGTATCCCCGGTGGCAAGAACCCCGCCCAAGTGAGCGACAACGTGGCGGCAGCAGATATGCCCCTGCTCAGCCACGCCACCATGCTGGCCTTGGCGGATGTCTATGAGCAGTACGCCAAACCCTTGGTGCACCAGCGCTGGTGAACAGTGCCGGTGAGCAGCGTCGGTAAAGCCCGCGGTGTTAAAGCCAGCGGTGTTAAAGCCAGCGGTTGTTAGCGGACCAGCAATACCGGCGTTTTGCAGTGGGCCAAGACCTGGGTGGCGACCGAGCCCATGACCAGGTTGCCCAGGGCACTGTGGCCGTGGGAGCCCATGACCAAGAGGTCAAACTGCCCGTCCTCTGCCAGCTTGCCGATCAGGCTGCCGGCGGGGCCTACCTTCCACTCCACCTTGGCATCAATGCCATGGCGTTTCAAGAACTTGGTAGTCGTCGACAGCACCTTGGCCGCTTCTTCGGCGTGGTAGGCGTCCACGGTGCTTTTGCCGAGCGCCGCTTTGGCCCGTGGGGGCAGGGCGGTTTGGGCGTTGAACACGGTGTAGTCGTGGCCGGGAGCCAAGAGCGCTTCATGCGTGCTCAGGTAGGCCAGCATTTTTTTGCTGTAAGAGCTTCCATCAACAGCGAGCAAAATCTTCATGGTTATCTCCTGGTTATGAGGCCAGTGTAAAAACAGCCCCTGACTGCGGATTTGCGCTAAGTCAAGAAACACTCCCTCTGGAGGCATGTATGGTCATTGCGCTATTTACCCGGCGCCGTAGCTCTTTGAAATGGCTGGGCGCCAGTGCGCTCGGGGCATGGCTCCCGACCGGCAAGGTGCAGGCGGCCAACCGCCCCGCCTTGATGCTGGCCACCGAGCACACGCCCAGCTTTGCCGCAGGCGATGCCTGGGTCAGCGAAAAATACGATGGGGTGCGCGCCTATTGGGATGGCCGGCAATTGCTCACGCGCGGCGGCCATCGTATCGAAGCCCCTGCATGGTTTACCGCGGGTTGGCCCGCCTTTGCGCTGGATGGTGAGTTGTGGGCGGGCCGCGGGCGCTTTGCCGAGGCGGTGTCCACTGCGCGGCGCGAGTCGCCGGACGATGCCGCCTGGCGTGGCCTGCGTTACATGGTGTTCGACTTGCCTGCGCAGGGTGGCCGCTTTGAAGCCCGTTACGCGGCGCTACTCGCCGCCGTGCAAGCCATGCAACAGGCATGGGTGCTACCGGTGTTGCAAAGCCCTGCCCCGGATGCTGCGGGTTTGCAGGCGCTGCTGGCGGAAACCACCCGCGTGGGCGGTGAGGGATTGATGTTGCACCGGGCCAGCGCGCTGTACCAGGCGGGCCGCTCGGCAGACTTGGTCAAGCTCAAACAGTTTCAAGATGCCGAAGCCCGCGTGCTCTCGCATGTGGCGGGGCAGGGTCGTTTGCAGGGCCGGACTGGCGCGTTATGGGTCGAGTGGCGCGCCACTGAAGGGGCCAAAGCGCTTCGTTTCAAACTCGGAAGCGGCCTCACCGATGCCGAGCGCGCGGAGCCGCCAGCGGTGGGCAGTTGGGTCACGTTCCGCTACAGAGGGCTCACTGCGCAAGGGGTGCCACGCTTTGCCAGTTATTTGCGGCCCGCTGCCGCGATGGATATGTAGCGGGGGTGTCAGACCTCGATCAAAAAGTCTGACCGAAAGCCCAGTTGCTCGTTTTTGCGCACATAGCCAAGCGGGTTGGCCACCACACGGCAGCGGCCCACGCGGTAATCGCTCGGGGCGTGCAAGTGGCCGTGCAGCCACAGGTCCGCTGCGGGGAGCAAGTCGTCCAGCGCATTACAAAAGCCTGCGGTGCCGGGCACCATGCCGTAGCGCGGATCGGCACTTTTCAAGCTGGGGGCAAAGTGGGTCACGACCACCGTGGGCCCCTGGTGCGGCTCGGCAAGAGCTTCGCGCAGCCATGCTTGGCAGGTCATGGCCTGCTCGCGCAGGCCCTCTGCCAGCCACGGGGCACCGTGGCGGGAGACCAAGGCTTTCTTCAGGTAATAGTTGGCGGCGCGGAACGCTTTTTCTCGCGCCTTGAGTTGCCGCTCGGGCGGCTCACTCGCGGCCAGCGCATCAAAGTCGGTCCACAGCGTGGTGCCGATGAAGCGCACGCCGTGCATCACCAGAGCCTCGCGCTCCAGCCACTGAATGCCCAAGCGGGCACAGGTCGCGCGCAGGCGCGTGTGGGCCTCGTCAAAGTCGAGGGTGTCGTACTCGTGGTTGCCGGGCACAAACAGCACCGGCACCGGCCAGCCGTGCAGGGGTGAAAAGCGCTCCAGCCCGAACTCGTCTCCCGCCAGCTGGGACCCGGGCTGGTACGAGCCGATATCGCCCGCCAGCACCAGCAGGTCAGCGCCGGGTAGTGGCGTGGCTTGCCAATGAGGGTGCGCCTCCAGGTGGAGGTCTGAGAGCAGTTGAATTTTCATGCTGAAAAAATGGTTTGACCCAGCGCTGCCACCTGGGTTCGCAGCCACGTGTGGGGGCTGGCACCGTCCAGGCGTTGGTGCCACAGCGCATCGACCTGGATGGGCGGCACGGCAAACGGCAGCTCGCGGATCACGAGTTGATCGGCATAGCCGGTCACATTCACAAAATGGCGCGGCAGCACCGTCAGCAGGTCGGACTGCACCACCACTTTGCCCGCAGTAAAAAACTGGTTCACTGTGAGCACGACGCGGCGCGTGCGCTTGAGGCTGACCAGCGATTCGTCGATGAAACCGAAGGCCCGCCCCGAGAAGCTCACCAGCATGTGCGACGCCGCGCAGAAGCGGTCCAGCGTCAATTCGCCCGCCGTCAAGGGGTGATCTTTGCGCATGACGCACACATAGTCCCCCACAAACAGGCGGTGGTGCAAAAAGGTCTCGGCAGCGCCCGCCTGTGCACGCGCGGTCAGGTCGGCAAGTACCGCCGGGAAGTGGCCGATGGCCAGGTCTGCCCCGCCTTCTTCCAGCACTTTGCGCGGGTCTCGGGTGGTGAGCGGCACCACCCGTAGCGACACGCCCGGGGCATCCCGGGCCAGCACTTTGACCAGGCCGGGCATCAGCTCGGCGGCGGTGGCGTCGGCCATGGTGAGTACAAAGGTGGTGGTGGCACCGGCGGGCTCAAACACGCTGGGGGCGAGCGATGCCTGCAGCTTTTGCAGTGTCTCGCGCACCGCGGGCCACAGCTCTTGCCCGCGGGCGGTCGGCTCCAGGGTACGGCCGTTGCGCACCAGCAGCTCGTCGTTCAGCGCCTCGCGCAGGCGACGCAGTGCGTTGCTGACAGCCGGTTGGGTGAGGTTGAGTTGGGTGGCAGCCCGGGTCAGGCTGCGCTCGGACATGACGACATCAAAGACCTTGAGCAGGTTCAGATCAAAAGTCCGGAGATTGATGCGGCTGGTGGGCATGGCTAACTATAAATGCCGTGAATACCAAGCATCACCAACATAAAGTTGAATGACACTAGGGGAAACCCTATGATCCACTCACTTCAGAAATTTTTATCCAGTGAGCATCAACCTTTTCAAGGAGTTTGCCATGACACCCGCTACCTCTACCCCCTATTTTTCGTATTCCACCGCTCAGCCCCGTGCCACCCGCGTACGCCGTGAAACCGTGGAAGCCTCCCGCACTTTGTCCGGCATGTTGCTCGCGGCTGTTCTGTCCGCCTTGTTGGTGGTTGCAGACCAGGTGATCGACACCTGGGTCGACGGCCATATGTTGGCGGCTTGGGTCGCGTTGTGGACCGTCGCATTTGCCGCTTTGGCTTTGCTGGCGCCTCCCCTGCGCAAAGTGTCGTCCGCTTTGGCCACGTTCATGGCAGTGGCCTTGCAGTCGTACAAAGTGCGCCGCATGGAAGAAAAGATGTGGGAATATGCCCACCACGATCCCCGCATCATGGCTGAACTGCAACACGCCTGGTTGCGCAGCCAGAGCCAGATCTGACTTGATCCTGTTTGGATTCCGACCCTCGCTCACGGGTCGTGACGAAAAAAAGCCACCGCAAGGTGGCTTTTTTTTGTTGTGTGGCAGGCTGCAGCGGTGTCCGCTGCGCCTAGCTCTGGGTGTGTCCCTCAGGCAGCTAAACGCTGTGCCAGTTGGGTTTTGGTCTCTTCGAGTTCCTTCGGCAAATGGTAGGCCAGCTGGCCGAACAGTTCGGTGTGCAAGGCGATTTCGGCCTTCCAGTCGTCTTTGCTCAGGCTGGTGACAGAGTCAAACTGGGCTTGAGTAAAGTCCAGCCCGGTCCAATTGATTTCGCTGTATGCGGGGGCCACGCCGAAACCGGTCTCGACGCCGGCGGCTTTGCCTTCCAGGCGGTCGATCATCCATTTCAGAACGCGCATGTTTTCGCCGTAGCCAGGCCAGACGAATTTGCCGTCTTCACCCTTGCGGAACCAGTTGGTGGTGAAGATCTTGGGCTGCTTGGCACCGCTACCGGCCAGTTTGGATCCGATGTTGAGCCAGTGTTGGAAGTAGTCGCTCATGTTGTAGCCCATGAACGGCAACATCGCAAACGGGTCGCGGCGCACGATACCGGCTTGGCCGGTAGCTGCTGCGGTGGTCTCGGAGCCCATGGTCGCGGCCATGTAGACGCCTTCGGTCCAGTTGCGGGCTTCTGTGACCAGCGGCACAGTGGTCGATCGGCGGCCACCGAAGATGAAGGCGTCAATTGCTACACCGTTGGCATCGTCCCACTGGCTGTCCAGCGCAGGGTTGTTGCCGGCGGCAACCGTAAAGCGGGCGTTGGGGTGGGCGGCTTTGGCGCCGGTTTCCTTGGCGATGGCGGGAGTCCAGTCCTTGCCTTGCCAATCGATCAGGTGATCGGGCATGTCGCCGGTGTCTTTTTCCATGCCTTCCCACCAGACATCGCCGTCATCAGTCAGCGCGACGTTGGTGAAAATCACATTCTTGTCCAAGCTGGCCATGCAGTTGGGGTTGGTGTGATAGTTGGTGCCGGGGGCTACGCCGAAATAACCTGCTTCGGGGTTGATGGCGTACAGCTTGCCATCGGCATTCGGCTTGATCCAGGCAATGTCGTCACCGATGGTGGTGACTTTCCAGCCTTCAAATCCGGTGGGTGGCACCAGCATCGAGAAGTTGGTTTTACCGCAAGCGCTCGGGAAAGCCGCTGCCACGTGGTACTTCTTGCCCTCGGGGTTGGTCACGCCCAGGATGAGCATGTGTTCTGCCAACCAGCCTTGGTCACGCCCCATGTTGGAGGCAATACGCAGTGCAAAGCACTTTTTGCCCAACAAGGCGTTGCCGCCGTAGCCCGAGCCATAAGACCAGATTTCGCGGGTCTCGGGGTAGTGCACGATGTACTTGGTCTTGTTGCAAGGCCATTTCACGTCCGCCTGGCCTTCTGCCAAGGGGGCGCCGACGGTGTGCACGCAGGGCACGAAAGCGCCGTCTACGCCCAGCACGTCATACACCGCCTTGCCCATGCGGGTCATGATGCGCTGGTTGACCGCCACATAGGCACTGTCCGACAACTCGATGCCGATGTGCGCAATGTGCGAGCCCAAAGGGCCCATAGAAAAGGGCACCACATACATGGTGCGGCCTTTCATGCAGCCGTCAAACAGGGCGGGTGTGCCGTCGGCCTGACCGGTTTGCAGAATCTTGCGCATCTCTGCAGGGGCCATCCAGTTGTTGGTGGGGCCGGCGTTTTCTTTGCTCTCTGCGCAAATGTACGTGCGGTCTTCCACGCGGGCCACGTCGGTCGGGTCGGAGCAGGCGAGGAAACTGTTGGGGCGCTTGAGCGGGTTGAGCTTTTTGAAGGTGCCTGCGTCGACCAACTGTTGGCACAGGCGTTGGTACTCTTCTTCAGAGCCGTCGCACCAGTACACGTCTTTGGGTTTGCACAAAGCCACCATGTCGGCCATCCAAGCGACCAAGGCCGGGTTTTTGACGTAGCTGGGGGTGTTGAGGGACAGGCCCTGCATCACGGGTGCGTTCATAAAAAGCTCCTAAGTTTGAAAATCGTCTTTTCAAAATCAGGTGCTGCCATGCGCTCAGCCACGAACTTTGAGAAACCGGCTTTCGTCCGACGCATTGGTACTGAAGCCTTTGGGTCAGGAGCCTGATTCTATGAACTCGTTCTAAAGTTACAAAGCGATTACTGTCGAACTTTATGCAAAAGGCGCATCGGTTTATGCGTCAAAATGCGAGGCTCAAAAAAAAGGCGAGAAGTCCTCGCCCTGTAGAAACTGTCGTACCCGCTTAGGGTGCCGTCAATGCCTTTTCAATCTGGGCGATCAGCTTCGGGTCTTCCGGGGATGTGTCACTAGGGAAGCTGCCCACCACTTTGCCGCGCCGGTCCACCAGGTACTTGTGAAAGTTCCAGCGCGGGCTTTGGCCCGTCTGCGCCGCAAGCTCTTTGAACAGGGGATTCGCCTGTACCCCTGTGACGGCACTCTTCGCGAACATCGGGAATTTCACCCCATAGGTGTTGAAGCACAAATCTGCAATCTGTTTGCTATTGCCCGGCTCTTGCTGACCGAAATCGTTGGATGGGAACCCCATCACCACCAGGCCGCGCTGCTGAAAGCGGGCGTACACCTTTTCGAGGCCCTGGTATTGCGAGGTAAAACCGCAATAGCTGGCGGTGTTTACGACCAGCGCCACCTTGCCGCTGTATTGGCACAGATTCTGGGGGCTGTCGTCCTGCAGGCGGGGCAGGGTCTTTTGCCAGAGGACAGGGCAAATCGCTGCTTTGCTATCCAGTGGTGGTGCCGCAGAAACGCCTGCAGCAATGCCCAATAAAAAAGCGGCCGAAGCCGCTAGTTGGATGCCGAAGGCCATCGGGTCCGCCCCTGTCAGGCCATGGACACTGCAATGAACGCCAACAAAAACATCAACACGGCGCCCACGATGGGTAGCACGATGGGCATCAAAGGCACGACCTCATCTACTGGATCAGCGGCGTGATTGTCATCGGAGTGAACGGGTGCAGACATGGTCGATCCTCAGGGTGTCGTTGGTATGAACAGATTTTAGCGCCAGCAGCCCCTTTTGACTCAAGTATGGCGCGAGACGTCTTGCGATGGGTACTTCACACCTGCCAAAGACTGCGTTATCGTGGCCACAGCACAAGCCAGTGCCGGAGGCGTTGGATGACCAAGCGTTCGTTGTTTATGCCCCAAGGGGGGCACCTGATCCCGTCGCCGGGGTTGGAGCGTGCGCCTGTTCTTGACCTGATGTGCTCCCATTTCGTGTTGACATTGGCGGCTCGGCAGGGGGCCGGTTTCAATGTGCGGCGCGATTTCAATGGAGTCGTCGGTCTGGCTGGCCGCCATTTGCTGTGGCCGGTGTCCGTGTTGGCCCGGCTCCGCGAGTTCTTGGGGCGGCGCTGCTTGGGCAATGAGCTTTGGCGGGGGCACGAGTCTTTGTCCGCTACGGAATTTTTGGAGCGGCACGGTGTCTGGTGCGGCCCCTACGATGAAGCCACTCTGTTTTTCTTTCTGGACGAATATGTCAAGGACCAGCCGAAAGACGTGATCTCGGTGCTGGCCGTCACGGGCGAATGGCTGAACGGCGCACTGAAAAAGCAGTCCACTCTCGTCGAGAAAAACATCAACGCTTTGGCCGGTTTGTTGCAGCTCAACAAGGCCGAGCGGGCTTTGCTGCTGTACGGGACCCTGGCCCGTTATCAGCGGGACATGCGCAGCATCCTGGTGGAGTTCAAAGTGAACAACGCTGCCGAGGCCTATGCCGCCATTGCCGATGTTGCCCATGTCAACCCCCGAGAGTTGGGCGAAGCCTTGCGCGCCGGCTCCCGATTAGAGCGGATCGGACTGGTCGAGAACCTGATCTCGGAGCACAACATCACCGACTTGGCAGACCTCATGAAGGTCAGTGAAAAGCTCCCGCCGGTGCTCATGCGGCAATACCGTGACCACGCCGAGCTAATGGCAGTTTTTACCCGGCTGTCGAGCAAAACAGAGCTGCGAATGCAGGACTTTGACTTTGTAGCCGAAGACGCCGCGGTGCTGTGCCGCGTCTTGCAACACGCCGTCGCCCGCCAGGAACCTGGTGTGAATGTCTTGCTATACGGCCCCCCGGGGACCGGCAAGACGGAACTGGCCAAAGTCATGGCCTACCACGCTGGTCTGGAGCTGTTTGAGGTGGAATATGCAGACCGTGACGGCAACTCCCTGAGCGGCCGTGATCGCTACCGTTCCCTGCAAATTGCCCAGGTCTTTTTGAAAGGCAGCGCACAGGCCGCCTTGCTATTCGATGAAGTGGAGGATGTGTTTCCCCCGTTGTCGACGGAAACCGTGAGCTATTTGGCCCGTGCAGACGCCCACGCCGCCACGGCCAGTGGCAGCGTGAGCGGCAAGGCCTGGGTCAACCAGATTTTGGAGTCCAACGCGGTGCCCACCATTTGGGTGACCAACCGGATTGAGCAGATCGACCCCGCTTTTTTGAGGCGCTTTGCCTACCATTTGGAGCTGAAGTCCCCACCCCCCGGTGCCCGGGAGGGGGTGGTTCGCAAAACCCTGGAGGGGACGCCGGTCAGTGACGCGTTTGTCGCGCGGCTCTCCAGCCGCAAGGGGCTGACGCCTGCCCAAATCCGAACCGCAGCCCGTTTCGCGCGTTTGGGCAGAACCGACGCTGAGCAAAGCGATATCGCCGGCCTCGAGGCACTCATCGACCGCCAACTAAAAAATGCCGATCACGCTTTGGGCCGGCCACCCGCCACGCCAGGCCGTACCCAGGCACTCAGCCGTTATGACCTGGATTACCTGAACATCGAATGTCGTTTTGCATTGCCGCGTATCGTGCAGGCGCTGGCGGCGCGGGGGCACGGAACCCTGTGCTTTTATGGGCTCCCGGGTACCGGCAAGACTGCGCTAGCGGAGCACATCGCGCAGGCACTGGGCCGCCCACTGCACATCAAGCGGGCCAGTGACTTGATGAGCAAGTATGTGGGAGAGACCGAGCAGAACATGGCCGCCATGTTTCGCGAGGCCGAGGCCGAAGCCGCTGTTTTGCTCCTGGACGAGGCGGACAGCTTTCTGCAGGACCGGCGATTAGCACAGCGCAACCACGAAATCAGCGAAGTCAATGAAATGCTGCAAGGCATGGAGCGCCACCGTGGTGTCTTCATTTGCACTACCAACCTGATGGATAGGATAGACGAGGCCGCTTTGCGCCGATTCACCTTCAAGATCCAGTTTCTGGCCTTGAGCATGGAGCAGCGGGAGCGCTTGTTCATCCAAGAGGCCTGCGGTAACGATCCGACTGGGCTGACCCCGGTTCAGCGCGGACTCCTGAAACAGCTCGATCAACTCAGTTTGGGCGATTTCGCGGCCGTCAAGCAGCAGTTGGCGATCTTGGAGGCAGATATCACCTCGCAAGAGTTTTTGGAGCAGCTCACCGCAGAACACCGGGTCAAGCCGCTGGTCCGTGAACGCCGCAGCATGGGCTTCATGTCCTGAGGCTGCACCCCGGCGCGAGCAGCAGCCTCGTAACCTGTTTGAAATTTTTTTAAAGTTTGTGTCAACCGCTCCCGTATCTGGTGCGTGATATACCCAGGCGGGTGCACATTTTCCGGGCCGTTGGAACCAAACCGGGGCATGTACTGCACTCCATTGCAACCTAACGTGCAGCAAATATGCAAAAAAACACGATTGAAGTGCCGGAAAAAGGAACCTACAAGTGGCAGTTGTTTGACTACTGGTCGGGCGAGTACCGCCAGACGCACGCCACACACAACGCCTATATCGCACTCAATTTCGCCGGGGCACTCGACGCCTGCAAGTCCAAGTTCCAAGCGCTTGTGCAACAGCACCGCGCCAAACTGGCGGATGCTGAAACCGGTGCCCGTCACCAACGTGCGATCGAGCGACTGCAAAACACCCTGTCCGGCGCCGCCGTGGCCTACGAAAGCGGTTTCCACCGCCATTAACCGGCGCTTACTGGAGTGCGACGACCTTTAAAACGTCGTCGGCATACGCCTCCAGCTTCTTGGCCCCGATGCCACTGATGCCCTGTAAGTCGTCAATGGTTTGCGGAGCGCGCTGGGCAATAACCGCCAGCGTGGCATCGTGAAAAATCACATACGCCGGCAGGTTGTGTTCTTGGGCCACCTCGGCGCGCCAGGCCTTGAGGGCTGAATAGCGCAGCAATCCTTCGCTGTCCAGATTGATCGGCGCTTTGACCACTGCCCCCAAGCGGGCACTCTTGCGCGGTTTGCGCTCTGCAGGGCTCGACACCGACTCGCGCAGCATCACCGCCACTTCCCCTTTGAGCACCGCGCGCGATTCTGGAGTCAATTGCAGGGTGTTGAAAGCTTGCGCATCCACGGCCACTGCGCCCATGGCGATCAACTGGCGCAACACGCCACGCAGTTGCAGCTCGCTGAAGTCTTTGCCAATCCCGAAGGTGCTCAGGGCTTCATGGCCGTATTGGGTGACTTTTTCGGTCGTCTTGCCCCGCACAATGTCCATCAAATGACCTGCACCGAAGCTCACGCCGCTCATCTGCTGGATGCGATAGATGGTGCTGAGCAGTTTGCGGGCTGCATCGGTGCCGTCCCACACCTCGGGTGGATTCAGGCAGTTATCGCAATTGCCACATCGCCCCCACGCTCCGCCGCTCTGCGGGTCGCTGCCCCCCGAGGGGGCGAATTCCCCTTGGGGCGGCCCAGCGGGGAATTGTGGTCCGCGTCCGTACACCTCGCCGAAGTAGCCCAGTAATCGGACGCGGCGGCAATCGGTGGCTTCTGCCAGGCCGAGCAAGGCGTCCAGCTTGCCGCGCATGACCTGCTTGAACTCTTCGCTGGCCGGGCTCTCGTCAATCATGCGGCGCTGGTTCACCACGTCTTGCAGGCCATAGGCCATCCAGGCATCTGCGGGCAGGCCATCCCGCCCGGCGCGGCCAGTCTCCTGGTAGTAGCCCTCGATGTTCTTGGGCATGTCGCGGTGAGCGACAAAGCGCACATCCGGCTTGTCGATGCCCATGCCAAAGGCAATCGTGGCCACCATGACGATGCCTTCTTCGCGCAAAAACCGGTCCTGGTTCAGTTGGCGCACCTTGGTGTCCAGCCCGGCGTGGTAGGGCAGTGCCTTGATGCCCGCATCCACCAGGGTTTGCGCCATGTCTTCCACTTTCTTGCGGCTTTGGCAGTAGACGATGCCGGCCTCTCCCTCGTGCTCCCGCTCGATGAAGCGTAGCAGCTGGGTGGTGGAGTCCTTCTTCTCGACAATCGTGTAACGGATGTTCGGCCGGTCAAAACTGCTGACGAATGCGCGTGCCTCTTCGAGCTGCAAGCGCTCCAGAATGTCGGCGCGGGTCAGGTCGTCCGCCGTCGCCGTCAGGGCGATGCGCGGAACCCCGGGGTAGCGCTCGTGCAGCACCGTGAGGTTGCGGTAGTCGGGCCGGAAGTCGTGACCCCACTGACTCACACAGTGGGCTTCGTCAATCGCAAACAGACTCAACTTGCCGCGCTCAAAGAGCGAATCCAACAAGGCCAAGAAGCGCGCGTTGCTGACCCGCTCCGGCGCTGCGTACAGCAAGGTGATTTCGCCGCGCAGCAGTTGCTGCTCGATTTGGTAGGCCTCGTCGCTGCTGAGGGTGGAGTTCAGAAAGGCCGCGCTCACCCCGGCTTCATGCAGTGCGCCCACCTGGTCGTGCATCAGCGCAATCAGGGGGGAAATGACCAGCGTGGCGCCCAAGCCCGCTTGCTGGCGGGCGATAGCCGGTACCTGGTAGCACAAGCTTTTGCCGCCCCCGGTGGGCATGAGCACCAGCGCGTCACCCCCCGCGACCACATGTTCCACGATGGATTCCTGGGGCCCGCGGAAGGCCGCGTAACCAAAAACATCGCGAAGAATGGACAAGTGAGGCACTAAATTGCTATCAAAATAAGAGCTGGTTGCGCAGGTAGAACGTGGGCTAGAGCTCGAAAACATACTAAATCCGGCGGTGTGGCGTGATGGAGGCACGCCGAGGCACTGCGGGCCCTATTGTCGGGCATGGTCGAGGCCCCGCCCGCAGCGCTGCGGCACAGCCTGCACCCGAAACTGCACGGCGAAGCCCACTTGAGGGTATGGGGCCAGAGAGGGGCTGCCGTTGTCGTTTAAAATCTGCGAACCCAAGGGGCGCTGCAGCCGGGGTCCGCCACACGGCGGAACCGGTCAGGCTTGGGGACTCCAACTGCGCTCACTTGTTTCAATCCACACAGTGAGCCGCACCATGAAGCCCATTACCTATACCCGCGCGCAATCGCTCCCCGGCATTCTGGCCAGCCGCATCGCCATTCTGGATGGCGCCATGGGCACCATGATTCAGCGCTTCAAGTTGGGCGAAGCCCAATACCGCGGCGAAGGCTACGCCGGCCCGGGCAGTCAGGGCGACAGGTTCAAAGATTTCCCCAAAGACGTCAAAGGCAACAACGAGTTGCTGAGTCTGACACGCCCTGACGTGATCACCGACATCCACGAGGCCTATCTGGCGGCCGGCGCGGACATGATCGAAACCAACACCTTCGGAGCGACCACCGTGGCCCAAGCGGACTACGACATGGCCGACCTGGCCATTGAGATGAATTTGGTCTCCGCCCAACTGGCCCGTGCCGCTTGCGACAAGTACAGCACACCCGACAAACCCCGCTTTGTGTGCGGCGCCCTCGGCCCAACACCCAAAACCGCCAGCATTAGCCCTGATGTGAACGACCCCGGTGCCCGTAACGTGACGTTTGAAGAACTGCGCGCCGCCTATTACGACCAGACCAAGGCGCTGGTTGAAGGCGGAGCGGACGTGATTCTGGTGGAGACCATTTTTGACACGCTCAACGCCAAAGCTGCGCTGTTTGCGGTGGATGAGTACTTTGAGGCCAGCGGCGAGCGCCTGCCCATTCTGATCAGCGGCACAGTGACCGACGCTTCTGGCCGCATCTTGAGCGGCCAGACGGTGACTGCTTTCTGGCACAGCGTGCGCCATGCGCAGCCGCTCGCCATCGGCCTGAACTGCGCACTCGGTGCAGCACTCATGCGCCCCTACATCCAGGAGCTGAACAAGGTGGCTACCGACACCTTCATCAGCTGCTACCCCAACGCCGGCCTGCCCAACCCCATGAGCGATACCGGCTTTGACGAAACTCCCGATGTCACCAGCCGCTTGGTGCGCGAGTTTGCGGCCGAAGGCCTGGTCAACATTGTCGGCGGCTGCTGCGGCACCACGCCTGACCATATTGGCGCCATCGCGCAAGCGGTGTCGCCCTTGGCAACCCGCAGCGTGCAGCGGCGGTATTTCTATAAAGAGGCGGCATGACGACACAAGGCGCGTCATGCCCCACTGAGCGGCCAGGTCTGGCGCCGTTGCTTTGCCAGACCATCACTTTGAACCCGGGAGGAAATTCATGAGATCCATCGCCATCGCAGCGATTGCCATTGCCATTACCAGCAGCGCCGCTGCACAAAGCCGAGATGCGAGCCTGCCGTCGGCATCACCTTGGCAGTTTTTTGCCTCTTTTGGATACAACTTGGGTGATGGAAGTGAAGAGATCATCAAGGGCAACTACGTTGATACCTCCGGCAACAAGGTTGGTGAATTTTCAGTCAAGGCTGGCAATGGACTTGCTGTTGCCGCTGGTGCGAGTTATTCGATTACCGATAAAGCTGACGTTCAATTTTCCATAGGGCACGAGCGCGCTTCCACGCATGGAAGCGACGGTGACTTCACCTTTACTCGTGTACCTGTAGAGCTGCTTGGTTTTTATAACGTGGGTGACCATTGGCGCCTTGGTGGTGGGCTGCGCTTGGCAACTTCGGCTCGTTTGGAGTCTTTCGGTTCCGTAGCGGCAGTGGGAAATTACACCTTCAGCCCTAAGCCGGGCTATGTGTTGGAAGCGCAGTACCTGACCAAGCGCAATGCAAATCCTCTGGGCCGCTTCGGCATATCGTTCAAGTTGGTCGACGAGAGCTTTGAATACGCACCCACCAACTACACCGCCCGCGGCCACCACCTCGGCGTGTCTTTGGTTTACTACCGTTAAACCAGTCAGAAAAGGATCCCACTTGCCATGAACAAAGTCCGCTGGGGCGTGCTCAGCACCGCCAAGATCGGCATGGAAAAAGTCACCCCTGCGCTGCAGCGCAGCCAGTGGTGTGATGTGCAGGCCATCGCCTCGCGCTCCCCGGAGAGTGCGCAGGCGGCGGCGGGCAAGCTGGGTGTTCCCAAGGCCTACGGATCCTACGAGGAGCTGTTGGCGGACCCGTCGATCGAGGCCATTTACAACCCCTTGCCGAACGACCAACACGTTCCTTTGACGCTGGCGGCAGCCCGCGCAGGTAAGCATGTGCTGTGCGAAAAGCCGATCGCCTTGAACGCCAACGAGGCAGCGCAGCTGCGCGAGGTGGCGGGCAATGTGCACATCATGGAAGCCTTCATGGTGCGCTTTCACCCCCAGTGGCTGCGCACCCGCGAGCTGGTGCAGAGTGGCGCGCTGGGTGATCTGCGCGCGGTGCAGGTGTGGTTCTCGTACTTCAACCGCAACGCAAACAACATCCGCAACGATGCCAGCAAGGGCGGCGGCGCGCTCATGGATATCGGTTGCTACCCCATCGTGGCCGGACGCTTTTTGTTTGGTGCAGAGCCGGTGCGGGTAATGGCGCTGGCGGACATGGACCCGGACTTCGGTGTGGACCGCAGTTTCAGTGCCTTGCTCGATTTCGGCAATGGCCGCCGCTTGGATTTCACGGTGTCCATGCAAACCACGCCTTACCAGCGGGCCCACGTGGTGGGTACTGAAAAGCGGGTGGAGATTGAGATCCCGTTCAATGCGCCCCAAGGCCAGGAAACCCGCATCTTTGTGGACGATGGCAAGGTTCTGGGCGGCCGCGAAGCGGTGGTCGAAACCTTTGCCGCCTGCGACCAGTACAGCCTGGAGGGCGATGCTTTCTCGCTCGCCATTCGCGGTGAGCAACCTTTGCAATATGGCGTGGAAGACGCCATCCAGAACATGCGCATCATCGATGCCCTGTTTGCCTCCCAGCGCACAGGCGCCTGGGTTGCGGTGTAAGCCGCTGAACTTTGATTTTTAGGTCTTTTATGCCTCAAGCCCACGCATCCTCTGCGCTAGCAGCTATTAATTCCATAGCGCCCATGCTGCTCTCGGGTTTGGAGCCCATCTCCATCGACAGCAGCAGCCTGTTTGTGAACGTGGGTGAGCGGACCAACGTGACCGGTTCCAAGGCATTCGCCCGCATGATCTTGAACGGGCAGTTTGAGGAAGCGCTGGCCGTGGCCCGCCAGCAGGTGGAGAACGGCGCGCAGATCATCGACATCAACATGGACGAGGCCATGCTGGACAGCCAGGCCGCCATGGTGCGTTTCTTGAACCTGATCGCGTCTGAGCCTGATATTTCGCGCGTGCCCATCATGATCGACAGCTCCAAGTGGAGCGTGATCGAAGCGGGCCTGCGCTGCGTGCAGGGCAAGGCGGTGGTGAACTCCATCAGCATGAAAGAGGGCTTGGACGAGTTCAAGCGCCAAGCCAAGCTGCTGCGCCGCTATGGCGCTGCCGCCGTGGTCATGGCGTTTGATGAAAAAGGTCAGGCCGATACCTATGCGCGCAAGATTGAGATTTGCGAACGCGCTTACCGCGTGCTGGTAGACGAGGTGGACTTTCCACCCGAAGACATCATCTTCGACCCCAATATCTTTGCCATTGCCACCGGCATTGAAGAGCACAACAACTACGCGGTGGACTTCATCGAGGCCACCCGCTGGATCAAGCAGAACCTGCCCGGTGCCAAGGTGAGCGGTGGTGTGAGTAATGTGTCCTTCAGCTTCCGCGGCAACGACCCGGTGCGCGAAGCGATTCACACCGTTTTCCTGTACCACGCGATCAAAGCCGGTATGGACATGGGCATCGTCAACGCCGGCATGGTCGGCGTATACGACGACCTGGAACCCGTGCTGCGCGAGCGCGTAGAAGACGTGGTGCTGAACCGCCGTGAAGACGCGGGCGAACGCCTGGTGGAGATTGCCGAAACCGCCAAGAGCGGCGCCAAAGACGAGAGCAAAAAGCTCGAATGGCGTGGCACGCCTGAGGCCCCGGTGGCGGTGGCCCAGCGCCTGAGCCATGCCTTGGTGCACGGCATTACCGACTTCATTACCGAAGACACCGAAGAAGCCTACCGCGAGATTCTGGCCAAAGGTGGCCGCCCCTTGCACGTGATCGAAGGCCCGCTCATGGACGGCATGAACGTGGTGGGCGATCTGTTCGGCCAAGGCAAGATGTTTCTGCCGCAGGTGGTGAAGAGTGCGCGGGTGATGAAGAGCGCCGTGGCGCATCTGTTGCCTTACATCGAGGCTGAAAAGCTCGCCATGGTGGAAGCCGGTGGCGAGGCCAAAGCCAAAGGCAAGATCGTGATTGCCACAGTCAAGGGCGACGTGCACGACATCGGCAAAAACATTGTGACCGTGGTGCTGCAGTGCAATAACTTTGATGTAGTCAACATGGGCGTAATGGTGCCTTGCCATGAAATTTTGGCCAAGGCCAAAGAAGAGGGCGCGGACATCATCGGCCTCTCCGGCCTGATCACCCCCAGCCTGGAAGAAATGCAATACGTGGCCGGTGAAATGCAGAAGGACGAGTACTTCCGCAGTCGCAACATCCCGTTGCTCATTGGCGGCGCCACCTGCAGTCGCGTCCACACCGCCGTGAAAATTGCGCCGAACTACGAAGGCCCGGTGGTCTATGTGCCCGATGCCTCGCGCAGCGTCAGCGTGGCCCAAAGCCTGCTGGGCGACGGTGCGCCCAGCTACCTTGCCGAACTGAATGCCGACTACGACCGGGTGCGCCAGCAGCATGCCAACAAAAAGCAGACACCGCTGTGGAGCCTGGCACGCGCGCGCGCCAACAAGACGCCCATCGACTGGGCGACCCACCACGCCGCGGTGCCCAAGTTCATCGGCCGGCGCGTGTTCAAGAATTTCGATTTGGGCGAGCTGGCCCAGTACATTGACTGGGGCCCCTTCTTCCAGACTTGGGATTTGGCCGGCCCCTACCCGGCGATTCTGCAAGACGAGGTAGTCGGCGAGCAGGCCCAGCGCGTGCTGGCCGACGGCCAGGCCTTGCTGAAAAAAATCATCGATGGCCGCTGGTTGACCGCCAACGCGGTTGTGGCGCTGTACCCGGCCAACACCGTGAATGACGACGACATCGCGTTCTACACCGACGAGTCCCGCACGGATGTCGCCATGACCTGGTACGGCCTGCGCCAGCAAACCGAGAAGCAGGAGATTGATGGTGTCATGCGCCCGAGCCGCTGCTTGGCCGACTTTGTGGCGCCTTGTGGCGTCCAAGCCGACTACGCCGGCATGTTCGCCGTCACCGCCGGTATCGGTGCGGACAAGCGGGCCGAGGCCTTTGAAGCCGCGCACGACGACTACAGCGCCATCATGCTCAAGTCGATTGCCGACCGCCTCGCCGAAGCCTTTGCCGAATGCCTGCACAAAAAAGTGCGCACCGACCTCTGGGGCTACGCCGCTGGCGAAACTCTGAGCAACGAAGACCTGATCAGCGAAAAGTACCAAGGCATCCGCCCCGCACCCGGCTACCCCGCCTGCCCGGACCACAGCGCCAAGAAAGACATGTTCGCCCTGCTTCAGTGCGATGAGGTGGGCATGACGGTGACCGAGAGCCTGGCCATGACCCCGGCAGCCAGTGTGAGCGGCTTCTATATTGGCCACCCCGATGCCACCTACTTCAACGTTGGCAAGATCGGCGACGACCAGGTGCACGACCTGGCCGAGCGCCGCCAACTGGATCGCGCCGCGCTGGAGCGTTTGTTGGCGCCTAACCTGTAAATCCGCACGGTTGCCCGCTGCGCCCGTCATCGGGGCTGTGGCGGCGCAGCTTTACCCAGCGTTACAAATTAGATACCTCCCCGTCGTGCCGACTGTGTACCTTCAGGGCCTGTCAAGCGTTAGCTCAAGAGCAGGCGCCGAAAAGTGCAGCCTGTCTGTCTGAACGAAGGAGATGTATGTCGACTGTTGTGTCCCAACCCGCGGTTGTTGCGACGGGTAACAAATTTCTCTGGGGTGCCATCGGCGCCCTGAGCGTCAGCACCTTGGCGTTGGGTGCGGTTGTGCTGCACCAGCACACCCAAACCGCTGCTGCGGAGGCGCCTATCGAGGTGCTGGCCATCAGTACCCCAGCCCCCGCTACGCCCCCAGTAGCGGCGCCCCTTCCCACTGTGGCTCCTGAGACAGCCCCTGCCTCAGTGCATGCGGAGAAAAAACAGTCAAAACCAGCCTCTGCCCAAGAAAATCAAGCACCTCGCGCTACTAAAGTCATAGCGCAGCAGCCTGCGGCAAAAGCGCCGGCCACACCGGTCGTTGCACCCGCGCCGGTTGAGCCCCCGGTTGCTACCGCCCAAGCGTCGGCGCATGCACCCGCGAAAGTGCCCGCCAAGGTGGTCTGCACCCAGTGCGGCGTCATCGAGGGCGTGACCCCCATCCAGCGTGAAAGCGCCAACCCCAGTGGTGCCGGTGCGGTAGCAGGTGCGGTGCTGGGTGGTTTGGTGGGTAACCAGTTCGGTGGCGGCGACGGCAAGGCCCTGGCCACCATCGCCGGCGTGTTGGGTGGCGGCTGGGCGGGCAACACCGTAGAAAAGCGCTTGAAGAAAGACACCGTCTACCAAGTGGATGTCCGCATGGAAGATGGCAGCTTGCGCACCGTGGAGCAGTCCACCGCCCCGACCATCGGCCAGGCGGTGACGCTGGACGGCAACCGGATCAGCCCGGCGGCGGCCGCTTCTGACCGGAATTCGGGGGCTTTTCCCGGCAACATCTGAGGGGCCCCATGCTATTATTTTTGCAAACCGCAAAAGGAATAGCGCATGAATATGGCAACGGCTTCGCCCGGTGCGACGGACGCTCCGCGGCCGCCCTCGGGCCGCCCGGAGAAGCTGCGTTTGGGCGATGTGCTGGTGCAGCAAAAGCTCATTTCCCAAGAGCAGTTGCAGCAAACGCTTGACCTGCAGCGCACGACCGGCAAAAAGGTCGGGCGCCTGTTGATCGAGACGGGTGTGATCACCGAAGAGCTACTCGCCAACGGCTTGGCGCGGCAGCTGCGTGTTCCCTTCGTCAACCTCAAAACCTTTCCCTTCCGTGCCGATGTGGTGAAGTTGCTGCCCGAAGCGGCTGCGCGCCGCTTCAAGGCGCTGGTGCTCGAGGACAAGGGCGATGTCTTGCTCGTCGCCTTGGCCGACCCGCTGGACCTGTTTGCCTACGACGAGCTCACCCGCCTTCTCAAGCGCAACATCGGTATCGCGGCTGTGCCCGAGAGCCATTTGGCTTTGGCCTTCGACCGGCTGTACCGCCGCACCGAAGAGATCAGTGGTCTGGCCCGCGCGCTGGAAAAAGACCTCGGCGATGCAGTGGACTTCGGTGAACTCACCGCCAGCGTGGGCCAAGAGGGTGCGCCCGTGGTGCGCTTGCTCCAATCGCTCTTTGAAGATGCGACCCAGGTGGGCGCTTCCGATGTGCACATCGAACCGCAAGAAGGCTTTTTGCAGATCCGCGTGCGGGTCGATGGCGTGCTCCAGACCCAAACGCAAGCCGACAAGCGCATTGGCGGCGCACTGGCCCAACGTTTGAAGCTGATGGCCGGTTTGGACATTTCTGAGAAGCGTTTGCCCCAAGATGGCCGCTTCTCGGTCCGGCTGAAGGACAACACCATCGATGTGCGCCTGTCCACGCTGCCCACCACCTACGGTGAGTCCGCCGTAATGCGCTTGTTGAACCAGGGCGCCGGTATGCGCCGCCTGGACACCATCGGCATGCCGGCCGATATGCTCAAGCGTTTTCGCGATGTGCTGTCCCGCTCCTCCGGCATGGTGCTGGTGACCGGGCCTACCGGCTCCGGTAAAACCACAACCCTCTACGCCGCCTTGGCCGAGATCAATGCGGCAGAGCTCAAAGTGATCACGGTGGAAGACCCGGTCGAATACCGCTTGCCAGCGATCACCCAGGTGCAGGTCAACGACAAAATTGAATTGACCTTTTCGCGGGTGCTGCGGGCTTGTCTGCGCCAGGATCCGGATGTGATTCTGGTCGGGGAAATGCGCGATGCCGAGACCGCAGAAATCGGTTTGCGCGCCGCCATTACCGGCCACTTGGTGCTCTCCACATTGCACACCCGGGATGCCATCGGCACCCCGTTCCGCTTGCTGGATATGGGTGTGCCGGCTTTCATGGTGGCCACGTCCTTGCAAGCCGTGATTGCCCAGCGCTTGCTGCGCCTGAATTGCCAGGAGTGCCTGGCGCCGCACACCCCCACGCCGCAAGAGCAGTCGTGGATGGAGGCCATGTTGGAGCCCGGTGAAGTGCTCAAGCCCAAGCGCGGCTTGGGTTGCTCGCAGTGCAATGGCACTGGCTATTCAGGGCGCCAGGGTGTGTATGAGCTCTTAGAGATGGATGCCGCCCTGACCCACGCTGCCACCCAGAGCGACCCTGCCAGTTTTTTGCGGACGGCGCGCGAGCGCATGAAAGGCCAAACCATGGCGTTCCATGCCCTGCAGTTGGTGCGCAGCGGCAAAACCTCATTGGCCGAGGCGCTGCGCATCGGGTTCGACTCCGATGGCGATGAGGCCATGTTGGGCTGACCATGGCAATCTACGACTGGCGCGGACGCAATAACCGGGGCGAAGCCGTAAGCGGACAGTTGGAGGCCATGACCGAAGGCGGTGTGGCCGATCAGCTCATGTCCATCGGCGTTGCGCCGGTGCACATTGCGGTGTCCAAGGCAGTCGATACCAAAGACAAAAAAGACCCTCTGGCTTTTTTGACAGCCCGCCCGGTGGATGTGGACGATGTGCTGATTTTTTCGCGCCAGATGTACACCCTGAACAAGGCGGGCGTGCCGATTCTGCGGGCCTTTGCGGGGCTGGAGGCTTCGGCGACCAAGCCGGCCATGGTAGATTTGCTCAAGGATGTGCGCGCCAGTCTGGACCAAGGGCGTGAGCTCTCGGTGGCCTTGGGGCGCCATGTTGCGTTGTTTGGAAACTTCTATATCTCCATGATCCGGGTCGGCGAAATGACCGGCCGGCTCACCGAGGTGTTTCTCCGGCTCAATGAACACATGGAGTTCGAGCGCGATGTCCGCGAGCGCATCAAGCAAGCTACCCGCTACCCCACGTTCGTGTTGATGGCGATGGCCGCGGCCATTGTGATCTTGAATATTTTTGTCATCCCGGTCTTTGCCAAGGTGTTTGCCGGGTTCAACAGCGAGTTGCCGCTGATCACCCGGGGCCTGCTCGGGTTTTCAAACTGGATGCTCAATTGGTGGCCGCTGCTAATCGTCATCTCGGTGGTGGTTGCTATTGGCGTTCGCGCCTATTTGCGAACACCCGGCGGGCGTTACAAATGGGATGCGCGCAAGCTCAAGCTCCCCATCATTGGCGAAATCATTCTCAAAGCCACACTGGCCCGTTTCGCCCGGAGCTTCGCCTTGAGCAGTCAAAGTGGCGTTCCTCTGGTGCAAGCGCTCACGGTCGTGGCCCAAACGGTGGACAACGCCTTCATTGGTGCCCGGATCGAGCAGATGCGCGACGGCATTGAGCGGGGTGAAAGCATTTCACGTTGCGCAGCCGCCACAGGCGTGTTTACCCCGGTGGTGCTGCAAATGATCAATGTGGGCGAAGAAACCGGGGAGCTCGATAACCTTTTGTTCGAGATCGCCGGCATGTATGAGCGGGAGACGGACTACAACATCAAGGGTTTGTCTGCCGCCATTGAGCCGGTGCTGTTGGCGGTCATCGGCGCCTTGGTCTTGTTGTTGGCGCTGGGCGTGTTTCTGCCTTTGTGGAATATGGGGCAAGCCGCCATGGGCAAGGGCGGAGGCTAGGCGATGGCCACTGCCCACACTCCGGTAGCGCGTGTGCGTTGGAACAGCCGCTGGGTGGAGTGGGGCGTCTTGACCCTGTGTATCGGCATAGCCACCGCGGTGTTGTGGCGTTACGGCCAGCAAGTTCGCGCGCAAACCGAGCGGGCCGCGGTGCAGAGCACGCTGGGCGCCTTGCGGACTGCGCTGGTGCTCGACTATGTGCAATCCATGCTGCCCCAGCGCAAGCGCACCGGGGACCCGGTGGCTGCCAATGGTGTGGTTCCCAATCCTTTCGGGATGCTCCAGCAGCCTGCCGCCAACTATGCCGGTGAAGTCCCGGCCGCGCTGCTGCAAGAGGTCGCGCCGGGCCGCTGGGTGTTTGACAAACGGTGCGGGTGTATCGGCTACAAGCCCTTGGAGCCTGGCGGTTTGGACGCGCCCTCAGGCGCGCAAGCGGTGTGGTTTATGGTGGAAAGTACGGCCGCGGCCTACCAGTTGCGGCCGATTCAGGCCTATGTGTGGGGCGGTTTGCCGTTGGAATGAGGGCGCTTGGCACCCATCGGTTGGCGTAAACCCGCAGGAATCTTGAGAAAAGTCACGGACTATCGGTCTAATCCTCAGGCACAAGACCGTGCTCCTCCCCTAGAATGGTCTAGCATTGGCACTCACATTTTTCTTTTGAAGGTGGACAACATGAAACAAGTACAGCGCGGCTTCACATTGATCGAGTTGGTCATGGTGATCGTGATCTTGGGCATCTTGGCAGCGGTGGCCATCCCCAAATTCGTCGATCTGTCTGCGGATGCCCGTCAGGCATCTGTTCAAGGTGTGGCCGGGGCACTGTCTTCCGGTTCTGCCATCAACTATGCAGCTTATTCCGCGCGCGGCACGGGTACCGCTGTTGCTACTTGTGAAGATGCCAAAGGCACTTTGCAAGGCGGCACGTATCCGACGAATGGTGGCACTTACGCCGCGGCCGTAGTGGGTACTTTTTCTGCGACGTCTGGTTCCTCTAACACTTGCACCTTGACCTTCACACCGACCAGCGGCACGCCAGTGACCGCATCGTTCACAGCGATCAAGACCCCGTAAAACCGGCAGCAGCGAGCCCCATCGCAACTTACCAAAAGCCAGTGTGGCCTGCCGCACTGGCTTTTTTCATGGGCGAACTGCTTCCTCCGGTTGGCGCATGGCTTCCTGCCAAGTGGCCGGAGCAGCATTCAGGCTCGCCGCTTGCGCCTGGCGGTCTTGCGGCCAGTGGCGTACCCACAGCCGGTAGGCCTGTGTCGTCAAGGCCGCGTCCCGGGTCTCAAGGCCAATCGCCATGGCCATTTGGATCAAGTCGTACTGAAGCACCCCTGCTGCAAAGTAGGCGCGGAGCTTGTGGGCCGCCTGGGCGGTCTGACCGGTGCGCCGCATGAGCAAAATGTCCAAGGCCCGGGTGCGCGCGGTGCCCGGTTGCAAGGCAGCAAGCTTGGCAAACGCCTCAGCGGCAGGGCCGTTGCGGTCCAGGGCCACATTCAGCAAGACCTGGTTGGCACGGACGTCCGGAATGTACGGGCGAGATGCCGCTATTGAGTCTTGGGCCCAGAGTGCTGCCTGCAAGTTGCCGGTGGCGGCAAAACCGTCTCCCGCTTGTGCTGTGAGCTTGCGGTAGTGGGGGTGAATCTCCACCCCCTTTTTGAGCCAGTCCCACGCCTCGGTTTGTAGCCGCTGCCACTCTGCAGGCGGCATGGTGGGGTTCTTCAGGATGAGATTGAGTGTTTGGATGCTGCGAATGATGCTGAATTCGGCACGGAATGCCAAGCCGCTCACCACCAGAATCACCAAACCCGCCAAGCCTGTAGCCACCAGCCCGGCGCGCAAAGTGGCGGCGCTGGCCAGGTAGGCTCGCGGGTCTGCGTGGGCCAGCACCGCCAGCCCCACTATGAACATCGCCCCAGTGCTGGCGAGCCGCCACGGGAACCCCGCATTACTTACGAGCAAGAGCCCCAACAGGCTGCACAGAGCAACTGCACACAAGGCTTCCGCCGCCGAAGGCCGGGTGCGGGCCAAGCGCTCCCAGCGGGTTTGGGCGCTGAAAAGCAGGTACCCGAGCAAGCCGGCCAACAGGCCGCCACCGACCGGCAGGCCGTATTCGGCCAGCAGTTGCAAGGGCTCGTTGTGGGCATAAAAGTCGGTTTCGACGGAGTTTTGGGCACCTTGGTAGCGCGGAATATGCACCTCCCACGCACCCGCACCGACTCCGGTCCACGGCTGATCTATCAGCATGCGGATGCTGGCTCGCCACATGAGCGCGCGTATCGAAAACGAGCCCTCGGTGTACTCCTCGGGCCGTGCCACCGAGCCCGCTCGGTACACACTGCGCTCCAAAGGGGTCAACCCATACCCTTGCGCCACGATGGTCGGGCTATTGCTCGGGATGAGCGCCAAGCCGGCAAGCCCCAGCAGCAAAACCGAGCTGGTGAGCGCCACTGCGCGCCGAGACCAATACGGACTATCTGCCGCCTGCCGGTAGCGCCACAGCACCACTAGGGTGACCGGCAGCATGATGGCTGTAGCTACCAGCGCCGAGCGGGTGCCGGTCATGAGCAGGGCCGCAAGGTTCCATGCCAGTGACAGTGCCATGAGGGCCCGCCCCTTGGGGGACCGCAGCTGCGTCAGGGCATACGCCGAGAACGGCAGGGTGCACACCAGATACTCCGCAAAGAAATTGCGATTCACAAACACCGAGGCCGGCGCGGCCACTTGCGGGAACCAGGAGAGGTCTCCCCAAAACTGCGCGGCGCCCCACGCCGCTGCACCGACCGCGCCCGCATGGATGCCCCACACCAGCACCCTGGCGTGTCCGCCCCGCAGCACCTGCAGGGTGGCCCATAGCAGCGCGCCAAGCACGCACCAGCGTGCAGCCTCTGCCCCCGCCAGGTAGCGGTGCGACCACGCCATGCTGCCCAGTGCATACAGGCACAAGACGGCGGGAAACGCCAACAGGCCATGAAAATACCACCGGGTACTTTCCCCGCGGGGGGCCTGGAGCGCTCGAATGAGCAGCAGTGCCAAGGCACACACTACGCCTATGGCCAGCAGCGCGGACTTCAGCGTGTCCTGCAACACCCATTCGCCGGGAACACCCACCGCCGGCACGAGCGTAAGGGTGAGCGCGAGTGCCCAAGCGGCGCCCCGGGTCTTCCGGTCAGTGGGCGCAGTGGCCGCAGAAATGGCGGTACTTTCGGGTGCATTGGAGGCTGGTGCAGCAGGCATGTTGGAGGTAAGCTTTGCGGGTCCGCCGCGACCCCGTTCCGGGGTCCACGATTGATGATTAAATAAGGCTGTAGCGCTTGCTTTTCCTGCGCGAATAGCTCCTAAAAGCATAGCAAATGTAAACGATCCATGTCTCCGCCTGTTTCCTTGGATTTTGCGTTGGAATCGATGCCCGCGTCTCGGGGCAGGCGCATGCGCGGTTTCACGCTGGTGGAGTTGGTCATGGTGATTGTGTTGCTCGGGGTGCTGTCGGTGTACGCGGTGCCGCGCATGATCAATACGGGCGACTTCTATGCCCGCGGGTTCCACGACCAGTCCATGGCCTATTTGCGTTATGCGCAGAAAACCGCCATCGCGCAGCGCCGCACCGTGTGTGTGACCCTGAGTGCCAATGCCATCAGTTTGCGGATCGCGGGTGCTGCCGGGATCAACAACTGCGACCCGGCCTCACCGCCAGCCCCCAGCGGGACGGCCCTGAGGGGCCCCGCCGGTGAAGCGGGACTCAGCGCCCGCAGCGGAGTGGTCTTCAGCAGCACCTTGACCTCTTTCAACTTTGATGGGCTGGGGCAACCTGTCAACGCCAGCACCGGCGCGGCTGCCCCGACGCAAGTCCTGCAGGTGGCCAATGTGACATCGTCGATCACTATTGAAGCGGGCACGGGGTATGTGCATGACTAAGGGAGCGCTCGCTCACCGTCAGAGCGGCTTCACTCTGGTGGAGCTGCTCATTTTTATCGTGGTGGTGGGTGCTGGCTTGGCGGGCATTTTGTCGGTGATGGACACCTCGGTGAAATCCAGCGCGGATCCGATGATCCGCAAACAGGCCATCGCCATCGCGGAGTCGGTGCTGGAAGAGGTGCTGCAAAAAGCGTATACCGATCCGGACAACTCGCCCGCCGTCGTCGAGGCCAGCCGCGACCTGTGGGACGATGTAGACGATTACAACGGTCAAACACAAGCAGCATTTGCGTTCCCCGCCAGTTTGTCCGGTTACGCACTGGCCATTACCGTCACGGCCGACAACACGACACTGGGTATCGCGGCCAAAAGGGTGCGCGTCACAGTGACGCGTGGCAACGAGTCGATGGTGTTGACCGGTTACCGGACCAACTATTAAGCGCTCACCCGTCATGAAAACTCCGGTTCAAGCTTTTCGGCAACAAGTGGGCTTCACCCTGGTGGAGCTGGTGATCGTGATTGTGATCATGGGGGTGATCGGCGGGGTGGTGGCGGTGTTCATGCGGGCACCTATCCAAGCGTATGTCGACAGTGGACGTCGGGCCGCCTTGACTGACGTGGCAGACACCGCAGTCCGGCGCATCTCGCGGGATATCCGCAAGGCCTTGCCCAACAGTGTGCGGGTGAGCACCAGTGGGTCAGACTCGTGCCTGGAATTCATTCCCACCCGCAACGGGGGCCGCTACCGGGAGAACAACCGCCCGACCGGCGATACGGTGGGCAAGGGGCTCGATTTCACAACCGCAGATACGGACTTCAACATGCTGGGCCGCAATGCGGATTGGCCGGCGGATCAGCAGATCGGTATCAACGACCTGGTGGTGGTTTACAACCTTGGCATTACCAATGTGACCGCCTACAACGGCGACAACCTGGCGCGGGTTGCCAGCCTCAGTTCCGACACCACCAGCGGTGCTGAAGAAACCACGATCAAACTGGCAGCACCCAAGCAGTTTCCGCTGGAGTCTGGAACCAAGCGTTTCCATGTAGTGCCGGTCGAGGAAAACGTAGTGGCCTATGTTTGCAATGGCAGCACCTTGCGCCGCTTGGTAACGCCCGGGGTGACCACCGGCACCGGAGTGTTGTTCACCAATAGCGCGACCCGGTATTGCGGCAGTGCAGGCAACCCGGTGAGTTCCGCGCCAGTGTTGATTTCGGATGTGTCCTCCTGCAGTTTCACCTACAACGACACGGATTCACAGCGTAACGGGCTGGTGCAGATGTCGCTCTCCATCACCCGGAATGCGGAAACGGTGAACCTTTATCACCAGATTCAGGTCAATAACACGCCATGACACGAACCCGCCCCCCGCAACGCGGCTTTGCCGCCATCGCCGCCATCTTTTTGGTGCTGGTGCTGGCTGCCTTGGGCGGCTTTATGGTGTCTTTTTCGAACACCCAGCAGTTGACGTCTGCCCGGGACCTGCAAGGCAGCCGCGCCTACTGGGCGGCCCGCGGCGGCCTCGCGTGGGGGGTGGCAAGCCTGGTTGCCAGCAACGCAGCCT
Source organism: Comamonadaceae bacterium OS-4 (assembly GCA_027924025.1). Lineage (GTDB taxonomy): Bacteria > Pseudomonadota > Gammaproteobacteria > Burkholderiales > Burkholderiaceae_C > Allorhodoferax. The sequence goes on from AP026970.1 coordinate 237,692, forward strand.
GCCCCTCGGGCGACTTCACCAGTGCGGCTGGCCGCAATGTGGATGGCTACACCGTCCTGGTGACTTGCAGCCGCACCGTCTATGCCGATAGCGGTGGCGATGTGGTCATTTACCGGCTGGATGCCCGGGCCAGTCTGGGTGTTGCCGGTGGAAGCAACTACGTAGAGCGCAGTGTGAGCGCCAGCATGGAGATGTGATGACGACCCGAATCAATGCGTGTATCCGGTTCCTCCGGGCGATGGTGTGGCGGTGGGTAGCCTGTGTGGCCGTGGGCCTGCTACCGGTGGCCGCACTGGCGATCGAGTTCAACAGCACCGGTGGCACCACTGCTGCCAATGGCTTGCGCGTTGTGATCGACCCCAACACACAGATTCAAGTGCGCCGGCTTAACAATAGCGGGCAGGTTTACGAGCCCAATTCGCTCCCCCCGAGTGCTAACTTGGACAACGGGGTGTATCTGCGGGCAAACGGCCAGCTTTATGGGCCGTCCCATTTCAGGTTGGCTGCGAGAACCAGTTACAACACGCAGACCATCAGCGCCACCACGCCGGCCAACCCTGCGGTCTCCGGTGTGCAGCAAACGGCAACTTCTACACTCGCGGTGACCAATGGCCCCCAGGTTTCCATCGTCTGGAAATACACCACGCCGCTGGATTTTTTGATTGCGGAGGTGCAAGTCGTCATCCCCTCGGGCTTTGCGGTCAGTGCGGCCAACCCGGTGCGTTACAGCCATGCGTTCGACACCTTTTTGGGCGGCAGTGACCAGGGGTGCGGCGTAACATTTGTGGACACCAACGGCAAGCGGGTGATTGGTACCTATCCACCTCCTTTGGGCGTATGCACCTCGACCACCACCATTCCCGCAGGGGTCACGATCGTGGAGTCATTCCGCGAACGCTCAGGGCTCGCCTTTTCGGCGTATTGCGCGAACGATTGGAATTCCTTTTGGGACGCGAACGATACCTGTTCGGTCAACAAAGCTGCGGCCATGAACAACTTGGTGAGCAATACTCTGCGCGACACCGGGATCGGCGTCCAGTACCAGTTCATAGCGCCGGGGACTTATACGTTCAGCTATGACTTTGTGGTCGGCTCGCCCACGGTGCCGCCTTACGACCACCTTGAAATCCGGCACGATGGCATGGGCACCTTGTGCCCGGAGCCGGTTCAGGTCTTGGCCTGTTTAGTGTCCACTTTGCCTTGCCCTGCCGCCAGCATTGTGAGCACCGGGACTTTGACGGGGCAGGTCACCACCACCCCTGCGGTACCTGCCGTGTCCAAGACCCCCAGCACGTTTACCGTGGGGTCCGGTAACAGTATTCAAACAGTGACGCTCCAGGCCTCCGGCAGTGGTGGCGTGGTGTTGGGGTCTACCGGATTGAGCACTATTCCCCTGAACGGCACGCGCTGCTTCAACACGATGACCGGTACCGAAAGTTGCGCTTTGGTCTTTGCGGGCACACCTTGCGTCGGCGGCTACGACTGCCTGGAAACCGGTGCGGTTTATAACAACGTGATCGCCGCCGGCACCGGACGTAACCCGCTCAACACCAAGCTCAGCGGGACCGCGTTCAACCTGGATGTAATGGCGGTCCTGGCCGATGGCACCCCCGCATTGACCTACACGGCCACCAGCGGCGTGACGGTCGAGCTATTCAATGTGCCAACCACGGTGCCGGCGAGTTGCTCGGCCTATACCGGTCCGATTGCCAGCCGCAACATCACCTTTGCGACCGCGGACCTGGGCCGCAAGGCCCTGCCCACCCCGATCACCATGCCCACCGCCCATCGCAATGTGATTTGCAGGGTGACGGATACCAATGTGACGCCCACCCTCTATGCCTGCTCCTCGGACCGGTTTGCCATTCGCCCGCAAAGCCTGGATATCACCACCGCTTCGCAAACCAATACCGGTTTGACGGGCACTCCCAAGGCGGTAGCTGGCAGTAATTTCGACCTGTCGGCGTCTTCCGGGGTGACCGGCGGGTACACCGGGACGCCAGCCATTGACCAGACCAAAGTGGTGGACCACAACAACGCCACCATTCAGGCCGGTACCCTGACCGGGGCATTCGGTGCTGCCACGGGTGTGGCAGCCACCGGCAGCAGTTTCCGTTACACCGATGTCGGCAACATCCAGTTCCAGGCGAATGCGGTAGTCGATACGGTTTTCGCTGCGATCGATGACGCCGCCGGAGACTGTGTGGCGGGCAGCAGCTCCAATACGCTTGCGGGTGGCAAATACGGTTGCATCATCGGCAGCAATGCCTCCGCCCGCATGGGCCGGTGGTACCCGAGCCACTACTCGTTCAGCGGGAGCCTGACACCTGCTTGTATGGCGGGCAGCTTCACCTATATGGATCAGGATGCGCTGGCCGTGAATCTGGTGGTCAAGGCCCATGCAAGCACGGGTGGCACGGCGTCTGCGACAGATCCGGTGGTGAGCCGCCTGGTGTCCGGCTTCACGGGGCGGGCCTCTGTGACGTTCAGTGGAGACAACGCCTCGAGCCCGGTGGCTATCACCCGCTTGGTCAACCCGGCATTTCCGGTGATGCCCAGCAATACGCTGTGGAACCAGGGGCAAGTCAGCATTGCCGACAGTTTTGCGTTCAGCAAATTGACCACCCCCGACGGACCCTATGACAGCTTCCGTATTCAAGCGGCCGTCACCGATGCAGATGGCAGCACACTGATCGGCCCCACCACCGCCACGGGGACGACCCGCATTCGCTACGGGCAACTGCGTGTGGGGAATGCCTATGGCTCCGAGCTGCTGCCCTTGCCCATACCGGTGGAGGCCCGGTACTGGAACGGCAGCGCGTATGTGCTCAACACCCTGGATAGTTGCACTGCGTTTGCGGCCTCTGCGATCCAGATGGGCAGCTACACCGAGAACCTGAACAACTGTGAAACCCAGCTCAGCCCCACCAGCTCGCAGACTTTGGCGGCCGGCAGATTGTCCAGCCTGCAACTGTCCAAGCCGGGCAAGGGGAACAGCGGCAGTGTGCTTTTGACTTTGAATGTTGCCGCAACGCCGGTGGCGTCGGCCACCACCTGCGTGTCTGCCACTGCGACACCGGCCACAGCGGCCAACATGCCGTGGTTTGGCACCAACCCGGCGGCCCGGGCGACCTTTGGCAAATACCGCAGCCCCTTGATTTACTTGCGGGAGAATTACTGAGGGTGTCGGGTTGCCAATCTGCTGGAAAACCCCGTTTAATCCGTGTCATGATGACGTGTCAAGCTACTAAACTGAGAGCAAATCTCCTGAGACATCAAACTATTTCATGATTGAAGTTGCGACTGTGTTCTTCCACCCCTGCCTGACAGGAGTTTGCTGACTATGCGTTGGCCCTGGCGGCGTGCCGCATCCGGCGCACAGCTGATCGTGTCGTGGTCAGGCCAAACGCTGGCCTATGTGGTCGCGGAAGGGTCGGGTCGTGATTTCACGGTGAAGCGTGCTGGCGTGGAAGTCCAGGGCAGCGACACCATGGAGGAGTTTGTCCGTCGGCTCACTGCGTTAGGGCTTAAAGGGCGTGCGGCGCACGTCATGCTCAAGCCCGAGCAATACCAGGTGCTGCAAATCGAAGCCCCGTCGGTCCCCCCTGAAGAGCTGCGCTCTGCTGCCCGCTACCAGGTCAAGGAAATGGTGGACGCGCATTTGGATGACTTGACGATGGATGTGCTCCGGGTCGGCGATGGTGAGGGCCGGGCTGCATCGCAAATGTTTGTGGTGGCGACGAATAACAGTTTTGTGCGCGATGTGATGGGCCTGGGCGAGGCCATGCAATGGGATGTCCGGGTGATCGATGTCCAAGACATGGCACAGCGCAATTTGCAAACCCTGCTGGAGCCCGCGCGAGCCACCGGTGCACTTTTGTTGTCGGGCGGCCGGCAGGCGTTGCTGACCATCAGCGCAGCCGGTGAATTGTTTTACAGCCGCCGGCTGGACCTGCCCGAAGGTTTCATGGGAATGACCTGGACCGCCGCCGCGGCGCCAGAGCCCGCAGCGGTGGATACCTACACCCCGGTGGAGGAATATGTGCCGGACTATGCGGGCGGCGGGTCCTACAGCCCGAATTTTTCGACCACCGGCGCAGACTCTGCCCCGGCAGAACAGGGCGATATCGATCGTGCGCAGCGTTTGTTGGTGGAAGTGCAGCGCTCGATAGACCTGTGGGAGCGCACCTGGACGCAATGGCCCTTGGCGGGTTTTCAAGTGTTTGCGGGGGAGCGAAGCACGGAGTTGGCAGAGTGGCTGAGCCGCGATACCGGTCAAAATGTGAGTGCACTCGAAGTCGCCAGCAGCTTTGTGGGGTGGGACGCGGTGGCAGAGTCGGACCGGCCTTTGTGCTTGCCACTGCTGGGCATTTTGTTGCGCGGTGACGCCTAGACTGCACCAGGACCGGACACCATGCCCCAACAAATCAACCTGTGCTCAGTTTCGCTGACCAAGCCCCGGCAGCAGTTCGAGGCGAACACCATGGCTTTGGCCCTCGGCGTGTTCGTGGTCCTGGGTGCCGCACTGTGCGCCACCTGGGTGTGGAATTTGCAGAATGCCCAGCGCGGCTTTGCCTCTGCCTTGCAGACGCAGGCCTCAGAGATGCAAAGCCTGCAAACCGCTATTGCCCAGAGCAAAGCCCGTGCGGAGCCACCCTCCCCAGCGTTGATCCAAGAAGCACAAGCTAAAAAAGCCGAGATTGAACGGAAGAACCAAGCCTTGCTGGCCTTGCAGCAAGGGCAATTCAAGCCCGGATTCGGTCACTCTGACCGGCTGGCCCTGGTGGCACGCAGCATCCCCGACTCGGTCTGGATCACCGCAGTCCGCGCCGATGCGGGCAGCATGGAAGTGAGCGGCTTCACCTTGGAGCCGTCTTCCTTGAACGATTGGGTCGGGCGTTTGGCCCAGAGCCCCCTGATGGACGGCTTGCGCCTCAGCACCGTGAAAGTCCAGAGTACGGCGCTGGCAGCATCCGCAGGCGCCTCGGGTGCCCGGGGGCGAGAGGCTTGGTCTTTTAATCTGGTGAGCGCCCAAGCGCAACCCGAAGCACCAGGAGTTCAACCATGAAAGCCTGGTGGATTGCACAGTCAGCCCGCATCAATGCGCTGAGTCTGCGCGAGCGTTTGTTTTTGTTCATTTCCCTTTTGGTGGTGGCGCTCGCATTGGCTGATTTGATTTGGCTCACGCCGGCGCAGAAGGCCATGAAGCAGGTGCAGCAGCAGTTTGTGACGCAGTCCTCCGAGGTCAACCGTTTGCGGGCCGAGTTGGCGCTGGTGTCCAAGCCCACCGATTTGAATGCGGATGTCCGCGCTGAGCTTGCCCAGTCGCAAGCGACCCTGGATGCCCTGCAGCGAGACATCCAAGCGCTCGCCCCCTCCGGTGCCAGCGGAGAGCCGTCGATAGAGCCGGTGCTCGCCCAGTTCTTGAAGCGCAGTCCGGGTTTGCGCCTGGTGTCTTCCGGCACGGTATCGGCGGACGGCGCGACCCCGGCGTCTGAAACAATCCCGGGCGTCACCCGCAGGGGCCTGGAGCTCAAAGTGGCCGGCTCCTACAGCGAATTGACCCGGTATGTGAAAAGCCTCGAGCAAGCGTTGCCCCGCCTGCGTTGGAGCGGCTTTCAGTTGCTGGTTGGTCCCCAAGGGCCGGAGCTCACCCTGCGTGTCTATGTGTTGGAGGCGCAGCCATGATGCCCAGTCGTCTGTGGGTGGGTAGCCTTTTGCTGGCAAGTTGGCTGGGGAGTGCTGGGGCCGCCGAGCGCGATCCGACCGCGCCACCGGCCGCAGCGGGCGTGGCCTTGCCCCCGGGGGCTGTCATGGATCCTACAGAGGAGCCGTTGCCCAATATGAGCGTGATGGTGCAGAACGGGGTGCCGTATCTCGTGGTCGGCACCCGCCTGGTCGGCGTCGGGAAAAAGGTCGGTACCGCTACGCTGGACCGCATCACCGAGACCGAAATCTGGTTGCGCGACGGCCGCAAGATCCGCAAGCTGCCCCGCTTTGCCGGAATCCAGCGTTCTGTGGCCAAGGCGCCCGGTGCTTGTGACCGTGCCGCCCCTCTTTCAGACCCTGAACCGCCCCGCAAGTCGGCACCAAAAACTGTCCGTCCGAAGTCCGCCCAAGCCGTGACCCCTGTTGCGCCATGCACCGGCACACCACCGTGAAGTCCCGACCTATGAACCCCATTGCTATGTCCTCCACCGCTTTTATTCCGCGCTCTGTTTCGGTTCTGTGTGCCACGGTGAGCGCGGCGCTTCTGGGCGCTTGTGGCAGCATGGACCGGCCCTTGCGTACGCCCGATGTGAGTGCGGCCATCCTGGCTGAAATACCTGAAGCCGCACCGCGGGCGCAAACGGTGGTTCCCGCCAAAGTGAGCGAAGCTCTGGCAGAGCCCGCACCCCCCGTGGTGGCCCCGCCGCCCGAGCCGCGTCTGGATTTGCTGGTCAACAACGCCCAGGCGCGCGAAGTGTTTCTGGCGATCGTGGCAGACACCCGCTACAGCATGCTGATGCACCCTGACGTGGCAGGGTCCTTGTCGGTGACCTTGCGCGGCGTGACCGTGACCGAGGCCTTGGAGGCGATCCGCGATGTGTATGGCTACGACTTCAAAATAGAAGGGCGCCGAATCACGGTGTACGCCCCGACCCTCCAGACCCGTGTGTTCACCTTGAATTACCCGACCTCGCAGCGCCAAGGCAGCAGCGAGTTGCGGGTCTCTTCCGGGGCGGGTTTGCCGCCGTCATCATCTGGCGGGACGAACGCGGCCACCGGTGCAACTGGTAACGGCGGAACCGGTGCCCAACCGGAAAACAGCCGGGTATCGACCACCTCCAAGTCTGACTTTTGGGGCGAGCTCTCCGGTGCCGTGCGCAGCCTGTTAGGCAGCGGCGAAGGCCGCAGTGTGGTCGCCAGCCCGCAGGCCGGCATCATGGCGGTGCGCGGCATGCCTGAAGAATTGCGGCAGGTGGAAAAATTCCTCAAAGCAGCGCAAGCCTCGGTGGAGCGGCAAGTCATGCTGGAAGCCAAGGTGGTAGAGGTCGAGTTGCGCGATGGCTACCAAAGCGGTGTGAACTGGGGGGCTTTCAATACCAATGGCTCGAACCAGGTCGCTGCCGGCGTGATCGGTAGCGGGGTGACGAGCACCAACGCCTATGTGCAAGGCAGCACCACGATCAACGGAGCGGTGTCCTTCCCGTCCGTGGCGACCGGCGGCGGCTTGTTCGGTTTGGCACTTGCGACCAGCCAGTTCGGCGCGGTGCTGGGTTTTCTGGAGACCCAAGGCGATGTGCAGACACTCTCTAGCCCCCGTATTGCGACCCTGAACAACCAAAAAGCGGTGCTCAAGGTGGGTACCGATGAGTTCTTTGTGACCAATGTGTCGGGCGGGACCAACTCCAGCAGTTCCAACAGCAACAGCGCCACCACCAGCACCCTGCCGACGGTGACCCTGACGCCGTTTTTCTCAGGAATCTCGCTGGATGTGACGCCTCAAATCGACGACGGCGTCAATGTGACCTTGCATGTGCACCCCGCACTGACCACGGTGACCGAAAAGTCCAAACAGATCGACTTGGGCAGTGCCGGCAACTTCAAGCTGCCACTGGCCTCCAGTGCGGTGAATGAAACAGACACCCTGGTGCGGATTCAGGACGGCGCTATTGTGGCGATTGGTGGTTTGATGCAGCTCGAATCGAGCCGCAATGCATCGGGCATACCGGGCACCACCAGCTCGCCGGGATTGGGGGCCTTGTTCGGTAACCGCGCCAACCAGGGCCGCAAGAAAGAGGTGATTGTGCTGATCAAGCCCACCATCATCCGCAGTGCGGCAGATTGGGATGCGCAGAACCGGCGCGCCCGCGCCGCGATAGATGACATGGATGCCGCCCGCGCCCGGGTCATCCAGATTGATGGTTCGGCCAAGTAATGTATCTGGGGCACTTTGCCCTGCGTGAGGCCCCGTTTTCCATCACGCCGGACACCGACTTTTACTTTGCCCATGACGGCGCGCAAGCGACCCTGAACACCCTCTTGGTTGCCTTGCGCAGTGGCGAGGGTTTTTTGAAAGTCGTGGGCGAGTTGGGTTGTGGCAAAACCGTCTTGTGCCGGCAACTCCTCAAGACGCTGCACAGCGAGTGCGTGACCGCCTACATTCCCAACCCGGATATGGGACCCGACGATTTGCTGTGCGCCTTGGCGGCTGAGCTGGGGCTGGACGTCCAACCTCCGACCAATCGTCACGCCGTCATGACCCTCATTGGCAACTGTTTGTTGAACCATGCCGCTGCCGGGCGGCGTGTGGTGGTGTGCATCGACGAGGCGCAGGCGATTCCGGTGCGCAGCCTCGAGAGCCTGCGCCTGGTCTCGAATCTCGAAACCGAAAAGCGCAAACTGATTCAACTGGTCTTGCTGGGCCAGCCTGATTTGGACACCAAGTTGGCCCGCCCTGAAATCCGGCAACTGCTGCAGCGCATTACCTTTAGCGAATACCTGGGCCCCATGGCCGGCGCGAGTGTGGGCGACTATCTGCGCCACCGCCTGGCGCGGGCGGCTGCCCATGAGCACACCGATCTCGAGGTGTTCACCCCAGAGGCTATCGACCGTTTGGCGGTGGCTACAGCGGGTGTGCCGCGTTTGATCAATATCCTTGCGCACAAGTGCCTGATAGTGGCCTACGGGCAAGGGGTGCACCGTGTCTCTGCGGCGCACGTCAAGCTGGCCGTCCGCGATACGCCGGGCCTGCGCCCCTTCCACACCAGTGGGGGCCCTTGGTGGAACCCGTGGAATTGGGGGCGGAGGCGGTCCGGCCCCACCCGCACCGCTGGGGAGGTGTTGGAATGAGTGTGATCAACCAAATGCTGCGCGACCTCGACAAGCGCAGCGCCCATCCGCTGGAGCCCGGGCTCGGTGCGGGTACCAGTGCGCGCGCGGAGATACGCGGCCCAGCCTTGCATCGCAAGTCCCCACGCCTGTTGCCGCTGGCTGGTGGTGCTGCGTTGGCTGCGGTTTTGGCAGGCGCCGCGTGGTGGTGGTTTGCGGCGTCGACCGCATCACCGGCTTCAGAGCCTGCGGCTGTGCTGCCAGCCAATAGCCCGGTGGCAGCTGCGTCCGCTTCTACCGCACCCTGGTCGGGCTTGAGGCTGGCGACGGGGCTTTCGGAGCTGCCCGCCTTGACGGTGGATACCCAAGCGCACGGTAGCAAGCCAGCCTCTGCAGTGCCTGTGCCCGCGACGATCAGCGCAGCGCCCACGGCGCCAGCGACTGCACAGCCAGCGGTGGCCGTGACACCGCCCCCCATGCCTACGGCTTCGCCAGCACCCGCTGCCCAGCCGGCCGCGACGCCTCCTGCACCCCCATCAGCCAAACCGGCGCAGCCGGTGGCGGATGTGGCAGTCGCCGCACAGCGCCAGCAAACGGCAGTGCGCGATGTGCTCGCACAGGCGCAATCGCTGTACAACAGCGGCTCTGCGGATGCGGCGATCCAGCTGCTGCAAGATTCTTTGGCTGGTGCCGAGCGGGCCCAGCCGCCCACCACGGCCGCCAGCCAGCTGATGCTGGTGCGCGAGCTGGCCCGGATGGAGCTGGCGCAAGGCCGCTCCGCCGCGGTGCTGGAGTTGATGACGCAGGTGGAGCCGCTCTTGGCCGGGCAGCCGGAGTTGTGGGCGGTGCGTGCGAACGCGGCGCAACGTCTGGGCCGGCATCAGGATGCGGTGCAGTTTTACGGCGTGGCCCTCCAGTCCCGCCCGGCGGAGCAACGCTGGCTGCTGGGGACGGCGGTGTCTTTGTCGGCCTTGGGGCAACTTGTCGCTGCGGCGGATTCTGCGGAGCGGGCGCGCAGTCTGGGCCCTGTGAGCAAAGAAGTCTGGGCTTACCTGCGGCAGCAGGGGGTGGTGCTGCCCGAAAGGCCTTAAGTGCCAAAAGTGGCTGTGGCGCAATGTTTGTATGCGCAAACTGCTATATAAATAATAGCAAACGATTGCCGCGTTTTCAGTTGGCACCGCGCAATACGCGCCGGTATTGCATGGCTTCGGCCACATGGTGGAGTTGCGTGTCTGCGCTGCCAGCCAGGTCGGCAATGGTGCGGGCGATTTTCAGGGTGCGGTGGGTGCTGCGCGCAGACCAGCCGAGTTGTGCGGCCGCTGTCTGCAAGAATTTCAGGGCGGCGGACTCCAGCGCAATATGCTGGTCGATCGCTTGGCCGGCCAGTGCCTGGTTGCTGCAGCCCTGGCGCTGAAGTGCCCGCTCTCGCGCCCCGTGGCTGCGTTCGCGGATGTCGGCACTGCGCTCGCCGGGGGGGCTGTGCAGCAGTTCTTCGGCCGCAAGCGCTGGCACCTCGACATGCAGGTCAATCCGGTCCATCAATGGCCCGCTGAGCTTGCCTTGGTAGCGGCTCACTTGGTCCGGCGTGCACCGGCAAGGGCGTGCCGCTGCCCCGAGGTAACCGCAGGGGCAGGGGTTCATGGCGGCAATCAGCTGGAAGCGCGCCGGGAACTCAGCGCGTCGCGCCGCCCTAGCGATGGTGATGCTGCCGGTCTCCAGCGGTTCACGCAGGGCTTCAAGGGCCTGGCGCGGAAACTCGGGCAGCTCGTCCAAAAACAACACCCCATGGTGGGCCAATGAAATTTCTCCGGGCCGGGGTGGCGAGCCACCGCCCACCAGCGCGACAGCGCTCGCGGAATGGTGGGGGCTGCAGGTGGGGCGCTGTCCCCAGCGCTGCAAGTCAAAGCGCCCGCACAGGCTGCCGATGGCGGCGCTCTCCAGCGCTTCGTCGGTGTTCAGGTCCGGCAGCAAGGCTGCAAAACGCTGGGCCAGCATGGATTTGCCAGAGCCCGGCGGGCCTACCAAGAGCAAGCTGTGTCCGCCTGCGGCTGCAATTTCGAGGGCGCGTTTGGCGGCCACTTGGCCTTTGACATCGGCCATGTCCAGCCCGGGGGCAGACGCTTGCAAGGGGGCGGGCTCCACCCGGACCCAACCGTCCGGGTCTTGCTCCAGGGGAATGCCTTCCGCATCTTTGGCCTGGCCGCCCGGCGCAAAGTGGTGCACCACATCCAGCAGCCGCCGGGCACGGATCACCCGGGAGTCGGGCACCAAGGCGGCCTCTTCGGCATTGCCGGGTGGGAGCACCAGTTGGGGGCGGCTGGCTGTTTTCCGCAGTGCCAACGCCATGGCCAAGGCGCCGCGCACTGCGCGCAATTCTCCGGACAAGGACAATTCACCCGCGAACTCAAAGCCTGCCAGTGCCTGTGCGTCCACCTGTCCGCTGGCCGCCAGAATGCCCAGGGCGATCGGCAAATCCAGCCGGCCGGAGTCTTTGGGCAGGTCGGCCGGTGCCAGGTTGACGGTGATGCGTTTGTTGTTAGGAAACTCGAGGCCACTGTTTTGAATGGCGCAGCGCACCCGTTCACGGGCCTCTTTGACCTCCACATCAGCCAAACCGACCAACGTAAAGCTCGGGAGTCCGTTGGCCAAGTGCACCTCCACGGTTACTTGAACCGCTTCGAGCCCCAATAACGCGCGACTTTGCACCAAAGACAAGCTCATTTCCCTGATTTCCCAAAAAGGTGCGCAATATCTCGGTGCATTGCGCTGTGGTGCACCATTGCCGTGCAAACTGTTGTTTTGTACAGTGATGTTAGCGGAATCTGCAGAAACTGTGGAGCTTTTTTGCAGAACACCACCGGCGCGCAACTTGGCACGGCTTCTGCTTTATGCCTCTTAGCTCCCGAAAACCTGGCGCGGCAAGCCACCAGGCCCGGACTCTGTCATTAACTATCAAGCTGAGGTGAACACATGAAACTCGTGACGGCCATCATTAAACCGTTCAAGCTCGATGAGGTGCGCGAAGCCTTGTCCGGCATGGGAGTGCAAGGCATTACCGTGACTGAAGTCAAAGGCTTCGGCCGCCAAAAAGGCCACACAGAGCTGTACCGCGGTGCAGAGTACGTGGTCGATTTCCTCCCCAAGGTCAAGATTGAAGCGGCGATTGACGACGCTTTGGTAGAGCGCGTCATCGAAGCGGTCGAGGGCGCCGCCCGCACCGGCAAGATCGGCGACGGCAAGATTTTTGTCTACGACCTGGAACAAGTGGTCCGCATCCGCACCGGTGAAACCGGCAAAGAAGCGCTGTAACTAGAAAGAGAGCACGACATGAAAAAACTTTTCGCCACGCTGGCTCTGGGCTTGAGCCTGATGACAGCCGGTTCTTTTGCGCTGGCCCAAACCGCCGCGCCGGCGGCGGATGCGCCTGCCGCAACCGCCTCTGCCCCTGAAGCTGCCGCGCCTGCCGCTGCGCCCGCACCGGCTGCAGCCCCTGCTGCCGCGGAGGCAGCCCCAGCCGCTGCACCTGCACCGGTTCCCAACAAGGGCGACACCGCCTGGATGACGATCTCGACGGCCTTGGTTCTGTTCATGACCGTGCCCGGCCTGGCTTTGTTCTACGGCGGTCTGGTCCGCAGCAAGAACATGTTGTCGGTGCTGATGCAAGTGTTCGTGGTCACTGCACTGATCTACGTGTTGTGGGCCATCTACGGCTACACCTTGGCCTTCGGCGGTGATGGTGCCTTCTTCGGCACTTTCGACAAGCTGTTCCTGAAGGGCGTCACCGTGGACTCGGTGGCCGCTACCTTCAGCAAGGGTGTCGTGATTCCTGAATTGACCTTCATTGCTTTCCAAGCCACTTTCGCGGCCATCACCTGCGCCCTGATCGTGGGTGCCTTCGCTGAGCGCATCAAGTTCTCTGCGGTATTGGCTTTCTGCGTGATCTGGTTCACCTTCAGCTACCTGCCCATGGCACACATGGTCTGGTACTGGGCCGGCCCTGACGCCATCTCCGACGCTGCCTCCCTGGAAAAAGTCGTAGCTGCTGCCGGTTACCTGTGGGGCAAGGGTGCCTTGGACTTCGCTGGCGGCACCGTGGTGCACATCAATGCAGCGGTTGCTGGTTTGGTGGGTGCCTACGTGGTGGGCAAGCGTATCGGTTACGGCAAAGAGCCCATGGCTCCTCACAGCCTGACCTTGACCATGGTGGGCGCTGCCATGCTGTGGTTCGGCTGGTTCGGCTTCAACGCCGGCTCCAACCTGGAAGCCAACGGCCTGACTGCTTTGGCCTTCATCAACACCATGTTGGCAACGGCTGCCGCTACTTTGGCCTGGATTACCGGTGAAGCGCTGTCCCGCGGCAAGGCGTCCATGTTGGGTGCGGCCTCCGGTGCGGTGGCTGGTTTGGTGGCGATCACTCCCGCTTGCGGTTTCGTGGGTCCCATGGGCTCCATCGCCATCGGCTTGATCGGCGGCTTTGCAGGCCTGTGGGGTGTGAATGGCCTGAAGCGTCTCTTGGGCGCAGACGACTCCCTGGACGTGTTCGGTGTGCACGGTGTCTGCGGTATCGTGGGCGCTTTGTTGACCGGCGTGTTTGCAGCGCCTTCCTTGGGTGGCACTGGCGTGTATGACTATGTGGCCAACGCTGTGGGTGCTGAGTACTCCATCGCCAACCAGGTGTTGATTCAAGCCGAAGGCGTGCTGATCACCATCGTGTGGTCGGGTGTGGTGTCCTTCATCGCCTTCAAGTTGGTGGACTTGGTGATCGGTCTGCGCGTCTCTGAAGAAGAAGAGCGCGAAGGTCTGGACATCTCCAGCCACGGCGAAACCGCTTACAACCGCTAAACCCTGAATGCGGCGCAGCGCGCCGCAGTTTCAGACGGGTTTCGAAACCCGCCCCCAACCCGGCCACCGCAAGGTGAGCCGGGTTTTTTGATGGGCGCAGGTGCACAATCCAGCGCAGTTGCAAACAACCCAAGGATTGATTCCTCATGAGTACCCCTTTGACCTTGCGCCATGGCGCTTTGCGCTGCGATCTGTGCCCCGCATTGGGCGGTGCGATCGCCGGTTTGTGGTGGCGCGACCTGCCCGTCATGCGCTCCACACCGGGCGCAGAGTTGACCAGCGTGCGCCAGTCCGCGAGTTTTCCTTTGGTACCGTTTTCTAACCGCATTGGCCACGGGCAATTGCAGTGGGACGGAACCAGCCACCCCCTGATCCGGAACTTCGACCCGGAGCCCCACACGATCCACGGCATCGGATGGGAGCGCCCCTGGACTGTGCTCGAGAGCACCGACAACTCGGCCTTGCTCTCCATGGAGCACCACGCCGATGCGGCCTGGCCCTTTGACTTTGATTGCTCGCAAACCTTTCGCCTCGGAGACGGCACCCTCGATCTCGGCCTGAGCGTGACCAACCAGGGCTCAGGCCCCGCGCCAGTGGGGTTGGGTTGGCACCCTTACTTTGTCAAGCGCGCCGGTGCCACGGTGCAATTTGCCGCCACCGGCCGCTGGGAAATGGCCGAGGACAAACTGCCGACCCACCGTGCGCCCCATGCCGGGCTGGATCAATCGACCGACACCCTGACGGTCGACCACTGTTTTGATGGCTGGGGCGGTGCGCTGCATTTGCGCGATGCCCTGATGCATATCACCGTCCGCTCTGCACTCAGCCGCCTGGTGGTCTTCACCACCCCCGAGCGCGACAACATCGCGGTCGAGCCGGTCAGCCACGTTAACAATGCGCTGAACCTGATGGCCACAACCGGCGCCAGCGCCGACAGTCTGGGTGTGCGGGTGCTACAGCCGGGCGAGAGCTGGAGCTGCAGTATGCAAGTCACCGTGGAGGAACAGGTATGAGCTGGCACGCATTGAGTGAAGACGTTTTCGAACTGGGTGAGTCCCCGTTCTGGCACCCCGCCGAGCAGCAGCTGTACTGGGTGGATATTCCCGGCAAAGCCATTTTGCGGGCCAATATTTACATGGGCACCGTGCAGCGCTGGGACATGCCCAGCGAACCCGGTTGCATTGCCCCCGCAGCCAAAGGTGGACTGGTGATCGCCCTGCGCGATGGCGTTTTCCGTGCCCACTCGTGGGGCGGAGAGCTGGAGCGTATTGCTACCTTGCCGTATGACACCGCAGTCATCCGCGCCAACGATGGCAAGTGCGATGCCTTGGGCCGCTTCTGGGTGGGCACGATCGATGAGCCCAAGGCCGGACGGGCTGCGGAGCTGTTTTCCATCGATTGCCGCTCCGGCGCTGCCGTGGTGCAAAAGCATGCGGGCGATGCGCTGACCGCCAACGGCTTGGCCTGGAGCCCTGACCAGCACACCGTCTACTGGTCGGACACCCCGAACCATGTGACCCACGCGTGGGACTTTGACCTTCAGGCCAACGCCCTGAGCGCCCACCGCGTCTGGCGCCAGTACGAGCCCAAACCCGCCGGCTGGACCTTCGAGAACACCCACTATGCCGGTCGCCCGGATGGCGCTGCGGTGGATGTCGAGGGCAATTACTACGCGGCCATGTTTGAAGGGCGCCGCATCTGCAAATTTGCACCCGACGGCCGCCTGTTGGCCAGCTTGGAGACGCCGGCCCAGTGCCCGACCATGCCCTGTTTTGGCGGAGAGGACCTCAAAACCCTCTACATCACCACGGCCCGGCACGGACGCAGTGCTGCGGAGCTGGCGCAGTTTCCTTTGTCGGGCGCGGTGTTCTTCATGCGTGTGGACGTGGCGGGTCTGCCGGTGCAGGCCTTCGCGGACTGAGCCTCAAATTTCCGGCGTTTGGCTGTTCAAAAAATTCACGCCGAAGGGCCGGGGGGCCGCTTACCATTGCCGCCATGTTGCCCCTGCCCGCCGCCATCCAGCCCTTTGTTGACCAGATCCGTGCCGCCGCTGCGGACCAGACGCCTCTGCAGATTCGCGGTGGAGGCAGCAAAGACTTTTACGGTTGCCTCCAGCCCGCAGGCCTGCTGGACACCCGCAGCCTGAGCGGCGTGGTCGATTACGCGCCCAGCGAGCTGGTGGTCACGGTGGCCACAGGAACACCGCTCTCCACCCTCGAGGCCCTGCTGGCCGAGCAAGGCCAGTGTCTGCCCTTCGAGCCGCCGCACTACCAGTGGTCTACCCGCAGTGCCGGCGCCCCGGCGAGCACCGCCACCGTGGGTGGTTTGGTCGCCAGTGGTTTGGCCGGCCCCGCCCGTGCCAGCGTTGGCAGCGTGCGCGACTATGTGCTGGGCGTGAAACTCATCAACGGCCGCGGGGAGTACCTGACCTTCGGCGGCCAGGTTATGAAAAACGTGGCCGGTTACGACGTGTCGCGCCTGATGGCAGGGGCCATGGGCACCCTGGGCCTGATGACCGAGGTCTCGCTCAAGGTGCTGCCCTTTGCTCCCGCCGAGGCCACGCTGGTGTTCCCGCTAGGGCAAGCCGCCGCCCTCGAGCAACTCCACCGCTGGGCCGGCGAACCCCTGCCCCTGAATGCCAGCTGTTGGGTGCACGACGCGAGCGCGGGTGTGTCGGGGCAAGATTTGCTGTTTGTGCGACTGCGCGGAGCCGTGGCCGCCGTGGAAGCGGCCTGCCAGCGCATGTTGCGCGAGTTACCGGGCGAGCGCATGGACCCGGCGCAAGCCGCCGCCGATTGGGACCGTTGCCGCGACCAAACGCTGCCCTTCTTTACCGACGGTGCGGCCACCGGTCACGCCTTGTGGCGCTTGTCGGTGGCGCAAACCGCGCCAATGCTGGACTTGCCTTGGGCGCAGCTAATCGAGTGGCATGGCGGTGTGCGTTGGCTCTGGGCGCCGCTGCAAGCCGGGCCCCAATTGCAGACCGTGGCTCGCGCAGCCGGTGGTAATGCTATGGTTTTTGTAGCTGGAGGCGCAGACATTACCGGCGCCAAGTGCCAATTCCGCTCGGATGTTGCGGGGCAGGCCGCTTTGCTCAAACGCCTCAAGGCCGCGTTCGATCCGGCCGGTATCTTCAACGCTGGCAGGCTCTACCCCGATTTCTGACGCCGGGCGCCACTCACCACCTCTTATGCAGACCCAACTCGCCCCCGAATACCAAAACACCCCGGACGGTCAAGCCGCCGAGGCCATTCTGCGCAAATGTGTCCATTGCGGTTTTTGCACCGCGACGTGCCCGACCTACCAGCTGCTCGGTGATGAGCTCGATGGCCCGCGCGGCCGCATTTACCTGATGAAGCAAGTGCTCGAAGGCCAGGAGCCCACGCGCGCCACCCAGATGCACCTCGACCGTTGTCTGACCTGCCGCAACTGCGAAAGCACCTGCCCCAGCGGGGTGGACTACGGCCATCTGGTCGACATTGGGCGCAAGCTGGTTGATGCCAAAGTGCCCCGGCCCGCGGGCGAAAAGGCCCTGCGCTGGGCGCTGAAAGAGGGGCTGCCTTCCCCCCTGTTTGCCCCCGCCATGAAGCTGGGCCAACTGGTGCGCCCGCTGCTGCCCCAAAGCCTGAAAAACAAAGTGCCCGCGCCGCAGGATGCCGGCCAATGGCCCGACCGAGAGCACCCGCGCCAGGTGTTGATGCTGGCCGGTTGCGTGCAGCCCAGCATGTCGCCCAACATCAACAGCGCCACGGCCCGGGTGCTGGATGCGGCCGGGATCCAGCCCTTGCTGGCACCCGCTGCAGGGTGCTGCGGCGCAGTCAAATTCCACCTCAACGATCAAGACGGCGGCAAGGCGCAGATGCGCGCCAACATCGACGCCTGGTGGCCCTATGTGCTGGACGGCGTCGAGGCGCTGGTGATGAATGCTTCGGGTTGCGGTGTGACGGTCAAAGAGTACGGCCATATCCTGCGCGATGACCCTGCCTATGCCGCCAAGGCGGCGCGCATCAGCGCCCTCACACGCGACCTGAGCGAGCTGTTGCCCGAGTGCCTGCCGCGACTTCAACCCCTGGTCCGGCTGGATGCCAGCACCCCGGCGCTGGTGTTTCACCCGCCCTGCACCCTGCAGCACGGCCAGAAACTCAAAGGCGGGGTGGAGTCGCAGATGGCAGCGCTCGGGTTCTCAGTGCGGGTTGCCAGTAACGAGTCGCACCTGTGCTGTGGCTCGGCCGGCACCTACTCGGTGCTGAACCCCGAGATCTCTTACCAGCTGCGCGACCGCAAGCTGGGCCATCTGGCGCCGACCGACAACGAGGTCATCATCAGCGCCAACATCGGGTGCATCACCCATCTGCAAAGCGGCACCACCACCGCCGTGCGCCACTGGATCGAGGTTTTGGACGCCGCTTTGGCGCCTGCCAACCGGTCTTGAGCCGACCCCGCTCCCTCAGGCTGCCAGTGCAGCCTCGATATCTTTGGCGAGGCTGGCAGGCGTGTCGGTCGGCGCATAGCGCTTGAGCACTTTGCCGTCTTTGCCCACCAGAAATTTGGTGAAGTTCCATTTGATGGCCTTGGTGCCCAGCAGGCCCGGTGCTTCTCCGGCCAGCCACTGGTACAGCGGGTGGGCGCCGCCCCCGTTGACCTCAATCTTGGCCATCATCGGGAAGCTCACGCCGTAGTTGAGTTGGCAAAAAGAAGAAATCTCGTCATTGCTGCCCTTGTCCTGTGCGCCGAATTGGTTGCACGGGAAACCCAGCACCACCAGTCCCTTGCCGCCGTACTCCTGGTGCAAAGCCTCCAGCCCGGCGAACTGCGGTGTGAAGCCGCAGGCACTGGCGGTGTTGACGATCAATAGCGCTTTGCCTTTGAAATCGCCCAAGCCGATCAGCTGACCCTGGATGTTCAAGGCCTCGAAGTCATACACACTGCTCATTCGCGTCTCCCAAGAAAGTGGGCTTCACCATAGCATTCCTTGCAAAAGCTTGTGTTGAGCGGGCATTGCTGGGAAGATTTGCAAAACGAGGAGTTCAGGATTGTTTTTCTCCCCTTGGTATCAGCGCTGTCGTGCGCGCTTCATCGCGAGCAAGCTTGAGAATGACCGGGTGCAGGGCGAGGCCACCATCGAGTCCTTGAAGCGCTACCGGCGCCTCGCCTTTTTTCTGGTGCCTCTGCATGCGGCATTGGCCTGGTTTTTTGCGCATTTCACGCCCCCGGAATTCAGGCCTGAGCTGGCGCAGTGGGCCCATGACTTGACCTACGCCCATGCGTTGGCTTGCGTGGGCGTGCTGGTCACAGCGCTGGCAGCCCATAGGTTTTTGCAGCGCCACACGCGGGCGACAGCCGGTGCGATTGCCCTACAAATTTTCATTGCGGCGGCATATTTGAGTTACGGGGCGTACATCACGCTGTTGGACCTGGAGTACAACGCGGGTGCCGGCATGGCGAGTTTCCTGCTGATCTGTGTCACGTTCGGCGTGCTGGCGCTGATGCGTCCTGCGATATCGGTGCCGGTCTTTTCCTTGAGCTATGTAGTGTTTGCGGTATTGCTGGAGAACGCATTCATCAATTCCTCTCAGATCGCGAGCCTGCGCATCGTGGCTATCATCACTCCGGCGCTGGCGCTCATGGCCTCGATCATGAATTGGAACCAATACGCCAAAGCCGTGGTGCTGCGCCGCCAGCTCAGCAAAAGCAATGCAGACCTGGTGGCCCAGCAAGCGGAGCTGGCTTTTCTGGCCGATCACGACGCGCTCACCGGCCTCTATAACCGCCGCGAGTTCATGCGCCTGGCGCAAATGGAGCTGCTGCGCGCTACGCGGGTGCCGTGCCACACCGCCGTCATCATGGTGGATCTGGACTTCTTTAAAAGTGTGAACGATCGCTATGGCCACCCCGGGGGCGATGCGGTGCTCAAAGCTACCGCACAGTGCCTGAGCTACTCGCTGCGCATCACCGATACATTGGCACGCATGGGCGGCGAAGAGTTCATCGTGTTGTTACCGGACACCGGGCGCGAAGGGGCCATGCAAGTCGCCAGCAAATTGCGTGATGCGATCCGCGCCATGGACGTGGATTTTGAGGGCCAGCCCATCCGGGTGACTGCCAGCTTCGGGGTCAGCACGCTGCCACCCACTGTGCGGGGTACGGCCGATGCCATTTATGCCGCGGCCGACCGCGCGCTGTATGTGGCCAAACAAACCGGCCGTGACAAAGTGGAATACGCGGCGCCTGAGGCGTCAGAGCTCAAGCACAAAGCCTAGCGGCTGCCGCCAGAGGGGCTGGGTTCAGCCGTGCAGGTTGTCGTTGCGGGCCACGTCCAGCAAGTGGTTGACCTCGTCGGCATGGTCGCGGACGTTGCGTTCATGCCAGCGCTTGATGACCCACATAAAGCCCGCCACCACAATACCGAATGCGCTGATGGCGCCGAAGGCAGAGAGCCCCATGCTGGTGGACAGCGCGTACATTCCGCCCAAGCCCAGAATACAGGCCTGCTCATTGAAGTTTTGCACCGCAATTGAGCGGCCGGCGCCCATCAGGTTGTGCCCACGGTGTTGGAGTAGCGCATTCATTGGCACCACCAAGAAGCCGCCCAGCCCGCCCAGCAGAATCAGGAAAGGTGCGGCCACCCACACGTTGTCGATGAAGTTCAGCAGAATGACCAACAGGCCCATGCCGATACCCAAGGGCATCACATTGACCGCATGTTCCAGCCGCATGCGCAGTGAGGCTGCCACCGCACCGACGGCGGTGCCGATGGCCACCACGCCCACCAGGGCCGAGGCTTGGGTGACGCTGTAGCCCAAAGCCGCGGCTGCCCACGCCAGCACGATGTAACGCAAATTGCCGCTCACGCCCCAGAACAGGGTGGTGGTGCTCAGCGAGATCTGGCCCAGCTTGTCGTTCCACAGCTTGGTGTTGCAAGTCCAGAAATCGGGCAGCAGGCTCAAGAGATTTTTGGGCATGGGCCGCATGCTCACGCCCGTCTCGGGAATGCGGGTGTTGAACCAGGCGGCTGCCAGGTACACAAAAATCAGGATGCCAATGGCGGCTTCCGGCGCGGTATCAATGCTGGTGGTGATGAAGGGGAAATCAAACGACAGCAGCGCGCTGGAGATCATCGGGCTCACCAATTGGCCACCCAGCAACACACCCAGAATGATGGAGGCAATCGTCAAGCCTTCAATCCAGCCGTTGGCTTTGACCAATTGGGAGGCCGGCAGCAGCTCGGTCAGGATGCCGTACTTGGCGGGCGAGTAGGCGGCAGCCCCCAGCCCCACGATGGCGTACGCCATGAGCGGATGCGTGCCGAACAGCATCAACAGGCAGCCCACCACCTTGATGGTGTTGCTGATGAACATGACCTTGCCTTTGGGCAGGGCGTCTGCAAATGCGCCCACAAAGGGCGCCAGCACCACGTAAAACAAGGCGAACATGGGAACCAGTGCGGCTTGCTGCCATTCCGGTGCGCCGGAGCTGCGCAGTAACTGAACGGCACCCACAAACAAGGCGTTGTCGGCCAGCGAGCTGAAGAACTGCGCTGACATGATGGTGTAGAAGCCGCGTTTCATGGGTAGGTTCTGGGCACATTAGCGGGGCTAATGCGCGGAATATTGTTGTGGGTCTCCAAGCGTGCGACGGTTATAGCACGGCGTGGAATGTCAAAATCATTGCGGTCCCTTGTTGTTACCCACTCTATGCCACGTCCTATCCAAGCCACCATTCATGTTCAGGCCCTGCGTCATAACTTGGAGGTGTGCCGCCGCGCGGCGCCGGATGCCCGCATCTGGGCAGTGGTCAAGGCCAACGCGTACGGGCACGGCATTGAACGCGCTTTTGACGGTTTGCGCGGCGCAGACGGCATTGCACTCCTGGACCTGGACGAGGCCCAGCGGGTACGCAGCTTGGGCTGGCGCGGACCTATCCTGTTGCTGGAGGGCGTGTTTGAGCAGCGCGACCTGGAGCTGTGCTCCCGCCTCGGCCTGTGGCACACGGTGCACTGCCAGGAGCAGATCGACATGCTGGCCATCCACAAAACCAACGAGCCGCACCGGGTGTTTCTCAAGGTCAACTCCGGCATGAACCGCTTGGGCTTTCAGCCCGAACAGGTGCGGTCTGCGTGGACCCGCCTGAATGCCTTGCCGCAGGTGGACGAGATTTCGCTCATGACCCACTTCAGCGACGCTGACGGTCCCAAGGGCATTGCCGGTCAGATGGCGGTGTTTAAACAAGCCACCGATGACCTGCCTGGCGAGCGCACGGTCAGCAACAGTGCGGCCACCTTGCGGCATTCGGGCTCCGGCCTGGTATCCGACTGGGTGCGCGCCGGCATTGCCACCTACGGCAGCGCGCCGGACTACCCCGAGCACGACATCGCCCACTGGGGCTTGCAGCCCACCATGACGCTTGCTGCAAAAATCATAGCTACTCGCGCACTATCGGCGGGCGATACGGTCGGATACGGCTCTCATTTCACCGCAGACAAGCCGATGCGCATCGGCGTGGTGGCTTGCGGCTATGCCGACGGCTACCCCCGCATCTGCCCCACCGGCACTCCGGTGCTGATCAACGGGGTGCGCAGCCGTGTCGTGGGCCGGGTCAGCATGGACATGATCACCGTCGACCTTGACCCGGTGCCCCAGGCTGGCATGGGTTCCGAGGTCACCCTGTGGGGGCGCGCAGCCAACGGCGCGGTGCTGCCGATTGACGAAATTGCGGCCGCTGCCGGCACCGTGGGCTATGAATTGATGTGCGCGCTCGCGCAGCGGGTACCGGTCGTCGTGGCAGACTAGCCTCCATGAAATATGTGCCCATTCCGATTGCCATGCTGGAAGTGGGCCGGCCTTTGCCGATCGACATCTGGAGCGATACCGGCCAGCTGCTGTTGAAGAAGGGGCAGCCGGTCGTCTCCGAGCAGCACCGCGACAAGCTCCACGCCTTTAATGCCAGCTCCACGCCGGGCGATGCCATGGCCTGGCAGCGCGCCTACGAGCGCATGGTGCACGAGATGCTGCGCGACGGCGTGGATGTGCAAACCATTGCCCAAGCGCCTATGCCATCCCGCATCCGCGAGGTGGACTATGTGGCCGGTACCGCACTGAGCGGCGGCTGGCCCGATTTGCAGGATGTGCTGCGCGGCATCTTGTACCAGGGCGGCTTGGCCATCAACCCGCTCTCCCGGCTGGACGGCATGGCCCGCACCGTGCTCAAGTTGTTGGAAGCGGACCCGGACGACGCGCTCTTTCGCCTGTTCCAAATGCTGGGTGACAACAGCTTGGGTTACTGCTCCACCCACGCGCTGCTGACCGGCACCATCAGCCTGCTCACCGCTGACAAGTTGGGCCTGGACCCCAGTGTGCGCCGCAGCCTGCTGGACGCCGCCCTGACCCAGAACATCGGCATGGCCCGCGACCAGGACAGCCTTTCCCGCCAGAACGCTGCACCCACCGAGTGGCAGCGCCAGCTGATTGCCGACCATGCGGGCCGGAGTGCCGACACCCTGCACAAGCTCGGGCTGGAAGACGAAGACACCCTGGACCTGGTGCGCTGGCACCACAAGCCGTTGCACCCCGAGGCCCTGCCGCGTAACCGCATGGCACGCCGGGTGCTGGCGACGGCCGACGGTTTCGTGGCCAAAATGGCCGCCCGCAAATCCCGCACGCCCATGCCCGCCATCAGCGCCGCCAAATCCATATTCGCCGCGGCCGAGGGCGAAGCTGCCACCGTGGGCGGCGCCATGGCGACCAGCACCGGCTTTTACCCGCCGGGCACCTATGTGTTGCTGGTCAATGGCGACACTGCGGTCGTGGCCCAGCGGGGTGCACGCGCCAATGCGCCCTGGGTGATCCCGGTGATGGACAAAAACAGCATGCCGGTCGCGGTCTACACCTGCCGGGACACCCATGACCCGGCCTGGGCGCTGGTGACGCCCTTGAACTTCCAGTCGGTGAAGGTCTCGGTCAGCGCCGACCGGGTGCAGCGGGCCCGCACCCGCATACCCAAGGCCTAGTCACCCGGCCAGGGCCGCCGGGTGCTGCCGGCCGGCCCACTTCAGGCCGGCGCAGGCCAGCAGGGTGAGCCCCACCAAACCTGCGCACACCGCCCATTGCTCGGCATTCAGGGCGGCAAATGCGGCCAGCTTCTGTATCCACGGCACATACACCATGGCCAGCAGCACGCCCAGTGCTACCGCGCACACGCCCCACAACACTCCATTGGGCCGCAGCAGCCAGGCGCGCGGGTTCAGCTGGGTGCTGCGGTTCATAAAGATCAGGCTCAGGTTGACCAGCAGCAGGGTGGCAAACGCCAGCGTGCGCGCATGCTCGGGGCTGGCGTGGGCCAAGCCCCAAGCCATGGCACCCATGACCGCCATCAGGCCGACCACGCCCTGGGCCAGTGCCTGCCAGAGCGTGCCACGGTTCAGCAAAGCCGCCTTCACATCGCGCGGGGGCTGTTGCATCCCGTTTTTCTCGGCGGGTTCGTTTTCAAACACCATGGAGCAAGCCGGGTCGATCACCAGTTCCAGAAAGGCAATGTGCAACGGGAACAAGGCTGTCGGCCAACCCAGCAGCACCGGCAGCAGCGCCATGCCGGCAATCGGCACATGCACCGCCAGCACATAGGCCATGGACTTGCGCACATTGTCGAAAATGCGCCGGCCCAGCCGCACCGCTGCAGTGATAGACGCAAAGTTGTCGTCCAGCAGCACCAGCGCGGCAGACTCGCGGGCCACATCGGTGCCGCGTTGACCCATGGCAATGCCCACGTGAGCCGCTTTGAGGGCAGGGGCGTCGTTCACACCGTCGCCGGTCATGGCCACGATCTGCCCTTCGGCCTGCAAGGCCTGCACGATGCGCAGCTTTTGCACCGGCGCTACCCGGGCGCACACCCGGGTGTGGCGCATGCGCTCGCGCAAGGCTGCGTCGTCCAGGGTGTCGATGTCGTCGCCACTGAGCACTTCATCGGCCGCCGAGTTACCCGGCCCTGTGGCTGCGGTGAGGATGCCCGCGTGTTTTGCGATGGCAGTGGCCGTGCCCGGGTGGTCGCCGGTGATCATCACCACCCGGATACCTGCCTGCAAACACTCCGCCACCGAGTCGGCAATACCAAGGCGCAGCGGGTCTTCCAGCCCGATGAGGCCGAGCAAGGTGAAGTCGAAATCGTGCTCCTGCCCCGGCAGGGTGATGGTGCCCGCCGCACCCGGCACTCGGCTGGAGGCCACGCCCAGCACCCGCAGTCCCTGGTCGGCCAGAAAAGTGGCCGCCGCTTGGGCACGGGCCAACTCGGCAGGCGGCAGGTGGCACAGGTCGAACACCGCTTCGGGCGCGCCCTTGGCGGCCACGATGTGGGCATCGCCGTCATCGGCCGTCCACACATGCGACATGGCGCGCAGCTGGGGGCTCAGGCCGTATTCGCGCACCAGGGTCCAGTCGCGGTGCAGGTGCTCGGTGTCTTGCAAGGTCTGGGCGCCCAGCCGGTGAAAGGCTTGTTCCATCGGGTCAAACGGCTCCTCCACACTGGCCAGAATGGCGTACTCGGCCACGCGGTGAAACGCCTCCGGCAGCGCGTGGGGTTCGCCGTCAGGAAGGGCCAGTGTTTGATCTGCTGCCGTGCCACCATAGGCAAACAAGGCGGCCACCCGCATGCGGTTTTCGGTCAGGGTGCCCGTCTTGTCGACACACAGCACCGAGGTCGCCCCCAGGGTTTCAATCGCGGCCAGGCGGCGGGTCAGCACCTGCTGCTTGGCGAGCCGCCAGGCGCCCAATGCTGGCAGTACCGTGAGGATGACGGTGAACTCCTGCGGCAGCAAGGCCATGGCCAGCGCGATGCCTGAGAGCAGGGCGGCGGTCCAGTTGCCGTGCATCAGTCCACTGGCCAATATCAGCAGCAAGCTGGCAGCAAACGCCAACACCGCCAGGCGTTTGACCAGCACGGTTGTTTGTTGCTTGAGCGGCGAGTCTTCCGGGCCCAGCCCGTCCAATGCGCTGCCGATGCGCCCCATGGCCGACGCCGCGCCGGTGTGCTCCACCCGCGCCAGCCCGTGGCCGCGCACCAGCAGGGTGCCGCCGAAGAGCGCGGCGTCGCCCCCGCTGGCGGCCTTTTCAACGGGCACCGATTCGCCGCTGAGCATGGATTCGTCCGCCATCACATCGCTGCCGTTCAAGAGCGTCGCATCCGCGGCCACCCGGTCGCCCTCGGCCAGCACCAGCACATCGCCGGGCACCACGGTGCTGCCCGGCACGGCTTGGGCCTTGCCGTCGCGCAGCACCTGGGCTTGCGGGCTGGCGAGTTGGCGCAGGGCCTGCATGGCGTGTTCGGTTTTGCCCTCCTGGTAGAGCGTGAGCGCCACGACCATGACCACCAAGCCCAGCAGAATGCCGCCCTCCTGCCAGTCGCCCAGCAGTCCGTAGAGCACGGCAGCACCCAGCAGCAGCAAAAACATGGGCTCGGTCAGCGTCTCGCGGGCGATGGCGGTCCAGCGCCGTGAGCCGGCGCCGGGCAGTGCGTTGGAGCCGTGGGTGGCCAGCAACTGGGCGGCTTGCGCGCTGCTTAGGCCTTGGGGGGCAGTGCTGTCGGCAACAGATGCCGTTGTTTCAGGTGAAATTGGCATGTAGCCCTTGTGAAATATGCGTGAGCAGCTCCTGATTTGGTAGCAAGCTCTTGGGGCACTTCTCACCATGCTAGAGATGCAGGGCGTTGCCGTCTGTGATCTGGCGCATGGTCTGCGCAGTTTGTTATCTGTGGTTTTGTACAGTATTATTCCCGCCATGGCCAAAGACAAAACCATCTACACCTGCAACGAGTGCGGCGGCACCAGCCCCAAATGGCTGGGCAAGTGCCCGCACTGCAACGCCTGGAACACGCTGATCGAATCCGTGGCCAGCAGCGACGGCCCAGCCAAAAACCGCTTTGCCTCGCTGGCCAAGACGGCCGAGGTCACGGTGCTCTCCGACATCGAAGCGCAGGACGTGGACCGCACCCCCACCGGCCACGAGGAGCTGGACCGTGTGTTGGGCGGCGGCATGGTCGAAGGCGGCGTGGTGTTGATCGGCGGCGACCCCGGCATCGGCAAGTCCACACTCTTGTTGCAGGCACTCGATTCGCTGCAGCGCTCCGGCAAGAACACCCTCTACGTCACCGGCGAAGAGAGCGGGGCGCAAGTCGCGTTGCGCTCGCGCCGCTTGGGGCTGGACCACTCGCAGGTGAAAGTGCTGGCCGAGATTCAGCTCGAAAAAATCCTCGCCACCCTGGAGGCCAACCGCCCGGACGTGGCGGTGATCGATTCCATCCAGACCGTGTACTCCGAGCAGCTCACCAGCGCGCCGGGCTCGGTCGCCCAGGTCCGCGAATGCGCAGCCCACCTGACCCGCGCGGCCAAGGCCAGTGGCACCGCCATCGTGCTCGTGGGCCATGTGACCAAAGAGGGCGCGCTGGCCGGGCCGCGCGTGCTGGAGCACATGGTGGACACGGTGCTGTACTTTGAGGGCGACACGCACAGCCAGTTCAGGCTGGTGCGCGCCATCAAAAACCGCTTTGGCGCGGTCAACGAAATTGGCGTCTTCGCCATGACCGAAAAAGGCCTCAAGGGCGTGAGCAATCCGAGTGCCATTTTTTTGAGCCAACACGCCGAGCCGGTGCCCGGCAGTTGCGTGATGGTGACGCTGGAAGGCACCCGCCCGTTGCTGGTGGAAATCCAAGCGCTCGTGGACATGGGCGGCCCGTCGCCCCGCCGCTTGAGTGTGGGTTTGGACAAAGACCGTCTGGCCATGTTGCTGGCCGTGTTGCACCGCCATGCGGGCGTGGCGTGTATGGACCAGGATGTGTTCATCAACGCGGTGGGCGGTGTGCGCATCGGCGAGCCGGCGGCGGACTTGGCGGTGATGCTGTCCATCACCTCCAGCCTGCGTGGCAAGCCCTTGCCCAAAGGCTTTATCGCGTTTGGCGAAGTGGGGCTGGCCGGCGAGGTGCGCCCTGCACCCCGTGGCCAGGAGCGCCTGAAGGAAGCCGCCAAGCTGGGCTTCACCATCGCGGTGGTGCCCAAGGCGAATGCGCCCAAAAAGCCGATTGAGGGCATGACCATCCACGCAGTGGAGCGGGTGGAAGAAGCCATGAATGTGGTGCGCGGCTTGACCTGAGGCAATACGCTCCGGCCTGTAAATGCCTACACTGCAGGCATGCGTTGGCTGACCAAACTGCCCCATTCGATCCGCTCGGCCTCCGGGCTGGAGTGGGCGTTGTGGCGCAAGCTCCCCCTGATTGCTTTGGTGGGCACCGTACTGCCTTTGCTGGGGCTGGCGCTCTACCATGCGTTCGCAGAGGCTGCTAGCCCTGCAGAGGCGCGGGTGCTGCAGCTGGCGGAGTACATTGTGTTCGGGGTCATCGTGTTCCACTGGACGCTGGTGATCACCGCGGCCATTGGCTGCGTAGTGGTCATGGTGATGAAGGGCCCCGCCTATGTGGCTGACGGGCTGGAAGTCAGCCATAGCGATCAGCCTCGCGCCGACCTGTAGCGCACTGCGGCGTACCCCTTAAGACCGGCTTAATCTTGGCGGGCCACCATGCAGGGCATGGAGGTCACTATGTCATGTATCCGCACCGCAGTCCGCGCACTCACGCTGGCTGCCGCATTGGCCGGCACTGCCTGGGCTGGTACCCCGCAAGAGCAGCTGGGCGCCTTGAGCGCCCAAGCCGGCCGCAGCCCGAACGCGGCGCAGGGCCAGCAGTTTTTCAATGCCAAACATGGTCGCGAATGGAGCTGCGCCTCCTGCCACAACGCCCAGCCCACGGGCGAGGGCAAGCACGCGAATACGGGTAAATCCATCTCCGCGCTGGCCCCGGCTTTTAACCCCGAGCGCTTTACCGACCCCGCCAAAAGCGAGAAGTGGTTCCGCCGCAACTGCAATGACGTGCTCGCCCGCGAATGCACCCCCGCCGAAAAAGCCGATGTGCTGGCCTGGCTGATGAGCCTAAAGCGTTGAGTTGTGCCCCTTCGCAAAGGAAGAACTATGAAAAACAAGCCCCTGGTGCCCGTCCTATATGCGCGAGCAGCTATGAAATGGATAGCAATTGTGCTGCTGGCTGGCGCTGGCCTGGCGCGCGCAGACAGCCTGCAGCGGGTCCCTCCGCTGCCGAAATACCAGCAGGAGTGCGCCGCCTGCCACTTGGCGTATCCGCCCGGCCTGTTGCCCGCTGCGTATTGGAAGCGACTCATGGGCTCGCTGGATAAACACTACGGCACCGATGCGTCGCTCGATGAAGCCAGTGTGCGCGAGATCAGTGGCTGGCTGCAAACCCATGCGGGTACCTACAAGCGGGTGTCCGAAGAGCCACCGCAAGACCGCATCACCCGCTCGCAGTGGTTTGTGCGCAAGCACAGCGAGGTGGATCCGCAAATCTGGAAGCAGGCGGCCGTCAAAAGTGCCGCCAATTGCGCGGCGTGCCACACCGCGGCCGACAAAGGCAGCTTCCGCGAATCTGAAATCCAATTTCCCAAAGGCCTGGACGCGCGCTTTCGCCGCAACTGGTCCGATTGATTGAAAGGCAGCCCCATGGTCACGACCTCCATTCCCGGCTCTGCCGGAGCCGGCAAGCCCGTCACCCCCGCTTTGCCGGTGCGCAGCCGCCGTATGGTGGATGCGCCTACCCGCATGTTCCATGCCTTGTTTGCGCTGTGTTTTCTGGGCGCCTATGTCACCTCTGAGGGGGAGTCCATGCGCTTGCTGCATGTGACGCTGGGGTACAGCATGGCGGGCTTGCTGGTATTCCGGGTGGTCTATGGCGTGGTCGGTCCGCGCCATGCCCGGCTGTCCCTCTTGTGGCGCAAGCTGCAGTCGGCACCGCAGTGGCTGGGCTCCGTCCGGCAGTCGCTGTCCGGCACGGCCGGCGTGGCGGTGAACTGGCGCCAGGGGCAGAACTTGGCGCTGGCTTTGGCGGTGGTGGCCCTCCTGCTGATGGTGGTGCCCCTCACGCTCAGCGGCTATGGCAGTTACAACGAATGGGGCGACTGGCTGGAAGAGGTGCATGGGGTTATCGGCGATGCCTTTTTGGTGCTGGTGCTGGCCCACATTGCGCTGATCGCGGTCATGAGCGTGTTGCGCCACAAAAACATGGCGATGCCCATGGTGCACGGCCGCACCGAGGGCCCCGGCCCGGACCTGGTCACGCGCAACCACGGGTGGTTGGCCGTCTTGGTCCTGGTGGCGGTGCTGGGCTATTGGAGCTGGGAGTGGCAGCAGTCTCCCAAGGGCTTGGTCTCTGCGCAGGCGGTGAGCGACTTGCTGAGCGGGCGCGAATCTGACGATTCTGATTGAGTGGCGCGCGAGAGATGCGCGCACAGCGCGGGTGCAAAATGAGATGGCACGCCCACTGCGCGCCCCGAGTTTTTGATGGAATAACCCATGCGTATCCTGTTGGCTGAAGACGACTCCATGCTGGGCGACGGCCTGCGTGCCGGCCTGCGGCAGGCAGGCTTTCAGGTGGACTGGGTGCGCGATGGTGTGGCTGCCGAGCGCGAGCTGCGCGCCGTGGACTACGCCGCCGCCGTGCTCGACCTCGGCCTGCCCGGCAAAGACGGCATGGAGGTGCTGCAGGCCCTGCGCGCCGCCCGCAACACCACCCCGGTGTTGGTGCTGACTGCCCGGGACGCGGTGCCCGACCGCATCCGCGGGCTGGACGCCGGGGCTGACGACTATGTGCTCAAACCCGTAGACCTGCACGAGCTGGCCGCGCGGCTGCGCTCGCTGGTGCGCCGCTCGCACGGGGTGGCGCAAGACATCTTGCAGGCCGGCGCGCTGCGGCTGGACCCCTCTGCCCGGCAAGTCACTTGGCAGGAGGCGGTGGTGCCTTTGTCGACCCGGGAGTTTGATTTGCTGCACGCCTTGATGCGCAGCGCCGGCCGGGTGCTGTCACGCGAACAGCTGGAGCAGCAGATGTACAGCTGGGGGCTGGAGGTGGAGAGCAACACCATTGAGGTGCATATCCACCACCTGCGCCGCAAGTTGCAGGCCGATGTGATCCAGACCGTGCGGGGCGTGGGTTACATCCTTAACCCGAAGGCGGGCTTGTGAGGCTGCCTGCACTCCACTCGATGCAGCTGCGCCTGCTGGCCTATTTGTCGGCCGGTGTGGCACTGGTGTGGTTGGCTGCCGCCGCCTGGACCTGGGTGGATGCCCGCCACGAGCTCGACGAGCTGCTGGACAGCCATCTCGCCCAGGCGGCCGCCTTACTGGTGGTGCAGCAAAGCCATGTGGATGACGATGAGGACGACGAGGAAGCGCCGGTGCTGCACAAATACGCGCCGCGGGTGGCATTTCAGGTGTTCCACGATGGGTTGCTGGTCGCCCGTTCGGGCAACGCGGGCATGACGCCCATGACCCGGGAGACCCGCGGTTTTGACACGGTGACCCTGGACAACGGTGACCGCTGGCGCGTGTTTGCCACCCGGGGCAGCAAGCGCGATATTCAGGTGTATGTGGGCGAGCAGCTTGATTCGCGCGATGGCATTTTGCGGGCGGTGTTGCGCGGCATGTTGCTGCCCTCGATGTTGGCCTTGCCCCTCTTGGCCGCCCTGATGTGGTGGGCGGTGCGCAAGGCGATGGCCCCTCTGGACGCCCTGGGCCACAGCCTGCGCAGCCGCGCACCAGACAGCACCGTGCCGCTGCCCCGCGACAGCCTGCCCACAGAAATGCGCCCCATGGTCGATGAGCTCAATGCCCTGTTGCGGCGCATCGAGGGCATGGTGGCCTCCGAGCGGCGCTTTACCGCCGATGCCGCCCACGAGTTGCGCACCCCGATTGCCGCGATCCGCACCCAGGCCCAGGTCGCCATGGGCGCGGTGGACGATGCGGATGAGCGTCGCCATGCCTTGCAGAACACGCTGGCCGGTTGTGACCGTGCGGCGCGTTTGGTGGATCAGCTGCTCACGCTGGCCCGCTTGGACGCACCGGCCAGTGCAGCCGCTTCGGGGCGCACAGACCTGAGTGCGTTGGCGCGCAGCGTCTCCGCAGACATGGCGCCACAGGCCTTGGCGCGTGGGCAAGACCTCGAGCTGCAAGCGCCGCAGCCCTGCCCGGTCCCCATCGACGAGGTGTTGCCACGGGTCCTGCTGCGCAATCTGCTGGACAACGCCTCGCGCTACGCGGGGGACGGTGCGCGTATTGCGGTGTCGGTGGCCGTGGTGCGGGGCTGGGTGCAGCTCACGGTGGAAGACAGTGGGCCGGGCTTGTCGCCGGCCGAGATGGCCAGGCTGGGTGAGCGCTTTTTCCGGGTGTTGGGCACGGCGCAGACCGGCAGCGGGCTGGGCTGGTCCATCGTCCGGCGTATTGCGCAGGCCACGGGGGCGCAGGTGGAGGTGATGCGCTCGGCAAGCTTGGGCGGCTTGCAGGTGCAGGTGTCCTGGCCGATGGCCGAGCCGGCCTAGTGGCAGTGCGGCGCGTAGGGCGTTTGATTGCAGCGGCGCCGGAGCCTGCGAAAATCGCTCGATGATGTTTCAAAAAATCCAACGAATCGTGATTCCGCTGGCCGCCCTGGCGGCCTTGATCCTCGGCTACCGGCACTATGGCTGGCCCGGCGTGGCTTTGGTGGGCGGTGGCCTGATCATGTGGCAGCTGCTGCACTTCACCCGCATGTTGCAAGTGCTCAAGCGGGCGGCCAACCGGCCTATCGGCCATGTGGACAGCGCCGTCATGCTGCACGCCAAGCTGCGAGCCGGCTTGCCCTTGCTGCATGTGGTGGCCATGACCCGCTCGCTGGGGCAGCTCGAATCCCCCAAAGACACCCAACCTGAGCGCTACCGCTGGACTGATACTTCGGGCAGCACGGTGCTGTGTGTGTTTAATGGCGGCAAGCTCCAAAGCTGGGACTTGCAGCGTCCCTCGCAAGACGAAGCGCTGCCAGAGCCCGCGCACGCCGCTGCGGTGGAATCGGCCTCGTAAAATCCCCCTTTTTGCAAATTCCTGCAAATCCCTCTCTTCAAGGACACCCGATGAGCGTACTCCCACCTTCTATGTCTGATCGCGACGGCAAAATCTGGATGGATGGCCAGATGGTCGAATGGCGCGATGCCAAGATCCACGTGCTGAGCCATACGCTGCACTACGGGTGCGGTGCCTTTGAAGGCGTGCGGGCCTACAACACGGTGAATGGCCCCGCCATCTTCCGCCTGCAGGAGCACACCGAGCGCCTGTTCAACAGCGCCAAGATCCTGCGGATGACGATCCCCTTCACCCAGGAGCAAGTCAACGAAGCCCAGTGCGCCGTGATCCGCGAAAACAAACTCGAATCCGGCTACCTGCGCCCCTTGACCTGGATCGGCGACAAAAAGCTGGGTGTGTCCCCCAAGGGCAACACCATCCACTTGATGGTCGCTGCATGGCCATGGGGTGCGTACCTGGGCGAAGAAGGCATGAAGCGCGGCATCCGCGTCAAAACCAGCAGCTATACCCGCCACCACGTCAACATCACCATGACGCAAGCCAAGGCGGTGAGTAACTACACCAACTCGATCCTGGCCAACATGGAAGCCACCGATGACGGTTACGACGAAGCCCTGCTGCTCGACAGCTCCGGTTTCGTGTCTGAAGGCGCGGGCGAAAACATTTTCGTCATCAAGAACGGCGTGATCTACACCCCCGACTTGTCTGCCGGCGCCCTGAACGGCATCACCCGCAACACCGTGTTCCACATCGCCAAAGATCTGGGCCTGGAAATCGTGCAAAAGCGCATCACCCGCGACGAGGTGTACATCGCCGACGAAGCCTTCTTCACCGGCACCGCCGCGGAAGTGACCCCGATCCGCGAACTCGACCGCATTGCCATGGGCAAGGGCGACTACGTGGGCAGCCGTGGCCCGATCACAGAAAAAATCCAATCTGCGTTCTTTGACATCGTCAACGGCCGCAACCCTAAATACGCCCACTGGCTCACGAAAGTCTGAATATGTCCCAAGCAGTAGTTGAACTCCTGGCCAGCGATTTGAACCACCAAGGTGGCGTGTTTTGCCCCAGCCCGGTGGCAGGCATGCAAACCTGGAACACCCACCCCAAGGTGTACCTGGATGTGGGCCGCTCCGGCGAAGCCAAGTGCGCGTATTGCGGCACCGTGTACAAGCTGAAAGACGGCGAGCACTTCGCAGCAGGTCACTGAGCGTGCAGATGGCCCCAAGCCAGGCGGCCACCGGCCGCTTCGGTGGGGAGTCATTGATCATCGCTCCCCAATGGATCGGGGATGCGGTGATGACCGAGCCCTTGCTGCGCCGGTTGGCGGCGCGGGGTGAGCGCATCACGGTGGCTGCGGTGCCGTGGGTGGCACCGGTGTACCGCGCTATGCCCCAGGTGGCAGAGGTGCTGGTCTTGCCCTTCGCGCGTGGCGGCGTCCAGTGGACTGCGCGCCGTGCCTATGCGGCCGGTTTGCGGGGGCGATTCAAACGGGCCTATGTGTGCCCCAACTCCCTCAAAAGTGCGCTGATCCCTTTCTGGGCCGGCATCCCTGCGCGCGTGGGCTACTCGGGTGAGCTGCGTTTCGGGCTGCTGAACCGCCGCCTGCCCAATCCTCCCCAAAACAGCCGCCCGCCCATGGTGGCGTTTTACTCTGCCTTGAGTGGCGAAACCGGCGTGGACCACGACCGGCCGGCCCTGCAGGTCGCACTTGACGCGATTGCGGCGGTGCTCGCGCCGCGCGGCTTGCACGCGCAAGGTTTTTATGTGGTGGCACCGGGCGCAGAGTACGGCCCGGCCAAGCGCTGGCCGGCAGCCCATTTCGCTGCCATGGCCGCGGGGCTGGCGCAGCCGGTGTTGTTGCTGGGCTCGGCCAAGGATGATGCGGTGTGCACTGAGATTGCAGAGGCGGTCAATGCCCTGCGCCCGGGCCATTGTGTGAATCTGGCCGGGCGCACCAGCCTGGACGAAGCGGTGGCGCTGATTGCCGGCGCGCACGCCATGGTGAGCAACGACTCGGGCCTCATGCATGTGGCGGCTGCATTCGGGGTGCCGCAGGTGGCGATCTTCGGATCGTCCAGTCCGCTGCACACGCCGCCGCTGAATCCGGCGGCCACGGTCCTGTGGCTGAAGAACGACCCCGCCTACCAACCGCCGCTGGATTGCGCGCCGTGCTTCAAGCGGGAGTGTCCGCTGGGGCACACACGCTGCCTGAACGACATCACTCCGGATAAGGTGCTATCGATTTTGTAGCTGCCTGCGCATATTCTGCGAGGGATATCGCTTGATTTGGCACAAAAAAAAGCCACCCGAGGGTGGCTTTATAAAGTCCCCGGAGGGACGTCGTTGGAACCTGTTGAAGGAGGCCTATTGATTGGCCTTCTCTTCTATCCTTGTGAACTGTGACAGCAGCTGGGATGAATTTTCTCGCGCATGTGGAGAGAGCGGTATCCCCCATTCGGGTGAATTTGCACTCTTTTTTCACATTTTTTTGTGCAGTGCAGCGTTTTCTCATGCGGGCGGTCGGGATTGAAGTCGCTACCAGCTTTGCAGCACCCAGTCCGCACGATGGCGGGTGGCTGCGATCCGGACGGCATTGGGTTCGTCCGTGCTGTCTATCCATGCCCGGGCCTCTGATTCGCTGCGTCCGAACCGCATGTGTCGGGCCAGCAAGCGGGCATGGCGCAGGGCCGGGTCCAGGTCCAGGTACCAGGCTTCGTCCAGCAAACCCCGCACCCGTGTCCAGGCGCCGTCTTCGAGCAGCAGGTAATTTCCCTCGGTGATGATCAGCGGCTTGTCCGCATGGAGGGGGATCGCCCCGGCGATGGGCTCTTCGAGCTGGCGGTCAAAGTCGGGGGCGTAAATGGTTTCGCCCTCAGGCTGGCGGCGCACACGCTCTAACAGGTGCACATAGCCTGCGCTGTCAAAGGTGTGGGGTGCGCCCTTGCAGTGGCCTTGTTGCAGGCGGGCAAGCTCCCGGTTGGCGAGGTGGAATCCGTCCATCGGCAGGTACTGGCTCTGCGAACTGAACCGGGCATGGAGGGCCTGTGCCAGGGTGGATTTGCCGGCACCTGGGCCTGCGGCAATGCCCAGAATGGTCCGGCGCCCGCTGGACAAAAGCGCTTCGATGCGGGCGATGGCCTCTGGGGGCAGGGCGCTCTGAGGGGGCGCAGTATTTGGCGTCAAATAAGGGTTTTCCATAATTAAAGTAACTTGATTTACTAACATCGATGAGTCTATAGTCTCACCACGCCAAAACCTGAGCGTAGTTCCCCGGGGTCCTTCTCGGGGGTCCGAACCATAAGTGTCATATTGACCGAGGAGACCTGAATGAAGAAATCTGCCCCCCTGATCTTGTCCGCATTGGCTTTGGCCGCTTCCGGCGCTTTTGCTGCCAACGAACCGGTGATCGGCCTGATCACCAAGACCGAAACCAACCCCTTCTTCGTCAAGATGAAAGAAGGCGCGACCGCTGAAGCGAAAAAGATGGGAGCCAAGTTGCTGACCGCGTCCGGCAAAAAAGACGGTGACACCGCATCCCAGATCGCCGCCATTGAAAACATGACCGCTCGCGGTGCGAAAACCATTCTGATCACCTCTTCCGGCGATGCGATCCTGCCCGCGGTGAAAAAGGCCCAGGAAAAAGGCGTGCAAGTCATCGCCCTGGACAGCCCGTTTGATGGCGCTGACGCTCTGTTCGCGACCGACAACTACAAAGCCGGCGAGTTGATTGGCCAATACGCCAAGGCCGCCCTCGGTGGCAAGCCTGCCAAGATCGCCATGTTGGACCTGTTCCCCGGCCACCCTGTGGGCGCACAGCGCCACAACGGCTTCATGAAGGGTTTCGGCTTGCAAGCCAACGACGCGAAGTCCAACGAACTCTCCAAAACCGCAGAAACCGTTTGCGCTGCCGACACCGATGGCAACCAGGCCAAGGGCCAGACCGCCATGGAAACCTGCTTGCAAAAGGACCCGGCCATCAACGTGGTGTACACCATCAATGAGCCAGCTGCTGCAGGTGCCTACAACGCACTGAAAAAAGCCGGCAAGGAAAAAGGCGTGCTGATCGTCTCGGTGGACGGCGGCTGTGCCGGTGTGGCCGATGTGGGCAAGGGCGTGATCGCAGCGACCTCGCAGCAATACCCCCTGAAGATGGCCGCGATGGGTGTGGCTGCCGGCGTGGAATATGCCAAGGGTGGCAAAAAAGCCTCCGGCTATGTGGACACGGGCGTGACTTTGATCGCTGGCAAGCCGGTGGCAGGCGTTGACAGCAAAGACGTCAAGGTCGGCACCGACCTGTGCTGGGGCAAGAAGTAAGTTGAATCGGGCCCGGCGGTTTGCACACGCACCTGCCGGGCCCCGTGTTTCCCTGAGTCGGCGCCACGCGCCTCCTGTTTTCAAGCGAATCCGGCGCTATTCCGGACCACACCATGGCTACAACCAATACCAAACAAATCCCATGGGCCATGCTCGGCCCGTGGCTCGCCTTGTTGGCTGCGTGCACCTTCTTTGCCACCCAGTCCGACCGCTTTCTGACGGGTGAGAACCTGTCCCTCGTATTGCAGCAGGTCATGGTGGTGGGTTTGCTCGCGATCGGGCAAACACTCATTATTTTGACCGCCGGTATCGATCTGTCCTGCGGCATGGTCATGGCGCTGGGCGGCATCGTGATGACCAAGTTCACCATGGACCTGGGCATTCCCCCGTTCTGGGCGGTGCTGTGCGGGATCTTGGTGACCGCTTCGTTCGGCTTGCTCAACGGCTTGCTGGTGACCCGTGTGAAGTTGCCCTCGTTCA
Organism: Comamonadaceae bacterium OS-4; assembly: GCA_027924025.1. GTDB lineage: Bacteria > Pseudomonadota > Gammaproteobacteria > Burkholderiales > Burkholderiaceae_C > Allorhodoferax. The sequence continues at coordinate 275,074 of AP026970.1, forward strand.
TCGTGACCTTGGGCACCATGAATATCGCCTTCGCGATCACCCAAATTTATTCGGAAGCGCAAACCGTGGGTAACCTGCCGGAATCCATGACCGCGCTGGGTAACACCTTCAGCCTCGGTGGCACCTCAGTGGCCTGGGGCACAGTGGTCATGCTGGGCATGTATTTGCTGGCCTGGCACCTGCTGCGGGATACCGCCGCCGGCCGCCACGTCTATGCCGTGGGTAACAACCCAGAAGCCGTCCGCTTGACCGGTATTTCTGTCGACCGGGTGCTGCTCGGTGTGTATGTGTTGGCCGGCGTTTTGTATGGCGTGGCCGCGCTCTTGTCGGTGGCACGCACCGGTGTGGGTGACCCGCAAGCGGGCCAAACCGAGAATCTGGACGCGATTACCGCGGTGGTCCTGGGCGGCACCTCGCTGTTCGGCGGCCGGGGTGTGATCTTGGGCTCGCTGGTGGGTGCTGTCATCGTGGGTGTGTTCCGCAATGGACTCACGCTGATGGATGTGGCGTCGGTGTACCAAACCCTGATTACCGGCATTCTGGTCATTCTGGCGGTTGCGGCCGACCAACTTTCACGCAAGGGAGCACGCTAATGAGCAGCCCGCAAATCGTTTTGAAGGCCAGTGGACTGGTCAAGCGCTACGGTGGTGTCACCGCCCTCGATGGTGTGGATTTTGAATTGCGAGCCGGAGAAATTCTGGCGGTCATCGGCGACAACGGTGCCGGCAAGTCCAGCCTGATCAAGGCCTTGTCGGGTGCCGTGGTGCCGGATGAAGGCCGCATGGAGCTCGATGGCAAGCCGGTACTGTTCCGCTCGCCCATTGATGCGCGCCGCCACGGCATCGAAACCGTGTACCAGGACCTCGCAGTGGCGCCCGCGATGTCAATTGCTGAAAACCTGTTTCTGGGCCGCGAGCTCCGCCGCCCCGGCGTGTTGGGCAGTGTGTTCCGGTCGCTGGATAAGAAACGCATGCTCGAAGAGGCGGTCTCGCGCATGAATGACCTGAAAGTTGGCATTCGCTCCATGACCCAGGCAGTGGAAACCCTGTCCGGCGGGCAACGCCAGTGCGTGGCGGTGGCCCGTGCGGCTGCATTTGCCCAGCATGTGGTCATCATGGACGAGCCGACTGCGGCTCTGGGCGTGAAAGAGGGCAACATGGTGCTCGAGTTGATCCGCCGGGTGCGCGACAAGGGGCTGCCAGTGATTCTGATCAGCCACAACATGCCCCATGTGTTTGAAATCGCCGACCGGATTCATATCCAGCGCCTCGGCAAACGGGCCTGCGTGGTGAATCCGAAGGCGATCAGCATGAGCGACACCGTCGCCGTCATGACCGGCGCCAAAGCGGTTGAAGACATTCCGGCCTCTGCGCTGGCGTGAGGCCAGGGGCGTGCCGCAAGGCGAAAGGGCGGGGAAATCCCCTAAAACTAATCTGGCTCGTACAGGCTTCATCGGTGAAAATCTGAAGACCATGAATTTTGAAGCCACCCTGCCCAATGCCTTGCCCGAAGCCCCGGCTTCGACAGCAGCCCATGCTCCCTCGGTATTGCGGCCCCGGGGCTCCAACCACGTGGGCATGCGCCAGTTCAATGAGCGGGTGGTACTGCAGGCCATTCGGCTGAACGGCAGCCTGCCCAAGGCAGATTTGGCGCGCTTGACCGGTTTGACGGCGCAAACCATCGGACTGATCACTACCCGCCTGGAGGACGACGGTTTGCTGCTCCGCCAGGACCGCGTGCGCGGCCGCATCGGACAGCCCTCGGTACCGATGGCTTTGAACCCCGACGGCGCCTTCTCGATGGGCATCAAGATCGGCCGTCGCAGTGCCGACTGGTTGTTGGTCGATTTCACCGGCGTGGTCAGGGCGCGTGAAACCTTGTCCTACAGCTTCCCCGATGCCGATACCTTGCTCCCCCAAGTGCACAGCCGCATGCGCAGCCTTCAGGATGGCTTGGGCGCCTTGGCGTCGCGCATCGTGGGTGTGGGGGTAGCGGCCCCCTTTAATTTGGGTGGCTGGCACAAGATGCTGGGCCTGTCGGCCTCGGTGTCGGACCAATGGAACCATATTGACCTGGCAGCGCAAGTCCAAGCAATGACCGATGTACCGGTGAGCTTTGCCAAGGACACCCAAGCGGCGTGTGTGGCAGAGCTGGTCTCCGGGCGCGGGCGCGATTTGAAGAGCTTTTTGTACCTGTTTGTCGACACGTTTGTCGGCGGTGGATTGGTGCTGAACTCGCACCTGCACGGCGGCATTCATGGCAACGCGGGCGCTGTTGCTTCGTTGCCTCTGCAGGTGGCCAGCGGTGGTGCGGTGCCGGAGCAGCTATTGGCCCACGCTTCTTTGTGGGAGCTGGAGCAGCATTTCAAGGCCAGTGGCCTCGACCCCGCCGCCGCCTACGACGACCGTGCGCTGGAGGGCGCTTATGCACCCCTTACCGAGGCTTGGATTGCCAGTGCCGCCCAAGGCCTGGCGCAGTGTGTGGTGAGTGGTACGGCATTTCTGGATCTGGACGCGGTGGTGATCGACGGATCATTCACCCGCGCCATGCTCAAGCGCCTGATCGACCAGACCACCTCAGCCCTGCGCAACTACGACTGGGAAGGCCTGTGGCCAGCCAAAGTGATTGCCGGCAGCATCGGGTCAGATGCGCGGGCCCTAGGGGGTGCCTTGCTGCCCCTGCATGAAAACTTTGCCCCCGACCGCGACCTTTTTCTCAAGGTCACCGCCTGAGGCCTTACGTGCCTTTGAGCGGCAAGCGGATCTCGAAGCAAGCGCCGCCTTCCGGCCGGTTGGTGCACCGCACGGTGCCACCGTGTCGCTCGGCGATGGATTTCACCAAAGCCAAGCCCAGCCCGACGCCGCCCTCGCGCTCAGATGCGCCCGGTAGCCGGTAAAAAGGCTCAAAAATCCGCTGTTGTTGCTCCGGGGGCACGCCAGGGCCGCTGTCGCACACCTGAATCAGGGCCCACTCGGCCTCTTCGCGTACCACTAGACGCACGTCGCCCGCACCGTAACGGCGCGCGTTCTCCAGCAGGTTGCGTACTGCGCGCCGCAGCAGTTTGGCGACACCGGGAACCTCCAAAGCCTGTAGCTCTACATCCAGCAGCGCCTGGTTGCGCGCGCACTCTTCGGCGGCCAGCCCGACAAGATCTACCGACTCCACCGTGCCGAGGTCAGCTTCTTTCGCATCCAGCCGACTGGCCAGCAGGATCTCTTCAATCAGTTGGTCCAGCTCGGCAATGTTGCGGGCCACCTCTTGCTTGAACACCGCGCTGGGCGTGCTGCCCATCAATTCCAGTCCCATGCGGATGCGAGCCAGCGGGGAGCGTAGCTCGTGCGACGCATTGGCTAGTAGTGATTTTTGGGAGGCCAGCAGGGTGTCGCGCGCCTGCACCAGGGTTTCGATCTGCTCCGCGGCGTGGTTGAAGCGCGCGGCCAGAAAGCCGACTTCATCATCGCCCTGCATGCGCACCCGGGCACCCAGATCTCCGTTGCCCCAGCGCTCAACCCCGTTTTGCAGTGTTTCCAATCTGCGGGTCAAACGGCGGATGATGGGGTAAGTACCCAGCGCCACCGCAACCGCGACCAGCGCAAGCGTCCAAGCAAAGCCGAAGGGGGCCTTGAAATTGTTGTTTGGCGGGCGGGGTAGGTGGAGGTGAATGGTTTGTCCATCGGCCATGCGCACCAGAAACTCCGGGCCCCGGCCGAAGCGGCCCGGGCGCTCGCTATCGCGGTCATCGCTGGCGTCGTCTTTGGTGTCGGGTGGGGGCGGATGGTCTCCCAAGCTGAGTCCGGGTACCGGTGGCGGGCGGCTCAGCCGGGCCCGGCCGTTGCCGATGACCTCGCCAAATTCATTGCGCACCACGACTTCCCGCAGAGGCGGCTCGCTGGTCATGCGCCACACCCATCCGACCAGCAAGGTCAGCACCACGACCGTGAGCACCACGGCCAGCCAGATGCGGACATACAGCTTGTGCAGCATCACCGGTTAGTCCTGCTGCCGGGCAAACACATAACCCACGCCACGGACCGTCAGGATGCGTTTGGGCTCCTTGGCGTCTGCTTCGATGGCTGCGCGAATGCGGCCCATGTGCACATCGATGGAGCGGTCAAAGGCCTCCAACTCGCGGCCCCGCACCGCTTCCATGATCTGGTCGCGGGTCAGCACCCGGCCGGCCCGCTCTGCCAGCGCGACCAGCAGGTCGAATTGGTAGGAGGTGAGCTCGCAGGCAGTGCCGGCCACCGTGACGGTGCGGGCATCGCGGTCGATTTCGAGGGTGCCGAAGCGCAGGGCTTTGGCGTTGGTGGCGGGTGTCTCCCCCTTGCGCCGCAGTATTGCGCGAATCCGTGCCAGCAGTTCCCGGGGTTCAAAGGGCTTGGGCAGGTAGTCGTCGGCGCCGATTTCCAGCCCGATGATGCGGTCCATCGCATCCCCTTTGGCGGTCAGCATCAGCACCGGAACTTGCCCCATCGCGCCGGGCAGGGCGCGGATGCGGCGGCAAATCTCGAGGCCGTCCATGTCCGGGAGCATCAAGTCGAGGATCACCAAGTCCGGCGGCGGGGCTCCGCTGTCGGCAGCGAGCCGGGCGAGACCGCTATGCCCATCGCCCGCGTGGGCCACGGAGAATCCGGATTGTTCGAGGTACTCGGCGACCATGGAGGCAAGCCGGGCATCGTCTTCGATCATGAGCAGGTTTTGGCGCATGCCCGCAGTCTAGCGGTGACCATCCCTGCCCAGATGCGGCTGGCTTGAAGATTCCGTAAAGTTGGGTAAATTTTGCTATTAAATATATAGCATCAGGCGCTTGTCTAATGGGGGCTAGGGGTCGATTGGATGCGTGATGCCAAGGCGATCAGCACCAGCACTGGCAGCCCGATGCAGGCAGTACCCACGAAAAACGGGGTGTACCCGATCGCATTGACCACATCGCCCGAGAAGCCGGCCAGAAACTTGGGCAGCAACACCATCATGGAGCTGAACAGCGCATATTGGGTTGCCGAGTATTGGATGTTGGTGAGTGAGGACAGGTAGGCCACAAACGCCGCAGTCGCAATGCCGCTGGAGAAGTTGTCGGCCGAGATCACCGCCATCAAGGCGTGCAGGTCGTGCCCGCGGGTGCCCAGCCAGGCAAACAGCAGGTTGCTACCGGCGCTCAGCACCGCGCCCAGCATCAAGACTTTGAGCACGCCCATGCGCAGCGCCAGCGCACCGCCGACAAAGGCGCCGACCAGCGTCATGATGACGCCATAGACCTTGGTGATCGCCGCAACCTCGCCCTTGGTGTAGCCCATGTCCACGTAAAACGGGTTGGCCATGATGCCCATGACCACATCGCTGATGCGGTAGGTAGCAATCAAGGACAAGATCAACACTGCATGCCAGCGGTGGCGCCGCACAAACTCGGCGAAGGGTTCCATCAGCGCACTTTGCAGCCATTCACCGGCGTTGCGGGCCGGACGCAGAGGCGCGGGTGCGGGTTCTTTGGACAAGAGCACCACCAACATGCCCGGCAGCATGCTCATGGCCATGACCAGGTAAGCGGTGCGCCAGGCCGCATATTGATAGAGGTCGGCGCTGGGGGTTTCGTTGGCCGCTGCAATCCAGAGGGCACCTGCGCCCGCCCAGATCATGGCCAGGCGGTAACCCGCCATGTAGGTGGCAGAAAGTGCGGCTTGGTGCTGGCTGTCGCCGGATTCGATGCGAAAGGCATCCAGCGCAATATCCTGGGTTGCCGAGGCAAAAGCCAAGGCAATCGCGCACCACACCACCGGGGTCAAGGCGTTGCGCGGGTCGGTCAGGGCCATGGTGCAGAGTGCCGCCATGATGGCAGTTTGCGCCACGAGCAGCCAGCTGCGACGGCGGCCGAGTGCAGCGGTGAGCAGAGGAATCGGCAAGCGGTCCACCAAGGGAGCCCACGCCCACTTGAAGCCGAAGGCGATGCCGACCCAGCTCATGTGGCCAATGGTGCTGCGGTCGACGCCAGCTTCGCGCAACCAGAAGCTCAAGGTCCCGAATACCAGCAAGAAGGGCAGTCCCGCCGAAAAGCCCAGCGCTAGCATGCGCAGCGAGGCGGGTTCTGCATAGACTTTGAGCATGTCCCGCCAATGGGATTTGTCGGCGGTAGCGGGGGTGTCGGGCGTTAGGGAACTCATCGGGGAATAATACCTGTCCACTTTGGAGTCAAACGCTGCCATGTTGAGTGATCTTTGTCCTGTGAATCGCCTCCGCCAATCCCTGATCCGCTGGGTTGGCGGCTTGTTGATGGTGGGTGGCACCGTGTTCACCCCGGCCGTGTGGGCGAGGGAGGGCGTGGAGGTGGGGGGCAACTCCGCCTTCAGCAAACTAGTGTCTGCGAGCGATGTTGAGCAGTCCGCAGCGCAGCAATACGCCCAGATGCTGGCCCAGGCGCAGCAGCAACGGGCGTTGGCCGGGAACGAGCATCCTCAAGTCCAGCGTTTGAGGGCGATCGCGCAGCGCATCATCCCTTACGCCAATGAATGGAATCCCCGCGCACAAGACTGGCGGTGGGAGATCAACCTGATCGGATCCAAGCAGATCAATGCTTTTTGCATGCCGGGAGGCAAGATCGCTTTCTACACCGGCATTCTCGATACGCTCAAACTCACAGATGACGAAGTCGCCATGGTCATGGGCCACGAAATCGCCCACGCCTTGCGGGAGCATGCCCGCGAGCGGATGGGTAAAACCGCAGCGACCGGGCTGGGTGCGAACTTGCTGTCGCAGGTGCTCGGGCTTGGGCAGATCGGGCAAACGGTCACCCAATACGGGGTCCAGCTCCTGACCTTGAAGTTCAGCCGTGAAGATGAGTCCGAGGCCGATCTGGTCGGGCTGGAGCTTGCCGCCCGCGCAGGTTACGACCCGCGCGCGGGGATCACCCTGTGGCGAAAGATGTCGGCCGCCAACAAGAATGCGCCGCCGCAATGGCTGTCGACCCACCCTGCCGGAGATACCCGGATTGCCGACATGGAAGCGGCCATGGCGCAGGTAGTGCCCTTGTATGCGAAGGCGCAAAAGCCCGAGAAATCCAAAAAAGTGCCTTGAAGCTGGCCAGAGAGGCGCCGTTTGCACTCGCGCTAGTCCACGCGGACTATTGTTGCGAGTCCGCAATAAAACCACAATTACATCTACTTACATACAAGGGAGTAACTGTGAAAACATGGCTGAAAAAACTGGCGATAGGGCTGGCGTTGGGCTGGTCCATGGCGGGCGCCGCGGTGGCAACCGTTGTGACTTCCCCCACCTTTTCCTTGACGGGTGGGAGCCACCTTACCCTCAACACCAATCTTGCGAATGTTTTTGATGTCGCTGTGCCTGGCTTCAATCTGTCGAATGCGCGCTACGGCAGTTTTCTGAAATTGAGTGGTGTCGCTGACCTGACCTTTACATTCGTGGGCAAAGAGGCGGCTTACAACAACGTATTCAGTTCGATCAGCTTCCGCCCTTTCGATGTGGAGTCTTTCTCGAATGCCACGTCGGTCCCCGGCGTGAGCGCTTTCAGTTTTTCTGATGTGAGCCCTGGAAAACTGAATTTCAGTTTCTTCTCGCAAGGCAACTTGCACACTGCGTTTGCCAATGGCGACTCTCGTGTAGGTATGGTCTTGAGCAGCGACAAGCAAAGTGCATTGCTGATGTTCAACGACAAAGCCAAAGACAAGGACTACGACGATATGGTCATCAAGGTCTCCATCATGACGCCGGTACCCGAGCCAGAGACCTATGCCCTGATGTTGGGCGGACTGGCCGTTTTGGGTGCAGTGGCCCGACGTCGCAAAGCGCAAAAACCATAAAAAAAGAGCCCTTCAGGGGCTCTTTTTGATGGGGATCACCGTCTCGCCGCCTGCTTGGCAAACGGTCAAAAAGTCCAGTCGTAGGCGACGGTGACGGGTGCATGGTCGGAAAACTTCTCGGCCTTGTAAATGGCGACTTCCTTGGCTGTGGCGGCGAAAGCAGGGGTGGCCAGGTGGTAGTCGAGTCGCCAGCCCACGTTCTTAGCGTAGGCCTGCCCGCGATTGCTCCACCATGTGTAGCTTTCTTCGGTGGCCGTGGGGTGTAGCGTGCGGTGCACATCTACCAGCCCTCCTTCGCTGAGCGCCTTGGTCATCCACGCCCGCTCTTCGGGCAAAAAGCCGGAGTTCTTTTTGTTGCCTTTCCAGTTTTTCAGGTCAATCTCTTGGTGCGCAATATTGAGGTCGCCACACAGCACCAACTCACGCCCTGACCGGAGGTCCTGGAGATGGGGGTAAAACTCTTCCAGGAATCGGAACTTGGCGGCTTGCCGGTCTTCCCCGGAGGAGCCGCTCGGGAAGTACGCGCTGATGATGGAGAACTTGCGCCTGGGCGTGTCAAAACGCAGCTCCACATAGCGACCTTCCGCGTCAAACTCTTGGGAGCCGTATCCCACCCGGACGTCGGTCGGCACGGCCCTTGTGTAGATGCCCACACCGGAATAGCCCTTCTTCTCCGCAAAATGGAAATGTCCTTTCAGATCGCCAAAGGACTCAAACTTGCCCGCAACGTCCGTGGCTTGGGCTTTGACTTCCTGGACGCAAATACAATCGGGCTGCGCTTGGGCAAGCCAGGCTTCAAGGCCTTTGCTGGTGGCGGAACGGATGCCGTTCAGGTTCAGGCTGGTTAATTTAAACAAGGATTTCCCCATGTCGGACAAAGACCCGTTGGCACAAGAGTTTGTACAGTTTGCTGTGGCATGTGGCGTGCTGCGATTCGGCGAATTCAAGACCAAAGCCGGTCGCATGAGCCCCTACTTTTTCAATGCCGGCCTGTTTGACGACGGTGCCAAACTGGGGCGGCTCGCGGGATTTTATGCGGAGCGCTTGATCGACAGCGGCATCGAGTTCGATATGGTGTTCGGGCCTGCTTACAAGGGTATTCCGCTGGGAGCAGCCGTGGCGATTGAGCTGGCCCGCCGGGGCCGCAACGTGCCTTTTGCCTACAACCGCAAAGAGGCCAAAGACCATGGTGAAGGTGGCACATTGGTCGGTGCGCCCCTCAAGGGTCGCGTATTGATTGTGGATGACGTCATGTCTGCTGGTACCGCAGCCCGCGAGTCGATCGCCATCATTCAAGCCGCCGGTGCGATTCCGCATGCCGTATGCATTGCACTGGATCGGCAGGAGATGGCAACGGAGAACGGCAAAGATGTGCCTTACAGCGCCGTGCAATACGTGCGTGGGCAGCTGGGCTTGAAGGTCTGCGCAATTGCGAAGCTGGGCGATTTGATGCAGTATTTGCAAGAGACCGATGGGTCCGCAGCAGACGCCGAGCGTGTGCTGGCTTACCGTCAGCGTTACGGTGTCGATGAAAGTGAATAAATGAAGCAGTCCGCCTTGGTGGCAACGATGGTGTGGGGAGGGCTTTGCCTGGGTGTCGTACCCATTGCGAGCGCCCAGAGTTCAGCGCCTGCTGCCGGGGGCATCTACACCTGTGTGGATGCAAAGGGCCGCAAACTCACCGCTGATCGACCGATTCAGGAATGTATTGATCGCGAGCAACGGATCTTGAATCCCAGCGGGACCACCCGCGCCAAGGTCGGCCCCAGTTTGACGTCCAAAGAACTGGCGGAACTGGAGGCGCGCGAGAAGCGCGAACAAGAGGACCGCAATCGGATCGCGGAAGAAAAGCGCCGGGACCGTGCCCTGTTGGTGCGCTACCCGAGCAAAGTTGTGCACGACCAGGAGCGGTCAGATGCACTGGCTCAAATTGCAGTCGTCGTGAAGGCTGCCACCAACCGCGTGGATGAGCTCGCCAAGCAGCGCCTCGCCATTGATGCGGAGATGGAGTTCTACAAAAAGGACCCCACCAATGCCCCTGCATATCTGCGCCGACAGCTCGAAGAAAACGAGCAGAGCAAGGCGGTGCAAGAGCGGTTCATCAGCGAGCAGGACGCTGAGGCCAAACGCGTCAATGCCCGCTTTGACGATGAACTGGTTCGGCTGCGGCAACTCTGGGCCGCCGCAGCCGCTATCAACCGGTAACGGTTAGTCCGCGAGTTTGCTGCGCAGCAAGTCGTTGACCTGTTGCGGGTTTGCCTTGCCTTTGCTGGCTTTCATGATCTGACCGACCAAGCCGTTCAGAGCTTTCTCGTTACCCGCCTTGAATTCGGCCACGTTCTTGGCATTGGCTTCAATCACTTGGACGACGATCGCTTCGAGCGCGCCGGTGTCGTTCATCTGCTTGAGATCGCGGTCTATGATGATCTTGTCAACAAATCCCGCCAGATCACTGATGTCGTTATGGCGTTCGGTGCAGAGTGCTTGGAACGCAGTCTTCGCGCCACCACCGTTGATCTCTCCGGACGCAATACGCTTCACGATTTCGCCAACCGCAATCGGATTTGGGACCTCTGGATCGTCGATGGAAATGCCTTGCTTGTTTGTAAATGCTGACACCTCACCCAAGACCCAGTTGGCTGCTAACTTAGGCTGGCCGCTGGTCTTTGCCGTGGATTCAAAATACTTTGCGATGGATTGGCTTTGCGTGAGCTGCGTCGCGTCGTACTCACTCAGACCGTAATCCGCTTGGAAACGCGCTGCCATGTTACGAGGCAATTCAGCCATTTGCCCGCGAACTGTCTCGATCCACTGCTCTGAAATACATAGCGGCGGTAGATCCGGATCCGGGAAATAACGGTAGTCGGCTGCGTCTTCCTTGGTGCGCATGGCGCGGGTTTCGCCGGTGTCGGGGTTGAAAAGCACGGTGGCTTGCTGGATTTCCAACCCGTCTTCGATCTGCTCGATCTGCCAGCGCACCTCGTAGTCGATAGCCTGCTGCATGAACTTGAAGCTGTTCAGGTTCTTGATCTCGCGGCGCGTGCCCAGCGGCTGGCCGGGTTTGCGCACCGACACGTTGGCGTCGCAGCGGAACGAGCCTTCTTGCATGTTGCCGTCGCAGATGCCAATCCAAGTCACGATCTTGTGCAGTTCTTTGGCGTAGGCCACGGCCTCAGCGCTGGAGCGCATGTCGGGCTCCGTCACGATCTCCAACAGGGGTGTGCCAGCGCGGTTCAGGTCAATGCCGCTTTGCCCGATGAAGTCTTCGTGCAGAGACTTGCCCGCATCTTCTTCGAGGTGCGCACGCACCAAGCGCACGGTTTTCTTTTCCCGTACCAAGTCGGCGCCTTTGCCTGTCTCGAGAAAAAATTCCACCGCGCCGCCTTGCACTACCGGAATCTCAAACTGGCTGATCTGGTAACCCTTGGGAAGATCCGGGTAGAAGTAATTTTTACGGGCAAAAATGCTGCGCGGCGCGATGTGGGAGCCGATGGCGAGTCCGAACTGGATGGCGCGTTCTACCGCGCCCTTGTTCATCACCGGCAGGGTGCCCGGCAAGGCCAGGTCCACCGCGCAGGCCTGGGTGTTGGGCTCAGCGCCAAAGGCGGTACTGGCGCGGGAGAAAATCTTCGACAGGGTCGAGAGCTGGGCGTGGGTCTCAAAGCCAATGATGACTTCGTAGCCATGCACCAGCGGGCCTGTGGGGCGGCCCTGTTGTTGTGCTTCGAATGTGTTCACGGTCTCACTCATAGTCAGAATCCTGCAGGCTTGGCCAAGTGGTAGTCAGTCGCTTGTTGGAAGCGGTGCGCCGCGTTGAGCAGGCGGGCTTCGTCGAGGTAGTTGCCCAACAACTGCATGCCGATGGGCAAGCCCTTGTCCGCCTCCGCTTTGGCAAAGCCGACAGGAATGCTCATGCCCGGCAGACCGGCCAAAGAGCCGGACAGGGTGAAGATGTCAGCCAGATAGTTGGCAACCGGATCATCCGATTTTTCGCCGATCTTCCATGCCACGGTGGGTGCCACAGGGCCGGCGATCACGTCACATTCCTTGAAAGCATTCTGGAAATCGTCCGCAATCATGCGGCGGATTTTTTGGGCTTGCAGGTAATAGGCGTCGTAGTAGCCATGGCTCAGCACATAGGTGCCGATCATGATGCGGCGTTTGACTTCGTCGCCAAAGCCTTCGGCGCGGGTCTTTTTGTACATGTCGGCCAAGTCGCCGTAGTCTTTGGCGCGGTGGCCGAACTTCACGCCGTCAAAACGGCTCAGGTTGCTCGACGCTTCAGCGGGCGCAATGATGTAGTACACCGGGATAGACAGCTCGGTGCGTGGCAATGCAATAGGCACCAGTTTGGCGCCGAGTTGTTCGTATTGCTGGAGCGCTGCATCGACCGACGCGCGCACATCGTCAGACAAACCTTCGCCGAAAAATTCTTTCGGTACGCCGATGCGCAGGCCTTCGATGCTGTCGTTCAGTTTGCGCGAAAAGTTCTCGGCAGGTGTGTCGAGCGATGTAGAGTCGCGGTCCGGGTCCGGGCCGCAGATGGCAGATAGCAACAACGCGCAGTCTTCTGCACTGCGGGCCATGGGGCCGGCTTGGTCCAGGCTCGATGCAAACGCCACCATGCCGTAGCGCGACGCACGGCCGTAGGTCGGCTTGATGCCGGTGATGCCGCAAAATGCGGCCGGTTGGCGGATGGAGCCGCCGGTGTCGGTGCCGGTCGCAGCAGGCGCCAAGCGGGCGGCCACTACGGCTGCACTGCCGCCAGAGGAGCCGCCGGGGATGCGGGTGGTATCCCACGGATTGCGCACCGGTTCTACGGTGTCGCTGCCCACGGGTGCAACCGCCGTGTTTTCGTTGCTGGAGCCCATGGCGAACTCGTCGCAGTTCACTTTGCCCAAAGTAACCGCGCCTGCGTCGGCCAGTTTGCTCACCACGGTGGCATCAAACGGTGAGCGGTAGCCCTTGAGCATGCGGGAGCCGGCGGTGGTGGCGAAATCACGGGTCACAAAAATGTCTTTGTGTGCCAGCGGCAAGCCGTCCAGGGGGCGGGCCTTGCCTGCCGCAATGCGGGCGTCCGACGCGCGGGCCTGGGCCAGGGTGGCTTCGGGGTTGCTGTCGACATAGACGCCGAGGGCGCTGTGCGCGTGGCCCCGGTCCAGAAAATGCTGGGCGAGTTCGGTGGCAGACACGTGTTTGTCGGCGAGCGCGGTCACCAGTTCCTGAACACTGAGGTCATGGGGCGCGCGGGTGGAGAGGGGAGTCGTCATAAATTTACGTAGCTTTACTCAATGACCTTGGGCACCAAAAAGAGTCCGCGTTCGACGGCCGGCGCGCTGCGCTGGTTGGCCTCGCGCTGGTTCGTCTCAGTGGCAAGGTCATCCCGCAAGCGCAGGGTGATGTCTTGAATGGTCGCCACCGGGTGTGCCAAGGGCTGGATGCCCGTCGTGTCGACTGCGCGCATGGTCTCCACGATTCCAAAAAAACCGTTCAATTGGGTCAGCATGCGCTCACTTTCCTCCGGTTGGAGTTCGAGGCGCGCGAGATTGGCGATACGAGCGATGTCGGCAGATGTCAAGGACATGGGTGTAGAAGGGTTGAAACCGGCGGTAAATCGTGTCAAACCACGCTTTCCGTCCGGAGTTATTCACAGGGGATAGGTTATTATCCTGCCTTTGGCCAGAGGCTCGGAAACCCGCGGTCTTTGACGCCAAACTTACGAATTTAAATTGTTAAAACCGGTGGTGTTGCGCCGAAGCGCGCGGCACGCTTGAGAGGAAATGTAATGTTTGGAGCTTTCCGTCAGTATTTTTCTACTGACTTGGCGATTGACCTTGGCACTGCCAACACCCTGATTTACGTGCGAGACAAGGGCATTGTGCTCGACGAGCCCTCCGTGGTCGCGATTCGCCACGAGGGCGGACCTCAAGGCAAGAAGACGATCCAGGCGGTAGGCCGCGAAGCCAAAGCCATGTTGGGCAAAGTGCCCGGCAACATTGAGGCGATCCGCCCGATGAAGGACGGCGTGATTGCCGACTTCACCGTGACTGAGCAGATGCTCAAGCAGTTCATCAAAATGGTGCACCCCCGCGGCGTCTTCAAGCCGAGCCCCCGCATCATCATTTGCGTGCCTTGCGGCTCTACCCAAGTGGAGCGTCGTGCTATCCGCGAATCTGCGCTGGGCGCAGGCGCTAGCGACGTGTATCTGATCGAAGAACCGATGGCAGCCGCCATCGGTGCCGGTTTGCCGGTGGCTGAAGCGAGCGGCTCCATGGTGGTGGACATCGGCGGCGGTACTACCGAAGTCGGCGTGATCTCCTTGGGCGGCATGGTCTACAAGGGCTCTGTCCGCGTCGGTGGCGACAAGTTTGACGAAGCCATCATCAACTACATCCGCCGCAACTACGGCATGTTGATCGGCGAGCCCACCGCGGAAGCCATCAAAAAGCAAATCGGTTCTGCATTCCCCGGCTCTGAAGTCAAGGAAATGGAAGTCCGTGGTCGCAATCTGTCGGAAGGTGTGCCACGCAGCTTCACGATCTCTTCCAACGAAATCCTGGAAGCGCTGACCGACCCGTTGAATAACATCGTGTCGGCCGTCAAAAACGCCTTGGAGCAAACCCCGCCTGAGTTGGGTGCTGACATTGCGGACCGCGGCATGATGCTGACCGGCGGTGGCGCCTTACTGCGCGACCTAGACCGTTTGTTGGCCGAGGAAACCGGCTTGCCGGTGTTGGTCGCTGAAGATCCGCTGACCTGCGTGGTCCGCGGTTGTGGCATTGCGTTGGAACAGATGGAGCGCTTGGGTTCCATTTTCACCAGCGAATAATCTCCACTTATCCCGGACACAGCGATGCCACTCGGTACGCTGGACAGAGATCCTCCCCCCTTCTTCCGTCAGGGCCCTTCGGCCCTGACCAAGCTGGCTGTCTGCAGCGCATTCGCGCTGTTGTTGATGGTGTCAGATGCGCGCTTTAAGGTGATGCAACCCCTGCGCACCGCGCTCGCAGCTGTGCTCTACCCGGTGCAGTGGCTGGCTTTGCAGCCTTTGGCCGCTGCTGGGCAGCTGTCGGGGTACTTCTCGACGCTCGCAACCGCAGAGACCGTGCAGGAAGAGGCGCGGCGTAAATTGAGTACCCAGTCCCTGCGTGCCAATCAGGTCGAACAACTCGAGCTGGAAAACCAGCGCTTGCGCAAGCTGCTGGACCTCTCGGCCCGCTTGGACACCAATTTCCGTGCTGCCCAAGTCATCTACGACGCTGCCGACCCCTACACCCGCAAAGTGATCATCGACCGGGGCCAATTGCACCGGGTGAACTTGGGGTCTCCGGTGCTGGATGAGTCGGGTGTCATCGGGCAAGTGACCCGTGTCTATCCGCTCACGAGTGAAGTGACCTTGGTTACCGACCGGGACCATGCGATTCCGGTGCTCAATGCACGCACCGGAGCGCGCGGTGTGGCGTTTGGAGATACCTCTTCTTATGCGGATGCTCTCGAGTTGCGCTACATGGCGGCCAATGCAGACGTGGCCGTGGGCGACTTGTTGACCACCAGCGGTGTAGATGGCATTTATCCGCCCGGCCTGCCTGTGGCCCGGGTGGAAAAAGTGGAGCGCAAAGTGGATGCGGTTTTTGCGCGCATTTACTGTGTGCCGCTGGCGCTGGTTTCCGGTGCCGGGCATGTGATCGTTCTTGATCCACTGGGCGACAAGATACCGGCACGCCCCCAACCCGAGCCCTCCACCCCGAAAGCCAAAGGGGCTAAACCATGATCATGCGACCCGGGCAGCAATTGCTGTTGCCGGCCAAACCCCTTTTCATATGGGGAAGCCTGTTGAGCGCGCTGTTGCTGAACATGCTGTTCAACATGGGATGGTGGGGACGCTCCGCCTGGACGCCTGACATGCTGGCGCTGGTGCTGGTGTTTTGGACGGTGCACCAACCCCTGCGCGTGGGGATTGGCGCTGCCTTTTTCATGGGCTTGTTGATGGACGTCCATCAAGGGGGGCTGCTGGGGCAACACGCCATGTCGTACACGGTGCTGAGCTTTCTGGCGATAGCGGTGCACCGGCGTTTGCTTTGGTTTTCGGTCCCTTCCCAAGCTGCCCAGGTGTTTCCCTTGTTCGCGGCTGCGCATGGGTTGGAATTGTTCTTGCGCATGGTCGGTGGCGGCGCGTTTCCAGGCTGGCTATTGATGCTGGCGCCCATTTTGGAGGCTGCGTTGTGGCCGGTTGCGAGTATTGTGCTGCTTGCTCCGCAGCGGCGTGCGCCGGACCCTGATGCCAACCGACCCCTGTAAGGTGCGCTCTGATGACTGAGTTGCGCAATGTACAAGCCGACCTGGCGCGCTTTCGCACCCGCATCTTTGCGGTCAGCGTATTGGTCTTGGTGTGCTTTGTGTTGCTTTTTGCGCGCTTGGTGTATCTCCAGATATTCCGTCATGATGACTTGCGGGCTCAGGCGGAGAGCAACCGCACCTCCATCGTTCCGATCGTGCCCAATCGTGGCCTGATCATGGACCGCAACGGGGTCGTGTTGGCTAGCAACTATTCGGCCTACACCCTCGAGATAACGCCCTCCAAAAGCGGCGGCGTTGAGGACACCTTGGACGAGCTTGCGCAAGTGGTGGACATCACGCCGCGCGACCGGCGGCGTTTCAAGAAACTGATGGAAGAGTCCAAGAGCTTTGAGTCTTTGCCTATCCGCACCCGACTGACCGATGCCGAGGTCGCCCGGTTTGCGGCGCAACGGTTTCGTTTTCCCGGTGTCGAAATCAAGGCACGCTTGTTCCGCAACTACCCCTACGGTGAGTTGGCAAGCCATGTCATTGGCTACATCGGTCGTATCAACCGGGCAGAAAAAGAAAAAATCGACGACAGCGAAGACCAGGCCAATTACCGCGGCACCGAGTACATCGGCAAACTCGGGGTAGAGCAGAGCTTTGAGTCGGTGTTGCACGGCACGACGGGCGTGGAGCGGATCGAAACCTCGGCCGGAGGCCGGGCGGTGCGCAAGCTCGCCAGCAATCCGTCAACGCCGGGCAATGTGGTGATGCTGTCGATCGACATCAAGCTTCAAAAGCTGATTGAAGACATGTTTGGTAGCCGTCGCGGGGCCTTGGTGGCCTTAGACCCCAAGACGGGTGAGGTGCTGGCTTTTGTGAGCAAGCCGACCTTTGATTCCAATTTGTTTGTGGAGGGTATTGACCAGGAAAACTGGCAAATGCTCAACGAGTCCATCGACAAACCGTTGCTCAACCGGGCCTTGCGGGGAACGTATCCGCCGGGGTCGACGTACAAGCCCTTCATGGCTTTGGCCGCGCTGGAGACCGGCACCCGCACGCCCCAAACCCTGATCAACGATACCGGCACCTACACATTTGGCGGTAACCGGTTTGGCAGCCCTGCCAACGAAAAGGGCGGCATCATGGATATGCGCCGCGCGATCGTGGAGTCGAGCAATGTGTACTTTTACTCGTTGGCCAATGAGCTCGGTGTAGACACGATGCACGACTTCATGGCGCCATTGGGCTTCGGGCAGTTGACCGGCATCGATGTCAATGGCGAAGTTCGTGGTGTACTGCCCAGCCAGGCGTGGAAACGCAAATACTACAAGCGGCCCGAGCACCAAAAATGGTACGCCGGTGAAACCATCTCTCTGGGCATTGGGCAGGGCTACAACAGTTTTACGATGCTGCAGTTGGCGCAGGCGGTGGCGGTGATCGCCAACAACGGCGTCAAGCACAAGCCCCAACTTGTAATTGCCACACAAGATGCTACGACCCGGGTGCGTACCCCGGTTGCGCCTGAACCGCCGATCGATCTGGCCTACAAGCCTGAAAATTTGAAGGTGATCCGTGACGCCATGGTCGGCGTGACCCAAGGGGGCACCGGCACGCGGGTGTTTGCCGGGGCCGGCTATGTCAGTGGCGGTAAAACCGGGACGGCACAGGCGGTGAGCCTGGGAAAAAACCAGAAATACAACGCCTCCACCATGGAGGAGCATCAGCGCGATCACTCGCTGTATGTGGCGTTTGCGCCGGCCGATGACCCGAAGATCGCTTTGGCGGTGATTGTTGAGAACGCCGGCTTCGGAGCCGCCTCTGCGGCGCCTATCGCCCGGCGTACCTTTGACTACTGGCTCCTGGGCCAATACCCCAGTGAGGAAGACTTGGCCTCTGTCAGCCAAGGCAAGGCCACGGCCCCCCTTGGAAAACCGCGTATGGCGGCTGACCTGCCCTGGCCCACGGTCCGCTGAGCGGGTCAGAGGCCACGCAAAAAGGCGTCGTAAGCGGTCTTCAAGATCAGTGCCGAAACCACTGCAATAAACACCGAGCGCACAAAGCCGGTGCCGTGCTTGAGCGCTAGGTGGGTGCCGGCCAAGCTACCCGCCACATTGGCCAAAGCCATGAACACCACATAGTGCCACCAGACATGGCCGGTAAAGCTGAACAACAGCAAAGCGGCCGCGTTGGAGGAGGTGTTCAGTAACTTGGCGCCAGCGGAAGCGTGCAAAAAATCGTATCCCAAGAGTCGCACCAGCAAAAACACAAAGAAGCTGCCGGTGCCGGGGCCGAAGAATCCATCGTAAAAGCCAATGATGCCTCCGACGCTGCAGGCGACCAGCACTTCGTGCCTGCCGCTGAAACGCGGCGCATGGTGCCGGCCCAGCTCCTTCTTGGCGAGTGTGTAGCCCAGCACCAGCACCAAGATGAAGGGAAGCGCCTTGCGCAGGTATTCGGGCGAGACCTGGGTCACCACCCATGCGCCCGTCAGCGCGGCAGAAAAACACACCGCGGTAGCCGGCAGCAAAGCCTTCCAGGGCAAAGAAACCTTGCGGTTGTATTGAACCGCAGCAAATGCTGTGCCGGCCACTGCTGCGCCCTTGTTGGTACCGAACAGGGTAGCCGGCGCTGTGTGTGGAAACAGGGCGAACAGGGCGGGTGTGAGGATGAGTCCGCCGCCACCCACGATCGAATCAATAAACCCGGCCAGACCGGAGGCGAGCGACGCAATAAGCAATTCCATGCGGGGGATTGTCGCATTCGCAGATGGGTGGCTTCTGCTATAAAAGTAATAGCAATATGCGCAGGTTCCACCTGCGCCATAGGCTAATTGGGGTGCAAATAAAAAAGCACCGGGGTTGCCGGTGCTTTTGTGAGGCTGCATCGCTATGTGCAGAATTATTGGATGTGTTCTTAGCCGTCTCCTCGGCGTCGTTTCATGCCCGGCCTTGTGGGCCTCGCAGTTGCTGTTTGGTTCAGCGTTGACATGAAATGTAGCTGCCCCTGCGGGGTCACTGCATCAGGACAAACCCTTCATTCGCTCACTGCAGCATCTTCCGCGATCCACTGCGCTGCCTTCTCGGCAATCATCAGGGTGGGCGAGTTGGTATTGCCACTGGTGATCAGCGGCATCACCCCGGCATCCACCACCCGCAAGCCGGCTACGCCGCGCACCTTCAGGCGGCTATCGACCACGGCCATCGGGTCCTGGTCAGGTCCGTCGATCCGGCCCATTTTGGTGGTGCCCACGGGGTGGAAGATGGTGGTGGCAATGTCACCGGCGAGCTGCGCCAATTCGGCATCGCTCTGGAACTGCACGCCGGGTTTGTACTCTTCCGGCTCAAATTTTTGCAAGGCAGGTTGCGCCACGATGCGGCGTGTGACGCGCAAGGAGTCGGCCGCGACTTTGCGGTCTTCGTCGGTGCTGAGGTAATTTGGGGCAATACGCGGCGCCGCATTGAAGTCCGGAGACTGGATCTGTACCGTCCCCCGGCTGGTGGGGTTCAGGTTGCACACACTGGCAGTGAACGCATTGAAGGTGTGCAGGGGCTCGCCGAAAGCTTCCAGGCTCAGGGGTTGTACGTGGTACTGGATGTTGGGGTACTTTTGGTCGGGGCTGCTGCGGGTGAAGGCTCCTAACTGGCTGGGCGCCATGCTCATGGGGCCGCTGCGCTTGAGGGCGTATTCGAGCCCGATTTTGGCTTTGCCCCACAGGCTGTTGGCCTGGGTGTTGAGCGTGGTCGTGTTCTTGACCTTGAATACCGCGCGGATCTGCAGGTGGTCTTGCAGGTTGGCACCCACGCCGGGGGTGTCTTGTAGCACCTTGACGCCGTATTGTTGCAAAAGCCCAGCGGGGCCGATGCCGGAGTGCTGGAGTATTTGGGGGGATCCCACCGCACCCGCGCAGAGCAAAACTTCCGCACGCGCAGTCGCTGTCACCATTTCACTACCGGTCCAGACCTCCACCCCTGTGCAGCGCAGCGGGGTCGCCCCGGAGGCGTCTTCTGCCGCCGGCTCGATCACCAGGCGGGCCACTTGGGCCGAGTTCCAGAGTTCGAAATTTGGGCGCCCGTAGCACATGGGGCGCAAAAACGCCTTAGCCGTGTTCCAGCGCCAGCCGTCTTTCTGATTGACTTCAAAATAGCCCACGCCTTCGTTATTACCGCGGTTGAAGTCCTCGGTGGCCGGAACCCCCGCCTGTTGCGCCGCCTGCGCAAACGCATCCAGCACATCCCACCGCAGGCGTTGTTTCTCTACGCGCCACTCCCCGCCCGCGCGGTGGTGCCGCAGCACCTCGCCGTACACCGTGGCGTTGTTCTTAATGATCGGTGAGGCCGTGCCCTTGGCGCCATGGAGGGGCGTCGCACCGAGGTGGTGGTCTTCATGCAGCTTGAAATAGGGCAGGCTGTTGTCCCAGTTCCAATGGGCGTCGGCGGTGAGTTGAGCCCATTGGTCGTAATCGCGGGCTTGGCCCCGCATGTAAATCATGCCGTTGATGCTGCTGCAGCCACCCAGGGTCTTACCTCGCGGGTAGCGCAGGCTGCGCCCATTCAGCCCGGCTTCGGGGGCTGTGTGAAACAACCAGTCGGTGCGCGGGTTGCCGATGCAGTACAGGTAACCCACGGGAATGTGGATCCAGTGGTAATCGTCCTTGCGGCCCGCTTCGATCAGCAGCACCCGCTTGGAGGCATTGGCACTCAGCCGGTTAGCGAGCAGGCAGCCGGCGGTTCCTGCGCCGATGATGATGTAGTCGAAAGTAGTGTCGTTGTTCATAGCAGCAAAAAGCACGCTGCCGCAACGGCAGTCGGGAGAAGGGCGCCAAGCAGCAAGCTGCCGGCACCGATGGATTGGTCTTCAAAACCGTGGCGCAGCAGCGCAACGCCCGCCGGGTTGGGGGCATTGGCGATCACCGTCAGCCCCCCACCCGCAACGGCACCCGCCACCAGCATGTACTGCGAGGCCGGTGAAATACCCTGAATCAACGAGCCCAAGTAGGTCAGCGCCGCGTTATCGGTAAAAGCCGTCAGTACCAAGGCCCCGAAAAACAGCGCCGTGGGCTCGAGGCCGGACACGATCGGTTGGAGCCACCACTGCTGCATGCCCCCCAGAACCACCAGGCCCGCCAGAAAGAATCCGACCAGCAAACCCTCCTTGAGGATCAAGGGCGACTGGAATCGCGCATAGGCCTGGGTGTAGCCCAGAAAGAACAAAAACAAGCCCAGAAACAGCACCGGGTGGTGCGCAAGAACCACCACGCCTGCCAGAAACCCGAGGTGCACCAAGCTCACCAAGGCGGGCACGGGCACCTCCCCCGGTGTGCCGGTGTGAGCGGGCGTAGCCGGCAAATGGCGCCGCAAGAACCAGGTCATGGCACTCGCGTTCACCAGCACGGCGATGGTGGCTTTCCAGCCGAATTGAGTGGCCATGAAGGCCGTATCCCAATTCCAGGTGGCGGCCACCATCAGCACCGGCGGCGCGGCGTACGACGTGAGCGTGCCGCCTATGGAAATATTGACAAACAGCACGCCCAGCGCCGCATACTTCAGCCGCTCGGGCATCTCGGCGCGGAAGATCTGCGGCGCGAGCATCAGGGCCGCCAGTGTCATGGCAGCAGGCTCCGTGATCAGGGAGCCCAACAGCGGCACTGCAGCCAGGCCCAACCAGGCCAACACCAGGGAAGAGGGCAGCGGCACGATCCGGCTGATGCCACTCAGGGCCGCGCGCACGGCCTCCAGCACCGGACGTGAAGCGGCCACCACCATCACCACGCACACAAACAAGGGCTCGGTGTAGTGGCGAGATTCGGCATAGGCAATGGCCTCGCTGCCACCGGCGATCAGGGCGATCGCGGCAACCAGCACAAAAGCCCAAAAGCCGAACACCACCTCCACTTCGCCCAGCAGATGAAACAAACCGGCATGGGCCGGGTGGCGGTGGGCCAGCGACTCCAGATACTTGGCGCAAAAAGTGTGGATGAGTGCAATACCGAACAGGACGGCGCCCACCATATGCAGCAGGCTTGCCGTATCTAGCGAACCACTCATGTGCCTGTCCAGAGCGGCTTGCGCTTTTCCTGAAAGGCTTTTTGGCCCTCGCGGGCGTCATCGGTGAGGGTGAAGAGTGCGATCTGGCTCTCGGTGAACGCCATGGACTCTTCGAATGCCATGGTCTCTACCGATTTCATGGTGTACAGCCCCCGGCGAATGGCTGCGGGGGACTTGTCCATAATCCGTTCCAGCAGCCATTGCAATTTGGCATCCACATCGTCGTCCACATGGTTGACCAACCCATAGGCCAGTGCCTGCGCGCTCGTGATCGGCTCGCCGGTGATGCACATCTCGGCAAGCACCCGGCGCGGCACCAGGTGCTGCAGCACCGTGAGTACCTGCGCCGGAAACACGCCGACCTTGACTTCCGGCAGGCCGAAAGTGGCGTGGCTCGCCGCCACGGCCATGTCGCACATCGACAGCAGGCCCATGCCACCGGCCAGACAAAAGCCGTTGACCCGTGCGATCAGCGGAATATGGCTGGCCCGGGCCGCGCGCAGGAGCTGGGCTAGATGGGCGTGGGGTTGCGAATAGTCGCCGGTAAAAACTTTGGAGGCCTGCAAATCAGCGCCTGAGCAAAACGCCTTGGGGCCTGCGCCGGTGATCACGATCGCGCGGATATCCGGTTGGTGCTGAGCCGCGCGAATCGCATCGGCCATGCCTGCAATCACGCCGTGGCTCATGGCATTGCGGCGCTCTTCGCGCTGGATGGTGAGCCACAGCACAGGGCCGCGTTGTTCGATTCCCAGTTCTTCGGTCGGGCCTACGTTTTCTTGCATGGTCGGTTTGTCTCCTGTCGATATTTTGCTTGCAATTGTGAGCAGTTACCATGCGCACCTTAGCCACTCACACTACCAGACCCGTGGAGGACACCCAGCCCGCACTCAGCTTCACCCAGGACCCCGAAGGTCTGCGGGTCACTCTGCGCGGGACATGGACGGCCGATGCACTCTCCGCGCCCGCCGTTTGGCCCGGCGTCGAGGCCCAATGGCGCGCTGTCGCGGCGGCGGTGCAGGCCGCTCCAGCGGTGGTGTGGGACGCGCAACCGGTGCAGCGCATGGACCACACCGGCGCCCAGGCGCTCTGGAACTTCTGGAGTCGCCACTGGCCGGAGCAACTGCTGGCCGAGCCGATCCACAAAGCCCTGCTGGAACGGGTGGCGCGCTTCTCGGTGCCGCCGCCGCCCGCCGACCCTATGGACTGGCATGTGTTGCTGACAGCCTTGGGCCGCAAACTCGCCGGTGTGCAGGCGCACCTGGTTGGGTTGCTGCGCATGACAGGGCAGTTGCTGTTGGACTGCGTGCAACTCGCCCGCCACCCCCTGCAGGGCCCTTGGCGGGATGTGTCGGGGCACCTCTACCGCATCGGGGCTACTGCGCTGCCGATTACCGCGCTCGTGGGCTTTTTGATCGGTGTGGTGTTGGCGTACCTGATGTCCAAGCAGCTGCGCCAATACGGCGCGGACAGCTTCATCGTCAATATTCTCGGCATGTCGCTGATCCGCGAGCTCGGGCCGGTGCTGGCAGCGATTTTGGTGGCCGGGCGCTCGGGCTCGGCGATTACCGCGCAAATCGGCGTCATGCGGGTGACGGAAGAGCTCGATGCGATGCGCGTCATGGGCATTCCCAAAGGATTCCGGCTCGTCATGCCCCGCACCTTGGCCATGGCGGTGGCCATGCCCTTGGTCGCGGTGTGGACCACGCTGGCGGCTTTGCTGGGTGGCATGCTGGCCGCAGACCTCAGCATGGGCC
Organism: Comamonadaceae bacterium OS-4; assembly: GCA_027924025.1. Lineage (GTDB taxonomy): Bacteria > Pseudomonadota > Gammaproteobacteria > Burkholderiales > Burkholderiaceae_C > Allorhodoferax. The sequence continues at coordinate 298,966 of AP026970.1, forward strand.
TCACGCCGGCGTATTTTGTGTCTGCCTTGCCCAAAACCGTAGAGATTGCCAACCTGTGGCTGGCCGTGGGCAAGTCCTGTGTGTTTGGCGTCTTGATCGCGCTGATTGCCTGCCACCACGGCCTTCGGGTCAAGCCGGACACCCAGAGTCTGGGCCAAGGCACCACCGCGTCGGTGGTGAGCTCCATCACCATGGTGATCTTGGTCGATGCGCTCTTTGCAGTCCTCTTTAAATCGGTGGGCCTATGAGCGACGCTGCCAAGGCCATGGTGCAGATCGACAAGCTGTGGTCGGTGTTCAAGACCGGCGGCGTCGCCACCGTGATCCACCAAGACCTCGACCTCACAGTCGCTCAAGGGGAGTTGCTCTCGATTGTGGGCGGCTCCGGCAGCGGCAAAACCGTACTGCTGCGCCAGATGCTCGGGCTGGAAACGCCGACCCGTGGCACCGTGACCGTGCAAGGACGGCCTGCCGCAGAGCTGGGGCGCGCCGGAGCGTCCAGCCGGGTGGGCATGTTGTTTCAGCACGGGGCTTTGTTTTCTGCATTCACGGTGCTGGAGAACATTGCATTTCCGTTGCGCGAGCGCGGTACCCTGCCGCCCGCCTTGGTGCGCGATGTGGCCATGGTCAAATTGCAGATGGTGGGGCTGGATTCCAAGCACGCCCACAAAATGCCCTCGGACTTGTCCGGCGGCATGATCAAGCGGGTGGCGCTGGCGCGCGCTCTCGCCATGGACCCGCCCTTGCTGCTGCTGGACGAGCCCACCGCAGGCCTGGACCCCGATAGCGCCGATGCCTTTTGTGCCCTCTTGCAAAGCCTGCACCGGGAGCTGGACTTGACGGTCGTGATGGTGACCCACGACCTCGATACCATTTTCGAACTCAGCACCCGGATTGCGGTCGTCGCCGACAAGCGGGTGGTGCTGGATGCGGCACCAGAGGCAGTGGTGGCTTTTGAGCATCCGTTTGTGCAAGACTTTTTCAGGGGTGGACGAGGGCGCCGTGCGCAAGCGCTCTTGCATTCACCCCCCAATGCAGGTTAGATCGACACGGTATGGAAAACAAATCTCACGCCCTGGCCGCCGGGGCCTTTGTGGTGGCACTGTTGGCATTGCTGACGGCACTGGCAGTGTGGCTGACCCGGGACACCACTGAGCAGCGCCTGTTCGAGATATCGAGCGCCGAGGGCGTGACCGGCTTGCAGCCCCAAGCCGCAGTCCGCTACAAAGGGGTGCTGGTCGGCCGGGTGACCGGTATCGCGCTCGACCCCCTGCAGCGGGGCAATGTGCTGCTGCGCATTGCGGTCAATGAAGCTGCCCCGATCACCCGCACCACCTATGCCTCGCTGGGTTTTCAGGGTGTGACCGGCTTGGCCTTTGTGCAGCTCGACGACAAAGACGAAGGCAGTCCCGCGCTGGTGGCTGAGGGCGACGCGGCCCCCCGCATTCCGATGCGGGCCGGCATGGTGTCGCGCTTGTCGGAGCAGGGCGGCAACCTGCTCACCCAGCTCGAGCAAGCCAGCATCCGGATGAACGGCTTGCTGGCCAACGACAACCAGAAGCAATTGATGGGCGCGATCAGCAACCTGAGCGATGCCGCCGCCAACATCAGCTCCCTGACCAAACGGGCGGACCAGGTGTTGGGAGCCGACGGCAACCCGGTGGCAATGAACCTGCCCCACATGGTGGCCCAGGCAGACGCCACCCTGAAAACGATTCAGATCACCACCGAGCGCTTGGGTGCCAGTGCCGATGCGGTGCGCAACTCGGCCACCGAGTTTCAGCGGACCTCCAAGCGCATGAGCGACCCGGGAGGGACCCTCGACAAGATCGGCCAGAGCACCGATGCGCTGGTGACGACCAGCCGCCAGATCCAGATCCAGTTGCTGCCCCGCCTCCAGCGCACGGTCGAAGACACCGGCCGCACGGCCCGCCAAGTGGGCCGCGCGGTGGAGAGCCTGAATGACAACCCCCAGAGTGTGCTGTTCGGGCGCACAACCGGTCTGCCCGGCCCCGGCGAGCCCGGCTTTGTGGCGCCTGCGCCGGGGGCAGCACCATGAGGGTTCTGAATAATGAGAATGGTTTTGCTATGAAAAAAATAGCTGCTCGCGCAGGTATTGATTGGGCTAGAGCCTCATTGGGCTTGATTGTTGTTGTGGCGCTGGGCGCCTGCTCTGCGCCGCGTGGGGTGACCACGGCGGTGTATGACTTCGGCCCGGGCGTGGTGGAGCCGCAGCCGCAGAACCGCATGGCGCCCTTGCCCTTGTTGGTGATGGCCGATGTGCAGGCCCCGCTGGCCCTGGAGGGCGCAGCGGTGCTCTACCGGCTCAACTACACCGATGGCCAGCTGTTGCGCCCCTATGCCCAAGCCCGCTGGAGCATGCCGCCGGCGCAGCTACTGCGCCAGCAACTGCGGGCTGCCCTGAGCGCACAGCGCCCGGTCCTGAATGCGAACGAAGGCGGCCCCAGCCCAGCCGGGGCGCTGGTGTTGCGCATGGAGCTCGAAGAGTTCAGCCAGTTGTTTGACAGTCCGCAGGCCAGCCGCGGCGTGCTGCGGATGCGGGCGACCCTGCTGCGGGCCAGTCCAGGTGGCGAAAGCCTGGTGGCCCAGCGCACCGTGGTTGCCAGCAGCCCCGCGCCCACCCCCGATGCGGCCGGTGGCGTGCGCGCCTTGACCGTGGCGGCCCAGTCCGCGATCACTCAGCTCGACGACTGGGTGCAGCAAACCCAGGCCGCCTTGCCCACCACCCCCTGAACCCCCGGGCGATGCCATGGCTGAACTTCTGACCTTGCAATCCCTGCCGCTGTTTCCGCTCAACACGGTGCTGTACCCCGGTGGCAGTTTGCAGCTGCAGATCTTCGAGGTCCGCTATCTGGACCTCATTGGCCGGTGCCACAAAACCGGAGCCCCTTTCGGCGTGGTCTCGCTGACCCAAGGGCAAGAGGTGCGGCGCCCCGAGGCTTCCGGCGACGGGTTTGCGAACGAAGCGTTTGTAGATATCGGGACCCTGGCGACGGTGACCGAGTTTTCGGCACCGCAAGCGGGCTTGATGCTGGTGCGCTGCACGGCGGGCGAGCGCTTTCGGATCACGCGGCGCGAGCGCCTCAAGCACGGTTTGTGGGTAGCGGATGTGCAAGGCCTGCCGCCTGATCGCACCATGCCGGTACCGGACGATCTGAAAGTGGTGGCCAAGGCGCTGGAGTCGCTGCTGGAGAACCTGAGCCTGCGCAACGAGGCGGCGGAGCTGCCGGTGCAGCCCCCTTATCAGTTTGACGACTGTGCCTGGGTCGCCAACCGGTGGTGTGAGTTACTGCAACTCCCGCCGGAGCTGCGCCAAGGGCTGATGCAGCTCGACAACCCCTTGCTCCGCCTGGAGCTGGTGGGCGACTTTTTAAACCGCCACGGCATCGCAGACACCTGAGCTTGCCAGATGCCGCTCAACGACCTGTGAGCACCGGGAAGAGCTTGGTCAGCCCGTCGCTCATCACCTCGACGGCCAGGGCCGCCAAAATCAGTCCCATCAGCCGGGTCATTACATTGATGCCGGTTTTGCCCAGAAAACGGGCAATCGGTTGTGCCAGCGAAAAGCACAGGGCCGTAGCCAGCGCGATCACCACGCCGTACCCGACCAGGGTGCTGAGTTGGAAAAACGTTTTGGCCTTGTCGGCGTAAATCACCACGGTGGACATGGTGGCCGGGCCGGTCAGCAGCGGAATAGTGAGGGGCACCACCGCAATGCTGGCACCCATGGCGGCCTTTTCTGCGCCATCCTGGAGTTCGTGGCTGCTGGGTTTGGCTTCGGCGGGTTGCGCGTTCAGCATGTTCAGGGCGCTGGTCAGCAGCAACATGCCGCCGCCCACCTGGAAGCTGGCCAGCGAAATGCCGAAAAACTCCAGAATCTGCAAGCCCAGCAATGCGCTGACCGCAATCACCACAAAGGCGCTGAACGAGGACACCCAGATGGTGTTGCGCCGTTGGGCCCCCGAGAATCCTTGGGTGTAGTGGATGAAAAATGGCACGATGGCCAGCGGGTTCACGATGGCCAGCAGGGTCACCAGAGGTTTAAGGTCCATAGCTCGGTCCGGTTGGTGCTGCCGGGAGCGGCAGAGGCACGGATAGTAATGCACCCGGGCGGTGCGCGCATCGGTAAAACCTGCTACACCTGTAATCCATTCTTTGGGGGACCGCGCACGATGCAACACACGTTTTTGACCTGGCTGTTCACCGGAATGGCATGGGCGGCCGGCGCGCAAGCCGCCGACTATGCCGGCCCTATTTTTGATGCCCATCTGCACTACAACGTGGAGGCACAGCAAGCCCACCCCTTGGATGACGTGCTGGGCCGGATGCAGCGCAGTGGGGTTCGGGCGGTGCTGGCCAATTCCCGCCCCAATGACGGCACCCGCACCCTGGCGTCAGCCAGTGCTTTGACGCAGGCGGCCGGCGTCACCGTGGTTCCGCTGGTTCGCCTCTACCGGGACCGGGCCGATTACGACAACTGGTTTCGCGACCCGACGATTGCCACCATGGTGGATATGGAGTTGGCGCGGGGCACGGCGGCCGGCCCTTACCGGGGGCTGGGCGAGTTTCACCTTTATGACAGCGCCAACGCCAACGCCAGCGGCCCGGTGGCGGTGCAGTTGATGGCGCGGGCGGAGCGCGAGGGGCTGGTGGTGCTGGCGCATGTGGATGACATCGCCATCGATGGCCTGTTGGGGGCGACCCCGTCCGGCGGCGTGCGCAGCCGGCTTATCTGGGCGCACACCGGTATAGGCGGTGTCCCGGTAGAGAGGGTGCGCGCCTTGCTGCGCAAGTACCCGGGTTTGATGGGGGAGTTGTCTTACCGCCCGGGGCTGACCTGCACTACAGGCGCGACCCCTGTGCTATGCCCCGAGTGGCGGGCTTTGTTGCTGGAGTTTCCGGCCCGGTTCGTGATCGGCTCCGACACCTGGGTCAACCAGCGCTGGCAGTATTACGAAGCGCTGATGTCCGAGTACCGCGCCTGGCTGGGCGGCTTGCCGCCTGCTGTGGCCCGCAAGATTGCATGGGGCAATGCGGCGGCGCTCTGCGGCTTGCCGCCCGACCCCGCAGCACGGCCGTAAGACAGGTGCAGTCAGCGCCCGCCGGCTACATCCAGCAGCGCGCCGGTGGTGTAGCTGGACTGCGCGCCCAAGAGCCACACGATGCTGGCGGCCACCTCCTCGGCGCGGCCGGGGCGCTGCATGGGCACCTGGGGCGCTAGGCGCTGGGCCCGGTCTGGTTGTCCGCCTGAGGCGTGGATGTCGGTGTCAATGATGCCGGGGCGCACCGCATTCACCCGGATGCCTTCAGTCGCCACTTCCCGCGCCAGACCCACGGTGAAGCTGTCGATCGCGCCCTTGCTGGCCGCATAGTCCACATACTGCCCGGGCGAGCCCAGGGTAGCGGCCACGCTGGAGAGGTTCACGATGCTGCCGCCCTCACCCCCACAGCGGGTGCTCATGCGGCGCACGGCTTCGCGGGCACACAGCATGCTGCCCAACACGTTGGTGTTGAGCATGCGGCGCATGCGCTCTGCACTCATGTCGGCCACACGGCAGGCATGGTCTACCACCCCGGCGTTGTTGACCAGCCCGGTGATGCGGCCGAGTTTGGCATCGACCTTGTCAAACATGGCAAGCACCTGGGCCTCTTCGGCCACGTCGGCCTGTACCGTGATCGCGGTCCCGCCCTGCTGGCGGATCTGGCGCACCACCTCGTCGGCGGCCAGTGAGTTGTGTGCGTAGTTGACGGCGACGGCATAGCCGGCATGCGCTGCCGCCAAAGCCGTGGCGGCACCGATACCGCGGGAGCCGCCGGTGATGAGAACAATAGATCGCATGGGGCCCATGGTAAAGCGCGAGCCGTTTTTTGGCTTACGCTAGTGGCTTACTGCCGCAACGACGGTATTCAATGGTCAGCCCAGAGGACTTTATGGCAAATTGGATCGCAGGAATGCGCCGCGCAGCGGCATGGGGTGTGCGTATGGCCGTGGCATCGGCTTTCATGGTCACGGCAGCACAGGCCCAGACCGGGCCGGTGCGGATTCTGGTCGGCTTTCCTGCTGGCGGGGGGACTGACGCGATCGCCCGCACCCTAGCAGACAAACTCAAAGACCAGCTGGGTGTGCCGGTGGTGGTGGAGAACAAGGCCGGTGCAGGCGGCCAGATTGCGGCCCAAAGCCTTAAAGCAGCAGCGCCCGATGGCAACACCCTGTTTTTGACCCACGACCACACGATCTCCATCTTGCCGCAGGTGGTCAAGAACCCCGGCTTTGACCCGGCCAAAGACTTTGTTCCGGTGGCTGGTTTCGCCACCTTTGTGAATGCTTTGGCAGTGTCTGGCGGCACCCCTGCCAAATCGACGGCCGAGTACGTGGCCTGGGTGCGCACCCAGGGCGGCAAGGGCACGCTAGGGGTGCCGGCGCCGGCCTCCACACCGGAGTTTCTGGTCAAGGTGTTGGGCGAGAAATACAAGCTGGACCTGGTGGCCGCTCCGTACCGCGGCAGCGCACCGATGATGGCAGATATGCTGGGCAACCAAATCGCCGCGGGCGTGGGCTCGGTGCCGGACTTTATTGAAAACCACAAGGTCGGCAAAATCCGCATCGTGGCGGTGCTCGGTGGCAGCCGCCAGGCGATCCTGCCGGATGTGCCCACATTCAGTGAGCTCGGGTTAGGCGGTTTGGAAGACATGCCGTACTACGGGCTGTTTGCTCCGGCCGGCACACCCAAAGTGGCCATCGACAAGGTGTCGGACGCGCTGGCCAAAGTGCTTGCACAACCCGATGTAAAAGACCACCTCACTGCCATGGGCCTGACGGTGGGCTTCATGAACGCGCAGCAACTCACCAAGCGTGAGCAGGCGTACACCCAGGTCTGGGCGAAGCTGATCAAAGCCAGCGGCTTTCAGGCGCAGTGAACAGAGCACGCCATGTCAGGACACCCCATGGGCAGCACCATCACTCTCACCTGTGCCGACGGCACTTCCATTCCCGCCTATGTGGCCACGCCTGTCGCGACCCCGCGTGGGGGCTTGGTCTTGTTGCAAGAAATCTTCGGCGTGAACACCCACATCCGGGCAGTGGCAGACAGCTACGCCGCCGATGGCTACTTGGTGGTGGCGCCTGCCATGTTTCACCGGGTGCAAGCCGGCGTCGAGCTGGGCTACAGCCCGGATGATGTGGCCGCCGGTGTCGCGTTCAAGGCGCGCACCGAGGCGTTGCCGCCTCCCGGCCCCCTGCAAGAGGTGCAGGCCGCGGTAGACGCTGCGCGCAGTGCCGGCAAGGTGGCGGTGATGGGTTACTGCTGGGGCGGCTGGCTGGCTTGGCGTGCAGCCGAACAGGTGCCGGGCTTGGCCGGGGCGGTGCCCTATTACGGGGGCGGCATGACAACACCGGTCGAGGCCGCGCGCACGCCCGCGTGCCCGGTGCTGGCGCATTTCGGCGAGCAGGACCACGCCATTCCCTTGGCCACAGTGCAGGCGTTCGCTCTGGCGCAGCCGGGGGTGGAGGTGCATCTCTATCCGGCTCAGCACGGCTTTAACTGCGACCAGCGCGGCGCGTACCAGGTCGAGGCCGCTGCGCTCGCGCGGCAGCGCACGCTGGCTTTTTTGCGCACCCACGTCGGTTGACGAGTGGGGCGCCGGTGCCCTAAACCAGGCTACCGGTTGGTGCGCGCGAGGTAGCGTTTGCGCCAGAAGACGAGGGCCAATGCAGCCGCCGTCAGGCCCATCGCCCCCAAAATCCACCAGAAGCCACCTTGCTGGTGGAGCAGGGGGATGAAGTCGAAGTTCATCCCGAAAATACCTGCCATCAAATTCAGCGGCAAAAAGATAGCGGTCAGCACCGTGAGCGTGCGCATGATGTCGTTGGTGCGGCTGCCTTGCACACTGAAGTGCATCTGCACGGCAGTCTCCACGCTTTGCTCCAAGCGGCGCACATGGTGGACTACCCGCTCAATGTGCTCCAGCACATCGCGGCTGCGCACCTCCAGCAGCTCGCGCTCGCGGGCATCGGCGGGGCCCGTAGTCTCCGGCCAGGTCTTGATGGCCTCTATCCAATCCTGAATGCTGGAGCGCTGCTCTTCGCACACATCATCGAGCTGGTGCAAAGCCATGCGGGCCTCCAGCAGGGAGGTCCAGTTGGTGAAGCGGGTGCGGGGGCTCAAGAGCTCGTTTTGCCAGTGGTCGAGCTGTTGTGTGAGTTCGCGGCGCAGCGCGAGGTAGCCATCCACCATCGAGTTCACGATGCGCAGCATCAAGTCGGCGGGGCTGGTGGGCTGGCGGGCCCCTGCGGCGCGCGGCTCGGCGGCGGCAGCGGTCTGCAGCAGTTTGTCGGCATAGGCATCGCGCACGGTGCAGTCGTCGGGGTGCACAGAGAGCAGCACGTTGTCAAACACCGCAAACCCGACCGGGCTGGTGTCGATGCGTCGCAAGATGGGCGGGCCGCTCAAGCGCGGCGGGGTGCCTTCTGCCTTGGGCGCATTCAGGGGCAGGGTGCCGGTGCTGCCGGCGACCAGGCGCCTGAACACCAGCAGGTCGTATTGGGAGGTGTAGTCGTAGTGCGACGGCAGCTGCTTGTTGATCAGGTCGGAGATGTGCAGATCGACCAGCTGCTCGCCGCACAGGTGTTGCAGGGCGGCTTGGACGCGCGCCTGCTCTGCTTCAAATTCGGGGCGGCTGCAGGCAATCCACACATAGCCCGAGCCTTTCAGGTCAGCGGCATAGAGCTGCCCTAAATCTGCGCTTTCACGGACATGGCCGGGCTCAATGTGGAAGATGCGCATGGCTTCAGTATGAATTAAAAAGTGCCGCTGGCGCAGATAGGTTGTGCGCCAGCAGCTCTTATTTTTATAGCATTAGGCGCGCAGTGCCCGCGCTGCATCGATCGCGAAATAGGTCAAGATGCCGTCGGCGCCCGCGCGTTTGAACGCCAGCAGGCTCTCGAGCATGACCGCATCGTGGTCCAGCCAGCCGTTGAGGGCGGCGGCTTTGAGCATCGCGTATTCGCCGCTCACCTGGTAGGCGAAAGTAGGAATCCTGAACTCGTCTTTGACGCGGCGCACGACGTCCAGATAGGGCATGCCGGGCTTGACCATCACCATGTCCGCCCCTTCGGCGATATCCATGGCCACTTCGCGCAGGGCCTCGTCGCTATTGGCAGGGTCCATTTGGTAGGCTTTTTTATTGCCTTTGCCGAGGTTGCCCGCTGAGCCCACCGCATCGCGGAAGGGACCATAAAACGCGCTGGCGTACTTGGCGCTGTAGGCCATGATGCGGGTGTGGGTCAGCTTTTCGGCTTCCAGGGCGGTGCGGATGGCGCCGATGCGGCCGTCCATCATGTCGCTCGGCGCCACGATATCAACACCCGCGCGCGCTTGGGTCAGCGCCTGTTGCACCAGTTGGGCGGTGGTCTCTTCGTTCAGGATGTAGCCGTTTTCTTCGGGCCGGGTGTCGGGAATGCCGTCTTGCCCGTGGGTGGTGAATGGGTCCAGAGCCACATCGGTCATGACGCCGAGGTCGGGGAACTCCTGTTTCAAGGCCCGCACCACGCGAGGGACTAGGCCATCCGGATTCAGGGCCTCTGCACCATCATAGGTTTTGAGCGACGCATCGACGACCGGGAACAAGGCCATGACGGGAATGCCCAGCTTCACACATTGCTCAGCCACCGGCAGCAGCAAATCGAGGCTGAGTCGTTCCACGCCGGGCATGGATGCAATTGGCACGCGCTGTGCTTGTCCATCCACCACAAAGACCGGGTAGATCAGGTCATGGGCGGTCAAGGCGTTTTCGCGCACCAGATTGCGGGTGAAACTGTCGCGGCGCAAGCGGCGCGGGCGTCCGGCGGGGAAGGGGGCGTAGGGAGTCATGCCCAAAATTGTGCCCGAAAGCGGCCTGCTCACGGGGTTGACCAAGCAGTCAATTTGCTGAATACCTCAGCGAATTGGAGGGGTATTGCCCGAAATTGCTTGTCACACCACCGCAACATTGCTAAATTCAACCCCGGGTAGCTTGCTATCCCCCGCTTTTCCTCCCTGAGCGGGGCCTTGATGTGTGACAGCAAAAAAGGCTTACCACCCCAGCCGTGTGCTGGGGTTTTTTTTGCCCGTAGCAAACGCAACCGTCCCGCTACACTTTGGTCATGCTCTGGATCAAAGCCTTTCACATTGTTTTCATCGCCAGCTGGTTTGCCGGCCTGTTTTATCTTCCCCGCATCTTTGTGAACTTGGCCATGGTGCCAGCCGGCTCAGATGCCGAGCGAGCCCGTCTGTTGCTGATGGCACGCAAATTGTTGCGGTTCACCACCCTGTTGGCTGTGCCAGCCTTGGGGCTGGGCCTGTATCTTTGGTTGGGTTATGGCATCGGGCGTGGGCCGGGCAATGGCTGGATGCACGCCAAGCTGGCCTTGGTGCTGCTGGCCATCGGCTACCACCACGGATGTGCGGTGATGTTGCGCAAGTTGGAAGCCGGCCTGAGCCAGCGCAGCCATGTGTTTTTCCGGTGGTTCAACGAGATCCCGGTGTTGTTGCTGACCGCAATTGTTGTTTTGGTGGTGGTCAAGCCGTTCTGACGGTATCGAACCGTGCACAAATCCACCGCATGGCCACTTGCCGCTCTGTACGCGGCACTGGTCGCGTATGCGAGTTTGTTTCCCTTTGTAGAGTGGCGCGACCAGGGGATTGCCAGCTGGGAGTTTTTGCTGGCTCCCCTGCCCCGGTATTGGACCGGTTTTGATGTCGCCATCAACATTGCAGGCTATGTGCCCTTAGGGGGGCTGGTCGTTCTTGGCGCTTTGCGCTCGGGGTGGCCCCGTATCTCCGTGTGGCTGGCGCCGCTGGGGGTCATGCTGCTGTCGCTGCTGATGGAGGCCTTGCAGAGCTATTTGCCTTTGCGGGTGCCCTCTCGGGAAGACTTCCTGTTGAATTCACTGGGTGCTGCCTGCGGCGCCGCCATCGCTTTTGTGTTGCAAAGGGCCGGTGCCATCGATCGGTGGAACCAAGTGCGCAGCCGCTGGTTTGTGTCGCATTCCCGCGGCGGAATTGTGCTGCTCTCGACATGGCCCCTGGGTCTGTTGTTCCCGTCCTCGGTGCCTTTGGGCTTGGGTCAGGTGGTGACCCGGGTAGAGGAGATGCTGCGCAGTGCGCTACTGGACTCTGAGTTTGAACGCTGGTTGCCCGAGGGGCCTACGGAATGGCCTGCCTTGGCTCCGAGTACAGAGTTGCTATGCGTTGCGTTGGGTTTGCTAATTCCTTGCCTGTTGGGTTTTTGTATTGTGCGGGCCCGGTGGCGACGCGTAGTGGTGGTGGTGGTGACAGCTACGTCGGCCGTGTTGGCCACCGCTTTGTCGGCCGCCTTGAGCTGGGGCCCCGGCCATGCCTGGGCTTGGCTGGATTTGCCGACGCAAATCGGCATGCTGGCGGGGGCTGGCTTGGCGTTGTTGCTGGTACTGGTGTCATGGCGCGTCAGTGCGGCCGTGGCACTGTTGGCGCTGGGGGTCTATTTAAGTCTGTTGAATCAAGCGCCAGAAAGTCCGTACTTCGCACAGACCCTCCAGTTGTGGGAGCAGGGGCGGTTTATCCGGTTCAATGGTCTGGCGCAATGGGTGGGGTGGCTCTGGCCTTATGCGGCGTCCTTGTATCTTCTGGGGCAAATCGCGCGCAGAGATACTAAAACCTAAAATCAGCGCATGACTGATTCCACCACTCCCGCCCCCTCCTATTACGAACGCCATATTTTCTTTTGCCTGAACGAGCGAAAGAACGGCGAAGACTGTTGTGTGCACCACAACGCCCAAGAGGGTTTTGACAAGTGCAAGCAACTTGTCAAAGAAGCTGGACTGGCGGGCCCCGGCAAAGTCCGTGTCAACAAAGCGGGCTGCTTGGACCGCTGTGCCGGTGGCCCGGTGGCGGTGGTGTATCCCGAAGCGGTTTGGTACTCGTTTGTGGACGGGCAGGATATCGAAGAGATTGTGGAGTCGCACCTTAAGAACGGCAAAGTCGTTGAGCGACTGCTGACACCCGCCCACTTGGGCCGCTGATTGTCGCGTATTCGCTAGTTGGCGCTCTCATCTCTTGCGGGTGCCGCTATAAAAATAATAGCAAAATGAATTCTTCTACCCAAAAGTTCCAGATGGCGGGTCCGGCCGGTTTGCTGGAGGGGCTGATTGATGAACCCACGAGCCCACCCTTTGATGCCGTGCGCGGCACGGTGGTGATCGCTCACCCTCATCCCTTGTTCGGCGGCACCATGGACAACAAAGTGGTCCAGACGCTGGCCCGGGCGTTTGTTCAGGCCGGATGGCGTGCGGTCCGGTTCAATTTTCGGGGTGTCGGTGCCAGCGAAGGCGTCTACGACCACGGCAACGGGGAGTTGCAAGATTTCCTGGCAGTGGTGCAGCACATGGCGCCCGAGGGGAGGCTCTCGCTGGCCGGTTTTTCATTTGGCGCATTTGTGACCAGCCATGCGCTGTTGGCATTAGCCGCGCGTGAGCCCGAGCAGGTGGTGCTGGTCGGTACGGCGGCGAGTCGCTTTGCTGTGGCCCCCGTGGCCCCCGACTTTCATGACCGCACTTTGGTGCTGCATGGCGAGCAAGACGACACCGTTCCGCTTGCGGATGTGATGAATTGGGCCCGGCCGCAGAGCCTGCCGGTGACGGTGGTGCCGGGGGGCGGACACTTCTTTCATGGACAATTGCCCTTACTACGCAACATTGTGGCGCGCCATTTGCGTGGCTGACGCTGCGCCAGCGCTCTCGGGTGACTCCCGGCGCTTTCTCGACATCTTTTCTCCAACCTGACTGAACTATGAAACTATTGATTGCCTCCGTTTTGGCGGCTTTGAGCTTTGCGGTGGCCGCTGAAGCCCCACGCCCACCGGAAGTGGCTGCGCGCTCCTATTTGTTGATGGACGTCACTGCGAATCAAATCCTGGCATCCAAAGATCTGGACATGCCGGTGGAGCCAGCCTCGCTCACCAAGCTGATGACAGCGTATCTGGTGTTCGACGCATTGCGATCCAAGAAGATTGATCTCAAGCAGACCTTCCCGGTGAGTGAGCGTGCCTGGAAGATGCCCGGCTCCCGGATGTTCATCGACCCCAAGATGCAAGTGCCAGTGGAGGATTTGATCAAAGGCATGATCGTGCAGAGCGGAAACGATGCCACGATGGCGCTGGCAGAGGGCGTTGGCGGCTCCTTGGAGCGCTTTGTCCAAATGATGAATGAGCAGGCCAAGGTGTTGGGTATGAAGAATACGGGTTACAAAAACCCCGAAGGACTCACCGAAGCCGGGCACACCACGACGGCCCGAGACCTGAGCATTCTGGCCATGCGCCTGATGGCTGACTTTCCTGATTTTGTGCACTTCTACGCGATCAAAAAGTACCGCTACCCCGGCACACCGGCCGCCAACGATAGCAACCGCAACCTGCTGTTGTTCCGTGATCCGACGGTCGACGGGCTGAAGACGGGCCATACCGCCGCTGCGGGTTATTGCCTTGTGGCCACTGCCAAGCGTGATTTCCCGGCTTTGGCCACTGCCGGTGCGCCTGCAGGTTCGCCTGCGGCCACGGGAAGCCGCCGCTTGCTGTCGATTGTGTTGGGTACTGAGAGCGAAAGCGCGCGTGCCAATGAGTCACAAAAGCTGCTCAATTGGGGTTACACCGCCTATGAGGCGGTCAAGTTGTACGACGCGGGTGCTGCGGTAGTGACGCCCAAGGTCTGGAAGGGCGCTGAGTCAGCTGTCAAAGTCGGTCGTCCACAAGGCGTGGTTGTGGCGGTGCCTGCCGGAAGCGGTGCGCAGCTAAAAACCGAAGTGGTGCGCAACGAGCCTATCGTGGCGCCGGTCGCCAAAGGGCAAGTGCTAGCAACTCTCAAGGTCCGTTCCGGTGAGCAGGTTGTTGCCGAGGTGCCTTTGGTGGCAATGGATGCCGTCGAGCAAGCGGGCGTCATTGGCCGCACTTGGGATGCCTTGCGCCTCTGGATTCGCTGAAGATCAGGCCACAGTTTGCGTGTAAACCCTTGTTCTGCTACATTAGAAGGCTTTTCGGAATTTCCGAAGGGATTCACGTTTTCGTAATATTCAAACGTTTAGGGACGTTTTTCAATGCCAACCATTAACCAACTCGTGCGTCAAGGCCGTGAGGTCGAGACCATCAAGTCGAAGAGCCCTGCTATGCAGAACTCTCCGCAGCGTCGCGGTGTATGCACCCGTGTGTACACAACGACTCCTAAAAAGCCTAACTCCGCTCTGCGTAAAGTTGCCAAAGTGCGCTTGACCAACGGTTTTGAGGTGATCTCTTACATCGGCGGTGAAGGCCACAACTTGCAAGAACACAGCGTTGTGCTGGTTCGCGGCGGTCGTGTCAAGGACTTGCCAGGTGTGCGTTACCACATCGTTCGCGGTTCTTTGGACTTGCAAGGCGTGAAAGACCGCAAGCAATCCCGTTCCAAGTACGGTGCCAAGAAGCCAAAGGCTAAATAAGCCCTGTAGGTTCGAATTTTCGGTGCTGTTTCCCCGCGTGGCGCGGAGATGCAGCGAAGTGACCCGAAACCCGGAATTGTCCGAGTGGGTCGAGTAAGTGGGGGTTTTGATTAACTCTCGCGGTGTCTGAAAAGATACCAACTGAAGCAATATGAGGTGAAATATGCCACGTCGTCGCGAAGTCCCTAAACGTGAAATCCTGCCGGATCCCAAGTTCGGCAACGTAGAGCTGTCCAAATTCATGAACGTGATCATGGAAGGCGGCAAAAAAGCAGTTGCAGAGCGCATCATTTACGGCGCACTGGAACTGATTGCTAAAAAGCACCCCGATAAGGATGCTCTGGAAGCGTTCACCGTTGCGATCAACAACGTCAAGCCCATGGTAGAAGTGAAATCCCGCCGCGTGGGTGGTGCTAACTACCAAGTGCCTGTGGAAGTGCGTCCTGTCCGTCGCTTGGCTTTGTCCATGCGTTGGATCAAGGAAGCTGCTCGCAAGCGTGGTGAAAAGTCTATGGCTCAGCGCCTTGCCAACGAAATGTTGGAAGCCACTGAAGGCCGTGGTGGCGCCATGAAGAAGCGTGACGAAGTGCACCGTATGGCTGAAGCCAACAAGGCCTTCTCTCACTTCCGTTTCTAAGCAACGGAAATCGCGGCTTTCAGAGCTTGGCAGGTCCGGGCAGCGCAATCGCGCTGTCATGTGGGCTGGCCATACTCTGAAAGTCGTTTGTCTTGCTGCATGGTGCAGCGGACCCTCTCAAGAATTTGATCAACCAAGGATCCATCATGGCTCGCACTACCCCCATTGAGCGCTACCGCAATATCGGTATTTCAGCGCACATTGACGCCGGCAAAACCACCACGACCGAGCGTATTCTTTTCTATACCGGCGTGAACCACAAAATCGGCGAAGTGCACGATGGCGCGGCCACGATGGACTGGATGGAGCAAGAGCAAGAGCGCGGTATTACCATTACTTCCGCTGCTACGACTTGCTTCTGGAAGGGAATGGACACATCGTTCCCCGAGCACCGCATCAACATCATTGACACGCCCGGACACGTGGACTTCACGATCGAAGTGGAGCGTTCCATGCGCGTTTTGGACGGCGCCTGCATGGTGTACTGCGCTGTGGGCGGCGTGCAGCCTCAGTCTGAAACCGTGTGGCGTCAGGCTAACAAATACAAGGTTCCACGTTTGGCCTTTGTGAACAAGATGGACCGTACCGGTGCCAACTTCTTCAAGGTTGTGGATCAGATGAAGTTGCGCCTAAAGGCCAACCCTGTGCCGATCGTGATTC
Source organism: Comamonadaceae bacterium OS-4 (assembly GCA_027924025.1). GTDB lineage: Bacteria > Pseudomonadota > Gammaproteobacteria > Burkholderiales > Burkholderiaceae_C > Allorhodoferax. Next base: position 314,763 of record AP026970.1, read on the forward strand.
CAATCGGTGCAGAAGAAAACTTCACCGGCGTGGTGGATTTGCGCAAGATGAAGGCCATCATCTGGGACGAAGCTTCCCAGGGCATGAAGTTCACCTTCGAAGAGATCCCTGCTGACCTCGTGAGCGTTGCCAAAGAGTGGCGCGAAAAGATGGTCGAAGCCGCTGCTGAAGCCTCCGAAGAGCTGATGAACAAGTACCTTGAAGAAGGTGACTTGACCGAAGAAGAAATCACCGGTGGCCTGCGTAGCCGCACTATCGCTGGCGAAATCCAGCCCATGTTGTGCGGTACTGCGTTCAAGAACAAGGGTGTCCAGCGCATGTTGGATGCTGTGATCGAATTAATGCCTTCTCCTCTGGACGTGAAGGCCATCAAGGGCTTTGACGAAGACGAGCAAGAAATCACCCGCAAGGCGGATGACAACGAAAAGTTCGCCGCTTTGGCATTCAAGTTGATGACCGATCCGTTTGTGGGTCAGTTGACATTTGTGCGCGTGTACTCCGGCGTTCTGAAGAAGGGCGACACTGTGTACAACGCGGTGCGTGGCAAAAAAGAGCGTATCGGTCGTATCGTGCAAATGCACGCCAACAACCGCGAAGAAGTGGATGAAATCCGCGCGGGCGACATCGCAGCTTGCGTGGGTCTGAAAGACGTGACAACCGGTGAAACCTTGTGTGACCCATCGGCAGTTATCACACTTGAGCGTATGGTGTTCCCTGACTCCGTGATCCGCCAAGCTGTTGAGCCTAAGACAAAAGCTGACCAAGAGAAGATGGGTATTGCCCTGAACCGCTTGGCTGCTGAAGATCCGTCTTTCCGCGTGCAAACCGACGAAGAATCCGGCCAGACCATCATCGGTGGTCAGGGCGAGCTGCACCTGGAAATTATTGTGGACCGCATGAAGCGCGAATTCGGCGTGGAAGCTAACGTTGGTAAGCCGCAAGTGGCCTACCGCGAAACGATCCGCAAGAGCGTGTCTGACGTGGAAGGCAAGTTTGTTCGCCAGTCCGGTGGTAAGGGTCAATACGGTCACGTGGTGTTGACCGTTGAGCCTAACGAAGCCGGCAAGGGCTTCGAATTCGTCGACGCAATCAAGGGCGGTGTGGTTCCTCGCGAATACATCCCTGCGGTTGAAAAGGGTGTGATCGAAGCTTTGAACCAAGGTGTTTTGGCTGGCTACCCCGTGGTGGACGTGAAGGTCACTTTGACTTTCGGTTCTTACCACGATGTGGACTCGAACGAAAACGCGTTCAAGATGGCCGCCATCTTCGGTTTCAAGGAAGGTTGCCGCAAGGCCAACCCCGTGATTCTGGAGCCCATGATGGCTGTGGAAGTCGAAACCCCAGAAGACTACGCTGGTAACGTGATGGGCGATTTGTCCTCACGTCGCGGCATGGTGCAGGGTATGGACGACATGGTCGGCGGCGGAAAGGCCATCAAGGCAGAGGTGCCTTTGTCTGAAATGTTCGGCTACTCGACGACATTGCGTTCGATGTCGCAAGGCCGTGCAACCTACACGATGGAATTCAAGCACTACGCGGAAGCTCCGCGCAACGTGTCTGAAGCCATCATGGCAGCGCGCGCCAAGTAATTTTTAGTGGTCTGCGACGGTGTGCCGCCCTGTTCCCGTGCGGGGCGATATAGCAACACCGTGCAGACGTAAAACCAACACACGGGATTAGCTCTTTGGAGAATTGAAAAATGGGTAAAGAAAAATTCACACGTACCAAGCCACACGTCAATGTGGGTACCATTGGTCACGTGGACCACGGCAAGACCACACTGACAGCGGCTATCACCACTGTGTTGGCAGCCAAGTTTGGCGGATCTGCCAAAGCGTACGACCAGATCGACGCAGCACCTGAAGAAAAAGCACGCGGCATTACCATCAACACTGCACACGTTGAGTACGAAACCGCCAACCGCCACTACGCACACGTGGATTGCCCCGGACACGCTGACTATGTGAAGAACATGATCACTGGCGCCGCACAAATGGACGGCGCTATTCTGGTTTGCTCCGCAGCTGACGGCCCCATGCCCCAGACACGCGAGCACATCTTGTTGGCTCGCCAAGTGGGCGTGCCTTACATCATCGTGTTCCTGAACAAGTGCGACATGGTGGACGACGCTGAGTTGTTGGAACTGGTTGAGATGGAAGTTCGCGAACTCCTGTCCAAGTACGACTTCCCAGGCGACGACACCCCCATCATCCACGGTTCTGCCAAGCTCGCCATGGAAGGCGACAAGGGCGACCTGGGCGAAGGCGCGATCATGAAGTTGGCTGACGCACTCGACTCCTACATCCCCCTGCCAGAGCGCGCAGTGGACGGCGCATTCCTGATGCCCGTGGAAGACGTGTTCTCGATCTCCGGTCGCGGCACCGTGGTGACAGGTCGCGTTGAGCGCGGTATCGTCAAGGTCGGCGAAGAAATCGAAATCGTTGGTATTGCTGACACACAAAAGACCACCTGCACAGGCGTCGAAATGTTCCGCAAGTTGCTCGACCAAGGTCAAGCAGGCGACAACGTCGGTATCCTGTTGCGCGGCACCAAGCGCGAAGACGTGCAGCGCGGCCAAGTGCTGTGCAAGCCCGGTTCGATCAAGCCACACACCCACTTCACTGGCGAAATCTACGTGTTGTCCAAGGACGAAGGCGGACGTCACACTCCTTTCTTCAACAACTACCGTCCCCAGTTCTACTTCCGTACAACGGACGTGACCGGTGCGATCGAGTTGCCAGAAGGCAAAGAAATGGTGATGCCTGGTGACAACGTGTCCATCACTGTGAAGTTGATCAACCCCATCGCCATGGAAGAAGGCCTGCGTTTCGCTATTCGCGAAGGCGGTCGTACCGTGGGCGCCGGCGTGGTTGCCAAAATCATCGCGTAATTCGCACATTAAGGAATTACGATGGCCGCCAAACAAAAAATCCGCATCCGCCTGAAGGCGTTTGACTACAAGCTGATCGATCAATCGGCAGCTGAAATTGTTGACACTGCAAAGCGCACCGGCGCGATTGTCAAAGGTCCCGTGCCTTTGCCAACACGCATGAAGCGCTTCGACATCCTGCGTTCACCTCACGTGAACAAGGCCAGTCGTGACCAGTTCGAAATCCGCACGCACCAGCGTTTGATGGACATCGTGGATCCAACGGACAAAACCGTTGATGCACTGATGAAGCTCGACCTGCCCGCAGGCGTGGACGTAGAAATCAAGCTGCAGTAATCGAATGGAGGCCCCGTTACGGCGGGGCTTTTTTAGGCGAACGGCTGAGCACTTGCGCACTCCGCAAGGGCAGGCTATACTCGCTGGCTCTGCGTGGAGACGCGCGGGGTTTTATTAACAGTCTCCCAAGTAAAAACATGGCAGCCAATTGAAGTTGCCATGGTTGGGAGTTACGGAGAAAACAATGAGTCTTAGCAATCACTTAGGGTTGCTGGGTCGCAAAGTTGGCATGATGCGTCTATTCACGGACGACGGGGACGCTGTTCCTGTGACCGTGGTGGATGTGTCTAACAACCGTGTGACACAGGTGAAAACCCAAGAGAACGACGGCTATGTGGCCTTGCAGGTTACATTCGGTGCACGCAAAGCTTCGCGTATCACCAAGCCCGTCGCCGGCCATTTGGCCAAAGCTGGCGTTGAAGCTGGCGAAATCATTCAAGAGTTCCGCGTTACTGCTGAATCTGCTGCAAAGTACGCAACTGGCGCCACCGTGCCAGTGACCGATATTTTTGCAGTGGGTCAAAAGGTAGATGTGCAGGGCACTTCGATCGGTAAAGGCTACGCCGGTACCATCAAGCGTCACAACATGTCTTCGCAGCGCGCATCCCACGGTAACAGCCGCTCGCACAATGTGCCCGGTTCTATCGGTATGGCTCAAGATCCCGGTCGCGTGTTTCCTGGTAAGCGCATGACAGGTCACTTGGGTGATGCTACCGTGACAACTCAAAACCTCGACGTGGTTCGTGTTGACGAAGCTCGCCAACTGTTGTTGATCAAGGGTGCTATCCCTGGATCCAAGGGTGGTTTCGTGACCGTGCGTCCTGCAGTCAAAGCCAAAGCCTCTAAAGGAGCGAACTGATGCAAGTCGAACTCCTGAATGAACAAGGTCAGGCAACTTCCAAATACGATGCTCCTGAAGCAGTTTTTGGTCGTGACTACAACGAAGATCTGGTGCACCAAGTGGTGGTGGCCTTCCAGGCCAACGCTCGTCAAGGTACACGTGCACAAAAAGACCGTGAACAGGTCAAGCACAGCACCAAGAAGCCTTTCAAGCAAAAGGGAACCGGTCGCGCTCGCGCTGGTATGACTTCCTCGCCACTGTGGCGCGGCGGCGGTCGTATCTTCCCGAACATGCCTGATGAAAACTTCGGCCAGAAGATTAACAAGAAGATGTACCGCGCAGGTATGGCATCTATCTTGTCTCAGCTGGTTCGCGAAGGTCGTTTGGCCGTGGTGGATTCCCTGAAAGTGGAATCCCCAAAGACCAAGGCTTTGGCTGCCAAGTTCAAGGCAATGAATCTGGAATCCGTGTTGGTGATCGCTGATGAGGTTGATGAAAACCTGTATCTGGCATCCCGTAACCTGGTGAATGTTCTGGTGGTTGAGCCCCGTTATGCTGACCCCCTGTCTTTGGTTCACTACCGCAAGGTGCTGGTGACTAAGGCTGCCATGGACACACTCAAGGAGATGTTTGCATGAGCCACGGTCCCAATCTGACCAAATTCGACGAAGGTCGTTTGATGCAAGTGCTCGTCGCTCCCATCGTGTCCGAAAAGGCCACTATGGTTGCTGAAAAGAGCAATGCTGTGACTTTCAAGGTGCTGCAAGACGCTACCAAGTATGAAATCAAGGCCGCTGTGGAATTGATGTTCAAGGTCGAGGTAAAAGGCGTTTCTGTGGTGAACACCAAGGGCAAGACCAAGCGTTTCGGTAAGTCTGTGGGCCGTCGCGACAATGTTCGCAAAGCCTACGTGACACTGAAGCCAGGTCAAGAGCTGAACCTCGGCGGGGAGGCTGCGTAATCATGGCTGTCATTAAAATGAAACCAACTTCCCCAGGCCGTCGTGGCGTGGTGAAGATTTCGCGTGACCACCTGCACAAGGGTGCTCCCCACGCTGCTTTGTTGGAACCACAATTCCAGCAAGCCGGTCGTAACAACAACGGCCACATCACTACCCGTCATAAGGGTGGTGGTCACAAGCATCACTACCGCGTAGTGGATTTCGTCCGTAACAAGGATGGCATCCCTGCGAAGGTTGAGCGCATTGAGTACGATCCAAACCGTTCCGCGCACATCGCTCTGGTGTGCTACGCAGACGGCGAGCGCAAGTACATCATTGCTCCTCGTGGCCTGGAAGTTGGCGCGACCATTCAAAACGGTTCCGAAGCTCCTATCCGTGTAGGTAACACATTGCCTATTCGCAACATTCCAGTGGGTTCCATCATCCATTGCGTAGAGTTGCAAGTTGGCAAGGGTGCTCAAATCATCCGTTCCGCTGGTACATCCGCTACCTTGCTGGCTCGTGAAGGGACCTATGCTCAAGTGCGTGTGCGTTCGGGCGAAGTCCGCAAGATCCACATCGACTGCCGCGCGACCATTGGTCAAGTAGCAAACGAAGAGCACAGCCTGCGCCAGTTGGGCAAGGCCGGTGTGAAGCGTTGGATGGGTATTCGCCCAACCGTTCGTGGTGTTGTGATGAACCCTGTTGACCACCCGCACGGTGGTGGTGAAGGCAAGACCGGCGAAGGCCGTCATGCAGTCGATCCTTGGGGTAATCTGACCAAGGGCTACCGTACCCGTAACAACAAGCGCACGCAGGTCATGATCGTGTCGCGTCGCAAGAAGTAAGGGGTAGGTAAATGACTCGTTCACTGAAAAAAGGTCCATTCGTCGACCATCACCTGATTGCCAAGACCGAAAAGGCCGTGGCAAACAAGGACAAGAAGCCGATTAAGACTTGGTCCCGTCGCTCCATGATCCTGCCCGAGTTCATCGGCTTGACCATTGCTGTTCATAACGGCAAACAGCACGTGCCTGTCTATATCACCGATCAAATGGTTGGCCACAAGTTGGGTGAGTTCGCGCTCACACGTACTTTCAAGGGTCACCCTGCGGACAAAAAAGTCCAGAAGAAATAAGGAGGTGACCATGGAAACTCGTGCAACCCTTCGTGGCGTCCGTTTGTCTGTTGACAAAGGCCGTCTGGTCGCGGATCTGATCCGTGGCAAGAAAGTTGATCAAGCTCTGAACATCTTGCAATTCACACAGAAAAAAGCTGCTGTGATCATCAAGAAGGTTTTGGAGTCCGCAATTGCCAACGCCGAACACAATGACGGCGCTGACATCGACGAATTGAAGGTTAAGACCATCTACGTCGAGCAAGGTGCTTCGCTGCGTCGCTTCACTGCGCGCGCCAAGGGCCGTGGCAATCAAATCCGCAAACCCACGTGCCACGTGTACGTGACGGTTGGAAACTGAAAGAGGCCAGGAAGATATGGGACAAAAAATCCACCCAACCGGCTTTCGTTTGGCGATCAGCCGTAACTGGTCTTCTCGCTGGTACGCAAGCAACCGTGATTTCGCCGGCATGTTGTCGGAAGACATCAAGGTTCGCGAGTACCTGAAAGCCAAGCTGAAGAACGCTTCGGTTTCGCGTATTTTGATTGAGCGTCCTGCCAAGAACGCACGTATCACCATTTTCTCGGCGCGTCCGGGCGTGGTGATCGGCAAGAAGGGCGAAGACATCGAAAACTTGAAACGTGACCTGGGTAAGCAATTGGGCGTGCCAGTGGCAGTGAATATCGAAGAAGTGCGCAAGCCTGAAATCGATGCGAAGCTGATCGCTGACAGCATCACCCAGCAGCTCGAAAAGCGCATCATGTTCCGTCGCGCCATGAAGCGTGCCATGCAAAACGCCATGCGTTTGGGCGCTTTGGGCATCAAGATCATGTCGTCCGGCCGTTTGAACGGTATCGAAATTGCACGTACTGAGTGGTACCGTGAAGGCCGCGTGCCTTTGCACACTCTGCGCGCAGACATCGATTACGGCACTTCTGAAGCAAAGACAACTTACGGCATCATTGGCGTGAAAGTTTGGGTCTACAAGGGTGACACCTTGGGCCGTAACGATCTGCCAGCAGCTGTGGAGCCCCGTGCTGAAGAAGAGCGTCGTCCTCGCGGTCCACGCCGTGATGACCGCGGTGCGCGTCCTGGCGCAGCACCTCGTGGCGCCCGTCGTCCGGTCGGCAGCAATGCCGCTCCCGCTGATGGCAGCGACAAGCCCGCTGAAGCACTTGGTGCCGACGCTAAAACCGCCGTTAAGCGCGTTCGCAAAGTCGCCGCGCCAGCTGCAGCAGCTGACGGTAAAGGAGAATAATCATGTTGCAACCCGCTCGCCGGAAATACCGCAAAGAGCAAAAGGGCCGTAACACTGGAGTCGCAACCCGCGGAAGCTCGGTTGCCTTTGGTGACTTCGGTCTGAAATGTACTGACCGCGGCCGTCTGACGGCTCGCCAGATCGAAGCTGCACGTCGTGCAATTTCCCGTCACGTGAAGCGTGGCGGCCGTATCTGGATCCGCGTGTTCCCTGACAAGCCGATCTCCCAGAAGCCTGCTGAAGTGCGTATGGGTAACGGTAAAGGTAACCCCGAGTACTACGTGGCTGAAATTCAGCCCGGCAAGATCGTGTTTGAGATCGTCGGCGTGCCCGAAGAACTCGCCCGCGAAGCTTTCCGTTTGGCCGCTGCAAAGCTGCCATTGCGTACGACATTTGTCAGCCGCATGATCGGCCAGTAATTCAGGAGAAATCGAAATGACGAAAGCTGCTGAACTACGCCAAAAAGACGTTGCCGGCCTGAAGGACGAAGTTAAGGCTTTGCAAAAAGCCCACTTCGGTCTGCGTATGCAAAAGGCCACGCAACAAATCAACAACACCGCTTCGTTGCGCTCTGCGCGCCGCGATATTGCTCGCGCCAAGACAATTCTTGTGCAAAAGCAAAGCGCTGAAAAATCCGCCAAATAAGGAGCGATAAATGACGGAAGCTAAAAAATCCCTCAAGCGCACCTTGGTTGGCAAGGTGGTCAGCGACAAGCGTGCTAAGACTGTGACAGTGCTGATCGAGCGTCGTGTAAAGCACGAGCTCTACGGCAAGATCGTTGCGAAGTCCAGCAAGTACCACGCCCATGACGAAAAGGGCGAGTACAAGTTGGGTGACGTGATTGAAATCACCGAAAGCAAGCCGATCTCCAAGACCAAGAACTGGGTTGCGACCCGCTTGGTAGAGAAGGCAGCTGCAGTTTAAGTCTTTGCGACTTCATTCCTGCAGTTGAATAGAAAACGGCCCACAATGTGGGCCGTTTTCATTGGTAATAACATTTTGCATAAGGAGCAAATATGATTCAAGTCGGCGACGCACTTCCAGACACCACACTCATGGAATACTCGGAGATCGAGGGCGAAGGTTGCAGCATCGGCCCTAATGCGGTGCCGGTCGCAAAGGCCACCGCAGGCAAGACGATTGCCGTGTTTGCATTGCCTGGCGCCTTTACACCGACTTGCTCGGCAAAACATGTGCCCGGCTATGTGGAGCATGCCGATGCTTTTAAGGCAGCGGGTGTTGATGAGATCTGGTGCGTCAGCGTGAACGATGCGTTTGTGATGGGCGCATGGGCGCGCGATCAGAAGACTGGAACCAAGGTGCGTATGCTCGCCGACGGTGATGCCGCTTTTGCCAAAGCCACTGGCCTGACTCTGGATCTCACCGGCAAAGGTTTGGGTTTGCGCTCCAACCGCTATTCGATGTTGGTCAAGGACGGCAAAGTCGCAACTTTGAACATTGAAGGCCCCGGTAAATTTGAGGTGAGCGACGCTGCCACCTTGCTGGCCCAAGCCCAGGCCTAAGCCAGAGCTCGGGTGGAACTAGAGTTCTGCCCGCAAATAGTGGGCCCCTGCTATTGGATTGAAGTAATACGGGGGCACTTCAACGAAGCCCAGTTCTTCGTACAAGGCACGGGCGCTCTCCATGTCATTCAGCGTGTCCAGAAGCACGCAGTCATAACCCATGGTTCGGGCAGAATCCAGAATTGCTTCTGCCAGCATGCGCCCGAGTCCCAGCCTCCGATACGCGGGGCGGACGAATAAACGCTTCATTTCAGATGCGTTCGGGTAATCGACGTTATCCAGCGGGCGGAGTGCGCAACATCCGGCCCATGCGCCATCAATCTGAACTGCCAGCAGGCAACCACGCGGGGCCGCATATTCTCCCGGCAAGGTCCTCAGTTCTTCTTCAAAGTTCTGGAAGCACAAATCCACCCCAAGGCTCTCCGCGTATTCGATAAACAGCTCTCGAATCCCCTCTAGCGTGTCAGGAGTGTCAGCGATCAGAACGTGCGGTTGCATGGGGGCGTGGGGTAAGCGGGATGAAGCGGTGTGCCATACGCGAACAAAGTCGAATGCGGTTCCTAGTGAGTTGGCAATGTATCACCACAAGCGGTGACAAACGCATACCAACCTCAGCCACTCAGCCACTCAGCGCCTCGCCGTAGATGTTGCTCAGCTGCTAGGACTCTTGCAAAAGCTTTTCAATCAGCTGGTGCAGTTCAGCAAAATCGGGTTGGCCTACGTAACGTTTGACAATATCGCCGCGCTTGTTCACCAAGTAGCTGGTGGGGGTTAAGGTCACCTCGCCCCAAGACCGGGCCACAGCGCCGGTGTTGTCGATGGCCACATCGAACGGGAGCTTGCGTGTCTGTGCAAAGTTCACGACGTAGCTCGGCGGGTCATACGCCATGGCCACTGCGACGGTGCCAAATCCTTTGTCTTTGAACTTCTCGTAGGTCTTCACCATTTGGGGCATTTCTGCCACGCAGGTGGTGCAGCTTGTCGCCCAGAAATTCACCAAGGTCACACGACCCTTGAGGTCACTGGTCTGCTTGCTGCTGCCGTCGAGCAAAACGAAAGTTGACGCCGGTGCGGCCTTGGTATCGGAAACCAAAAAAGCACCACCAGCGACCAAGCAAGCCGCTACGATGGCACCCCATACCACTTGTTTTTTCATACGCAGGAAATCTCTCCATGGACCGTAGACAGTTTACGTCGCTCTCACTACTCACCGCGACCCTTTTCAGCACCATCACCGAACGCGCCCACGCCCTGAGTTTGGCCGACCTCAGCAACACCGATGCAAGCAAAGGGCTGAAAGTAGCGCTTGAGAAGGGCGCCTCGGCGGCTATTCTTCAACTCGGCGCAGTAGATGGATTCCTTGGCAACGAGAAAGTTCGCATCGCATTGCCGGGATATCTCGAAGATGCAGCCAAATTGATGCGTACATTCGGCCAAGGGGGCAAAGTCGATGAGCTGGTGACTTCCATGAATCGTGCAGCTGAAGCCGCGGTACCCATGGCCAAAGATGTGTTGATGCAGGCAGTGCAGGGCATGTCAGTGCAGGATGCCAAGGGCATAATCGCAGGGGGAGACACCGCCGTCAGCCAGTTCTTTGCGGAAAAAACCCGGGCACCGCTGGGTACCAAGTTTCTGCCTATCGTGACCCAAGCAACCTCCAAGGTGGGGCTCGCCGACAAATACAACCAAGTCGCAGGCCGTGCCTCCGAGTTGGGGCTCCTCAAGAAAGAGGACGCCAACATTCAGCAGTACGTCACCGGCAAGTCCTTGGACGGCTTGTACTTCATGATTGGCGAGGAAGAGAAAAAAATCCGGCAAAACCCAGTTGCTTACGGGAGCAGCATTCTCAGCAAAGTATTCGGCACGCTCCGATGAGCCGTGTTCGCTGGGGCCGCGCGATGGCGGCATTCGCCGTCATCGCGGCTGTCTCTGCGTGCAGCCCGACGATGAATTGGCGCAAAGCTCCGTTGGCCGCGGTGGCTTTCAACCTCCCTTGCAAGCCTGACAGTGCCACGCGCAATCAGCGGATCGGCGACAAAACCCTGTCCCTCGCCATCATGGGCTGCGAGGCGGGGGGCGCGCTATTTGCGATCAGCCAAGTCACCGTGCCCGATGAAGCGGCGGCTCGCGATACTCAAAGTGCATGGCAACAACAAGCCCTGCAATCCATGCGCGCAGGAGCACCAGTGGCCGCTCCATGGACGTCGCCCCCTTGGAGTAAAGACGCCATTTCCATTCAGGCCACGGGTGTCGATCCACAGGGCATACCAATACAGGCGCGTCTGAGCTGGTTCAGGCATGAGCAAAACCTGTATCACCTTGCTGTGTATGCGCCAAAGGTCTCGCCTGAGTGGGCGCTAACATTTCTGGAAGATATCTCGCTGTTATGAGCTCCATGTCACGCAACAAGGCAATCGCCATATTTCTGGCGTTTGCCTTCGCTTATTTCTTGTCTACCCTGATCCGCGCCATCACGGCCACGATTGCACCTACCTTGGTTGCCGAGTTTCAACTGCAATCCGCTGACCTTGGCTTGCTCGCCGGCGGCTATTTTCTCGGCTTCGCTGCCATGCAACTCCCCTTGGGTAAATGGCTGGACAGTCATGGCCCGCGCAAGGTGGAGCTACTTTTTTTGGCGGCAGCGTTGGCAGGTTGCATCGCGTTCTCCAGGGCTGACGGCTTTGTGGGCCTTTTGTTTGCGCGGATTCTGTGCGGAATCGGCGTCTGTGCTTGCCTGATGGCAGCCCTGACCGGATACCGCCGCTGGTTCGCCCGGGAGCAGCTGATGCGTGCCAACTCGTGGATGTTGATGGTGGGCGCCTTCGGCATGGTCGCTTCCACCTTGCCGGTGCAGTGGCTTTTGCCGGTGATCGGTTGGCGCGGCATCTTTCTGGTTTTGGCGGCCCTGATGCTGATCAGCATGGCCTTGATCGCCTGGCTGGTCCCCGCGTGGGAGGCCCCAGCAACCGCCGCCAGCGGTAGCGCACCGGCGCAGGGCTATACCGAGGTGTGGCGCAACCCGTATTTCAGGGCTTTGGCTCCGCTGGGTTTCGTCAACTATGGTGGCCTCGTGGCGATGCAAACCCTGTGGGCGGGTCCCTGGATGACCAAGGTGGCAGGCTACACACCAGCCCAAGCCGCCAGTGGCTTGTTTTGGCTGAGTGTGGCCATGTTGCTTGCGTATTGGCTGTGGGGTTTGGCCAACCCATGGCTGGCCCGCAACGGGCATACCGCTGAAAAGATGATCCGCCGTTGGGTGCCGGTCAGTTTTGTGATGCTTGCTATATTAATCATAGCAGGTCCCGCGCTATCAGTGAGCGCTGCAGTGGTATTTGCCTTGTATTGTGTGGCTTCCACGGTCGCAGCACTTGCGCAGCCGGCGGTGGGCATGGCGTTTCCTGCCGGGCTGGCTGGGCGGGCTCTGTCGGCCTACAACCTGGTGATCTTTGCGGGCGTGTTTGCGGTGCAGTGGGGCCTGGGCCTGATGCTGGATGTCCTGAAGGCCCAAGGCCTGCCTGAGGTTCAGGCTTTTCAAGTGGCGTTTGCGGCTTTTGGTGGGGCCAGTGTGCTGGCGTATCTGGTGGCGTGCCGGGCAAAGACGCCATAATCAACGCCCAACCCTGACTTCGTATGAACACCGGCATCCTTATCATCGCCCACGCTCCCCTTGCCAGTGCATTGCGAGCCTGTGTGCTGCATGTGTACCCGGACGCGGGAGACGGCATCAGCGCACTGGATGTTCCCGCCAACGAAAACCCCGACGTGACCCGCGCCGCGGCCCAAGCACTGCTTCGCCAATTGGGTGCGCCGCAGGCGCTGGTGCTGACCGACGTGTTCGGCGCCACCCCCTGCAACGTGGCCCAAAAAGTGGTGGATGGTCATCAGTCCAAGCTGGTGGTGGGTGTCAACCTGCCCATGCTGCTGCGCACCGTCAATTACCGGCATGAGCCGCTGGACGTTTTGGTCACCCGAGCGCTCGCCGGTGGCACCCAGAGCATCATGCAAGTCGCGGTCACTGCACCGCAAAACCAACATCGTAAAACCCATGATCAGCACCAACACGACCATAGTCAATAAACTGGGCCTCCATGCACGGGCCTCGGCCAAGTTCACCAAATTGGCGGGCAGCTTCCCTTGCGAGGTCTGGATGTCCCGCGGTGAGCGCCGAGTCAATGCCAAAAGCATCATGGGCGTGATGATGCTGGCGGCCGGCATCGGCTCCGAGATCACCCTCGAGACCAGCGGTGACCGTGAGCAAGAAGCCATGGACGCCTTGTTGGCCCTGATCAACGACAAGTTCGGAGAAGGCGAATGAACCCGCTGCCCCTGACCCTGCGGAGCCTGCAGACATGACATTTTCGGTCCACGGCCTCGCGGTTTCCAGGGGCATTGCCATCGGGCGCGCGGTCTTGGTCGCGTCAAGTCGGGTGGACGTCGCGCACTACTTCATCAAACCGGATGAGGTGGATGCCGAAATCGCCCGGGTGCGGGCAGGCCGCGATGCGGTGGTTGAAGAAATCTACCGCCTCCAAACCAGCATCAGCCGCATGGGGCCCAAAGAGGCGCCCACCGAACTGGCCGCCTTGCTGGATGTGCATTTGATGCTGCTGCAAGACGAAGAGCTGGTCGGCGGCGTCAAACACTGGATCACCGACCGCCTGTACAACGCGGAGTGGGCCTTGACCACCCAGCTTGAAATCATTGCCCGCCATTTCGATGAAATGGAAGACGCCTATCTGCGCGAGCGCAAGGCCGACATGGAGCAGATTTGCGAACGGGTGCTGCGCGCGATGAAGGGCGGCCAGTCACCGGTACTGCCCGCTCAGCGGCCGGGCCGCAAAGGCGCACAGCAGGACTTGTTGCTGGACGATACCGTGGATGTGCCCCTGGTGCTCATCGCCCATGACCTGTCGCCGGCCGACATGTTGCAGTTCAAGCAAAGCGTGTTTGCGGGCTTCATCACCGATGTGGGCGGCAAAACCTCGCATACCGCTATCGTGGCGCGCAGCATGGACATCCCCGCGGTGGTGGGCGCGCGCACCTGCAGCCAGCTTGTGCGGCAGGATGACTGGGTGATCATCGATGGCGACGCCGGTGTGGTCATCGTGGACCCATCACCCATCATCCTCGCGGAATACGGCTTCAAACAGCGCCAAGGTGAACTCGAGCGAGGCCGCTTGCAGCGCTTGCTGCACACCCCTGCCGTGACCATGGATGACGAAAAAATCCAGTTGCTGGCCAACATCGAAATGCCGGAAGACGCCCAGGCCGCACTCAAGGCAGGTGCTTTGGGCGTCGGGCTGTTTCGCAGCGAGTTTCTGTTCATGGGGCGTCATGGCCAGTTGCCGGACGAAGAAGAGCAGTACCGGGCCTACAAAAAGGCGGTCGAAGGGATGGAGGGCTTGCCTGTCACCATTCGCACCGTGGATGTGGGGGCTGACAAGCCGCTGGATGAGTCCGTGCATGACGACGCCCACCTCAACCCTGCGCTGGGCTTGCGGGCGATCCGCTGGAGCTTGGCCGAGCCCGCCATGTTTTTGACGCAGCTGCGCGCGATTTTGCGGGCGGCTGCACATGGCAAAGTCCGCCTGCTCATTCCGATGCTGGCCCATGCGAGCGAAATCCGCCAAACACTGGCCCACATTGAGCGGGCCCGTGCACAGCTTGACCGCCGGGGCGATGTGTATGGCCCGGTGCAGTTGGGCGCGATGATCGAGATCCCGGCGGCCGCTTTGAGCCTGCCCTTGTTTTTGAAGTACTTCGACTTTTTGTCAATTGGTACCAACGACTTGATCCAGTACACCCTCGCCATCGACCGCGCGGACGAATCGGTAGCCCACCTCTACGACCCGCTGCACCCCGCAGTGCTGCGGCTGGTCGCGGACACGATTGCCGAATGCCGTGCGCAGGGCAAAGACGTGAGTGTGTGCGGTGAAATGGCGGGTGATGTGACCCTGACGCGCTTGCTGCTGGGCTTGGGACTGCGCAGCTTCTCCATGCATCCCGCGCAGATACTGGCGGTCAAGCAAGAGATCCTGCGCTCCGACACCACCAAGCTGGCCCTTTGGGCCCAGCGGGTGCGCACCGCGGAAGATCCGGCCTTGGAGCTGGCGGGCGGATACGTGTGACGTAAATGCTGTTGTGCTATTGTTTTAATAGCTAGCGGCGCAATTGCTGTTAGGGCTAGAGCATGTTTTTGTTGAGGTTCTCAAGCCTTGGCGCGTGAGCCCAACACGGCTGCTCCCACGATCATGGCAGCGGCCAATGCCACACTGGCGCTAGGCCATTCGCCCCGTATCCACAGCAGGCCGAGGGTCGACAGCAGTGGCGTCAGAAATGACAACACGCCGATGGTGCGTGCATCTCCGCGTTTGAGCGCTGCATCCCACAGGTAAAACGCACCACCCAAGGGCCCCAAACCAAGCGCTGCCAGCAGCTGCCAATCGTGGGTCGTTAGCGTGACAGCCTGCTCCAAAAGCACGTGGCACAAGAGCGAAAGCAGTCCGGACACCAGTCCGAACAAACCAATGGCCGCATTTGGAAAAGGCGGCACCCGCCGGGTCATCAGCGAATAGCTGGCCCACACAAAGGCAGAGGCCATGGCCGGCAGATAGCCCCAAGCCCAACCCCCCATGCCGCTACCCGTATCGCGGCCTCCCAAGATGGCCAGCGCAGCGCCGGCAAAGCCGAGCAAGGCGGCGGCTACGTGCAGCGCACCCAGCCGCATGCCGGGCAGAAACAGCGGAGCCATCAACACAATGCCCAGCGGCCACAGGTAGTTCACCAGATTGGCTTGCACCGGTGGCGCATGGCGCAGGGCGATAAAGAGCAGGAAGTGAAATCCAAACAGCCCATAAACCCCCAGCGCCAACGTGGCGGCAGGCACCTTCCATGCACTTACCCGGCCGCGTGACAGCAACAAGCCAATCACACTGCCGATGACCAGGCCCACGCCTGTGAGCAGAAACGGCGGCACATGCCCCAGAGAGACGCCCAAAGGGGCCAGACTGCCCCAGAGGGCAATAGCAGCTAAAGCAAGGAGGGATGCATTCATCCCCGCAAGCTTAGCCGCTTGGTACTCGCTGTCTGGCGTAGCGGGCTCAGGCCAGTCGCTGGTCGGTGGATGGGCGCTTCCACAGGTTGATGCCACCGTCCACTGCGTGGCTGTCGATGGCAGCCAGCTCTTCTGCACTGAAGGTGAGATTGCTCATCGCACCCACCAAGTCCACGATCTGCTCAGGCTTGCTGGCACCAATCAGCGCGGAGGTGACGCGTGCATCGCGCAACACCCACGCAGTGGCCATCTGGGCCAAGCTCTGACCGCGGGCTTGGGCGATCTCGTTAAGGGCGCGCACATGCTTGAGGTTTTGCTCGCTCAAGTGGTCTTGCTTGAAGGAGCCGCCGCCCGGGCGGTTGATGCGCGCGTCTGCGGGCACACCGTTGAGGTATTTGTTGGTCAGCAGGCCTTGGGCCAGCGCGCTGAAGGCGATGCAGCCCATGCCGGTTTCATCCAGCGCGTCCAGCAGGTCTTCTTCAATCCAGCGGTTCATCAGGCTGTACGAGGGCTGGTGAATCAGCATGGGCACACCCATGCTCTTCAAAATGGCAGCAGCTTCGCGGGTTTTGGTGCCGGAGTAGCTGCTGATGCCGGCATACAGCGCCTTACCCTGCTGTACGGCGGTCGCTAGCGCGCCCATGGTTTCTTCCAGGGGGGTGTCGGGGTCAAAACGGTGGCTGTAGAAGATGTCTACATAGTCCAAGCCCATGCGCTTCAAGCTCTGATCCAGGCTGGCCAGTACGTATTTGCGCGAACCACCGCCCTGACCATAAGGGCCGGGCCACATGTCGTAGCCGGCTTTGCTGGAGATGATCAGCTCATCGCGGTAGGGCATGAAGTCGCGGCGCAAGTGCTCGCCGAAATTGGTCTCTGCACTGCCAAATGGGGGGCCGTAGTTGTTGGCCAGGTCGAAGTGGGTGATGCCCAAATCGAAGGCGGTGCGCAGCATGTCGCGCTGGGTTTGAAACGGTGTGGCATCACCGAAGTTGTGCCACAGGCCCAGCGACACCGCTGGAAGTTTGAGACCGCTTTTGCCGCAGGTGCGGTAGGGAACACGTCCGTCGTATCGGTCAGAGGCTGCGTGGTACATGGTGCGCTTCGCAATAGGGTGAATCAAATGGGAGTGCCATTGTGGCCCATTTGTTTAAGCGCTTAAAGACTTGGGGGTTCAGTGGACCACCACCTTGGAAAACAGGTTGATGACCAGTACGCCCGCCACGATCAGGCCGATGCCCAGAATGGCCGCCAAATCCAAGGCCTGTTGGTACAACAGCCAACCGGCGATCGACACCAGCACCACCCCCGCCCCAGCCCAGATGGCATAGGCGATGCCGACCGGAATGCTGCGCAATGTCAGCGACAGAAAGAAAAATGCCAAGCCGTAGCCCAACACCACCAGTGCCGAGGGCTGCCAACGGGTGAAGCCCTCAGTGGCCTTAAGTGCCGAGGTGGCCACCACCTCGCAAACAATGGCAATGGCCAGGTACAGCCAGTTCATGCGAGGGCGCCGGACATGACCTTAACGCTGCTGCGTTTGGTACGAAGGGTGGATGAAAAAAGGCGCGGTGGAGCGTGGCAACGCTGGCCGATTGCGGATGAGGTCCGCCATCTTTTCCGCCAGCATGATGGTGGGCGCATTCAAATTGCCGCTCACGACGTCGGGCATGATGGATGCATCCACCACCCGCAGGCCGGCCACACCGTGCACCCGGCCGCTGCCGTCGGTGACCGCCATCTCGTCGGTGCCCATGCGGCAGGTGCAGGACGGGTGCAGGGCGCTCTCGGCATGCTCGCGGATGTGGGCGTCAATCTCTGCGTCAGTCTGCACATCGTCTTTGGGCGACACGGCTTCGCCACGGAAGCGGTCAAACGCCTTTTGGCTGAAGATCTCACGGGTCAGTCGGATGCCGGCACGCATTTCTTTGCGGTCCTGTTCGGTGCCCATGTAATTGAACAAAATGCGCGGCGCTTCTTTGGGGCTTGCGCTCTTGATCTTCACAAAGCCGCGGCTGGTCGGCCGCATGGGGCCTACGTGTGCCTGAAAGCCGTGGAAGCTGGCCGGCGCACTGCCGTCGTAGCTGATGGCCATGGGCAGGAAGTGGTACTGCAAATCCGGGTGTTTGACACCGGCCTCGCTGCGAATGAAGCCACCCGACTCGAAGTGATTGGTCGCTCCTAGACCCGTGCCCTTGAGTAGCCATTCCAGCCCGATCTTGCCTTTGGCAAACAAGCCCATCGCGCTGTAGAGGGTGATCGGCTCTTTGCAGGCGTACTGCACATAGGTTTCCAAGTGGTCTTGCAGGTTTTCACCCACGCCGCGCAGCGGTGCTACGACCCGGATACCCAGTCCACGCAAGGCGTCCGGATTCCCGATGCCGGAGAGTTGCAGTAACTGCGGCGAGTTGATGGCGCCGCCGCACAAAATCACCTCACGGGTGGCTTGGATGTAGTCGGTGCGATGACCGTTGACGACGTCTACGCCGGTGGCTTGGGGCGGGCTGGTATCAGGCGCAAAAGTCACGCGCGCCACTAGCGCGCGGGTGCGGACCTGCAAGTTGGGCCGCTTGAGGGCCGGGCGCAAATAGGCCATGGCCGTGCTCCAGCGGCGGCCCTTGTGCACGGTCATGTCCATGGGGCCGAGGCCCTCCTGGCGGTAGCCGTTCATGTCCGCGGTCCGCGCGTAACCGGCCTGCTGGCCCGCCTCAATGAAGGCGTTGTAGAGCGGGTTCACGCAGGCGCCGGTAGACACATGCAGCGGGCCGTCGTGGCCCCGGTAGTCATCGCCGCCTTTGGCGCGGGTCTCGGCTTTGCGGAAGTAGGGCAGGCAGTCGGCGTACGACCAGTTCTCCAGCCCGGGGTAGGAGGCCCAGCCTTCGTAGTCCATTGCGTGGCCGCGGATGTAAACCATGCCGTTGATGGACGACGAGCCCCCCAGCACCCTGCCCCGCGGGCAGTAAATGGCGCGCTGGTTCATGAAGAGCTCGGGTTCCGAGTGGTAGTACCAGTTGTACTTGTCGTTGGCCAGCGGGTAGGCAAAGGCCGAGGGCATGTGGATGAAGATGCTCTTGTCGCCGGGGCCGGCTTCCAGCAACAGCACAGAAACGTCCGGGTCTTCCGTCAGGCGATTGGCCAGGACACAGCCGGCCGAGCCGGCGCCCACGATGATGTAGTCAAAAGTTTCTGTGCGCATGGCGTGGCAGTGCAGGGGTTAGCGGTAGCCGCTGGCCACTTGGCCTAGTTCGACGTACACGGTTTTGAGTTGGGTGTAGTGCTCCAGCGCGACCATGCTGTTCTCGTGGCCGATGCCGGATTCCTTGGCGCCCCCAAACGGCATTTCGATGGGGGTGATGTTGTAGTTGTTGATCCAGCAGATGCCCGCTTTCAGGCCTGCGGCCATGCGGTGGCCGCGTGCGCTGTCGCGGGTGAATACGCCTGCGGCCAGCCCGAAGCGGGTGTCGTTGGCGCGGCGTAGCACTTCGGCTTCGTCGTCAAACGCGAGGATGGACATGACCGGGCCGAAGATCTCTTCCTGCACGATGCGCATGCCGTCATGGCAGTCAGCAAAGATGGTGGGGGCCACAAAGTAGCCGCCCTCCATGCCAGGCACCGCTACGGTATGGCCACCGCAGACCAGGGTGGCGCCCTCGTCTTTGCCGATCTGGATGTAGCCCATCACCTTGTCACGGTGGGCGGCGGAAATCAGTGCGCCCACTTCGGTGTCGGGGTGCATGGGGTCGCCCACGCGCAGGAGTGCGGTGCGCTCTTTCAAGCGTGCGATGAAGCGCTCCAGAATGCTGCGCTGCACGAACACGCGGGTGCCGTTGGTGCAAATCTCGCCTTGGGTGTAGAAGTTGGCCATCATGGCCGCCGTCACGGCCTGCTCAAAGTCGGCATCCTCAAACACCACCAGGGGCGACTTGCCGCCCAGCTCCATGGTCACGCGCTTGAGGGTGTTTGCGGCACTGGCCATCACTTTTTTGCCGGTGGGTACTGAGCCAGTCACCGACACCTTGGCTACGTCCGGGTGGGCGGCCAAGAGGGCGCCGGTGGTGCCCCGGCCTTGCAGCACCTGGAACACACCTGCAGGCACGCCAGCTTCCAGATACACCTCGGCCAGTTTGAGTGCCGTCATCGGGGTCAGCTCGGAGGGCTTGAAGATCATGGCGTTGCCGGCAGCGAGCGCGGGGCCGGACTTCCAGCATGCGATCTGGATGGGGTAGTTCCACGCGCCTATGCCTACGCATACGCCTAAGGGCTCCCGGCGGGTGTAGGCAAAGGCATTCTTGAGCGGGTACTGGGCGCCGGCCAGTGTGGCTACGGCGCCGGCAAAGTACTCGATGCAATCGGCCCCGCTAGCCACGTCCACTACTTGGGCTTCTTGCCAGGGTTTGCCGGTGTCTTGAACTTCGAGGGCGGCAAGTTCGTCATTGCGTTCGCGCAGGATCTGCACGGCACGCTGCAAGATGCGGCCACGTTCGGTACCGGTGAGCGCCGACCACACGGCAAAGCCGCGCAGGGCAGCCGCCATGGCGGCCTGCACATCGTCTTCCATGCAGTCATGCACGCTGGCAATGACTTTGCCGGTGGCGGGGTTCAGGGTATCAAAGCGCGGGCCATGGCCATGTACGGCTTGGCCGTCGATAAAACTGGGAATCAAAACATCCGTCACAAGCAATCCTTTGGCTGCATTCAGCGCAGCACCACCGTTTTAAAACCGTTGATGAAGACCCGCCGGTCCAGCACAAAACGCATGGCACGTGAGAGCACCAGGCTCTCCACCAAGCGACCGGCTTGGGCGAGGTGCTGGGGGGTGTCCGCATGGTCCACCCGCTCGACGGATTGCTCGATGATAGGACCCTCATCCAGATCGGTTGTCGCAAAATGGGCCGTGGCGCCTATGAGCTTTACGCCGCGCTCAAAGGCTTGCTGGTACGGTTTTCCACCCTTGAAGCCGGGCAGAAAAGAGTGGTGGATGTTGATCACGCGACCGTGCAAGCGCTGGCACAAGCCTTCACTGAGCACCTGCATGTAGCGGGCCAGCACCACGAACTCGGCGCCCGTCTCGGCAATGATTTTTTCGAGCTGCGCTTCCTGCTGTGGCTTGGTCTCGGCACTGATGGGCAGGTGGTGAAACGGCAGGCCCTCGGCCTCTGCAATGCCGCATAGATCAGCATGGTTGGAGGCAATGCCCACAATGTCCATGTTCAACTCGCCCCGGCGCCATTGGGCAATCAGCTCGCGCAGGCAGTGATCGAACTTGGAAACCATGATCAGCACCTTGGTCGGCACTGCGAAGTCGTGCACCTTCCATTGCGCATCCGGGAATGTGGCCGCCAGCCCGGTCAGTGCCTGTTCCAGCACCTGCACCGGGCTGCTTAGGCTGAAGACACCGCGCACAAAGAAACGCTCCGTGGTGTGGTCGTCAAACACGGAGAACTGCTCGATGTAAGCACCATGCTCGTTCAACAGGTTCGAGATGGCGGCCACCTGTCCGCGGGCGCTCCCGCAGGACAGGTTCAGGCAGTAGTGGGTCGCGGTATCCAGGCTCATGCGCGTGTGCTCACTTCAGTGCGGCTTGCACGGCAGCCAGGCCGTCTTTGCCATCGAACGTTTTCACGCCCTTGAGCCAGCCGTCCAACACTGCGGGGTTCTTCTTGAGGTAGTCCTTGGCAGCTGCGTTGGGCTTGGACTTGTTCATGATGGACAGCATCACGCTGTTCTCCATATCGGTGGTGAACTGCAGGTTTTTGAGCAGTGCTGTGACGTTGGGGCAGCGGGCTTCATACGACGGGGGAATGGCGGTGAACACCTTGGCTTCGCCCAGGTTCGGGCCGAAGACAGCATCGCCCCCTTCGAGGTACTTCATCTTTACTTGCACGTTCATGGGGTGGGGTTCCCAGCCCAAAAAGACGATGGGCTTGCTGTTCTTCGCCGAGCGCATGACTTCGGCCAACATGCCGGCCTCGGAAGACTCGACGATCTTGAAGCCCTTGAGGTTGAAGTCGTTCTTCTTGATCATGTCGATGATCAAGGTGTTGCCGTCGTTGCCGGGTTCAATGCCATGAATCTTGCCGCCGAGTTCTTTCTCAAACTTGGAGATGTCTGCAAAAGTCTTCAGACCCTTGTCGTACAGGTAGGCCGGCACGGCCAGGGTGTATTTGGCGCCTACCAGGTTAGGCTGGTCCAGCACCTTGATCTGGCCGGCCTTGATGAAGGGCTCGATCATGGGCGTCATGCTGGGATTCCAGTAGCCCAGGAAGGCGTCGATCTGCTTGGACTTGATACCCGCAAACGTGATGGGCACCGAGGCTATGGTCACCGTAGGCTTGTAGCCCAGGCCCTCCAGCACCACCGAGGCCATGCCGGTGGTGGCGGCAATGTCGCTCCAGCCGACATCGGCAAAGCGCACGGCTTTGCAGCTGGCATCTTCCGCATGCGCCAGCGGAGCGGTGACAGAGAGTACAGCGGCTGCGCAAGCCAGCATCGAGCGGGTGAGTTTCATGACCGGGTCCAATCGTGTGAGGGGTAAAAAATTCCAAGCGAAACGCACTGCGACTTTGGCAGCTTGGTGCGCTCCAACTTTGCTCAGAACGACGCGCAATTGTTCACGTGCGGCATCTGTAAATCAGGGTGTGTTTTTGAGTAAAAAATGGCGATAGCCCAATTAATTATTGGGCATATAGCTATCAAAAAAATAGCAAATGGAGTGTCCTGACGCATCAGGCTGATGCATCCCCTGGACTGTTCGCGAAGGCCTTGCGCAGGAACTGGCGGGGGGGACTTAGGCGTGCGCGCTAGCTTCGAAGCTGCGTGCGGTGGCCCGGCGGCGTGTGCCACTGCTGCGGCCTTCAGGCACTGCGGCTTGGTGGCGCCGCTCCTCGCTGGGCGAGTGGCCGAACAGGCTGCGGTAGGCCTTGCAAAAATGCGACGCAGACTGGAAGCCGCAGGCCACCGTCACCTGCATCACCGGCATGCTGCTGTGGGTCAGCAGCTCTTGCGCGCGGCGCAGGCGCAGGTTCATGTAGTACTGCGCGGGGTTCATGCTGAAGTAGCGGTGGAACAAGCGTTCCAACTGGCGTAACGACACATGGATCACGGAGGCCAGTTCAGCCAGCGGCAAAGGCTCTTCGATGTTGGCAGCCATGATTTCGGCT
This sequence comes from Comamonadaceae bacterium OS-4, assembly GCA_027924025.1. Taxonomy (GTDB): domain Bacteria; phylum Pseudomonadota; class Gammaproteobacteria; order Burkholderiales; family Burkholderiaceae_C; genus Allorhodoferax. The sequence goes on from AP026970.1 coordinate 337,881, forward strand.
GCCTCGGTCAGGTGCTGGTAGCCCGGTCCGATGCATTCGGGTTGCGGGATGCGCTGGCGGTCGTTGCTGGCGCGCAGGCGCTCCACAATGAACTGTTCTGAAATATCCATCACGAGCTTGGCGCCGTGCCGCGCTTTGACCAAATGCAACATCAGGTGCAGGGGCGCGGTGCCCCCGGAGCAGGTGTAGCGGCCACGGTCCAGCACAAAGACCTCGTTGGAGAACTGCACTTGCGGAAACTCTTCGCTGATGGCGGCCAGGTTTTCCCAGTGGATGGCGCACTTGTAGCCGTCCAGCAAACCCGCACTGGCCAGCGCAAAGGAGCCGGTGCATAGCGAGCCCATGGCGGCACCCGTCGCTGCGCATTGGCGCAAGAGCTGGCGGACTCTGTCGTCGGTATTTGCACGGATGTTGATGCCGCCGCACACGAACACCATATCGCAGCCGGCCAGTGCTTCAGCACCAGATCCTGAAGCCATGCACAGGCCATTGCTTGCTACCGCACCGGCTTCTGCGGTGCTGATGACCGACCAGCGGTACAACGTGCTGCGGCTGATGTAGTTGGCCATGCGCAAGGTCTCGACAGCGTTGGCAAACGCGATCATCGAGTAGTCGGGCATCAGGACGAAACCCACGTGCAGAGGTTTCTCGTCGGCAGGCGATTCATTCGCGCCCGAGGCGGCTGCCGAGTTCATGTCCTGTGAAATGCGTTGCACGTGTCGCTCCTGATCCGCGTGTGTGGTTAGCTGTCGTGGCTCTTGCGGGCTACGCCAAAGCTCTCGGTAATGCGGTCCAAAATAATAGCCAGTAACACCACGGCCAGACCACTCTCAAACCCTAGGCCGATGTCCAGTCGCTGGATACTCGCCAACACATCGTTCCCCAAACCGCCGGCACCCACCATGGAGGCGATGATCACCATGGACAGGGCCATCATGATGGTCTGGTTGACCCCGGCCATGATGGTGGGCAGGGCGATGGGCAGTTGCACTTTGAACAACAGTTGTGCGGAGGTGCAGCCAAACGCGTTGCCGGCTTCCACCTGTTCGGAGCTGACCTGCCGGATACCCAGGCTGGTGAGACGCACCACCGGGGGCATGGCGAAGATGACGGTGGCAATCGTGCCCGGCACGCGACCCAGCCCGAACAGCATGGCTGCCGGAATCAGGTACACAAAAGCGGGCATGGTTTGCATAAAGTCCAAAACAGGGCGAACGCTGGCGTTGATATGGTTGTTGCGGGCACACCAGATGCCCAGCGGAATTCCGAATAACAAGCTGATCAGGGTGGCCGACAGAGTCAGTGCCAAAGTCACCATGGTTTGCGGCCAGAAGCCGGTCACCACAATCAGCATCAGGGCTAAAGCAACAAACAGGCCAAAGCTCCAGCCCAGTCGCTTGACGCCCACAAAAGTGGCAATGCTGATCACCAGCCAAAACGGAATGGCTAGCAGGCCTTGTTCGATGGCTTGGGCAAAACCTTCGACCACCACCCCGATGGAATCGAAAAATGATGCACCGTTATCGAGCAGTACTTTCACGCCGGCGTTGACCCACTGACCCAAAGGCAGCATGTCGTGGGTGGCTTCGGTCACGGTATTCAAAAAATCAGACATGGCGAGCTTCCTGAGACATTTTGACGAGCAGGCTGCGCGCGGAGATGCAGCCGAGGAGGTGGTCTGCGGCGTCGAACACGCCCACGGGTTCATCCAGTCCCATCACTATCTTCATGGCGTCGGGCAAAGGTGTTGACCAAGGCAGGCGCGGTCCGCCGTGGTAGGAGTGCCCGTTGAGGTTGCTGTCGAGCAGGTCAGCGGCCGTGAGATAGCGTGACGTGTCTACGCCTTCAAAGAACTTGCGCACATAGTCGTTCGCGGGCTGCGTAATGATTTGATGCGCCGAACCTTCTTGCACCAGTTGGCCGCCCTCCATGATGGCGATGCGGTTGCCGATGCGCAGGGCCTCTTCGAGGTCGTGGGACACGAACAAAATGGTGCGCTTTTGCACGCGCTGCAGTTCCAACATCAGGGTTTGCATTTCGACGCGCTTCAAGGGGTCCAGCGCAGAGAAGGCTTCGTCCATCAACAATATATCCGGGTCCACCGCCAGTGCACGGGCGAGGCCCACGCGCTGTTGCATGCCGCCTGAGAGCTGGTGCGGGTACTTGGCCGCATAGGTGTGCAGGCCGACCTGAGCCAGAACTTCCATGGCGCGTTTCTCACGGGTCTTGCGATCAGTGCCTGCCATTTCCAAGCCGAAAGCTGCGTTCTCCAGCACGGTCCGGTGCGGCATCAGTGCGAACGATTGAAACACCATCGCAACACGCTTGCGGCGCCACTTCACGAGTTCGGGCTGCGGCAGTTTGGCGATGTTCTGGCCGTCGATGATGATCATGCCGTCGGTCGGTTCGACCAGTCGGTTGATCAAGCGGATCAGTGTGGACTTGCCGGAGCCCGACAAGCCCATGAGCACATAGATCTCGCCTTGGTTGACGTCAAAGCTCACGCGGTTGACGCCAACCACATGGCCGGTCTTGGCGAACACTTCATCTTTGCTGAAGCCTTCGTTGAGCATGTTCTGCGCGGGGGCAGTGTTGGTGCCAAAGATCTTGTAGAGATTTTTGACACTGATTTTCAGATCCGACATAGGGGTCTCCAAAGTTCATCTCGTGATGACAAAAAGCTGTTGTTGTGTAAGCAATTGGCGGGCCAGTTTGACACTGGTCTTAGAACTATTTTTCGGGCGGAAAGCCGCGCGCAGCAAGGCTTCCGACCTGCAAGGCGCAGATCGAAGACAGGTGAAAAATGGGGAATGCACAGGCCGCTTCATGGGTGGGGAACTGGGCACTCCGTGTGAGCCTTAGCGGTCCAGTGACACGTCGCTCAAGGGCTTGGAGCAGCAGGGCAGCATCCAGCCTTGGTCGATTTCTCTTTGCCGTATGCCGCCGGCGTGTTGCATCTGCACGTTGCCGGACAGACGCATCGATTTGCAGGTGCCGCACGCACCACTGCTGCACGATGACGGTAGCCGCACACCGGCCGCCGTTGCAGCTTGCAGAATGGTCTGGTCTTCGGAGCAGGTGAATGTTTGCGCTGTCTTCTTCAGCGTGATGGTGTGCACCGCGGTGCCGCTTGGTGTTGCGGGTGCCTCTGCGTTTGGTGTGGGCGCGACGGTCTCTTCAAAAGAGAAACTTTCCTGGCTGTACCCTGCCATGTCAAAGCTAGCGCGTTCCAGCAAGGTGCGCACTGCGCCCATGAATGGTGCCGGGCCACAGGTGTACACCGCGCGTTGCATAAAGTCGGGCGCGATATGCGCCAAGCGAGCGGCATCCATGCGGCCCAAATGGCCGGCATAGCTACTGCCGGGCGTGTGCTGTTCACAGACGATTGCAACCCGGAAGTTCGGCATGTTGCGGGCCATCAGTGCGAGTTCTTCTGCAAACAGCACGTCGGCTGGTGTGCGTGCGCAGTGGACAAACACGACGTCGGCATCGCTGCCCAGGTCATGCAGCGCACGGGCCATGGACATCAGCGGTGTGATGCCGCTGCCACCGGACATCAACAGGTACTGTCGGGCTGCGGTGGGGAAGCAGGTGAAGTGGCCCGATGGCCCCATCACACCCAGCGCCATGCCTACACGCAAGTGGTCATGCAGCCAGTTAGACACGGCACCACCCGGTACCCGCTTGACCGTGATGCTGACCGTATTCGGCCGTGTCGGTGTCGATGACAGGGTGTAGCAGCGGTTGATCTTCTGGCCGTTGATCTCCAACTCCAGCGTGATGAATTGACCGGGCAGGTAGCGGAAGCTGCGGGGACCATCCGCCGCCAGCACAAAGGTTTTGACGTCGTGCGTTTCCTGGCGGATCTGGATACAGCGCAGGGTTTCGTCCCGGTCCGAAGACCAGGGCTGTGGTACCGCGCCGGCAAAGTCAGGAAAATGGGCAGAAAGGCTCATGCGAAAAGTGTCAGGCAGTCAGTCGGTGGACGGGTGTGTCGGTGTTATGGCTTAGCGTGTCAGCTCAGACATGCGGCCCACGTACCAGTTGCAAAACTTCTCAACCAGGCCTTCGGTGAAGGGGGAATAGGGGCCCGGTTCATAGGCTCCACTGGCGATACCGATTTGCGACTCTTCCACCAAGCGACGGTCTTGGTCGTTGGTAGCATTCCACACGGCAGTGAGGTTGTCTACGGTGAAATCCACACCCTCCACCGCATCTTTGTGTACGCACCATGTGGTACGCACCAGAGTTTTTCCGGCAGAGATAGGCAGCACCGTAAAGCTCACGATGTGGTCGCTCATGAAGTGGTGCCACGAGTTGGGTTGGGTCCAAAACGACAGGCCACCGAGTGCGGGATCCAGAAAGTCGGCCAGCAGTTTTTTAGACGCCACTTCCGTGTTCATGGTTTGCGACTGGCCGGCGCGGTCGATCGGCAGGCGCTGGGTGCGAAAGCCGGTGATGCGGTTGTCCAGGTTGTCGATTTCGGCCGATGGCAGGCCCATGCTTTCCCAGCGTGCGTGGTTGGCCGCGGTGATGTCTTTAAAGCGTTGCAGGCCTGCAGCGTTGTGTTCGTCGGGCTTGTAACCGAAGCCGTATTCGTACAGAGAAATCGTTAGCTCAGGGTGGTTGCCCACGCAGTGATAGCACTCCCGGTTGTTCTCCATGGTGAGCTTCCAGTTGCAGTCCTCAATGATGTCTACCTGCGCTGCCACTTTGCACTCGGAGAGCTTGTGCGGGGCAATGTAGGGCGTCATTTCCTTCGCCATTTGCTCAAAATCTTCGGGCGGATTTTCGGCCAAGCAAATGAAAATCAGGCCCCCCATGCTGCGAGCATGTACGGCTTTGAGGCCGGATTTAGAGGGGTCAAAGTCATCGCCCATGTGTTTGGCGTGAATGAGTTTTCCCTCCAGATCGTAGGTCCACTGGTGGTAGGGGCAGACGATGTTGCCGACCTGGCCGCGTTGGCTGGAACACAGGCGCGAACCGCGGTGGCGGCAGACGTTGTGAAAGGCTTTGACCTGCATGTCGTCATCCCGCACGATGAGGATGGAGTTCTTCCCGAAGTCCACGGTGATGTAGTCACCGGCTTCAGGAATCTGCGGTTCGACCGCCACAAAAATCCAGTGTTTGCCGAAGATGTGCTCCAGGTCTGCCACGAGGATCGATTCGCTCAGGTAGAAGGGTGCCTCCAGGCTGTAGCCGGGGCGGCGACGGGCCAGCAACTCGCGGGTCAGCAGCGTTTGTGCAGAAATGGTGTTGTGCATGAGGTACCTCTCCTAAAAGTTGACGAGTGCGTGGGCGCGCAGGTAGTCCAAGATGACCTGCGCTTTGTGTTCGGGTGTGCCGGTGCTCACGACCTGACCGCCGCTGGAGGGCGAATCGATGGCGCCCAACATGCGTGCATGGCCGCTTTGCGCTACCTTGGCTTGCAAGACCGCGCGGCGCTTGCTGCGTGGCCGCAATAGGGCGCTAGCGGTGGGGGGAGTACCGGTGTTGGTCGTAGTGCGGGAGATGCGGCCCAGTGATTTGTCTGCCAGCGCATAACGCACGGTCACGGGCGCGGCCTCGCTGATGGCGAGTACGGCGGGTGCTGTGACTTGCAGGCGGCGGCGCGCCCCTTTGGGCAGGGCTTGCGTCACGATCCAGTGGGCGCCGTGGTCTTCCATCGCTACCACTTGGGTGATGACGGGGCGGCTTAGTGCTGCGCCCAGCTGGAAGGGCAGCAAGTTGCCACCCGACTCTTCTGCGCTGCGTGTGCCGGTCAGCACCCAGGGCACGTCTTTCAAGGGCTGCACGAGTGCGGCGCATACGTCGGCTGTGGTGTCGATGATCTCTAAGGAGCGTGCTCCCAGCGCCAGGTAGTCTCGGGCGACGGCCTCACTGAGCTTGCCGGCGCTAAGCAACTGGACTTCGCTGTCCGGCATGGCGAGCGCGGCTGCGACGGCTTTGGAGTCTGCCTTGCTGCGTGCGGGTTTGCCGCTGACCGGGTGCTGGCGTGCAGCCACGAGAACGGTGATGCGGCTCATACGGCCTCCTTGTCGCGCTTTACCAGCACCAGCAGGGCTTGCATCAGGGCGGCGCTGTCTTCGACCACGGTGAGGTCGGCGCGTTTGGAAATCGGGGCGGAGGCATCAGTGTTCACGGCAATCACATGGCGGCAATCCTTGATACCTTGCAAGTGTTGTACCGCGCCTGAAATGCCCAGTGCCAGGTAGGTGGTGGCCACCACGGTTTTGCCGGTGGCACCCACCTGTTGGGCGCGGGTAAAGCGGCCATCGTCCACCGCCACGCGCGAGGCACCTACGGCGGCACCGAGGCTGCGTGCCAGGTCATGGAACAAAGGCACGTTTTGCACGCCGTTGCCTGCGGCGGCAATGAAGTCCGCCTCTTCGAGGGCCAGTGACTGCGGGTCGCCAATTTGCATCCCGAGATCGGTCACCTGCGGGTCCTGCACACTGCGCCAATCGGGTGCGTTGGCCGCGGCATCCAGGCCTACAAAAGGCAGCTTGGTCGAGGTCGTGCCTTTGGCCAGCAGCAGCACCGGCGTGGGGGGCTGTACCGCATCGTGCGTCGGGCTGGCAGGCATGCGTACTTCGGTTGCATTCAGTTCGGCCACGCCACAGCTGGCAGCCAAGCCGCTGGCGGCGGCAAACCGGCGGCCCAACTCGCCATCGGCGGCATGGTCGGCAAAGAACCAGTGGGCTGCGGTGAAGTGGGTTTGCAGGCCCTGCAGCCACGCTACGGCGGCTTCCGGTTGGTACTGCGCGCTGTCAAAGCCAGCTGCGCACAACACGCGGTCCGCGCCAAGCTCTGCAGTGGCGTCCTTGCAGGCGCCTAGTGTGACCAGCACCACTTCGGTAGCCGCGTCCGCCAGGATGGCGGCTGCGGCCAACGCTTGGCGTGCCCCATCACCCAGCGCGCCGCGCTCGGTGTGACTGACCACTACATGGGCGCGTTGAAACGGCCCTTGGCTGCGCACCGTTTTGGGCGCGTCATGCTGGGCGCCGAGGCGCGCAGCACCGCGTTCCCCTTCGGTACTGCCCAGCACAATGCGCCGCAACCCTTGAGGCGTGAGGATGGCGGGGCGGCGTGGATCAACCCGGCGTACAGGCGCAAGGGCGTGGGCAAGCGTTGCGGTGTTCATACGGCCTCCACGGCGTGGGCGACGAGTTCGGCAATGTCGCGGACTTCGGGGCGGGGGCCGACCACGCCTTCGAGCATGGCGGTGCACTGGGGGCAGGCCACGGCCACCACAGCAGCGCCGGTGGCTTTGGCATCTGCCATGCGGATGTCGGGAATGCGGGTCGCGCCAGGGATGTCGGTGAAGGGCGCACCGCCACCGCCGCCGCAACAGCGTCCGCGCACACCGTGGCGCTCCATCTCCACCACCTGGATGCCAATGCCCTTGAGCACCTGGCGCGGCGCATTCACTTCCTGGCTGTAGCGGCCCAGGTAGCAAGGGTCGTGGTAGGTCAGGCTGTCGACACCGGCACTGCGGGTGGCTTTCAGGCTGCCTTGCTCCATCAACTCGGCCAGCAACTGGGTGTGGTGCAACACATGGAAGTGGCCGCCCAGTGCGGGGTATTCGTTTTTGAGCAGGTGGAACAGGTGGGGGTCCGCGGTGACGATGCCCTTGAAGCTGCGCGCCTGCAGCGTGGCCATCAACTGCTTGGCCAGCCGCTGGAACCCTGCCTCGTCGCCCAGGCGGCGGGCGAGGTCGCCGCCATCGGTCTCGGCGTCGCCCAGCATGGCGATCTTGAGTTGTGCTTTTTGCAGCGTCTTGATGAGGGCGCGCAGGGTGCGTTGGTAGCGCATGTCAAAACCGCCTTCACCGACCAAAACCAGCCAGTCGGTGGATTCGCCCGTGGCCAGCACGGGCACATTCAGGTCCGCCGCCCAGTGGTGGCGGGCTGCGAGGGGAAAGCCGCCCACGGTGTCGGTGTCGCGCAGGTTGTCCAGCGCCTCGCTGCCCTTGTTGGGCACCACGCCGCCCACCAGGGTGAGGTGGCGGCGCATGTCCACAATGCTGTCCACATGCTCGATTAGCATGGGGCATTCCTGCACACAGGCGCGGCAGGTGGTGCAGGACCACAGGGTGTCGCTGCTGATGAGACCGTCCACGATGGGCAGGTGTGGTGCACCACGGTGCTCACCGACGGGGCGGCCGGGGTAGGGGCTGCCGGCGTAGGCGGTATCAGACGTACCGCTCATACCCACCACCAGATCCTGAATCAGCTTTTTGGGGTTCAGGGGCTGGCCGGCGGCGAAGGCGGGGCAGGCAGCTTCGCATTTGCCGCACTGCACACAGGCATCGAAGGACAGCAGCTTGTTCCAGGCAAAGTCAGCAGGTTTGCCAACACCCATGTCGTCTGCGGTGAGAGCGAGCGGACGCAGCGCGGTGGCAAAGCGCTTTTCTGCGGGTGTGCCAAAGCGCTCGGGCCGGGGGTGCAGGCCCAGGTGCAGCAGGCCGGCGACCGCGTGTTTCATGGGGCCGCCCATGCCGATACCCAAGGCCAACTCAGCGGCACCGGCAGCAAACGCCAGGCTGATGAGGCAGGCGAGCCAAGGGGCAAGCGCTGTGCCGGTAAGAGCTACGGCAGATGCCATGCTCACCGCTACCGCAAACAGTAGGAGGCTGAAAGGCAGGCGGCTCCACGGGCCACGGGACAGGCGTGAGGGTGCATTGCGCCGGCGCCAGGCCATGGCGCTGGCACCGGCGGTCATCAGCAAGCCGGCGAAGAGCAGGGCACCATCCAGCACGGGCAAGTACAGGCCCAGGCCGTAGTTCAGCGCGACCAGCGCCAGCGCTAGCAGTGCACCGCCTGCAACCCCCACGTGGGCACGCGCCACAAAAGGTTCACGGGCCACCACGTCGTGCAGGTCCACAAAATAGCGCTTCGGAATTGATAGCAATCCGCGAAATTCCACTATGGGTTGACGGCCGTTTTTCCATAAAAGTGCACGTCGTGTCATGCCCCAGCACAGGGCCAGGACGGCGAGCCAGAAAACAGTGCTGACGAGCTGGGGCAGCATCTTAAAAGTCCTTGCACAGACGCAGGGCGTCGTAAATGGCGGCGTGGATGTTGTGCATCGAGATGCAGTCGCCCACGCGGTAGAGCAGGAATTGGCCGTTGCCGGTGGGCTGGCTCAGGGCGGGTTGGGGCAGCGCGTCAAACAGCGCGTCCAGATCGGTCTGTCCTTTGTTCAGCGACATGGGTTTGAGCTGCCAGTACAAGGCGTCAACGGGCAGAATGCCGTTTTCGATCACCACCTGGTCCACGGCACGCTCTTCCAGTGCTTCGGTGTATTCGTTTTTCAGGACGGCGATCAGCTTGTCGCCTTCGCGGTAGACCTTCTCCAGCCAGTGGTTGGGGGTCTGGATCACACCGTTGGCATACAGCTGGCGGTAGAAGATCGGGAAGGTGGTGCCGCCGGTGTCGTCGGCCACCTTGACGTCGGGGGTGACGATTTCCACCTGCTTGCCACGCGCGGCCATGAAGTCGGCTACTCCGGTGCCGGCATGGGTGCTGATGCTGTCGTAGACCAGCACGTTTTCTGCGGGCTGCACTGCGCCGCTGAGAATGTCCCAGCCGCTCACGCACAGGCCCTCGGCAGCGCCCCACGCAGGCGTCTGGCCCATGTTGGGTGTGCCGCCGGTGGCCAGCACCACGATGTCGGGGTTCTCGGCCTGGATCATCTCGGCGGTGGCGGCTACGCCCAGACGGCGGTCCACCCCCAAGCGCACCGTTTCCATATCGAACCAGCGGATGATGCCGGCCATCTGCTCGCGCTTGGGCGGTTTGGCCGCCAGGTTCACCTGCCCGCCGACCAGGGTGTTTTTCTCGAACAGCACCACGTCGTGGCCGCGCTCCCGGGCCACGCGGGAAGCTTCCAGCCCGGCGGGGCCAGCGCCCACCACTACCACTTTGCGGCGGGGGCCGGTGGACTTGGCAATCACGTGGGGCATGGTCTGCTCACGGCTGGTGGCGGCGTTTTGCACGCACAGCACGTCGAGGCCGTTGTACTGGCGGTCAATGCAGTAGTTAGCGCCCACGCATTGTTTGATCTGGTCTTCTTTGCCATCGCGGATCTTGATGACCATGTGCGGGTCTGCGATCTGGGCGCGGGTCATGCCCACCATGTCCACCATGCCGGTGGCCAGAATGCGTTCGGCCTGTCCCGCATCGCGGATGCTTTGCGCGTGCATGACCGGCACCTTGGACACTGACTTGATGCCGGCTGCCAGGTGTACAAAGGGCTCAGGTGGCAACGCCATGGGCGGCATGCAGTTGGCCAGGGTGTTGTGCGTGTCGGCGCCGGACCCGACCACACTCAGGAAGTCGATCAGGCCGGACTCGCTCATGCCCTGCGCAATGTCCTTGGCCATGTCGTGGCTGATGCCGTCTTCATGGAACTCGTCGCCACACATGCGCATGCCCACGCAGAAGTCGGCACCCACCTGTTCTCGGATGGATTGCAGCACTTCCATACCAAAACGCATGCGGTTTTCCAGGCTGCCGCCGTATTCGTCGGTGCGGTGGTTGACGCGCGGGCTCCAGAACTGGTCGATCAGTTGCTGGTGGGCGGCCGAGATTTCAATGCCGTCCAGACCCGCGTCTTTCACGCGCTTGGCTGCGCGGCCGTAGTCGGCCACGATGCGGCGGATTTCTTCGATTTCGATGGTCTTGGCGTTGCCGCGGTGCACCGGCTCGCGGATGCCCGAGGGGCTGACCAGGTGCGGCCAGTCGAAGCCGTGCCATGCGTTGCGCCGACCCATGTGAGTGGCTTGGATCATGATCTTGGCGCCGTGCTTGTGCATGGTCTCGGCCAGCTTGGCCAGAGACTCGATCACCGTGCCGTTGGCCAGGTTGATGGAACTCCACCAAGACCAAGGGCTGTCGCGGGACACGGGGCTGGAGCCGCCGCAGATGGCCAGGCCTACGCCGCCTTTGGCTTTTTCTTCGTAGTAACGGATATAGCGTTCCGACGCGTGGCCGCCTTCGGCATAGACCTCGGCGTGGGCGGTACTGACGATGCGATTTCGCACCAGAACCTGGTTCAGACGGATGGGCTCAAACAAGTGCGGGTAGCGCATGGCGGGGTGCCTGGGTAAGGGGTTGACTACGGGTTACAGGGGGCGCACGGTGAATACGCAGTGCGCATGGCCTTCGGCGGCGCACTGGGTTTCTTCGCTGGTGGTGCGGATGGCGGAGCCGCTGGTCTCCAGCACCCAGTCCATGGCGCCGGAGAACCAGCCGGCAAACAGGTAGCAGACCTTGCTGTGGTCCACCGGCACACCGGCAATGCCTTGGGCCAGTACGAACACCGAGTGCTCCAGCTTCACGGTGGCGTGACCGGTGGTGGCATCTGCCGAGGTGAAGGAGAACAGGCCCCAGCCGCGCTGGGACAGGCGTTTGAGGTAGTGCTCGTATACCGCCATGCCGGTGAGGCCATGGGTGGCGGCCTCTTTCTGGCACCAGAAGTAGGCCGAGCGGTAGCCCGCTTTGTAGAGTGCGGGTGCATACACCTCCCGACCCACCACGGCCTCGGTTTCCACGTGGTTGTTGACGAAAAAGTGCCGGGGCACATAAATCATCGGCAAGCCGTCCGTGGTCCAGACGCCGGTGTCTTCGTTGACTTCAATAGGGAGTTGGGGGTGCATGGGTTACCTCAATCGCGTGTCGTTTACAGCCAGCCCGCGACGCGGGCTGCGTTGTCGTTCATCCATTTCTCGGCCGCTTCTGCGGGCTTGGCGCCCCCTTCGACGGCTAACATCACAGCGCCAATTTCTTCAGGCTTCCAGGAGAACTTTTTCAAGAAGGCAACCACGGCAGGTGCCTTGGTGTTCAGGCCGGGGTTGATGACGCTGTCCACATGCTCTTCGGCGCCGTAGATGGTCTTGGGGTCCGCCAGGAAGCGCAGCTTGTATTTGGCAAACATCCAGTGGGGAATCCAGCCGGTGACAGCGATGGACTTCTTGGCGCGGTAGGCGCGGTCCAGTTCGGCCGTCATGGCGGGGCCGGAGCTGGGTTGCAGGCGCATTTCCAATCCGTAGGCCTTGATGGCTTCTTCGGTCTTCTTCATCACGCCGGCACCGGCGTCAATACCGACGATGCGGTTGTCAAAGTCAGCGCGGAAGTTGTTAAGGTCTGCCAGGCTCGTGGCTTTGACGTAGTCGGGGACGATCAGTCCGATCTTGGCGCCGGGGTAGTTGGCGCCGACGATTTGGACCTTGTCTTTGAAGCTGGTCAGGTAGGCTTCGTGCGTGACCGGCAGCCAGGCGGAGAGCGTCATGTCAATGTCGCCGCGTGCCACGCCTTGCCACATGATGCCGGCTGCCAATGGCACCAGCTCCACATTCAGATTGAGCTTGCTGCGCATGATGGCGGCGGCCAGGTTGGTGGTGGCCACGCTGTCGGACCAGCCGTCGACAAAGCCGATTTTCAGGGTGGGCTTGGCTTGTGCGAGTGCGGCACCGCCAGAAAGAGCCAAGGCGGATACGCCCAGAGTCTGGGCAAGAAAATCGCGGCGTTTGCGGGGAGAGAACGAAACGGTCATGGCAGCTAACTCCTGAAGGGTGGATGTGGAAAAACTAGGGGAACGGGGATTGGGGTGTGGCTAAGGGTGGCGGGCTTACTCGCCCCAGACCTGGCCGAAGAACTTCATCCAGTTAGCGCCCAGCACCTTGGTGATGCGGGCCTCGGACCAGCCGGACTGGAGCATCGTGGTAGTGAGGTTGGGGAAGTCGCCAATGGTGCGTATACCTTCGGGGTTGATCACCTCGCCGAAATTCGTCAGGCGGCGCCAACGGCCTTTGTCGTGGGTGAGCATGTCGAAGAACTCATGGCCGTGGCCCTGGGTGAAGTCCGAGCCCAGGCCCACGCAGTCCTCGCCCACCAGGTTGATGACGTAGTCGATGGCCTCGACGTAGTCGTGCACGGTGGACTCGTTGCCGCGCTTGAGGAAGGGCGAGAACATGGTCACGCCAATGAAGCCGCCATGGTCGGCGATGAACTTCAGCTCCTCGTCGCTCTTGTTGCGGGGGTGGTCTTTCAGGCCCAGTGGCAGGCAGTGGGTGTAAGCCACGGGCTTGGCTGACGCCAGAATGGCTTCTTCCGACGTCTTGCTGCCCACGTGCGACAGGTCGACCATGATGCCCACGCGGTTCATCTCGGCTATGACCTCGCGACCAAAACCGGATAGACCGCCGTCGCGCTCGTAGCAGCCGGTGCCCACCAGGTTTTGCGTGTTGTAGCAAAGCTGGACCACGCGCACGCCCATGTCGTGGAAGGCTTCGATGTAGCCGAGGTTGTCTTCAAACGCGTGGGCGTTTTGGAAGCCGAGGATGATGCCGGTCTTGCCTTCCGCTTTCGCACGTGTGATGTCGGCGGTGTTGCGGGCCAGGGTCACTAGGTCGCTGTTGTCGCGGATCAGTTGCTTGAGCTCGGCGATGTTGTCCACTGTTTTGGGGAAGTCGTCCCACACCGAGACGGTGCAGTTGGCGGCAGCCAGACCGCCCTTGTGCATGTCCTCAAAAACGCTGCGTTCCAGCTTGGCGATGATGAGGCCATCGATGACGATGGAGTCCTGGTGAAGTGTGCTCATGGCGGGGGCTTTCAAAAGGGAGTTCAGGCGTAGAGGGGGAAGCGGGCAGTGAGGGCCTTGACCTTGGCAAGCACCGCTGCTTCGACAGCCGTGTCACCTGCCGGGTTGGCCTTCAGGGCGTGGAAGACTTCCAGCATCAGGCGGCCGACCTCTTCAAACTCGGCCACGCCGAAGCCGCGTGTTGTGCCGGCAGCGGTGCCGACGCGAATGCCCGAGGTGATGGTGGGCTTTTCGTCGTCGAACGGAATGCCGTTCTTGTTGCAGGTGATGCCGGCACGCTCCAGCGCCACTTCGGTCTGATTACCCTTGAGGCCCAGGGGGCGCAGGTCCACCAGAAGCAGGTGGTTGTCGGTGCCGCCGGTGACCAGATCCAAGCCTCCCTCTTTCAGCACGGCGCCCAAGGCTTTGGCGTTGGCGACCACCTGTTCGGTGTAGGCCTTGAAGGACGGCTGCAGCGCTTCGCCGAAGGCCACGGCCTTGGCGGCAATCACATGCATCAAAGGACCACCTTGCGTGCCGGGGAAGACGGCAGAGTTGACCTTCTTGGCGATCTCGGCGTCGTTGGTCAGGATCACGCCACCGCGCGGGCCGCGCAGCGTTTTGTGGGTGGTGGACGTGGTGACGTGGGCATGCGGCACGGGGCTGGGGTAGACGCCGGTGGCGACCAGGCCGGCCACATGGGCCATGTCCACCATGAACAAGGCGCCCACTTTGTCGGCAATGGCCCGGAAGCGTGCCCAGTCGATGGTGCGGGGGTAGGCAGAGAAGCCGGCAATGATGAGCTTTGGCTTGTGCTCCACCGCAAGAGCTTCGACTTCGTCGTAGTCGATCAGCGAGTCCTCACGGCGCACGCCGTATTGCACCGCCTTGAACCATTTGCCCGACAAGGCCGGCTTGGCGCCGTGGGTCAGGTGGCCGCCGGCCGAGAGGGACATACCCAGCACCGTATCGCCGGGTTGCACCAACGCCAACATGACGGCGGTGTTGGCCTGCGCGCCGGAGTGGGGCTGCACGTTGGCGAACTCCGCGCTGAAGAGCTTGCACAGGCGCTCAATCGCCAGGGCTTCGACGACGTCCACATGCTCGCAGCCGCCGTAGTAGCGCTTGCCGGGGTAGCCCTCGGCGTACTTGTTGGTGAGCACCGAGCCCTGGGCATCGAGCACGGCTTGCGACACGATGTTCTCGGAGGCAATCAATTCGATCTGGTCGCGCTGGCGCTGCAGTTCGTGACCCATGGCGATGGAGACTGCCGGGTCGGCCTGTGCCACGCCGGTGGAAAAAAAAGAGTTCATGAAATGGATTCCGGGTTTAGGCAGAAAGCAGGGGGCTGAAGACCGGGTCGGCCACGGCCGCCGGTGCAGAGATGCAAGGGTGGTAGGGCTTGGCGGTGCGTTCGATGAGGCGCCAGAGGTAGTCCGCAAAGCTGCGGCGGAACACCAGCAGCACACCGGCGGCATCGGTGCGCACCACGCTCACCGATGTCTTGGACATGACGGTGCTGGCCACGGTGCCGACAGCCTGGCTCTCGAAGTCGTAGGGGCCGAGCTGGCGCAGCAGCATCTGGTGGTCAGGGCCTGCCAGGCGCAGGGTGGTGAAACCGCCGCTGTTGTCCACCACTTGGGCGAACACGCCCTTCAGCGCCGTGGTCAGTGCGCCCATCAAGCCATCGCGACGGCTGCGGGGGCAGACTAGCAACCATTCATCGGGCGAGAGCCAGAGCACCGCACCTGCGGAGGTTTGCAATACCTGGCGGGGCTGGGTCGGCACTGGCTGACCTAGCACGGAGGTAACTGCGTCTTGGAAGGCGCTGTCGTCTGCCTTGCCACGCAGCACCACATAGCCGAGGTGGGGCAGTTCGCTGAAAACCACCCGGTTCAGGGCTGTCGGTGTGGTGGCCTTGGCCTCCAGCGCGAAGGCGTGCAGCGGAGATTGCAGGGCGGACTTAGACATTTTGACGATCACCTTTCACATCCACAAACACACTGCCCGACACCTTGACTGGTGTGACCTTGCCGTGGGCGTGCACATGCAGGGTCTGGTCTTTGCGCTCTAGGCCCCCAGCGACCACCGCCATGGCGATGGAGCGGCCCAGGAATGCGCTGTAGTAGCTGGAGGTCACGTGGCCCAGCATCTGGTTATTGCCGTCGGGTTGCGCCGTGGCGCTTTCCATGATCTGGGCGCCTTCGAGCAGCACGGTGGCCGGGTCTTCGGGCAGCAGGCCCACCAGCTGCTTGCGGCCGGTGCGGGCGGTGTCGCTGCGGCTGAGCGAGCGCTTGCCCAGAAAGCTGAAGGGCTTTTTCATGCCCACAGCCCAAGCCATGTCCAGGTCCAGCGGGCTCATGGAGCCATCGGTGTCCTGGCCGACGATGATGAAACCCTTCTCGGCGCGCAGCACGTGCATGGTCTCGGTGCCATAGGGTGTGATGTCGAACTCGGCGCCGGCGGCCATCACGGCTTCCCAGAGGTACTGGCCGTAGCCGGATTCGACGTTCAACTCATACGACAGCTCCCCCGAAAAGCTCACGCGGAACACCCGGGCCGGCAGGCCTGCCACGGTGCCAGCGCGCCAGTCCATGAACTTGAAGTTGTCGGCGGACAGGTCGATGTCAGTGCACAGCTTGGCCAGCACGGCGCGTGCCTTGGGGCCGACCAGGGCCACGGTGGACCAGTGGTCGGTGACGGAGGTCATCCACACCTTGAGTTCGGGCCACTCGGTCTGGTGCCAGCGCTCCAGCCAGTTCAGCACGCGGGCGGCTCCGCCGGTGGTGGTGGTCATGTAGAACTGGTCGGACTCGATGCAGGCGGTCACGCCGTCATCCATGACCATGCCGTTCTCGTCCAGCATCAGGCCGTAGCGGCACTTGCCGACTGCCAGTTGGGTCCAGGCGTTGGAGTAGATGCGGTTCAGGAATTCGCGGGCATCGGGGCCGTCGATCTGGATCTTGCCCAGGGTGGACGCATCCATCACCGCCACACCATTGCGTGCAGCCAGGCATTCGCGGTTGACGGCGGCGTGCAGGTCTTCGCCCGGCTTGGGGAAATACCAAGGGCGCATCCACTGGCCCACGGGTTCCAGCGCGGCCTTGCGGGCGACATGGGAGGCGTGGATGGCGGTGTAGCGGCTGGGGTCAAAGCACTCCTCGCGCATGGTGCCAGCCAGGGCGCCCAAGCTCACCGGGGTGTAGGCCGGGCGGTAGGTGGTGGTGCCCACTTGTGAGACCGGGCGTTTGAGGGCGCGGGCGGTGATCACAAAACCGTTCACGTTGGACAACTTGCCTTGGTCGGTACCGAAGCCCAACGCGGTGTAGCGTTTCACGTGCTCGATATTGTGGTAGTTCTCGCGCACGGCCAGCTCGATGTCGGCGGCGCTCACGTCGTTCTGGTAGTCCACAAAAGCTTTGGCGCCGGCACCTTCGGGCTTGCCGTCCGGCAGGCGGAACATGGGGCGCGCTGCCATGCGCAAAGGGGTAGGGCAGGCGGGCGCGGTCAATCTGTCAGGTTTGCCCAGCGTGGCCAATACGGCTTGCATGGCTTCAGTGGTTTGGGCCAATGCGTCGGCCAGCTCAAAGGTACCAGTTACAGCGCCTACGCAAGCCACGCCTTTGCGGCCGGTGCGTGGCACCACGAAGGCGGCAGCGGCTTCGTCCCACACGGGGCGTCCACCATCGTGGCAGAACAAGTGCACGGTGGGCGAGAGACCGCCGGAGCTGAGCACGGCGTCGCAGGCCAGCGTGGTGCCTTGGCCCACGGCTTCATCACGTTCGTTGTGCAAGGGCACCAGACGCACACTGCTGACCTCGCCGTTGCCATGGGCTTCGGCAATGCCGTAGCCGGCCACGACGGTGTAGCGGGTGCTGCGGGCTTTGGCGCCATGGCGCACGTCGGCTACCGTGACCTTGGCACCGGCTGTAGCCAGTAATTCAGCGGCGTCATGCACAAGGTCACTGGTCCCGCACAGCACGATGGACTTACCGACGAGCACGCCATAGCGTTGCAGGAAGGTTTGACCGGCCGACACTGTCATCACGCCGGGCAGGTCGTTGTTGCCGAATACCAAAGGGCGCTCAATCGCACCGGTGGCCAGAACTACATGGTGCGCGCGGATTTTGTGCATGCGGTGGCGCGGCATGTCGGCATTGCGGTGGGCGGGGCTGAGGTGGTCTTGCACCAGTTCCACCGCCTGTACCAGGTTTTGCTCATACATGCCGAACGCTGTAGTGCGGGTGAGTACAGTGACATGGAGCATGTCTTGCAAAGCTGCGTGTACTGAGCGGATGTACGCTTCGCTGCTACGACCGTCGACCTGGGCTTGCGCATCCGACAAAAGCCAGCCGCCGAGCTCGTTTTGCTCGTCCAGTAGCAGCGTCTTGAGTCCGGCTTGGCCGGCTTGTAGCGCGGCGAGCAGGCCGCAGGCGCCGCCGCCCACCACCAGCACATCGACGTGGTGGTGCAAGTGATCATAGGTTTCCGGATCAGCCTCGGTCGGGGCACTGCCGAAGCCTGCGAACTTGCGGATTACCGTTTCATAAACCGGCCAGAGCTTGCGCGGCCATTTGAAGGTCTTGCTGTAAAAGCCTGCAGGCATGAAGCGCGAGCCCTGACCCAGTACAGACTTGAGGTCAAAGTTCAGCGAAGGCCAGCCCGAGGTGGGGTTGGCAACCAAGCCGTCATACAACTCGGCTTGGGTAGCCTTGATGTTGGGCACCGTGAGTGCGCCGGTGCCGAGTTGCACCAGCGCGTTGGGCTCTTCCGCGCCGGCACCGATGATGCCGCGGGGACGACCGTATTTGAAGCTGCGCGCCATGCGGCGCACACCGTTGGCGAGCAGGGCGGATGCCAAAGTGTCGCCAGGGTGGCCCGTGTATTCGCGGCCATTGAACTGGAAGCGGATGGTGCGCGCGGTATCCACGCGGGTACCGGGCAGAGAAACGCGGGTGCCGCTCATGCTTTCACCTCTTGCTGTGTGTCGGCGAGGTACAGGGGCTTGGCGTCCGCCAGCGTCCAGGTGCCTGCAATTTCGTAAGTTGCGGTGTTGCGCTTGACGGCCAATACCTTGCGGCAACCGGCGGTGTGCTGCCACTGTTCCCAGAACCAGCCTTTGGGGTTTTTGCGGAAGAACACGTAGTCGCCCCAGGTGGCGTCGTCTACGGCTTCGGGCTGGGCAGGGCGGGGGATATAGGCTTCACCGGCGTAGCTGAACTCTTCTTCGTCCCGCAATTCGCCGCAGTGGGGGCAATGCATTAGAAACATGGTGGTCCTGAGGATTAGTGGGCAACGCCGGCAGCGCCGTGTTCATCAATGAGTTGGCCGGTGTGGAAGCGGTCGACCGAGAAGGCCTTGGAAAGCGCATTGGGCTCACCGGCAGCCAGCATGTCGGCAAACACATGGCCCGAGCCGGGGGTCGCCTTGAAGCCGCCGGTACCCCAGCCGCAGTTGAAGAACAGGTCTTTCACGGCAGTTTTGGAAATGATGGGGCAGGCGTCCGGTGTGACATCCACAATGCCTCCCCACTGGCGGTTCATGCGCACGCGGGAGAACTGCGGGAACATTTCGATGATGGCGGCCGCGGTGTGCTCAATCACATGCGGGCTGCCGCGCTGGCCGTAGCCCAGGTAGCTGTCGATGCCGGCTCCGATCACCAGCTCGCCCTTGTCGGACTGGCTGAGGTAGCCGTGGACGGCGTTAGACATGATCACGGTGTCAATCACGCGTTGCATGGACTCTGATACAAAAGCTTGTAGCGGGTGGCTTTCCAGCGGCATGCGCAGCCCGGCCAGGCCGGCCAGCACCGAGGAGTGGCCGGCGGCCACGCAGCCCACACGGCCAGCTTTCACATAGCCGAGGGTGGTTTGCAGCCCGCGAATGCGACCGCCTTCGATGTCCATGCCGGTGACTTCGCAGCCTTCAATCAGGTCCACGCCCAGGCGGCTGGCACCGCGGGCGAAACCGCGGGCCACCGCATCGTGGTGGGCCACGCCGGCACGCGGCTGCCAGCTCGCACCCAGCACGGGGTAGCGGCGGCTGGCGCTGCAGTCGAGCTGGGGAATTTTTTCCTGTACTTCTTTAGCGTTGAGCACGTGGGCGTCAATGCCTTGCAGTGCGTTGGCGTTGACCCGGCGTTCGATGTCGCGCATGTCCTGCAAGGTGTGGCCTAAATTGAACACGCCGCGCTGGCTGAACATGACGTTGAAGTTCAGGTCGTCGGTGAGGCCTTCCCAAAGCTTGAGCGAGTGCTCATACAGGGCGGCCGCATCGTCCCACAGGTAGTTGGAGCGCACGATGGTGGTGTTGCGGGCCGTGTTGCCGCCACCGAGGTAGCCCTTTTCCAGCACCGCAATCTTGCCAACTTCCGGGTGGTTCTTAGCAAGGTAGTAGGCCGTGGCCAAGCCATGCCCGCCACCGCCGACGATGACCACGTCATAAGAGGGTTTCAATGCCACCCGTTCCCAAGCGGGTTCCCAGGTGGTGTGATTTTTGAAGCCATGTTTGAGCAGGCTCCAGAGGGAGTAGTGTTGGCCGCGCATGAAGTTTTCGGTGGTCCAAAGAAACTGTCGTGGCGCTATTGTTTTGTTTTAGATCAATAAAACCTTGCGCTTGAAAGACGGCTATTTGTCCAAATCCGACATCGCACTTTTGTCGTGCACGTGTCCAAAATGGAGCATTGCGGCAGTGCACCATCGTGGGTGTTTTGCGCTCAGTGCAAGCCCGTATCACTGCATACTCCACGCCATGAACTTGAACGAATCCGACATGAAGACCCAAGAGCCGCGCCTGTGGATCAGCGATGGCTGGACTGCCCGCGTGGTGAAGAACGAAGATGACGATGGCTGGGCCGTCGCAATGACGGCCGATGGCGCCTCAGAGCCTGCGCTGATCGGTCCCTGGACCATGGGGCGCGATAAAAAGAACCCCAAGCCCTTGGACCAGAGTGCCTTTTTGACGCTGGTGAAAACGGCGCGTGAATTTGTGCGCCGCAGCGAACAGCAGTTGCACGCCAGCCTGCACCAAAGCATGGAAGTGGCGGCAGGCGAGAGCCGCGTGACGGTCTACCTGGACATTGAGCCCGACGAAGAAAATCCCACCGCCACCCTGACGGCGAGGGATGAGGGCGATGACGTGATTGCGCAGGTCAAGGTGTCACCGGCTTTCAAGCTCAGCCGCGCCAGCGCGGTAGCGTGGGTCGAGCGTGGATACGCCAAGCCTTGAAGTAAAAATAGCTGCTAGCCCACATGAAATATGCGCCAGCAGCTACCAAATTTATAGCAATTTGGCTTTTAGGCGGCGGATGCGCCCATCGCGTGACCGGCTTGCACATCTGCGTGGTAACTGGAGCGCACCATGGCACCGACAGCCGCGTGTTTGAAGCCCATTTTGTAGGCCTCTTCTTCGAACATCTTGAAGGTGTCGGGGTGCACATAGCGGCGCACCGGCAGGTGGCTGGTGGAGGGCGCGAGGTACTGGCCGATGGTCAGCATCTCGATGTTGTGGGCGCGCATGTCGCGCATCACTTCGAGGATTTCTTCGTCGGTCTCGCCCAGGCCGACCATCAGGCCGCTCTTGGTCGGCACATCAGGGAAAAGCGCCTTGAACTTCTTGAGCAGGTTCAGCGAAAACTGGTAGTCCGAGCCGGGGCGCGCTTCCTTGTAAAGGCGGGGGATGGTTTCCAGGTTGTGGTTCATCACATCGGGCGGCGCGGCCTTCAAAATTTCGAGCGCGCGGTCATCGCGGCCACGGAAGTCGGGTACCAGCACCTCAATCTGCGTCTTGGGTGACAGTTCGCGCGTTTTGCGAATGCACTCCACAAAGTGGCCGGCACCGCCGTCGCGCAGGTCGTCGCGGTCCACGCTGGTAATCACCACGTAGTTGAGCTTGAGCTGGGCAATCGTCTTGGCCAGGTTGTCGGGCTCGTTCACATCCAGCGGGTCGGGGCGGCCGTGACCCACGTCGCAGAAGGGGCAGCGGCGGGTGCACTTGTCGCCCATGATCATGAAAGTGGCGGTGCCTTTGCCGAAGCATTCGCCGATGTTGGGGCAGCTGGCTTCTTCGCACACGGTGACCAGCTTGTTGGCGCGCAGTGTTTCCTTGATTTCGTAGAAGCGGGTCGTCGGGCTGCCGGCTTTGACGCGGATCCAGTCCGGTTTTTTGAGCACTTCGCCTTGTTGTACCTTGACCGGGATGCGCGCCAACTTGGCCTGGGCTTTTTGCTTGGCCAAGGGGTTGTAATCGGCGGTCGATTGGGCCTCGCGCACCGTTGGGTTCGCGGTGCTGTGTTCGCGCTTCGTGTCGAGGGGGGTGTCGCTTTGGCTCATGGTGTGGCGTCTCTGCTGCGGGGCCGTGGCCCCGGGCGCACCTTAAGGTGCAAGATAAGTGGCGAGTTTTTGGCCCAGTACGTCAGCGGCATCTTGCCAGCTGACTTGAACCCCGATTGTAGAAAGGTCTATCGTTTGCAGCTGCGTGTAGCCGCAAGGGTTGATGCGCGAGAAGGGCTCCAGGTCCATGGCCACATTCAACGCGACCCCGTGGTACGTGCAGTTGCGGCTGACCTTGATACCCAGCGCCGAAATCTTGCCCAGCCCTGTGAAGTCCGGGTCCTGATGGTGGGTCGCTCCTAGGCGGGGGCGCTGCTCCAAGGGGGTGTGGCCGCAAGGGTCACTCAGCCGGACGTATATGCCGGGCGCGCCCGCCACGCGGTGGCCGGTCACGCCAAAATGGAACAAGGTTTTGATCACCGCCTCTTCGATGCGATAGACATATTCCTTGACGAAATAGCCCGCCCGTTTGAGGTCGATCATCGGGTAAGCCATCACCTGCCCCGGGCCGTGATAGGTCACCTGTCCGCCCCGGTTGGTTTGCACCACCGGAATGTCGCCGGGCATAAAGATGTGCTCCGGCTTGCCTGCAAGGCCCTGTGTGAAAACGGGAGGGTGCTCACAAATCCATAGCTGGTCGCGCACTTCCGACGCGGGTCCTACGTCTCTTTCGTTGGTAAAGCGCTGCATGGCCTCATAGGTCGGCACATAGTCCAACCGGCCGTGCTGAA
Source organism: Comamonadaceae bacterium OS-4 (assembly GCA_027924025.1). Classification (GTDB taxonomy): domain Bacteria; phylum Pseudomonadota; class Gammaproteobacteria; order Burkholderiales; family Burkholderiaceae_C; genus Allorhodoferax. The sequence goes on from AP026970.1 coordinate 360,526, forward strand.
ACAGGTCTATCGCCACGGGTTTACAGCACCACTTTCACCATCGGGTGTGTCGACAACGTGCGGTACAACTCATCAAGCTGCTCGCGACTGGTGGCTGTCACCGTGATGGTGACGCCAAGGTAGTTGCCGCCCTTGCTTTCGCGGAGCTCAATGGTCTTGGCGTCAAACGCGGGGTCGAATTGTTGCGCAATCATGCTGATGGCGTGCACCAAGCCATCGACCTTGTGGCCCATGACTTTGATGGGGAATTGCGACGGGTACTCGATCAAGGACTCTGCGCGTGGGTTGGTGGTGTTGTCGCTGGGGGGCGTCTGTGGGGCCATGCTCGCGCCTTTCTGGGGTTGTCTGCAGCTCCAAGGGCTTGCCGATGGGCTGCTGCGGTGTCGGATGAGCGGGATTATCGCTTTCGGTGGTCTGGGCATCCGGCAGACGAATGTCGGGGCGCTGTGCGTGATGTCGCAGCCGCCTTTTTGAGGCTCTGTGGTCTTTTAAGCGGGTTTCTACGTATAATCGGAGGCTGTGCATTGAACTGGGCAGCGGTCTGAGCGCGATTTTGACAATGACAAACACGCACACAGGCAACGGGGCCGTAGATTCTGACTACCCAGATGGGGCGGCGGATGAAGAGTTCAAGCCCCTTACGGCTGAAGAAGCCCGGCAGTGGCGCCAACACAATCCACCGGTATCTCCTTGGCGGGTCATCGGTATGCAGGTCGCAGTCGCTTTGATAGTGGCGGTGGTCGCGGGTTGGAGCTTTGGGCGTGTGGCGGGAGTTTCCGCTGCATACGGAGCATTGGCAGTAATTGTTCCTGCGATGGTGTTGGCCCGCGGATTGCGCAGGCAAGCCTTGCTAAGGGACTCTGGGGCAGCCTTTTTGAGTTTTGTGGTGTGGGAAGTGGTGAAGGTGGTTTTGACAGTGGCCTTGCTGCTGGCAGCTCCCAAGCTGGTTCCTTCGCTGAGTTGGCTGGCCCTTGTGGCTGGCTTCGTGGTGACGATGAAGGTGTATTGGGTGGCCGCGTGGCTGCAATCCAAGCACCAGCATCCCACTGTAAACCTTTGAATTTTGGTGACATATGGCTTCTGAACACGCTGAAACCCATGCCCCATCTGCTGGTGAGTACATCCAGCACCACCTGCAGCATTTGCAGAAAAACTTTGACTTCGAAAGCGTCAAGCAAACGAGCATTGTGGACTTCAGCCTGTTCAACTTGGACTCCGTGTTTTTCTCGGTCGTTTTGGGTGTCCTGGGCTGCTTCTTGCTGTGGAATGCAGCGCGCAAGGCGACATCCGGAGTTCCCGGCCGTTTCCAGGCGGCGGTAGAAATCCTGTCCGAAATGGTGGAAAACCAGGCCAAGGGCGTGATTCACAACGCCACCAGCCGCAAACTGATTTCTCCTTTGGCCTTGACCGTGTTTGTCTGGATTTTCCTGATGAACGCTATGGACATGCTGCCAGTCGACTTGATTCCTGCTATCTGGCACAGCGCAGGCCCCGCCATGGGCTTCAAAGACTACATGCGTGTGGTTCCGACTGCCGACTTGTCTACGACACTGGGCCTGTCCTGCTCCGTTTTGTTTGTCTGCTTGGTTTACAACATCAAGATCAAGGGTCTGGGTGGCTGGGCGCACGAATTGATTGCTGCACCGTTTGGTGATCACTGGGCTCTGTACCCCGTGAACTTCCTGATGCAGATGATTGAATACCTTGCCAAAACCGTGTCCCATGGCATGCGGTTGTTCGGCAACATGTTTGCAGGTGAGTTGGTGTTCATGTTGATTGCCCTGATGGGTGGCGGCTGGGCGCTGTCGGCAACCGGAGTTGGTTTGGCCATTGGTCACATCGTCGCCGGGACCGTGTGGACACTGTTCCACATCCTCGTGATCACCTTGCAAGCCTTCATCTTTATGATGTTGACGCTGATCTACACCGGTCAAGCGCACGACGCACATTGATGTAACTTTTCTCTGTTTCGTTTTCTTTTTCTTTTCCACTAACTTTTAGGAGCTTCTCATGGAAAACATTCTCGGCCTCGTGGCACTGGCTTGCGGTTTGATCGTTGGTCTGGGCGCTATCGGCGCATCTATCGGTATCGCACTGATGGGTGGCAAGTTCCTCGAATCTTCTGCTCGTCAACCCGAATTGATGAACGAACTGCAAACCAAGATGTTCATCTTGGCTGGTCTGATTGACGCTGCGTTCCTGATCGGTGTTGCTATCGCTCTGCTGTTCGCATTCGCCAACCCCTTCGTTCTGAAGTAATCAACGGCCCTTCACGTTAGAGAAGGAATCAAACCGTGAACATCAACGCTACCCTGTTCCTGCAGGCTATCGTTTTTGCGATCCTGGTGTGGTTCACGATGAAATTCGTGTGGCCCCCGATCACAAAAGCGCTGGACGAGCGGGCACAGAAAATCGCCGACGGCCTTGCTGCCGCCGACAAGGCCAAGGCGGAACTCGCCAATGCCAACAAGCGCGTGGAAGCCGAACTGGCTACATCACGCAACGAAACTGCAACCCGCTTGGCTGATGCCGAGCGCCGTGCCCAGACGATTGTCGAAGAAGCCAAGGCCCGCGCCGTGGAAGAAGGCAACCGCATCATTGCCGCTGCAAAGGCTGAAGCCGAGCAGCAGTCCGTGAAGGCCCGGGACGCTTTGCGTGAACAGGTCGCCGCTCTCGCCGTCAAAGGTGCTGAGCAGATCCTGCGCAAGGAAGTCAATGCTGGTGTGCACGCAGATTTGCTGTCGCGCCTGAAGACTGAGCTGTAAGGGAATCACATGGCTGAACTTGCCACCATCGCGAGGCCCTATGCCGAAGCTTTGTTCAAGGCTACGCAAGCGGACTTGAGCGCTGCAGCTGTGTGGCTGGACGAACTTGCTGAAGTTGCGCAAAACAGCCAACTCCAGCAATTCGCCGGCAACCCCAATAGCTCCAACAACCAGGTCTTTGACTTGGTTGCAGGTGTTATCAAGGCTGCACTGCCTGAGCAGGGAAAGAACTTCCTCCGCACTGTGATCGATAACGGACGCCTCGCCGCGTTGCCGGAAATCGCAGCCCAGTTCCGTGCACTGAAGAACGCCCAAGGCGGCTTTTCTGATGCCGTTGTGTACAGCGCCTTCCCGATCGATGCAGCTGCATTGGCGGAAGTCGCCGCTTCTCTCGAGAAGCGTTTCGGCCGCAAACTCAACCTTTCCGTTGAGTTGGACGCTGAATTGATCGGCGGTATCCGCGTGGTGGTGGGTGACGAAGTTCTTGACACATCCGTCAAGGCCCGTCTGGAACAAATGAAAGTGGCTCTTTCAGCGTAAGGCCTGGCCTTTCGCTGACAGCCCAACCAAAGAAAGAAGGAAAGAGTCATGCAACTCAATCCCGCAGAAATTTCTGAATTGATCAAGAGCCGCATTGACGGTTTGTCCGCGAGCGCAGACATCCGCAACCAGGGTACCGTGGTCTCTGTGACCGACGGTATCTGCCGCATTCACGGTCTGTCCGACGTGATGCAGGGCGAAATGTTGGAATTCCCCGCTGGTAGCGATGGCTTGCCCACCTACGGCTTGGCACTGAACCTGGAACGTGATTCCGTGGGTTCCGTGATCTTGGGTGAGTACGAGCACATCTCCGAAGGCGACACTGTGAAGTGCACAGGCCGTATCTTGGAAGTGCCCGTGGGTCCCGAGTTGCGTGGCCGCGTGGTCAACGCGCTGGGTCAGCCTATCGACGGCAAAGGCCCGATCAACGCCAAAATGACTGACGTGATCGAAAAGGTGGCACCTGGTGTGATCGCCCGCGAATCCGTGAGCCAGCCAATGCAGACCGGCCTGAAGTCTATCGACTCCATGGTCCCCGTCGGCCGTGGTCAGCGTGAATTGATCATTGGTGACCGTCAGACCGGCAAGACTGCCGTGGCTATTGACGCGATCATCAACCAGAAGGGTCAGAACATGACCTGCGTGTACGTTGCGATCGGTCAGAAGGCTTCTTCTGTCAAGAACGTGGTGCGCGCTCTGGAACAAGCCGGTGCCATGGAGTACACCATCGTGGTGGCTGCAACCGCCTCTGAATCTGCAGCGATGCAATACGTGTCTGCCTACTCTGGCTGCACCATGGGCGAGTACTTCCGTGACCGTGGCGAAGACGCTTTGATCGTGTATGACGACTTGTCCAAGCAAGCTGTGGCCTATCGCCAAGTTTCCTTGCTGTTGCGTCGTCCACCAGGACGCGAAGCTTACCCTGGCGACGTGTTCTATCTCCACAGCCGTTTGCTGGAACGCGCTGCTCGCGTGAATGCCGACTACGTGGAAGCTTTCACCAAGGGCGCCGTGAAGGGCAAGACCGGTTCCTTGACCGCGTTGCCAATCATCGAAACCCAAGCGGGTGACGTGTCTGCCTTCGTTCCTACCAACGTGATTTCCATCACGGACGGTCAGATCTTCTTGGAAACCTCGTTGTTCAACGCTGGTATCCGCCCCGCTATCAACGCCGGTATCTCCGTGTCCCGCGTCGGTGGTGCAGCGCAAACCAAGTTGGTGAAGAACCTGTCCGGTGGTATCCGTACCGACTTGGCCCAGTACCGTGAATTGGCTGCGTTCGCGCAGTTCGCTTCCGACCTGGACGAAGCGACCCGTAAGCAGTTGGACCGTGGTGCCCGCGTGACTGAATTGCTGAAGCAAGCCCAGTACAGCCCCCTGACCATCAGCTTGATGGGCGCTACGCTGTTTGCCGTGAACAAGGGTTTCATGGACGACATCGAAGTCAAGAAGGTGCTGGCGTTCGAACACGGCTTGCATGCTTTCCTGAAGGACAAGCACGCTGCCCTGTTGGCCAAGCTGGAAGCAGACAAGGCCATGGACAAGGATGCTGAAGCTGAGTTGAACGCCGCAATTGCTGCGTTCAAGAAGTCTTTCGCCTAATTCCGACCTGATGACCCAAGGAGCCTTGTATGGCAGCAGGTAAGGAAATACGCGGCAAGATCAAATCGGTGGAAAACACCAAGAAGATCACCAAGGCCATGGAAATGGTGGCCGCATCCAAAATGCGCAAAGCGCAGGACCGGATGCGGGCTGCCCGTCCGTATAGCGACAAGATTCGCAATATTGCTACCAACCTCGGCAAGGCCAATCCGGAATACACGCACGCATTCATGCAGACCAACGACGCAAAGACCTCCGGGTTTATCGTTGTCACCACAGACAAGGGTCTGTGCGGTGGTATGAACACCAACGTGCTGCGTTCCGTAACCGGCAAGCTGCGTGATTTGCAAGCTGCAGGCGTTTCGGCGCAAGCAGTGGCAATCGGTAACAAGGGCTTGGGTTTCTTGAACCGTGTGGGCGCCAAAGTGGTTTCGCACGCAACCCAGTTGGGCGATACGCCCCACCTCGACAAGCTGATCGGGCCTGTCAAGGTTTTGCTGGACGCGTATGTCAAGGGTGAAGTGAATGCGGTGTACCTGTGCTACACCAAGTTCATCAACACCATGAAGCAGGAACCCGTGGTTCAGCAGTTGTTGCCTCTGTCTGCAGCGCAGATGGAAGCTGAATCTCAAGCCAGTGGTTCCCACCACGCTTGGGATTACATCTACGAACCCGATGCGCAAGCGGTGATTGACGATCTGTTGACCCGTTACGTCGAGGCACTGGTGTACCAGGCCGTGGCCGAAAACATGGCGTCCGAGCAATCGGCGCGCATGGTGGCCATGAAGGCTGCGACGGACAACGCTGGAAGCGTGATTGGTGAATTGAAGCTGGTCTACAACAAGACCCGCCAAGCCGCCATTACCAAAGAGTTGTCGGAAATCGTGGCCGGTGCCGCGGCGGTGTAAACCGTACCGCACGGAAGCATCCGAGTTTTTGTTAAAGATTTAATTTTTGGAGCGAAAAATGGCTCAAGCTAACTCCCAAGTCCAGGGAAAAATTGTTCAGTGTATTGGCGCGGTGGTGGACGTTGAGTTCCCACGTGACAAGATGCCCGGCATTTATGACGCGCTGAAGATGGAAGGCTCCACCCTGACGCTGGAAGTTCAGCAGCAGCTGGGTGACGGCATCGTCCGTACTATCGCTTTGGGTTCATCCGACGGCCTGCGCCGCGGGATGGTGGTGTTCAACACCGAGAAGCCCATCATGGTCCCCGTGGGTCAGGCCACTCTGGGCCGCATCATGGACGTGTTGGGTGCGCCTATCGACGAGCGTGGTCCTGTGGCTTCCGAGTTGACGGCATCTATCCACCGCAAGGCGCCTACTTACGACGAACTGAGCCCGTCGCAAGAGTTGCTGGAAACCGGCATCAAGGTGATCGACTTGGTCTGCCCGTTTGCCAAGGGTGGTAAGGTCGGTCTGTTCGGTGGCGCCGGTGTGGGCAAGACCGTGAACATGATGGAACTGATCAACAACATCGCCAAGGCACACAGCGGCTTGTCCGTGTTTGCCGGTGTGGGTGAGCGTACCCGTGAAGGTAACGACTTCTATCACGAGATGGCTGATTCCGGTGTGGTGAATCTGGAAGACCTGACCAAGTCCAAAGTGGCGATGGTGTACGGCCAGATGAACGAGCCCCCAGGCAACCGTTTGCGCGTGGCGTTGACCGGTTTGACCATTGCTGAATCGTTCCGTGACGAAGGCCGTGACGTGTTGTTCTTCGTGGACAACATCTACCGTTACACCTTGGCCGGTACCGAAGTGTCTGCTTTGTTGGGCCGTATGCCTTCCGCCGTGGGCTATCAGCCTACACTGGCTGAAGAAATGGGCCGTCTGCAAGAGCGTATTACCTCTACCAAAGTGGGCTCCATCACTTCCATCCAGGCCGTTTACGTGCCTGCCGATGACTTGACCGATCCATCTCCAGCGACCACCTTCGCTCACTTGGACTCCACCGTAGTGTTGTCCCGTGATATCGCTTCTTTGGGTATCTATCCTGCGGTGGATCCGCTGGACTCCACCAGCCGCCAGTTGGACCCTAACGTGGTGGGTGAAGAGCACTACAACACTGCCCGTGCAGTGCAGGGTACTCTGCAGCGCTACAAGGAATTGCGTGACATCATCGCGATTCTGGGTATGGACGAATTGGCCCCTGAAGACAAGCTGACTGTGGCACGCGCTCGCAAGATCCAGCGTTTCCTGTCTCAGCCTTTCCACGTGGCTGAAGTGTTCACCGGCTCTCCCGGCAAATACGTGACTTTGGCTGAAACCATCCGCGGTTTCAAGATGATCGTTGCCGGCGAATGCGACCACCTGCCAGAACAAGCGTTCTACATGGTCGGTACCATCGACGAAGCGTTCGAAAAAGCCAAGAAGGTTTAAGTCATGAACACCATCCACGTTGATGTGGTCAGTGCAGAAGAGTCCATCTTCTCCGGTGAAGCCGTCTTCGTGGCGCTTCCCGGTGAGGCTGGCGAGCTGGGCATCAAGCCCCGCCACACGCCCCTGATCACGCGCATCAAGCCCGGCTCGGTGCGCATTCAAAAAGCCGATGGCAGCGAAGAGTTTGTGTTCGTAGCCGGCGGCCTGTTGGAAGTGCAGCCTAACTGCGTAACCGTGTTGTCTGACACTGCCATTCGCGGCAAAGACCTGGATGAGGAAAAATCCAATGCTGCCAAGGCGGCTGCGGAAGAAGCCTTGAAGAATGCCAAGAGCGAAATTGACATTGCCCGTATCCAGTCAGAAATCGCGGTCATGGCCGCTGAGATTTCGGCAGCACGCAAGTTCTTGAAGAAGAAATAAGCGCTGTTGCTTGATGGAAAGCCACCTTCGGGTGGCTTTTTTTATTGTCTGCGAATCCCTACTGAAGCGTAGGAATGTCGCTGATCTCGTTCGTCAGATTTGCGCCAGGGGATGGCGGGAAGTGCTCTGCCAGTAAGATCGACATCGCATCCAGAAGCTCCAGCATACCTGCCTCAATATCGCTGGATCGCACATGCTGGGTCATTCGTGACAGCATGGTTTCCCACTGAGCAGCGTCGATTGCCTGTCGTACAGCGCGGTCGAATACCAGTTCTACGGAGCGTTCGGCCAGACAGAGATAGATGAGCAGTCCATTGTTGGCGTCGGTATCCCAAATGCCTTTGGATGCGAACAGGTCCTTCGCACGCAACTGGAGAAGCGACGAGATATCTTGCTTTCGCCACAGGTAGGAAGTTGGCAAAGAACTTTCTATATGCAGGCAAACCTCCGCGCTGTGTCCTTGCTCGCAACGCCTAATTCCTTCGGCCAAACGTTCAACAATCCCGTGTGGAAGCCGAAGGGCAGCGTCGTCAAGCCAGCGGTGCCGAATCCATCGAACCCATCGGTTTTCCATTACCAACCTCCAGAGGCGCCACCGCCTCCAAAATTGCCACCGCCTCCCGATCTGAAGTTGCCTCCAGAAGTGCCTCCCGAGTCGTGTCCGAAGGTCGAGCCATTGCCGAAGGTCACTCCCGATGAATGGTGGCCCACTGACCTCGCACTACCGCGGCTCATCATGAGTGAAAGCACAAAGCCCACCACGCCTGCGAGTACACAAGCCCACCCCCAATGGGTGACATAGAACACCAGAGCACCTGATGCAACGCCGACAACTGCAGAACCCCAGCGAGCACCCAAGGCCTGCCGTGCCATTGCGCCCCCGATGGCAGCAGCAAAAAAGACAAACACGCCGAGCTCTATCCAATTGACGCCAAGGGCATCCCTTCCTGACTCAGTTTGATTGCCCGGGCTAGGGAGGCCCTCAGCTTTGATCAAAGATGCCAAAGCCGCTATGCCGTTGTGCAGACCGCCGGAGTAGTCGCCAGCCGCAAAACGCGGAGCCATTTGCTGCTGGATCACACGCCCGGCCATCACGTCGGGGATAGCGCCTTCCAGGGCCTTGGCCACTTCAATGCGGATTCGCCGGTCATCCTTGGCTACGAGTACCAAAACACCGTCGCCTTCTAGCTTTCGACCGACTTTCCATTCATTGGCGACCCTGTTCGCCAACGCCGCAATGTCCTCGCCGCCGCTGCTGGGAAGCAGCCAGACCACCAGCTGGCTCCCGGTATCCGCCTCGATTCCAGCCAGTTGCGCTTCAATCTGACGGACCTCTTCGGTTTGCAAGGTGCCGCTGGTATCTGTGACGCGGGCCTGGAGTGCGGGAATAGCGATCACATTCGCTGCATGCGACAAAGGCACTATGGCCAACGCCATCAGACCTACAAGCACGGCCAAGAGCCCGCGCAACCATCGGATCCGCAGTGCCATGCTATTTCTTCTCGAAGTCCACGGTCGGCGGCGCCGTGATCGCTGCTTCATTCGCAACCGCAAAGGTTGGCTTGGGCTGATAACCCAATGCGGAGGCTGTCAGGTTGCTGGGAAAGCTACGCGCCAAAATGTTGTAGTCCTGCACACTTTGGATGTAGCGATTGCGGGCCACGGTGATGCGATTCTCGGTGCCCTCCAGCTGGACACGCAGATCACTGAAGCCTTGGTTTGCCTTCAAGTTGGGATACTGCTCGCTCACCACCAGCAGTCGGCTCAAAGCTCCACCCAACTCGCCCTGTGCCTTTTGAAACTTGGAAAACGCCTCCGGGTTATTCAAGGTCTCAGGAGTCACTTGCATGCTGGTTGCCTTGGCCCGCGCCTCCACCACTTTGGTAAGGGTGTCCTGCTCGAAAGCGGCTTCCCCCTTAACGGTGGCCACGATGTTGGGCACCAGGTCAGCGCGCCGCTGGTATTGGTTGAGCACTTCGCTCCACGCAGCCTTGGACTGCTCATCCAGGCGCTGAAACTCGTTGTACCCACAGCCTGACAAAATAGACGCGAGCCCGAGTGCTGCTGCATACGAAATGAACCGCGCCACTAACTTCCCCGCGTGGCCTGTGTCTTGATACACCATGATAAAACTCCTGAACTGAAGCGCTCATCCTACTGTCCCCTGTGACATCAGGACCATGACAGATACGCGAGAATGTGAATATGCCCAAAAACCCCGCAAAAATGCACGCCGCCATGGGCGGAACGCCTGATGAAATTGAAGCCGCTTTTTATGAAGCGATGCAGCTGGGAGACATCGACAAGCTCATGGCCTGCTGGGCTGACGAAGATGACATCGCGTGCATTCACCCCGGGGGCGCACGACTGATCGGCGTGGGTGCCATTCGTGCCGCATTTGAGGCGATGTTCGCCCATGGCGGGGCGATCCATGTGAAGCCGGACCATATCCGCCGGGTGGAGTCTCTGGCGAGCGCGGTTCATCATGTGTTGGAAACGGTGGAGATCCTCACGCCTGAAGGCCCAAGCCACGCACACGTCGTTGCCACCAATGTGTACCACAAGACCCCGCAAGGTTGGCGGCTGGTCGTACACCACGCGAGCCCGGGGAGCCCTGAAGATGATGCCCATCACCCCCAAGCGCCCCAGGTTCTCCATTGAATAGCGGCAACACGCCCATGAAAAAAGCGCCAAGCGCTATGAATTATGTAGCGCCCTCTTGGCTGCCCGGGGGCAATCTCCAGACCATATGGCCGGCCCTGTACTCGCGGCGCGTGTTTGGTCCGCATCCTGAATACCGGCGGGAGCGCTGGAGTACCCCCGACCATGACTTTGTAGATGTGGATTGGCTGGTGGCACCAGCGCCCGCAGATCGCCCACTCCTGGTGCTGTTTCACGGGCTCGAGGGGAGTTCGCGCAGCCATTACTCCGAAGCATTCGCCGACTATGCCCGCGCTCAGGGCTATGCCTACGCCGTGCCCCATTTTCGGGGCTGTAGCGGCGAGTTGAATCTGGCGCCACGTGCCTACCACTCCGGGGACTATGAAGAAATAGGCTGGATCCTCGACCAGTTCCGCCAATGCCATCAGGGCCCCATCATCGCCGCCGGCGTGTCCTTGGGCGGCAACGCGCTGCTGCGTTGGGCAGAGGAGGCCGGAGACACCGCAGGCCGAACAGCCCAAGCTGTTGCGGCCGTATGTTCACCCATCGACCTAGCCGCGGGTGGCTACGCCATCGGCCGCGGCTTCAATCGGTGGGTGTATACCCGCATGTTTTTAAATACGATGGTCCCGAAGGCGCTGCAAAAGTTGGCCCAGTTCCCCGGCTTGTTTGATGGCGACGCCTTGCGCGCAGCCAAAGACCTCTACGAGTTTGACAATCTCTTTACCGCGCCTCTCCACGGCTTCAGTAGTACCGAAGATTATTGGGCCCGTGGTTCCGCCAAGCCGCACTTGTCCCGCATTCGAATACCCGCACTGGTTGTCAATGCCCGCAATGATCCCTTTGTGCCCGCGTGGAGTCTTCCGTCGCAGGCTGATGTAGGCGACTGGGTGACCTTGTGGCAACCAGCCCACGGGGGCCACGTCGGCTTCCCACACGGAAACGTGCCGGGCCATGTGCGCACCATGCCAGAGGCAGTGGGCAACTGGCTCGCGTCCGCATTGCCTACCGGAGCGCACGCCCATGGATGACATCGTGAAACAAGCCATGGCCAAGTGGCCCAACGTGCCTGACTGTTATGGCTGGCTGGGGTTGGATGGCCGTGGCGATTGGTACCTGCGGGACGACGCCGCACAGGCTAGTGGAGACTTTGCATCCCCTATTTTGGAAGCGCGAGGTAGCCGCCTACAGCATGAAAAATTGATCGACTTTATCCAACGAAACTACGCCGCCGATGCATCGGGTTGCTGGTACTTTCAGAATGGGCCGCAGCGGGTGTATGTCGAGCTGATGCACACCCCGTGGATCTGGCGCATTCAACCTGACGGACAGGTTCGTGCCCACACGGGAGCCCTCGTGTCTGTGCTCGAAAGCTTTATCGACGAGCAAGGCTTGCTATACCTCCAAACCACCTTGGGCATTGGCTTGGTTCACACTGCGGATATGGCCCAGGCCGCCGTTCATGTAGAGCAGGGTGTGTGGGTGCCCAGTGACATCACCAGTGAGTGGTTAGCGGCGCATTTCAGGTTTGTGCGCAGTCCGCTTGCTAGTCACACCTGATTTGAGTGTTGCTATCAAATATATAGCGATAAGTGCAAGTGATATAGGCGCTAGAAACAAAAAAGCCGACTGGTGTCGGCTTTTTTGATGGGACGAAAGATTATTTCGCTGCTGGCTCAGGCTTCTTGGGCTCGTCGAACTTGCCGCCGCCCGCGTTAGCCATGAACACCACAGCACGCCCGATTTCGTAGTCAGAGAAGTCTCCACCGGCTTGGGCACCCATGGCGCCTTTGCCCTTGAGGGCGGAGTTGTAAAGTGCGTCAAAGCCTGTCTTGACGCGTGCGCCCCAAGCACCTGCATCGCCAAACTTGGGCGCGCCAGCTGCGCCCACCGCATGGCAAGCCGCGCACTGGGCTTTGTAGACTTCTTCGCCGGTTTTCATCTCGCGGTTGGCATCGCGAATCTCTACCATGCCGACCTTCTGGATGCGCTCGGCCGTTGCCTTCTCTGCATTCACAGAGCCTGCTGCTGGCTTGTTCGCGGAGGTCACGTAATTCACCAAACCAATGATCACGAAGATCGGAATGACAAACGAGAAAAACGCCGCCAACAGCAATTGCTTGGGGGTTTTGACGGGGCCCGTGTGGTCTTCTTCGTGCGCAGTTGCTTGGCTGTTGTCGCTCATGGGTGTCCTCAAATTAATCGGGGGCTTTCAAACAGCTAGCAATTATAGCGGCCGGCCTTCTGAAACCACCTACAATCCATGTACTCTTGCGGCTGTAGCTCAGTGGATAGAGTATTGGCCTCCGAAGCCAAGGGTCGTGGGTTCGATCCCCGCCAGCCGCACCACTTTCAGGATTCAAAAACACGCTTTTTTGAACTCCGCGTTCCCCAAAGTGCCGCCACGATCGGTGTCACTTCAGTCAGATGGCAAGGCTATCTGCCCACACCAACGCTTCCATGTGCGCGATGTTGACTTGCTTCAAGGTGAAGGGAAGTCTCGCAAATGCGTGACTAAACTCCGTCTCCTGGTCCGACTCACACGCGCAGACCAAGGCCAGCAGGTCGCCGAAAACGCCGCCGCCTGTGAGTAGGGTTTCCGCCACGCTTTCGTCCAGAGCCAGTTGCGTCACCAGCTCCGGCATCGGCCTACCCAGTAGCGTGTCCAGCTGCGACAGCAGGCCTACCAAAAATGCAGAGTCAGCACTCTCCACGCCACTTTGCTGGAGCGCGAGCAGCTCCATCATGCGGCCACGAACGACAGCCGCCGTGCCCGGAATGCTGGCATGTGCACTGGTGTTGGTGAGCACGAGGGCCGACCAGCGAACCAGCCGCTCATAGCCGATCAACATCACGGCCTGCCGCAATGACGTGACCTTTTGAGGCAAGCCGGTACTGGCTGCGTTGATGATTCGCAGCAAACTCACGCCAAGCCCCGCATCCTTTTTGAGGGTGGTTTCTACTTGGTCCAGCTCTGCGCCGGATCTGAGCAGTTGAAAGAGGTGTATGGCGCTGGCCTGCGCGGGGGTCAGCACTTTGGATTGGGTGGTCTCCGGCACGGAGAGCCAATAGCCTTGGAATTCAGTGACACCCAAAGCAAGCATGCTTTCAAACTGCGTTGGCTGCTCTATCTTTTCGGCAATCAATACAGCGTTGGTTCTCACTCTGGTCGCGTGCACCAGCGACTTGTATTGCGCCGGTTCGATGCGTCCGACATCGAGTTTCACGAAGTCCGCCAATCCTTGCCACGGCTTGTACACGGGTGCCACCACGCTGTGTTTGAAGGCCAGGCGAAAGCCACGCGCTTTGAGCGCCTGGAGGGCCGGCACCAGCGCCTGCACAAACTCTGCGCTGTGGCGCGGTGCGGGGCTGACCTCCACCACCGTTCTGGCTGGCGGCAAAAAATCCCACTGCTGGCCGGTCAATCCTTTGTGGACTGAGTGGATGAAGATGTCGTGCTTTTGTGTTGAAAAGGGCGCGCCGCTTTGGGCGACTGCGTGCAGGGCCAGTGCCAGATCGCTGGCCTCTGAGTGTTCATTCGCCCGGGTCGAGCGGTTGAACAGTTGGTATGCCAGTACCGAACGCTCAGGACTGACAATGGGCTGCCGGGCGATTGACATCTGGTCTAACAGCTCCGGCAGCGGGGTAGGTGGCTCGTTCATGCTAAGTGGGGTCGATGTGTGACCACACGAGGCTAACGTAGACCCTTTGCACTGACAAGTCAGGCACGGGCGCAACCTGCAGTGCCGTAAGGCTACAAGGGCAACCCCACATAGTTTTCAGCAAGCGCTGTAGAAGCGGCCTGGGACTGCACCAAATACTCCAACTCTGCGTTTTGCAACTTCTGCCCGATGGCACCTTCGGCAGAGAATCGGTGCATCAAGCTGGTGAACCACCAGGAGAAGCGCTCGCCCTTCCAGATTCTGGCCAAACAGCGTTGCGAGTAGTGGTCTATGCCTGCTGAGGATCGCTCGGTAAAGTACTCAATCAGCGCTGTGGACAGGTATTTGACGTCTGTGGCGGCCAGGTTCAGGCCCTTCGCGCCGGTAGGGGGGACGATGTGCGCAGCATCCCCGGCCAGGAAAAGTCGGCCGAACCGCATGGGCTCCGCCACAAAGCTGCGCAAGGGGGCAATGCTTTTTTCCAGCGAGGGGCCGGTGATCAGTGTTTCGGCCGCGTGCGGGTCGAGCCGCAGGCGCAACTCATCCCAGAACGCGTCATCCGACCAATTCTCGACCTTGTCCGTCAAGGGCACCTGCAGGTAGTAACGGCTCCGGGTCATGCTGCGCTGAGAGCACAGGGCAAACCCCCGCTCGCTGTTGGCGTAAATCAGCTCATGGTGAACCGGCGGCGTGTCCGCCAGCAGGCCCAGCCAGCCGAAGGGGTACACCTTTTCGTATTCGGTAACCGCACCCGGAGGAAGGCTCGCGCGGCAAACGCCATGGAAGCCATCACATCCGGCGATGAAGTCGCAGTCCAGGGTGTGCCATTGACCGTCTTCTTGGTAGCGCACCTGGGGGTGTGTTGTGTCGTAGTCGTGAATCGAGACATCTTTGGCTTCGTAGACTGTTTTGAGCCCAGCGGCAGCACGAGCAGCCATCAAATCGCGGGTGACCTCGGTTTGGCCATACACCATCACCTGCTGCCCGCCCGTCAGCGCCCGAAGGTCGATCCGATGGCGTTCACCGCCGAACAGCAAATCGAAACCCGTGTGCGGCAATCCTTCCTGGTGCATGCGCGCGCCTACTCCGGCCTCGTCCAGCAGATCTGTGGTGACCTGTTCCAGCACACCGGCTCGAATGCGCGAGCGCACATAGTCCGCGCTCTGCCGCTCAATGATGACGGTGTCGATGCCTGCTTTGTGCAGGAGTTGCCCCAATAACAAGCCCGATGGGCCTGCGCCAATGATTGCCACTTGTGTCCGCATGTCTGCTCCTTGTGATGGAGGGAAAGGTTATCGGCGCGGCGGTATTTGGGGGGCGCGGACGACGGGCTTTTGTGCGATGAATAGAATAGATGTGCGAATATCGCGCAAAAACAGGAGTTAAGTGATGTCTGATGCACCAGATGCAGATGCCCCGTTTGTAATTGCCAAGGCGGACCTGATTGCCGGCATGGCCAAAGGCATGGCGGTGCTGGAAAGCTTCGACACGGAGCGGCAGCGTTTGAATGCCACCTTGGCCGCTCAAAGGGCAGGGATCACCCGGGCTGCCGCGCGCAGGCACTTGCTGACGCTGACCGCACTGGGCTACCTGGAGACAGACGGGAGCTACTTCTGGTTGTCCAGCAAGGTTTTGCGCTTCTCTGGCACCTACCTGTCTTCGGCGCGGTTTCCCCGGGTGGTGCAGCCCGCGCTTAACCGCCTGGCGGCACATACGCAAGAGTCGTTTTCGGCGGTGGTGCTGGATGGCAGCGAGGTGGTGATCGTGGCCCGCAGTGGGAACGATTGGCGCAGCTCCCCCGTGGGCAAAGCGCAGGTGCTCGCCTATGGCTTGCACCTGGGCGCGAGACTGCCTGCGCACGCCACCTCGACCGGGCGGGTGCTTCTGGCCGGGCTGTCTGATGCGGCTCTGGCCCAGTGGTTGTCTGCACACCCTTTGCGGCGTTTGACGTCGCACACCGTGACTGACCCTGCGGTACTCAAGGCACAGGTTGAGGCGGCGCGCAAGGCAGACTACAGCTTGGCCTTTCAGGAGCACGAACTCGGGGTGCAGGCGTTGGCGGTCCCTTTGCGGAACCCGCAAGGCAAAGTGGTCGGCGCGTTAAATGTCGTGGCGGCTCCGCACCGGTGGCAGCCCGAGGAATTCAGGCTCGCCTTGCTACCCGTCTTGCAAGATGCGGCTCAAGAGTTGCGTGCGTTACTGTGATGGTGTGAATACGTCAACTGAGAAGTAGCCCCGAAGAGCGCAACTACATTTTCTTTCGGCGAGTTTCTAGAAATGTTATATTTTATTTAAATTGATTTAAATAAATTTACAGCCATGCAAAAATCTTCTGAAACAGTGGAAGTATTGCCTTTCAGTTTTTGGTTAAATCCAAACGTGGTGCCTTATCTGCGAAGTGAAGGTGTGGCTCGCTCTGGAAAGCTGGAAGGCGCCAGTGATGACGCGCAGGTCCCGTTCTCCAAACTGCCACATGCGTCCACAACAGCACCAATCGCGCCAAAAAATAACAGCCGAAATACGAATATTTCTCGATAGGGTATTGCTGTTGCTTTAAACAGATAAACTGTTAATAAATTGGCAAATTAATGACGTTTTGCGGATGCGCGGCTGCGACAAAGTGACATGAGTCGAATAAAATGCAACGGAAGCCCCAAAACTGAAAAATTTAAATTCGGTCGCGGTCCCCAGTGCCTTTTAATCCCTTTGCCATGACTAACAGCAGCGACGTTCTGACGACACAACAAGCAGCCCGTATCCTTGGGCTGTCCACCACCTCGGTGCAGAAAATGGTCATCAGCGGCGAGTTGGAAGCATGGGTCACTCCCGGAGGGCATCGCCGCATCTTTCGCAGTGCCATCGACAAGCTGGTGCAGTCGCGCGGTACCGCCGCCCCTACAGAAACCGGTGCGCGCCCCTTGCGTGTGTTGCTCGCCGAGGATGATCCCATCCAAGTGGCGTACTTTCAGGCCCTATTGGCGCGTGGCGGCCACGATGTGGCACTGACGGTTGCCAACGACGCATCGCAAGCCCTGATTCAGTTGGAGCGTCAGCGCCCGGACTTGGTCGTTACCGATTTGATGATGACGCCTTTTGACGGCTACCACCTGATCAACGCCATGGCGCAAGAAAGCGCCTACCAACCAATCGAGGTCATTGTGCTCACCGCGCTGACCCGCAAGGAAGTTGAAGACGATGGCCGCCTGCCCAACTGGGTGACGCTGTACCAAAAGCCCTTGCAGGCAGAGCGCCTGTTGGGTTACCTCGACGCGCTCGCCACCCGCTTGAACCGCGCGGGTCAATTTATCCAAGCGCCTGCACAGCCCAAACGCGGCCCTGCGGCCTGAACGCTCACGGGGGCTCGTGCCGCCGTGGCTGCCACTGAGTATCCCGATATGCCATTTTCAAATTTAGGCCTTAGCGCCCCACTGGCCGCTGCTATGGAGCGGCAGTTTGCTGCGCCCACGCCGGTGCAAGCAGCCTCCCTTCCTGCCGCCCTCGCGGGCCGTGATGTGCTGGTCTGCGCGCAGACCGGCTCCGGCAAAACGGCAGCCTTTGCGCTGGCGGTGCTGCAGCGCTGGGTCGTAGAGTCGTCGTCCGCTGGGCCTAACCCCCAAACCTTGGTGTTGGTGCCGACGCGGGAGCTCGCCGTCCAGGTGGGCGGAGTCCTGTCCGGCCTGGCGCGCGATGCCGGCCTTGGCGTCAAGGTCTCGGTGGTGTTCGGTGGTGTGTCGATCAACCCGCAAATGATGGCCTTGCGGGGTGGCACTAACATCGTGATTGCGACCACCGGTCGCCTGCTGGATTTGGTCGAGCGCAATGCGGTGCGCCTGGACCAGATTCGTTGCCTGGTGCTGGACGAAGCCGACCGCATGCTCGATTTGGGTTTTGCCGAAGAGTTGGACCGGATTGACGCGCTACTCCCTGAGCGCCACCAAAGCCTGCTGTTTTCTGCCACCTTCGGCCCTGCGGTGCGCAGCCTTGCCGAGGCGCGCTTGCGGGATCCCGAGAGCATCACCCTCGACACCGAAGAGCAGGCGCCGCCCGATATCCTGCAGCGGGCCATCCGGGTGGATGCCAATCGCCGTACGCAGCTTTTGCGGCACTTGGTCACGGCCGAAGCCTGGCCGCGTGCGCTGGTATTTGTAGCGACCAAATATGCCGCAGAAATGGTGGCGGATAAGCTGCGCCGCGCTGGATTGCAGGCGGAGCCGTTTCACGCCCAGTTAAGCCAGGGCAAGCGCAGTCAGGTGCTGTTTGATTTCAAGGCCAGTGTGGTGCAAGTGGTGGTGGCCACCGATGTGGCTGCCCGTGGTGTGGATATCGCCGGCTTGCCGGTCGTGGTCAATTACGACCTGCCACGTGCCGCAGCAGACTATGTTCATCGCATCGGTCGCACTGCGCGGGCGGGTAAAACCGGCACCGCGGTCAGCTTTGTGAGTGCAGAAACCGCCGCACATTTCGCCTTGATCGAAAAGCGCAATGCCATCACCGTGCCGCAAGAAGAGGTGCCGGGCTTTGAGCCTGCACAGGCGCTACCAGCCATCAGCGCGGATCGCGCAGCGGGCGGAATCAAGGGGCACCGGCCCAGCAAAAAAGACAAATTGCGTGCAGCCGGCCTATTGCCGCGATTGCAATAATGCTATAAAAATAATAGCTGTATGCGCAGTCTTTAAGAAGGCTAGCGGTTAGTTTTATGCCTAAGTCCACTGCGCCCGCGACTTTGCTGTTTGTCTGCATGGGCAACATCTGCCGGAGTCCTACGGCCCATGGTGTCATGCGCCACAAAGCGCTGGCACAGGGTTGGGGTGCCGATGTCTTGCGGATCGATTCCGCAGGCACCCACAACTACCACCCCGGTGCGGCGCCCGATCCCCGCAGCTTGCAACACGCAGTTCGCCGCGGATACGCGTTTGCGGACCTGCGGGCTAGGCAGCTGGAGGCTAGCGATTTTGCAAGTGCCGACCTCATCCTGGTGATGGACTGGGACAACCTCGCGCTCGTAGAGGCGCAGTGCCCCGACTACAACCATCACAAAGTGCGCAGGCTGACCGAGTTTTGTACCCGCCACGATGCGAGCGTGGTTCCTGATCCGTATTACGGCGGAGAAGCGGGGTTTGAGCAGGTGTTGGATCTGGTGGAAGATGCCTGCGACGGGCTCCTGGCCCACATCGCCCGTCAGCAAGCCCGCACGAAATAGGCGCTGACAATGGGGTATGAACGAGTACACCCCTTCCATTGAAATTCCCCCCTCATTTCTGCAGCTGTACGTGGTGCCGGGCCGCACCAAACCGTCTGCCCCCTTGTCCCAGGTGTTGACTGAGTACGAGCTCTGCGAAGACATGGCCCAAATGCTGGCGCCGACCGCGGCAGACATGCAATTCAAGCTCGGTGTTACCGAGCAGGACGTGATCGAACGCTGCTACCTGGGCCTGCGCACCGAACCTTGCGTGCTCAATGCAGCGCAATCTGCATGGGTCGTTCAAAGAATGGCTGAAATCTTGTCGTGGCCATGGCAGAATCTTGAAAACGTTGTCAAAGCGTAACTATCCGGTAACCAAATTGCCAAACCCAGTGGTTTAGCTCCGGTGGGCCGTCGGCGTGTCTCCTTTGTACAAAACCGATTTTGATTTTGCAGAAAAAAGCGCAAAAGCATCGATTTCTAAGGGTTTGCCCGAGGTGGTTGGAGAGGTAATTTAATTACCATCCACCACATCCCGCTGCAGTCTCACCAAGACTGGGCCCCCCGTCAGGAGCATGTTTATGAGTCAGTCTGATGTCCGCTTGCGCGGAATCATCAAAAACTACGGCAAGGCAGATGTCATCCACGGCATCGACTTGGATATCGAGCCCGGCGAGTTCGCCGTGTTTGTGGGGCCCTCCGGCTGCGGCAAAACGACTCTGCTGCGCATGATTGCCGGCTTGGAAGAGATATCCGGTGGCGACCTCAACATCGGTGGCGCCCGGGTGAATGACCTCGGGCCTTCCGAGCGCGGCGTCGCCATGGTGTTCCAGAGCTATGCGCTGTACCCCCACAAGACCGTGTTCGACAACATGGCCTTCGCCCTCAAGATTGCCAAAACACCCAAAGCAGAAATTGAGCGGCGAGTCCGCGAGGCGTCTGACATCCTCCAGCTGACCGAGTACCTCGACCGCTTACCTAAAGCGCTGTCCGGCGGCCAGCGCCAGCGGGTCGCTATCGGCCGCGCGATCGTGCGTGATCCCAAGGTGTTCTTGTTTGATGAGCCCCTGTCCAATCTCGATGCCGCCTTGCGAACCAAGATGCGGGTGGAGCTGGCCACACTGCACCGCCGCCTCGGGGCGACCATGATCTATGTCACCCACGATCAGGTGGAGGCCATGACCCTGGCGGACAAGATTGTGGTTCTGAACAAGGGCCGGGTTGAGCAGGTGGGCAAACCTTTAGACCTCTACAACAAGCCCGCGAGCATGTTTGTGGCCGGTTTCATCGGTTCCCCTCAGATGAACTTTTTGGGGGGCGACATCGCAGCTCGCCACAACGTCGCCACGATTGGTTTGCGTCCGGAGCACCTGAGGGTCACAGAGGGTGGTCCGATCCAAGGCACCCTCAAGCACTCTGAGCAGCTGGGCAACGAAACATTCGCCTACGTCAGTGCGGGTGCGTTCGGCGACATCACGGCCCGCATGGACGGCACCTTGGGCCTGGCGCCCGGACAGCCGATTACCTTGGGTTTTGCGCCGGAGCATTTGTACAAGTTCAATGCCGAAGGCAAGCGGGTCGACTGATCTGCGACAGTTTTTAACGCGCCGTGGATGGGCTGCGGCGCTACAAGAGGAGAAGACGATGATGAAGAAAACCATGATTGCCGGCGCTTGCGCTCTGGCAGCAGCAGCCGTGACCGCTCCGGCCATGGCAGCCGACTACAAAGGGCCAAATCTGAAGGGTGAAGTGGTCACAATCACTTGCCCTTGGACAGGTGCTGAAGAAGGCATGTTCAAAAAAGTGATCGCGAACTTTGAGAAATCAACTGGCGCCACCGTCAAGCACTCCTGCTCACAAAGCTCCGAGCAGCAGATCGTGATCGACATCAAGGCAGGCTCCCCATCCAACATTTCCGTGTTCCCGCAGCCTGGTTTGGCTGCCAACATGGCCGCCATTGACGGCTTGAAGCCGCTGGGCGCCAAGGCCCAGGAATGGGTCAAAAAGAACTACGCAGCAGGCAGCTCCTGGGCTGACCTGGGCACCTACGCCAACAAGGCCGGCAAGAAAGAGTTCTACGGCATGTTCTACAACGTGAACGTGAAGAGCCTGGTCTGGTACATCCCTGAGAACTTCAAGGAAAAGGGCTACAAAGTACCCAAGTCCATGGAAGAACTGCAAACCCTGACCAAGAAAATTGCAGCCGATGGCGGTAAGCCTTGGTGTATCGGTCTGGGCTCTGACGCCGCTACCGGCTGGCCTGCGACCGACTGGGTCGAAGACATGATGTTGCGCACCCAAACGCCTGAGGTCTATGACGACTGGGTCAGCAACAAGATGAAGTTCAACGACAAGCGCGTGATCGAAGCGATCGAAGCCTACGGCTGGTTCGCCAAGAACGACGCCTACGTGGATGGCGGCGCCAAGGCCGTGGCCACCGTGAGCTTCAAGGACAGCCCGAAGGGCATGTTTGGCTCCCCGCCCAAGTGCTACATGCACCGTCAAGCGTCTTTCATCCCCGCCTTCTTCCCTGAAGGCAAGGCGGACGAGGCCGACTTCTTCTACTTCCCTTCTTACGCCAGCAAGAAGCTGGGTAACCCGGTTCTGGGTGGCGGCACGATTCTGACCATCACCAAAGACAGCAAGGGCGCCCGTGCATTCATGGAATACCTGCAGCACCCCCAGTCGCATGAAATCTGGATGGCTGAAGGCGGCTTCCTGACACCGCATAAGGGTGTGGACCTGGCCAAGTACAAGACTGCCTCGCTCAAGAAGCAAGGCGAGATTCTGCAAAACGCCACCACCTTCCGTTTTGACGGTTCCGACCTGATGCCCGGCGCAGTGGGCGCAGGCAGCTTCTGGAAGGGCATGGTCAACTACTCCGGCGGCGCCTCTGCCAAGGAAGTCGCTGACGAGATCCAGAAGAGCTGGGACGCGATCAAGTAAGTATCTCCTCTGACGTCGCCTTGCGGCACGTCTTCAGGCCGGCGGCTTCGGCTGCCGGCCCTTTTGAATCCCATTCCCTACGACACGCAAAAGCATTGATCCTATGACTGATCAAGTTATCCAGACCATCACCGCTGTACTGGTCAGTATTGCGTTCTGCTTGCTGTACTTCGCCGGCTCCAACTTCGTGTTGGACAAAATCGTCCAGCTGCCAGTGGGCAGTAAAAACGGACGCGAAATTTTCCGCTCCAACGTGCGGCCCTGGCTCTTTATTGCGCCCGCCCTGTTGTTGCTGGGTACCTATCTGGTGTACCCCTTGTTTGAAACCTTCCGCTTGAGTTTTTATGACGCCACGGGAGAGCAATTCGTCGGACTCGCCAACGTTCGCTGGGTGTTCGCAGACCAGAATTTCTTGCTGACGATTCGCAACAACTTTCTCTGGTTGTTGGTCGTTCCCGCCGCGGCTACTGCGTTCGGCCTCGTGGTCGCAGTGCTCGCAGACCGCGTCTGGTGGGGTGGATTTGCCAAGTCCATGGTGTTCATGCCCATGGCCATCAGCTTTGTAGGCGCCAGTGTGATCTGGAAGTTTGTGTACGACTTCCGGGGGCCTGACGCAGAGCAAATCGGCATCTTGAACGCCATGGTGATGGGCATGGGCTTTGAGCCCCAGGCGTGGGTCACGATTCCGTTCTGGAATAACTTTTTCCTGATGGCGATTTTGATCTGGATCCAGACAGGCTTCGCCATGGTGATTCTCTCTGCCGCCCTGCGGGGTGTGCCGCACGAAACCATCGAGGCTGCACGCATCGATGGCGCCAGCGAGCTGCAGATCTTTTTCGAAATCATGGTGCCCCAAGTGATGTCCACGATTCTGGTGGTCTGGACCACCATCACCATCACGGTGCTCAAGGTGTTTGACATCGTGATGGCCATGACCGGTGGCCAGTGGGATACCAGTGTGCTGGGCAATCTGATGTATGACTGGATGTTCCGCGGCGGTGGCGATTACGGCCGCAGCTCCACCTTGGCCATGGTTTTGATGTTTGCAGTGGTACCGGTGATGGCCTTCAATATCCGCCGCTTCCGCACTGAGGAGGCTCAGCGATGAAAAAGTATTTCTCTCTCCCATCCTTGATGGCCCAAGCCTTGTTGCTGGTCATTGTGTTGATGTGGGTGCTCCCGACCTTCGGCCTTTTGGTTTCCAGCTTCCGGGAGAAGCAGCAACTGGTCAGCAGTGGCTGGTGGACCGCACTCTCCACCCAAACCCGAGCAGACATGCGCCGTACGGCAGGGGCCCAAAGTCTGGTGAAAGAAGGTGAGCGCTACGTCATCAGCGGCCGCTTGTTCCCTGAGGGGGGCGGCGTACAAATCAAGCAGTTTTCGCTCAAGTCGGCCAACCCCAAAGAGTTCGCTGTCGGCACCACTGTAGAAGTGTCCGACGGTCAAATCTTCGACGAGGAAGACGGCAAACCCGATGGCACGCTGACGGTGAAAGCCGATGGAAGCTACCGCCTGGATCTGGACCAGCCCTATGACAAGGATCGCGGTGTCCGGGTGTTTTATGTGGCCGAGTCTCCACCCGTCTTCATGACCCAAAATTACGAAAAAGTGATTGCGGGTGAAGGGGTAGGGCAGGCATTCTTGAACACCTTCAAGGTCACGATTCCGGCCACTTTCATTCCGATTTTGATTGCAGCCTTTGCCGCGTATGCCTTCAGCTGGATGGAGTTCCCCGGCCGCAAATTCTTGTTCATTGTGGTGGTGGGCCTGCTGGTGGTGCCCTTGCAGATGTCATTGATTCCGCTGCTGCGGCTCTACAACCAGGTGGGTGAAGCTTTTGGCACAGAGTCCAAGTCCTACCTCGGGGTGTGGCTTGCCCACTCGGCGTTTGGTCTGCCCCTGGCGATTTACCTGTTGCGCAACTACATTGCGTCCTTGCCACGCGACATCATCGAGAGCGCGCGGATGGATGGTGCTTCGCATTTCCAGATCTTCACCAGCATCGTGCTGCCCTTGTCGATCCCTGCGCTGGCGAGTTTTGCGATCTTCCAATTCCTGTGGGTCTGGAACGACTTTTTGATTGCACTCGTCTTCCTGGGCAAAGCGCCGGACCAGGTAGTGCTCACCATCAAGCTCAACGACTTGCTGGGCTCTCGCGGTGAGAGTTGGGAAATTTTGACCGCCAGCGCATTCGTCTCCATTGCGGTGCCGGTTGCCGTGTTCTTCTCGCTGCAACGCTTCTTTGTGCGCGGGCTGCTGAGCGGCTCCGTCAAGTAAATTTAGGACCAACCTTCCTTGGCGAATTTGCGCAAGCAGATTCGCCGTTTCCATTCAAGGGACCTTTCCATCATGGCTAAAGCAACGAACAACAACTGGTGGCGCGGTGGCGTCATTTATCAGATCTACCCGCGTAGTTATGCGGACAGCAATGGCGACGGCGTGGGCGACCTGGCCGGCATTACCGCCAAGCTGGACTATGTGGCCGACCTGGGTGCAGATGGCATTTGGCTGTCGCCCTTTTTCAAGAGTCCGATGAAGGATTTCGGCTACGACGTCAGCGACTACTGCGACGTGGACCCGATGTTCGGAACGCTCGATGATTTCAAGCAGCTGGTCGATCGCGCCCATGCACTGGGCCTGAAGGTCATGATCGATCAAGTGCTCTCCCACAGCTCCGACCAACACCCTTGGTTTGTAGAGAGCCGCTCCAGCTTGAATAACCCCAAGGCTGATTGGTACATCTGGGCCGATGCCAAACCCGATGGAAACCCGCCCAACAATTGGTTGTCCATTTTTGGCGGCAGTGCATGGCAGTGGGATACCCGCCGTTGCCAGTACTACATGCACAACTTCCTGACCAGCCAGCCGGATTTGAATTTTCACAATCCCGAAGTGCAAACAGCGCTGCTGTCGACCGTCAAGTTTTGGTTGGATCTCGGGGTGGATGGCTACCGCCTGGACACCGCCAACTTTTACTTCCATGACGCCCAACTGCGCGACAACCCCGCACGCGGTCGCCCCGATGGTGAGGACCCTGCGGTCAACGCGGTGAACCCCTATGGCTGGCAATGGCACCAACATGACAAGAGCCAGCCCGAAAACCTGGCCTTCTTGCGTGAGCTGCGGGCCTTGCTGGACGCGTATCCCGACACCACCATGGTGGGAGAAATCGGTGACGACGACGGTCTGGCCCGTGTGGCGGAATACACCAGTGGCGGTGACAAGCTGCACATGGCGTACTGCTTTGACCTGCTGGGTACCGCGCACAGTGCTGCGCACTTCCGCGGCTTTGTGAAGCGGTTTGAAGAGGTGGCTCCCGGTGGATGGCCTTGCTGGGCGCTGTCCAACCACGATGTGGTGCGGGTTGCGACCCGCTGGGCCAGCACTGCGGCGGTGGCGGCGCCTGCGTTGTTGCGCCTGGGTGCGGCCTTGCAAATGTCCTTGCGCGGTTCTCCTTGCATCTATCAAGGTGACGAGCTGGGCTTGCCCGAGGCAGACATTGCTTTTGAAGACCTGCAGGACCCCTACGGCATCACGATGTGGCCCGAGTTCAAAGGGCGCGATGGTTGTCGCACCCCGATGCCGTGGCTTGCGGACGCAGCCGATCTGGGCTTCTCCTCATCGCCGGCACCGGCAAAGCCATGGCTGCCCGTGGCCGCGACCCACCGGGCGTTAACCGCCGAGGCGCAGATCCAAGACTCGGCATCGCTGTTGCACTTCTACCGCAACTTGCTGCGCTGGCGCAAAACCCAGCCCTGCCTGGTGAGCGGTACCTTGGAGGTGCTGGACGCGCACCCCCAGGTGTTTGCCTATGTGCGTCGCCATGAAGGCCACAGCATGGTGTGCGTATTCAACTTTAGCCCTGAGCCTGCCCAGTGGGTCGTCCCGGAAGCCTTCGCTGCGATGCACCCGGTGACCGGCAGTGGTCTGGGGGATGCAGTTCGCCAGGGCGCCGTGTTGCAGTTGCCTGCATGGGGCGGCGCTTTTCTGGGCCATGCCTGACCTCCTGCAGGTGAAGGGCTCGGGTACATTCTTCGAATGAGTACACCCGAGCGTTTGCGCCTGAATACGATCGCCGGGCCTTTGCTCGGCGAATTTTTGTTGGGTATGACGGTCGCGATGGGCGGGCTGTGGCTGGCTTCGCATGAGTCAGATGCCGCAGCCGGTGCTTTCGGGCTGGTGAACCAGATCCTGGAAACCCTGAGCGTCGCTTTCCGGGTGCTTGCCATTGGCCTGGGCGTGATGGTGACGCAATATGTCGGAGGAGGGCAGCACGCCGCCGCCAGACGTGTCGCCCTGTTGGCCTTGGGTGCCAGCAGCTGGGTCGGCGCTGCGATCATGCTGGTGGTGGTCGCAGGCAACGACGTCATGCTCGACTGGTTAAACGCCCCGGCCATGGTGGCGTCCTTAGCCGCCCCGTATCTGCAATGGTTTGCACCGGCCTTGCTGCTGGATGCCTACAACCTCAGCATGGCGGCAGTGCTGCGCGCTCACCTGTTTGCCAAAGACTCTTTGCGGATCATGATTGCCATGCACGGCACGCACCTCGCGCTGGCCTTTGTGATCATGCGGGGCTGGGGCAGCTGGGATGGCATGGGCCTTGAGGGCTACGCCATAGCCATGCTGGTCAGCCGCGCATTGGGGCTGGTGTTGCACCTGTGGTTCTGGCGGGTACGGATGCAATTGACCCCCTCCAGGCAAGACTGGTGGCGGTTTGCGTGGGTGGACTTTGCGCCGGTGTTGCGGGTCGGGCTTCCGGGCGCCGGGGTCGAGGTGACTTACCGTGCTGCCTTTATGGTGTCGCTGGCGGCTACCGCCCGCTTGGGGGTCACCGCACTCGCCACCCACTCCTACACCTTGCAGCTGCTCAAATATGTGCTGTTGACCAGCATGGCCATTGGCTGGGCCTGCGAAATCATGGTGGGCCGCCTCGTCGGGGCTGGCGATTTGAGGGCTGCCAACGGACTGGTCCGCAAGGCGGTGCGCAATGGGCTGCTGGCCTCCGGCTCGCTGGCGCTGTTTGCCGCATTGGGTGCCCCTTGGTTGATGCGCGCTTTTACCAAAGACGCGGCCGTCATTGAGGCCGCACAAACCTTGCTGTGGCTATCGCTGCTGCTCGAGACCGGCCGTGTGTTCAACCTGATTTTGAATGGTGCCCTGCGTGCGACGGGCGACGCCATTTACCCGGCAGTGTCCAGCGTCGCGTCCCTTGTGTTGGTGCTGGGCGTCGGCTCTTTTTGGTTGGGGCGCTTGTTCGGCCTGCCCGGTATCTGGTTGGCCTATGCGCTGGACGAGTGGATCCGCGGCTTGCTGTTGCTCAGTCGTTGGCTCTGGCGCGGCTGGCTGCCCAATGCACGGGACAGCCGCCGTCGCTTGCGCGCAGAGAAAAGTTAGCGCGCCCTTTCAGCCAAACGCCAGGGGCAGCACCCCTGTCGCGCCGGTGCGCAGAGTGAACACACTACCCGACAATGGGTACTGCGCCAATTCCGCATCACCCAGTCCCACCCTCGCTGTGGTCACCAGCATTGTTTGGAGGTCTTCGCCACCAAAGCTGATGCTCGTCACCTGGCTCGCGGGTATCGCTATGGTCTGCAGGCACTCCGCGTCCGGCGTGAAGCACCGAATGCAAGCACCGCCCCAGAACGCGATCCAAACGCGGCCTTCGCTGTCCAGCGTCATTCCGTCGGGCGTGCCTTCGTCTTCTGAGAAAACCCGCCACACCGATTTGGCGGTGAGGTTGCCTGCAGCATCCAATGTGTACCGGTAAACCGTGTTCAGGAAGCTGTCGGTGTGCAGCATCCACCGGGCGTCTGGTGCAATCGCAGGGCCGTTGGCAATATAGATGCCGGTCTCCACCACGGTGCATTGCAGATCCGGGTCCAGGCGGGCGAGCCGTCCTTTGCAGCGGGCTGGATCGTCGTTGTCCATCGAGCCGGCCCAGATACGGCCGAAGGCGTCTGCCTTGGCATCGTTCAGCCGGACTGACGTTTCACCGGGATGCGGCTGAGCCACCGGCTCCCAGCGCAGTTCTGGCTCCAGCGTCAGATGCACTATGCCGCTTTGGAAGCCTGCCATGTAGCCGTCCCCGTTTTTGCGGGGAATCAACCAGCCGATGCGCTCAGGCATCTTCCAGCTTTGGCGCGCATCCGTCGCGGGGGTCCAGGCGTGCAGAGCACAACCATGGATGTCGACAAAGAAATAGCGCCAAGTCCGGGCTTCCCAGACGGGGCCCTCACCCAGCAGCAGTTCTGCAGGCCAGATGGCTTGGGGGAGTGTGTGATTCAGGTCCATCCGGCGTCCACCACAAAGTCTTGGGCTGTCACCATGCCGCTGTCAGCGGCCGATAAAAACAAAGCCATATTCGCCACATCGGCGCCGAGAATCCGGCCGGGCAGGCAATGGTTGTCTTTCATGGCTTTTTCGCCCGCCTCATCGACCCACAGGGCCAGCTGCTTATCGGTCATGATCCAGCCCGGCGTCAAGGTGTTGACCCGGATATTGAACTCACCCAGTTCCCGCGCCAGGCTGCGGGTCAGGCCCACGGTCGCTGACTTGCAGGTCGCATAGACCGGGTAGCCCTTGCCCTTGATCTTCCAGCTGGTCGAGCCCAGGTTCACGATGGCGCCACCGCCAGACCGCTTCATCCCCTCTGCAACTGCTTGGGCGGCAAAAAATTGGGGTCGCAAGTTGACCGATACCCGCCAGTCGAAGTCTTCGGCCGTCACATCGGCAAGCTCATGCCGCTGGTCATTGGCCACGTTGTTGACCAGCACCGTGATGTCGCCAAAGCGCTCGGCCGCCGTGGCGATGGCCGCTTGCAAGGCTTTCACATCCGACGCGTCGCTTTGCAGGAACAGCGGTTCAGGGCCCAGTTGCCGCGCTGCCTCAATGACTTGCTGTGCGGCCTCGGCATTGCGGCCGGTGAACGCCACTTTGGCGCCTTGGCGCGCAAAGGCAATCACGATGTCGCCACCGATGCCAGAGCTGCCTCCGGTGACAAAAACACTGCGCCCCTGCAAGCTCGGGTACTGCGCGAAGTGGGAGAGGGTGTCCGGCTTCATAGGTCTCCAAGAGGTAAATAGACGACGATTGTAAAAGCAATCATCATACAAATAAAGCCAAAAAGAAGCCGCTTAGCTCGTCTGGATCGTGGCGCGGATCAGGCTGCGGGTGTCAGAGAGCATGCTGGCCATGCGGTGCAGCGCGTTCTGGGGCTCTTGCAGGCGGATCGCTTCAAACACCTTCTGGTGGTCCGGCAAGGCTTGTTTGAAGTTGTCCGAGGTACGCGCGGTAACACCCAGCAACGACTCCAGGGCGCTGCCGATGATGGCGGCCAGTGGCATCAGCAGCGGGTTGTTGGTGGCTTGGAGTACGGCGGTGTGAAAGGCCAGATCAGCTTGCACCCAGTCGGTGATCGAAGCTGCTGACTCCATAGAGCGCAGCGCCTGCGCGATCGATTGGAGTTGCTCCTCACTGCGGCTGGTCGCGGCCAGTGCGGCCGCGGAAGGCTCAATGATTTCGCGCAGCTCGGTGAGGTGTCGCAAAAATTCCGCATCCACACCGGTGGCGCAGCGCCACGCAAGGATGTCTGGGTCCAGCAGGTTCCACTGGTCTTTGCTGCGCACCCGGGTTCCGATGCGGGGCCGGGCTTCCAGCAGGCCTTTGCCCGCCAGTACCTTGACGGCCTCACGCAGTGCAGTGCGGCTTACCGCCAGCTCCTGGCACAACAGCTCCTCATTCGGGAGCAGCTGCCCGGCGGGGTAGATGCCCCCTGCGACCCGGCGGCCCAGCTCATCCACCACCTGCCCATGCAGTTTGCGACCGCTGTAGCGCGCGTGGGATGCCGGAATCGGCGGCGTTTTGGGGTCGATAGGTGTCATGCGAATTGGCATTTAATGATCATATGTTTAAATCGGGGGGAAACCCATCTTCGTGAACTTAACTATGACTATGAGCCCAACATCCGCCATTGTCGGTGTGGACTGGGGAACCACCCACCGCCGCACCTATGTGATCCGACCGACGGGGGAGTGCATCCGGGAGTCCAGCGATGGCGATGGCGCGCTGGCCTGCAAAGGGCGCTTCCCGGAGGCGCTCACCAGCGCGCTGACCAGCGTGCAGGCGACCCCGTCTTTGGTGGTCGCCTCCGGAATGGTGGGGAGTGCGCTCGGCTGGCATGAAGTGCCGTATGTGGACGCGTCCGTGCCCTTGCAGGACTTGGGGCGCCATGTATTCCGGGTCCCGGATGCCCCGGGAGGCGCGCCCGTGGTGCTGGTCCCCGGCTACTGCATTCGCAACTCCGCAGGTGTGCCGGATGTGATGCGCGGCGAGGAAACCCAACTCTTGGGCGCCTGGGCTTTGGGCCATGTGTCTGGTTGGTTTGTGCTGCCCGGTACCCACAGCAAATGGGTGTTGCTACAAGACGGGGTGGTGCGCAAACTGCGCACCTACATGACCGGCGAGCTCTATGACCTGTTGCGCAAGCACGGCACACTGGCCGCCGCTGCAGGCGGGCAGGCTACATGGGACGATGCGGCTTTTGCAGCCGGGGTGGATGCGGCCGGACACCATGCGCTGAGCCATGTGCTGTTTGGCACCCGGGCCCGCGTGGTCAGCAAAGACATGGCGCCGCAGGCCAGTGCCTCGTATTTGAGTGGCCTCCTGATCGGAGCGGAACTGAAAGATGTGCTCGGGGCGGAAGCCGGCGAGGTCCCCACTTTTCAGTTGATCGGTTCACCGCAGCTCGCAGAGCTCTACCAAAAGGCGGCGCAGCGCCTGGATTGCCGTTTTGACATTCTGGATGCCCGCAAAGCCTTTCTGGCCGCCGTGCAACACATTCATTCCCATTGGAGCGCTTGATGAGTTCTGTTTTTCCTTTGTTGGCGCAAGCCCGCCACATGCCTTTGATTGCCATTTTGCGTGGGCTCATGCCCGAGGAGGCTTTGGAGATCGGCCAGGCCTTGTACCAAGCGGGCTTCCGGAGCCTTGAAGTACCCTTGAATCGCCCCGGCGCTATCGAATGTATAGCGGTTCTCGTAGCTGGATTGCCGGCTGACGCCCTTGTTGGCGGTGGAACCATGCTCACGGTCGAGCATGTGGACGCGGTGCATGCGGCCGGCGGCCGCTTGATGGTCTCGCCCAATTGCGATCCGGCGGTGATCCGCCGTGCGGTGGCGTTAGACATGCTGGCATCCCCCGGTGTGGCTACACCGACCGAGGCTTTTGCCGCATTGGCTGCTGGCGCGCACGCTCTCAAGTTATTCCCGGCAGAGTCGCTGGGGCACGGCGGCTTGAAGGCGCTCAAGTCGGTGGTTCCTGCTGGGACCGATCTCTGGCCTGTGGGCGGCATCACCCCCGAGAGCATCGGACCATGGGTCAAAGCCGGCGCCACCGGCTTCGGCATCGGCAGCCAGTTGTTTGCGCCGGGCGTCACAGCGGCGCAGGTCCACGAGCGTGCCAGTGCCTATGTGCAGGCCTGGCAGGCGGCCACGGCCTAGTCTTCGCTGCCAGCGCCCTGCTTGAGCAGCAGGGCCCGCTCATACAGCGCGTTGCGCGGCTCGCCGGTGATGTCTGCTGCCAGCTTGACCGCCGATTTGAGTGGCAGTTGCTCCAGCAGCAGGCTCAAGACGCGGTCATCCGCCGTGCTGGCGGCTGCAGCCGCAGGGTGAATGACCAGAGCAAACTCGCCGCGCAAGCGGTTGGCATCTGCGGCCAACCAAGCGCTGAACTCGCTGGCATCCACAGTAGCCACCTCTTCAAACTGCTTGGTCAGTTCCCGGCCCACCGTGACTTTGCGTGAGCCCAAGGGCGCAAGCGCCTTGGCCAGTGCCTCCAGCCGGTGCGGTGCCTCCAGCAGCACCACCGCGTCAGGCTGTGCGGCAATCGCCGCGACCTCGTTCGCGCGTTCGGTAGCCTTGGAAGATAGAAACCCCCGGAACACAAAACCGCCATGGCCTTCGCCTGCAGCTACCAGCCCGGCCACAGAAATAGCGGTCACCACGCTGCTGGCCCCCGGCAGGGGAACAGCGCGCAAACCTTGCGCCCGCACTTGCGCCACCAGGCGTGCCCCGGGGTCACTCACGCCCGGTGTACCGGCGTCGCTCACATAGGCCACGCGTTGGCCTTCCCGCAGGCGGGCGATCACGGTCTGTGCAGCCTCGGTCTCGTTGTGCTGGTGCACGGCCAGCAGGCCTGAGCCCGCTTTGTCGATGCCATAGGCGCGCAGCATTTGCTGGGTGTGGCGTGTGTCTTCACAGGCAATGCAATCGGCAAGCCCCAGTACATGCAGGGCACGCAGGGTGATGTCGGCCAGGTTGCCGATGGGCGTGGCGACGACGTACAAGCAGCCTTGCGGATAATGCTGCGCACCGGCCGCATCTTTGGCGGCTTGTATGGCTGAAGAAAAAGACGCACTCATATGGGCTTACTTCCATCACGACCCGCTTCCCGCACGACCAAACAAGTGGGCGATGCGGCGGAGGAGCGGGCGTCGGGTTTTTTGCAAGCCAAGGGGCTGCAATTCGTTGCCCGCAATTATCGGACCCCCGGGCGGGGCGGTGGCGAGATCGACTTGATCATGCGTGACCGCGACGGCACCCTGGTGTTTGTCGAGGTGCGCAAACGCAGCCGCACCGACCATGGCGGGGCCGCTGCCAGCGTGGGGCACGTCAAACAGCGCCGCATCATCTTTGCGGCAAGGCATTACCTGCTCCAGCTGCGCACCGTTCCTCCGTGCCGGTTTGATGTGGTCGTGATGGACGGCGACGCGGTCGAGTGGTTGCGCGCCGCCTTCGACGCGTCCTGATCGTCCTGACAGGGCTCAGACATCAGGGTTTATACGCTGCGCGGTATCATGCCGCCCATGCTGGAACAACGTATACAACAACACTTTATCGACAGTGCGGACCTCAAATACCAGGCTGCCCAGACACTGAGCAAACCGATTGCGGATGCGGTGCAAGCCATGCTGGCATGTGTGACCAGTGGCGGCAAAGTCTTGGCCTGCGGCAACGGAGGCTCCGCGGCGGATGCCCAGCACTTCGCGGCAGAGTTTGTCGGGCGGTTCGAGCGCGAACGGCCGGAGTTGGGCGCGATTGCGCTCACCACCGACAGTTCCATCATGACGGCGATCGCCAACGACTACGACTTCAATGTCATTTTCTCGCGCCAAGTGCGCGCGCTCGGTGCCCCCGGCGACGTGTTGTTGGCCATCTCGACCAGCGGCAACTCTGCCAATGTGCTGGCTGCGATTGAAGCCGCCCATGAGCGTGAAATGGTGGTGGTCGGGCTGACCGGCAAATCCGGCGGCAAGATGGCGCAGCTGCTGCGCGATACCGATGTCCATATCTGCGTGCCGCACGACCGGACGGCCCGCATCCAAGAAGTCCACATCCTCACACTGCATTGCATCTGCGATGCGGTGGATGCCCAATTACTCGGTGAACAGGAACCCTAAACATGAAACAACTTCTTCAACGCCTGGCCCTCGGCACCCTGGTGGCTGTCAGCCTGAGCGGCTGCTTCCCTCTCATGGTGGGCGGCGCCTTTGTCGGCACCGGTCTGGTAGCGACCGATCGCCGCACCTCCGGCAGCTTGGTGGAAGACGAGGGCATTGAGCTCCGCGCTGCCAGCCGCATTCGCGAGAACTTGGGCGAGCGGGTGCATGTGAACGTGACCAGCTACAACCGCCAGGTACTGTTGACCGGTGAAGTGCCGAACCTGCAGGACAAACAGCTGATCGAAAAGATCGTGGCCGGCGTGGACAACGTGCGCAACATCGTCAACGAGCTTGAGGTGATGGGCAACACCACCCTGACCCAGCGCTCCTCGGACACCCTGGTGACCGGCCGTGCCAAGGCCGCATTGGTGGACGCCAAAGACTTGTTTGCCAGCGCCTTCAAACTGACCACCGAGCGCGGTACGGTCTATGTGATGGGCCGTGTGACGGCGCGTGAAGCCAAGCGCGCAACCGACATCATCAGTGGCGTGAGCGGCGTGGCCCGTGTGGTGCGGATTCTGGAAATCATTTCCGAAGAAGAGCTGGCCCGTACGCTCCCTCAGCCGCCTGCTGACGCCAAAAAGTAAGGGGTAACCGGTCTCCCTGTGCGGTTCCTGCAGGCCGCAGAGTGGAGTCACGCGCCTAGTTGGCGGGGAGTTGCTGCTGTGTCTGGGGGTGACGATGCTCTTGAAGCCATAGCAACAAATCGTTGTAAAGCATAGGCTTGCCGTAGTAGTAGCCCTGTACCTCGTCGCAGCCCATCTCCTTGAGCGCCGCCAGCTGCGTCGCGGTCTCTACCCCTTCTGCAACCACTTTCATTCCCAGTTGGTGGCCCATGGGAATGATCAATCGCGCGAGACGCGCTGCCCGAGGGTCGCCATCGAGCTTCTTGA
Organism: Comamonadaceae bacterium OS-4; assembly: GCA_027924025.1. Lineage (GTDB taxonomy): Bacteria > Pseudomonadota > Gammaproteobacteria > Burkholderiales > Burkholderiaceae_C > Allorhodoferax. The sequence continues at coordinate 395,076 of AP026970.1, forward strand.
TGAACGACCGGTCGATCTTGATGCGGTCTGCCGGCAGCCGGTCGATGTAAGACAGGGACGAGAAGCCGGTACCGAAGTCGTCAATTGCCAGCCCGATGCCCAGAGCGCCGATGGCCTCGAGCAGTGCTACGACGCGATCGACGCCAAGGATGGCGATGGATTCCGTGATTTCGAGCTCCAGCTGGTTGGCCTTGATCGATGAGTTCGCCAATATCCTTTTGATTTCAGGCATGAACTCAGGGTGCTCCAGCTGCACCACCGATACATTGACACCCATTTGAATGTCGTCGAAACCGGCTTGTGACAGTTGCGTCAAGGTCTCGATGGCAGATTGCAAAACCCACAAGCCCATGGCAACGATCAGGCCGGATTGCTCTGCGACCGGGATGAACCGATCCGGCGACACCATGTTCCCCGACTCATCACGCCAACGCAGGAGCGCCTCCAAGCCGATGACCCGTTCCGATTGCACCTCAACCTTGGGCTGAAACACTAGAAACAGGTGTGACATGTCGACGGCCTTGTGAAGCCCTTGCAACAGACTGGAGCGCTCTTTGGCGTCGTTACCCAGCTCGCGGGTGAACCAGGCGGCCCTTCCCAGCCCCTGGGATTTGGCGCGCTTTAGCCCGACGAGTGCGAATTCCAGAAACTCTTCTGCCGATCGGGGCATCGCTTCGTCGAAGCGTACCAGCCCGATGGAAGCCGAGAGTCTGCGGGTCATGTTGGCGGTTTCGAAGGGGGCATCGAAAACACTCAAAACACTCTCTGCTGTGACATCGCGGTGGGGCCCAAGGATGCTGAAGGTGTTTCCCCCCAAGCGGCCCAAGGCGCAGGTCTTTCCAAACTGTGCATTCAGACGGCCCACCAGAGCTTGCAGCAGCGAGTCGCCATATGCATGGCCCAGTGTTTCATTGGCTTGCGCAAATTGGTCGATGTCGAACTTGACCAGGACTTGCCCCTCTAGCGCTCCAGTCTCCATGCGATTGCGCAGGGTTTCCAAGGAGGCAAAGCGGTTGGGCAATCTCACCAGGGAGTCGGTGTAGGCCAGCTCGTGCAGGCGGTTGAACAAGGCCACATTGTTCGCACACAGTGAAATGTTGGTACAGAACACCTCCAACAGACGCCGGTCGACCTCGCGCAGAGGAATGTCTGCGGCAATATGCGCTGCAAAATTGCTACCCGCATTGCCTGCGAAATAGAGCGTGACACTCTGACGATGGACCAGAGTTTTCTGCTCTTTGAGTGCCTGGTTCAGCGACTCCACAATGTGGGCGTCTTCGATCTCGTCCAGCGTGCTGTCCATCCAGTGTCTGCAATTGCCTGCAGCGGCAATCACCGTGACGGTGTTGCGCTGAAGGCTGCCTGCATCGGCGTGTTCGGCGCTGGCGCACACCACGCCTTCCGGCGCGATGCCGAGCAATCCGGCAATTTGTGTGATGACGCCCTCTGCGAAGCTTTGCATCCCCTGGTCGGCGATAAATCGCGTGCTGGCCTGAATGATCTTCTCCAACCCTTGTCTGCTGAGCTCCAAGCGGTTGAGCTGGTCGTAGCTCCGCATGGCGGTGGTTAAGGTTGCGAAAAGCTTGCCGCGTGTCAGTTCGCTTTTGGTCTTGTAGTCGTTGATGTCGTACTGGCTGATCGTTTCAAACTCGGGAGTCTGGCCGGGTTGTCCGGTGCGCAACACGATGCGGAGCTGGTGCAGCCCCAGCTCGTTACGGATCCGCTCCACGACTTTCAGGCCGGCATCCTCGGTCTCCATCACCACGTCCAGCAAGACCACCGCAATATTCTTTTGGGTCTTGAGTACCTGGATGCATTCCTCTGCGCTGTAGGCATGCAGCAGCTCCAAGGGCTGCCCCAGGATATGCAGGCCTAAGAGTGCGAACTCGGTGGTCTCGTGGACGTCTTGGTCATCGTCAGTGACCAACACACGCCACGGCGAATACGCCACTTCGTCATCCAGGGCGGCAGCTACTTGCGGTACGTCAGCATCCGGTTCATCTTCGAATTGGAGGAAGGTTGACTCAGACATGGGCGAGCTCCGTACACACAAGCGACATGCGTGCAACTATTATTGCGATTTCGTTAATTTAATGTATTCGATCATTGAATTCAATGAGTGCTTGAATAAAATGCGAATTTATCGAATTCACCTTGACAGTTATACCGCGCCGCGCTGGAGAATGGGCACTCTTGCCCTATTTCCAACTTAACTGGGAGGTCTACCTTGCGCCCATCAGCAGATAGTCACCGTCACCCACTGGCATGGCCTCTCAAGTCTTACGTGATGGGGCTTGTATTTTTGGCAACGCTGATAACCTTTGGTGCCATTGCGGCGGTTGCTATCGGAACCCAGTTGCCGAACATCCAAAAAGAAGCCCAGTCATCGGTGAGTGCCAGTGCGCAGCGCGAAGTCCGTAAGCAGGAGGCGGTCCTGCAGTCTGCCGAGGAGCAGTTGCAACTCCTTGCCATCGCCCTGGGTAATGCCGGTGAGAAAGATGCCGGCAAGCTCTTCACGCGGGTGCTTCGTGACCATCGTCTTTTCTCCCACCTATACCTATTGGGCGCGGATGGTCGGGCGCTTGCAGCAAGCACGCTGCCGGCGAACCCTCAGGGGGCACGTGATCAGCTTGGAGCGGACCGCATCTCAGCATTCTTCCCTCTCGCCGCGCGGGCGAGAATCCAGCAAGGTGCTGTGTGGGATGCTCACATCATCACCAGAGACGGTGGGCGGACCATCGCGTTGGCTATCCCCTTGGAAAAAGGGCGCGTTGTGCTGGGCGAGATTCAGCTCGCGGCCTTGCTGCACGGCCTATCAACCGCCCATGAGGTGTCCAATACCCTGCCTGCGTTGACCGTACTGGGGCGCGACGGGCATGTTTACGTCGATACCGCGTGGGCACCCGAAGCCGGTTTAAAGGGCTGGGGTGCACTGGGGCGCAGCGTTTGGGAAAAGCGCCCCAACACCCCGCTGACAATGGACCTGGACTACCAAGGCAAAAGCTATGTAGTCTCAATGGATGCCAATCAGCGCTTGGATTGGGTGGTCATCGCCCGACGGCCCGGGGGGCTGGACAACCCCCGGACCATGGCCTTGACACGCTTGCTGGCAGGGGGCTGTTTGGGGGCGCTGCTCATCAGTATGCTTTTGTCGCGATGGTGGCTCGTCAAGCCGGAGTCGATAATTCAGCGCTTGGTACAGCAGGCCAACCACATGAGCGAGGAGGGAGCACAAACCTCATGGCCGTGGGGTCCGGTCGAGGAGTTCAATCAGCTCTCCGTCAACCTGTCGTCAATGGTGACCGACTTGAAGGCGCAGAGGATGCAATTTCAAGCCATTTTTGACATCTCGCCCGTACCTTTGATCGTCTATGACTATGAGCGCGATCAGGTGTCAGACCTCAACAAAGCGGCTTGCACACAATTCGGATTGGAGCGTGCGGAGTGGATCCAGAAAAGCGGGCGTGATTTGCCCATCTGGCCGCCCGGAACCGACCTCGCGCGTGTGGACCCGCGCTTGCTCGATGAAAAGACCTTAGAGGCCAAGTTGGGACACGCGGACGGGCACGACATCATCTGCTTGATCTCGGTGCGTGTGCTGGAACGTAATACAGACCGCTGGCAGGTATGGGCGTTGCAGGATGTAACCCAGTCGCGCAAGGACGAACGCGCCTTGCGGGAGTTGAACGAGGCCCTGGAACGCAGGGTTGCCGAGAGAACCGAGGAATTGCAGCGTGCCAACGACGAGGCAAGCCAGGCGATCGACCGGATGCATGAGACCCGGGACTATCTGGTCCGCTCGGAAAAAATGGCGGCCTTGGGGGGGCTGGTTGCAGGCGTGGCACACGAGCTCAATACCCCTCTGGGCAATAGCCTGATGGCTTTGACCACGCTCAGCGAAGAAACCCTCAAGTTCAAGACGGCGTTGGCCCAAAGCCTGCGCAAGGCCACCCTGGATGCGTGGGTTGCTTGCGTTGACCAGGCCACGTCCATCAGCACCAGAAACCTCACCCGTGCGGCGGATCTTGTCTCCAGCTTCAAGCAGGTGGCGGTAGACCAGTCCAGCGCGCAACGCCGCACATTTACCCTGGATGAGTTGGTGGGGGAAATCACACTCACGCTGCGGCCTAGCTATGCAAGACTGCCCATCGAGTTCGATATCAACATTCAGAGAGGCATCACGGTTGACAGTTACCCGGGGCATCTCGGTCAGGTGCTCACTAACCTCATCAGCAACGCGATCGTGCACGGGTTCGAGGATGGTCGCGCCGGCACGATCCAGATTGTCGGCAGCGCAGTCGGTGCAGACCGGGTTCAGCTCAAAGTTACGGACAATGGCAAGGGCATCCCGGCCGACTTGCTGGGGCGCGTTTTTGACCCCTTTGTGACCACCCGCATGGGCCAGGGCGGGACCGGTCTGGGCCTGAACATCGCCTTCAATGCAGCCACCCATGTGCTGGGCGGCGAAATCTGGGTGGAGAGCGAGGTGGGGCGCGGTACCACCTTTACCGTTGAAATACCGCGCGTTGTGCCCAAGCGTGTGGAGGTCAGTGACGAGGATGTGCAGACCTGGTTGTGAGGCCCGGCTGCACCCTCTTTGGGCTTACTTGAGTCGCTTGATGAGGCTGCTGGTGTCCCAGCGGCTGCCTCCCATCAACTGCACATCGGCGTAAAACTGGTCCACGAGAGCCGTCACCGGCAAGCGCGCACCGTTGCGTTTGGCTTCGTCGAGCACGAGGCCAAGGTCTTTGCGCATCCAATCCACGGCAAAACCAAATTCAAATTGGTCCGCGACCATGGTTTTGCCCCGGTTGTCGAGTTGCCAGCTCTGGGCTGCCCCTTTGCCGATGACGTCCAGCACCTGGTTCATGTCCAGCCCGGCGCGCTGGCCAAAGGCCACTGCTTCGGACAGGCCCTGCACCAAGCCGGCAATGCAAATCTGGTTCACCATTTTGGCCAGCTGGCCGGAGCCGCTCTCGCCCAGCAAGGTGAATGCGCGGGAAAACGCCATGGCCGCTGGCTTGACCGCCTCAAACGCAGTGGCATCGCCCCCGCACATCACGGTCAACATGCCATTCTGTGCGCCGGCTTGGCCGCCGGACACGGGCGCATCGATGAATTGCAGTCCCCGCGCCACTGCCGCAGCGCTCAGCTCCCGGGCGATGTCCGCCGAGGCGGTGGTGTGGTCCACAAAAATCGCCCCGGGCTTCATGCCGGCAAAGGCGCCGTCGGCCCCCAGCGTTACGCTGCGCAAATCTGCATCGTTACCCACGCAGCAAAACACGATGTCCGCGGCCAGCACTGCCTCACGGGGTGTAGGTGCATGGGCATGTGTGCCCAATTGGCTGCTGGCGCTCTTGAATTCTTCGCACCATGCTATTGATTTGCTAGCAGTGCGGTTGTAGACCGTGACCTGGTGGCCGGCGCGCGCCAAGTGGCCCGCCATGGGGTAGCCCATGACGCCCAGGCCCAGAAAGGCGACAGAGTAAGCGGGCGAAGGTTCGTAGGTTTTGTCGTTGATGTTGGGCATGGAGGTGAGGATTCAGTGGAACAAATGGGCCATTTTGCGCCGGGCCACGTTCACAGGATGGCGAAGTTTTCAGTGCCTGCGGAGAGGTCGGTCGACTTGCCGCGTTGGCTGTTGAGCTTGATCTGCAGGCGCAGGTCGTTGAGCGAGTCGGCGTTGCGCAGCGCATCCTCGTAAGTGATGGCGTTGCTCTCATACAGGTCAAACAGCGCTTGGTCGAAGGTTTGCATGCCGGCTTGGCGGCTCTTCTTCATGATCTCTTTGATCTCGGAGACCTCGCCCTTGAAAATCAGGTCCGAGATCAGCGGTGAATTGATCAGCACCTCGACCGCGGCAATGCGGCCCTTGCCATCCTGCTTGGGGATCAGGCGTTGCGATACCAGCGAGCGCAGGTTCAGCGACAGATCCATCAGCAGCTGGCTGCGCCGCTCTTCGGGGAAGAAGTTGATCACCCGGTCCAGCGCCTGGTTGGCGCTGTTGGCGTGCAGGGTAGCCAGACACAAGTGACCGGTCTCCGAAAACGCAATCGCGTGCTCCATGGTTTCGCGGTCGCGGATTTCGCCCATCAGGATCACATCCGGCGCCTGGCGCAGGGTGTTTTTCAAGGCGGCTTCCCAGCTGTCGGTGTCCAGCCCGACTTCGCGCTGGGTCACCACACAGTTTTTGTGGGCGTGCACAAACTCCACCGGGTCTTCGATGGTGATGATGTGGCCGTGGGAGTTTTCATTGCGCCAATCGACCATGGCCGCCAGCGTCGTCGACTTGCCGGAGCCCGTGGCGCCCACCAGGATGCACAAGCCGCGCTTGGCCTGCACGATGTCCTTGAGCACCTGCGGAACACCCAGCCCGTCAATCGTGGGCAGCACCTGCGGAATCACCCGCAGCACCATGCCCACTTTGCCTTGCTGAATAAACGCATTCACCCGGAAACGGCCGATGGCAGCCGGCGCAATCGCGAAATTGCTTTCTTTGGTGCGCTCGAACTCGGCGATCTGCTTGTCGTTCATGATGGAGCGCGCCAGCGCCATGGTGTGCGCTGCGTTCAGTGGCTGCGGCGACACCTTGGTGACCTTGCCGTCCACCTTGATGGCGGGCGGAAACTCGGCGGTGATGAACAAGTCGCTGCCATTGCGGCTGACCATCAGCTTGAGCAGATCGTTGATAAATTTCGTGGCCTGATCGCGTTCCATGAGAACACCTCCTTAAATGTGGGCTTACCAGCCCGCCAAAACCCAGAAGCACCGCAGGACCGGCTTTGCCGGCCTGCTGGTGTTGCCCCCTGCAAGGGGGAAAGCGGCTACACGCAGTGAGTAAGCCGGGGGGTGTGCTACCGTCACCCGGGGAAGTTCTCAGGAATCTTGGCTTTGCTGCGTGCTTCGGCCGCGCTGATGACATTGCGCTTCACCAGCTCGGTGAGGTTCTGGTCCAGGGTCTGCATGCCCACGCTGTTGCCGGTCTGGATGCTGGAGTACATCTGGGCGATCTTGGCCTCGCGGATCAGGTTACGGATGGCGCTGGTGCCCAGCATGATCTCGTGGGCGGCGACGCGGCCCTGGCCGTCTTTGGTTTTGCACAGCGTTTGGGAAATCACCGCCTGCAGCGACTCTGACAACATGGCCCGCACCATTTCCTTCTCTTCGGCCGGGAACACGTCAATGATCCGGTCAATGGTTTTGGCGGCACTCGAGGTGTGCAAGGTGCCGAACACCAAGTGGCCGGTTTCTGCGGCGGTCATGGCCAGGCGGATGGTTTCCAGGTCGCGCATTTCGCCCACCAGAATCGCGTCCGGGTCCTCCCGCAGCGCAGACTTCAGGGCGGCCGCAAAGCTCAGGGTGTGGGGGCCGACTTCGCGCTGGTTCACTAGGCACTTTTTGGACTCGTGCACGAATTCGATCGGGTCTTCTACCGTCAGGATGTGGCCGAACTCGGTTTCGTTCAAGAAGTTCACCATCGCTGCCAATGTGGTGGATTTGCCGGAGCCGGTGGGGCCGGTCACTAGCACCAAGCCGCGGGGCTTCAGGGCCAGGTCGGCAAAGATGCGGGGTGCGTTGAGCTGCTCCAGCGACAGGATCTTGCTCGGAATCGTCCGGAACACTGCGCCCGCACCGCGGTTGTGGTTGAAGGCGTTCACGCGGAAGCGGGCCAGGCCATCGATCTCGAAGGAGAAGTCGATTTCCAGAAACTCTTCGTACATCTTGCGCTGCGTGTCGTTCATGATGTCGTACACCATGGCGTGAACCTGCTTGTGGTCCAGGGGTTCGACGTTGATACGGCGCACATCGCCGTGCACCCGGATCATGGGCGGCAGTCCTGCCGAGAGGTGCAAGTCCGACGCTTTGTTTTTGACGCTAAATGCGAGCAGCTGGGTAATGTCCACGGAGTCCTCTCTAGGGGAATGGCAGGTTTGTTACGCTCGAGAGATTATGACGATGATTGCGGACAATCTCCACGCTGTTGCACAGCGCATTGCGCAGGCGTGCACCCAGTCCGGACGGCCGGCGGGCAGCGTGCAATTGCTGGCCGTTTCCAAGACCTTCGGGCCTGACGCGGTGCAGCAGGCTTTTGATGCCGGGCAGCGCGCCTTCGGCGAAAACTACATCCAGGAAGCGGTCGACAAGATCACAGCGCTCAGCGCCCTGCCGATCGAGTGGCACTGTATCGGCCCCATTCAAAGCAACAAGACCCGCCTGGTGGCGGAGCACTTTCAGTGGGTGCACACCGTAGACCGGCTCAAAATCGCCCAGCGCCTGAGCGATCAGCGCCCCGCCCATTTGCCGCCCTTGCAGGTCTGTATTCAGGTGAATGTGGACGGTGGGCCAACCAAGTCCGGCGTGCTCCCGGCGGAGGCCGCGGCGCTGGCGCTGGCGGTCCGGGCGCTGCCGCGTCTGCAGCTGCGGGGCATCATGTGTATCCCGGAGCCTGCTCCTGATTTTGTAGCTGCACGCGCAGTATTTATGAGCGCTAAGGCCGTATTTGATGCCATCGTGGAGCAGGGCGTGCCGCTGGACACGCTCTCTATGGGCATGAGTGGTGATCTCGATGCTGCCATTGCCGGTGGCAGCACCATGGTGCGGGTGGGCAGCGCCATTTTTGGCGCCCGCCACTACCCGGGTGTTGCTTAAACCCGGACCTTGCCGTCGCCGGTGAGCATGGACATTTCGACGAAGGTCGAGGCCACGTGATCCGCTTTCGAGAAGTTCACATTGAACCCACCCATCGACATGTTGTTGATGCTCTCCAGCGCAGTCATCAGGCCATCGGCGCCGCCTTTGCCGCCACTGCGGCGTAGCCCCTCCGCCAGCACTTTGGCGGCGATATAGCCTTCCATGCTGGAGTAGTTGCTTTGCACCGCGCCATTGGATCGGCGCACCGCGTCGGCAAACTCCCGGGAGATGGCTTTGCCGGCGCTGTAAGGCGACGGCATCACTTGCGACACCACCACACCGGCTCCGAACTTGCCCAGCTCGTCGGCCAGCGCTTGGGTGCCCACGAAAGACACGTTGTAAAACCCGCCGCCATACCCCGCCTTGCGGGCGGCACGTATATAGGCCGCACACGAGGTGTAAGCGCTGATCTGGACGACAGCCTCGGGGTTGGTTGCGTTGATGGTCTCAACCGCTTTGGCCACGTCGACCGAGTTACGCTCTACCGTTGCGATGGCGACCGGCTTGAGGTTATGTTTGGCCAAAGCCAGTTGCACCCCGTCGAGGCCTGCTTTGCCGTAGGCGTCGTTCTGGTACAGGACCGCGACTTTGGTGAGGCCCACATTGCGCAGTTGGTTCACGATGAGCGCGGTTTCGTCGTTGTACGACGCGCGCACGTGAAAGGCATAGCGGTTGAAGGGGGCGCGCAAGGCCATGGCGCCGGTGAAGGGGGCGATAAATGGAACCTTGGCTTTGGTGGCCAGGGGCAGTGCGACTGCGCTGGTCGGGGTGCCCACGTAGGCGAACAAGGCGGTCACATCCTCTTCGAGCAGCTTGCGGGTGTTTTCCTCGCAACGGGCGGGCTCGTAGCCGTCATCGAGTTTGCGAATCTCCACCGAGCGCCCGCCGATGCCACCTTGGGCGTTGAGCTGGTCGAAAAAGAGTTTGGCTCCGGCGTGTAGATGGATACCCAACTGCGCTGCCGGGCCGCTGAAGGCGGCGGACTGCCCGATGATGATTTTCTCGGACTGTGCGTGGACAGCCGGAAAACCTGCCAGGGTGCTGGCCCCGGCGGCTAAAGAAAATTGACGACGATTGATCATCGCCCCATTTTCCTTGAAAGCAGCCGGTTTGGGTGTCGCCTGTTACAGCTTGAGCTGATTTGTGTTTTTGACCTCTTCCATGACCGCGTAGGTCCGGGTTTCGCGCACCCCGGGCAGTTGCCACAAGACGGTGCCTGCAAAGTGGCGGTAGGCAGCCATATCGGCCATGCGGGTCTTGAGCAAGTAATCAAAGCCGCCGGCCACCATGTGGCACTCCATGATCTCGCCATGCACTTGCACCGCGGCCTTGAAGGCCTCGAACACATTGGGCGTGGTGCGATCGAGCAGCACCTCCACAAACACCATCATGCCGGCCCCCAGCTTGAGTGGGTTCAGGCGCGCCTCGTAGCCGAGGATGTAACCCTCTTTGCTGAGTTTTTGGACGCGGGCCAGCACGGCGGTGGGGGAGAGCCCCACCGTCTCCGCCAGCTTCAGGTTGGCAATGCGCCCGTCGGCTTGCAGGCAGCTCAGGATGCGCAGGTCTATGCGGTCGAGTTCGATGTGTTCATTCACACCGTGAGCTTACTTCAGCTTGAAGAAGGACACCTCTTGCGCCAAGCGGGCCGCCTGGTCGGACAGCGCGGTCGCAGCTGCCGCGGTTTCTTCGACCAGGGCCGCGTTTTGCTGGGTGTTTTGGTCCAGATCGTGCACCGCAGCACCGACCTGGTTCACCCCCAGCGATTGCTCCCGGGTGGCATTGGCGATTTCGGTCATCAGGGTGTCAATCCGGCCGGCGTTGCCCAAGATGTCCTCAATCGTTTTGCCCGCTTCGCCCACCACCTGGGTGCCGCGTTCCACTTGTTCGATGCTGGCAGAAATCAGGCGCTTGATCTCTTTGGCCGCCTCGGCGCTGCGGCCTGCCAGCGAGCGCACTTCAGAGGCCACCACCGCAAAACCGCGGCCTTGCTCGCCGGCGCGGGCAGCTTCTACCGCGGCATTCAGGGCCAGGATGTTGGTCTGGAAGGCGATGCCGTCAATCACGCTGATGATGTCGGCAATCTTGGCGGACGAGGCATTGATGCCCTGCATGGTGCTCACCACCTGCGAAATCACTTCGCCGCCCCGCTTGGCGGACTCGGCGTTGGCCCGCACGATGCCGGCAGCCCCTGCCACCGTGTCCGAGGTGCGCTGCACCGTTTCAGAAATCTGGGTCATGGTGGCCGCGGTTTGCTCCAGCGCAGCAGCGCTGGCCTCGGTGCGCCGGGACAGGTCTTGCGAGGCAGCGGCAATCTCTTCGCTGGCGGTATTCACATTGCCCGAGCTGTCCAAGGTGTTGCGCACGATCACGCGCAGGCTGGCCTCCATGTCGCGCAGGGTGATCATCAGGTGGGCCGCTTCGTCCTTGCCCCACGGGGTGGGCGCGGTGACCAGGTTGCCTTGGGTGATTTGCTCCAGGTGGCCGGTGACTTCGCGCAGGCCACCCATCATCACCTTGTAAAACGCCAGCAGCATGTAGAAGGCCACAGCCACGAAAAACACCGCAACGCCGACCCGCTCCCAAAAGCCGGTGCGCAAATCTGCGATCCGTTCAATCAGGCGCAGTTCAAGTTGCTGCAATATCTTGTCCTTCAATTGCCGCTCGGCTTCGAGCGCGGCAGAGCCCGCTCGGAGGTACGCATCGGCGTCACCTTCTAGCTTGTCGCCCACCACTTGCCTTTTGCTGGCTTTCTGGAAGGCGTCATAGGCCTCGTCATTGGCCTTCATGCCGAACTTGGCATCTGCTTCGGGTGTGCCGCCGGTGCTGCGGATGTAAGCGTTTTCGACGAGGTTGTCGACGAAGCGCAGGATGCCGAAGTCTTGGTCGATGCGTTCGGTGATGTATTCGTTCTTTTTACCGGCTTTGAGTGCGGACCAGCCCAGTACAGAGAGCTCTGACACGTTTTCCATCTGTTGCGGGCCAAACAAAATCGCGTAGTTCATCAGGTGGAAGGTTTCCAACTGAGGGTCCAGCGCCAGTTCCGAAGTGTCGGAAACATGCTCGCCCAACTTCAATAGGCTATCGATGTACTCGTTGTGGGTGTCGAAAGTCTCTTGCTCATCTTTGCCGTTCGGGCTGGCCAACAAGGCCTGGTGAAGTTTCTCCACGTTGCCTAGCAATGCCGCCGTATCGAGATCCTTGCCCGATTCCTTGTCCATGCTTTTGAGCATGCCGAAGGCCTGGGTCACAGCCGTCTGGCTGGTACTGAGCTCGGGAGATTTGGTGATGGCATGGAGGCGGCGGAGCTGTGCCTGGCGGATGAGTTCATGCAAGGGTTTGACATAGGCCACACCTTGCAACTCGTGCTCGGTGGAGGCGACTTGCAGGTGGGTGTTGTTCCAAGTGTCGGCCATCAGCAGCGCGATGGGAATCAGAAACATCACCGCAATCCACGCCGACTTGGCCGGGAAACTCAGGCTGCGGAATAAGCGGACTCCCGGGGACAGCCATCCGTGGTATCGAAAGAAAGAACCAAATCCGGCATCACCGACCAACGTTGCTTCGCTCACGAAATCCCCTTCATCAAGTGGGTTAATTTAGGCCCATCATAGGCCAGTGCTACGAATTGAAACCATTTTGATGCGGGTGTTGTCGCCTCATTCATACAGCGTGCCTACACTCACGACCTAGCAAAAATAAATGGGAGGAATACGCAGTGCTTTTCATCAAAGAGTCATGGCGCCGTGGCGCTTTTGCTGTGGCGGTGGCCATGGGGCTGGCAGCCCTGCCGGGTCTGGCCAGTGCGGAAGAGGGGGCCGACCACCCCGAGGTCGCCCGGTTTCCCGGCGCCCGCATCAACAACTACGACTACAAGGAGTACGAGGAATTCCAGCTCATCCTGGCCAAACCCCAGCGCGCCCCGGGCGGGGCGTTTACGGCGGCCAAATTGATGCCTTTGGAAGGCAAGGTCACCTATATCCATTACGAAATGCCCAAGTCGGCCTCGCCGCTGCAGGTGTTTCGCAATTACCAGTCGTCTTTGCGCCGCAGCGGGTTTAGCGACCTGTTCACCTGCGAGCGCCCCTGCACCACAGAGAACCTCAGCAATTTTCAGGGCCTGATGAAGGCGCGGCAGCTCTACCTGAACTACAGCACCGACAACCAGTACCTCGCCGCTCAGCGCAACAACACCTATGTGTCGCTCTGGGTGAATGATGGCGGCGCCTTTTTGTTTGTGGTCGAGAAGCAAAAGCTGGATGACGGCCTGATGGCCGTGACCGGCGAGAGCCCGATTGCCAAAGCGCTGGGCGCTGACGGCAAGGTGGATTTGTATGGCTTTCAGTTCGACACCGGCAAAGCGGTGCTGCGCGACGGCTCCAAACCCACTCTGCAAGAGCTGGGCAAGGTGCTGCAAGACAACCCGGGCCTGCATGTGGAAGTGGTGGGCCACACCGACGATGTGGGCGGTGCGGACAGCAACCAGCGCTTGTCCGAGGCGCGCGCTGCGGCGGTGGCAGACGCCCTCAGCCGCAGTTACGGCATTGCTGCGCCGCGCCTCAAAACCCGTGGCATGGGCCAGACAGTGCCGCTGGCCGCCAACACCACCGAGGCCGGCCGCGCCCAGAACCGCCGGGTCGAGATCATTGCGCAGCTACCTGCGACCCCCGTGGCGGCCCCTGCCACCCGCGCGGCGCCTGCCGCACCAGCGCAGACTGCCAACACCACTGCCCCGCAACCCGCACCGGCCCCCGCGCAGGAAGCGCCTAAAACCCGCAACCTGATGGACGACGCCAACAAAGCGATGGAAGCGGCTGGCAAGCTCAAGAGCCTGTTCGGACTCTGATGCTTCTGCCCTCTAGTGAAAAGCCGGTCTATGGGCCGGCTTTTTGCATGGTTGGTAGATAAATTCACTATTTATTCAAATAAATAAAGAGAAAAACTCACGTCAATCTTCTGAAGAATAGCGACAAATCATTTCGTTGCCCTGTGCAGGAGTCGCTATGCCCCAGTCCGCCCGTTCTACCGCGTTCACCCCCGTCCCGCCCCGTTTGCCCATGCCCTATCGTGCGGAAAACGAGGTTGTTTCCCACCGCTTGCAGATGTTGGAAGGCGCGCTCGACTGGGCCCACGCCGCCCGCACCGCTGAGCCTTGGGTGCAAGCGGTGCGCGAGAACCCGCCGCCCTTCTGGGCGATGGAGAGCCTGCTCAAGGAATACCCCATCTCCAGCGCTGAGGGACTGGCCCTGATGCGCCTGGCCGAAGCCTTGCTGCGCGTGCCGGATGCTGAAACCGCCATCGCCCTCACCACCGACCAACTGGGCCGCGCCGACTTCGAGGCCAGCGGCGACAAAGTGCTCTCCCGCCTGTCGAGCACCGCCATTGCCCTGTCGAAACACTTTTTGCCGGATGCCCAGAATGAGCCCGGCATGATGGCCAAGCTCGGCGCCCGCACCGTGGTGGCAGCCACCTTGCGCGCGGTGCAGCTGCTGGGTCGCCAGTTTGTGCTCGGTCAAACCATGCCGGAGGCGATGAAAGAGGCCGAGGTGTCTCGCAAAAAGGCCAATGTGCGCTTCAGCTACGACATGCTGGGCGAAGGCGCCCGCTCCGACAAAGACGCGCTGCGCTACCTCAAGAGCTATGCAGATGCTATTGAATTCATAGCTGCTCGCGCAAACAAGACGGACGCTTTAGCCGAAAATGATGGTATTTCTATCAAGCTCAGCGCCCTCTACCCGCGCTATGAGGACGCGCACCGCCAGGCGGTGCTGGACGAGCTGGTGCCCCGCGTCTGGACGCTGTGCGAAGCCGCCGCTGCTGCCAACATCAACCTCACTATCGACGCTGAAGAGGTGGACCGCCTGGAGCTGTCGCTCGAAGTGCTGGAAGCCCTGCTGGTGCAAGTGGCGGCGCACTGCCCGCAGTGGGCCGGACTGGGGCTGGCCATGCAGGCTTACCAGACCCGTGCGCTCGAGCTGATCGAGCACGTCACGGCGCTGGCCCGCAAGTACCAAATCAAGCTGATGTGCCGCTTGGTTAAAGGCGCGTACTGGGATGCCGAAGTCAAGCGCGCCCAGGAGCTTGGCCTGCCGCACTACCCCGTGTTCACGCACAAGCACCATACCGATGTGTCCTACTTGGCCTGCGCCCGCGCGCTTCTGGCGGTGCCCGATGCCATTTACCCCCAGTTCGCCGGCCACAACGCCGGCACCATTGCCGCCATCCTGCAAATGGGCGCCAAAACGGGTGCGCCCTTTGAGCTGCAGCGCCTGCACGGCATGGGCGAGGGCATCTTCCGCGAGGTACTGAAGAACCCGCTGGTCGCCTGCCGCGTCTACGCCCCAGTGGGCGCGCACAAAGACTTGTTGGCTTATCTGGTGCGCCGGCTGCTCGAGAACGGTGCCAACTCCAGCTTTGTGCACCAGTTGGCTGACGAATCGGTGGGCATGGGTGAACTGCTGATTTCGCCTTTGCGCCTGGAGCCGCACCCCAGCCTGCCGTTGCCGGCCGACCTGTTCGGCAAGCACCCCGGCAGCCGCGCCAACAGCACCGGGCTGGACCTGACGGTGGCCGCCATGCGCGACCCACTCTTGGCCGCGTTGCAGACCGCGCCCGTGCCGGTGGTGCCGGAGTTTGATGTCAAAAACATCCCTGGCGCTTATGCAAGCTGCGCGAGCAGCTATCAAAAGTGGAGCAAAGTGCCAGTGGAAGAGCGCGCTGCTACCCTGCGCCGCGCGGCCGATGCGCTGCAAGCCGCCATGCCGCAGTTTTGCGCGCTCTTGGTAAAAGAAGCCTTCAAGACCTGGGGCGACGCGGTCAGCGAAGTGCGCGAGGCGGTGGATTTCTTGCGCTACTACGCCGACGAGGCGCAGCGCATCATGCAGCCCATTTCATGCCCTGTCGTCGCTAACGCGCAAGTGGGCTACCAATACGGCGTGACAGGCGAGACCAACACCCTGCGTTTGACTGCGCGAGGTGTGTGGGTGTGCATCAGCCCCTGGAACTTCCCGCTGGCCATCTTCATGGGCCAGGTCGCTGCCGCACTGGCTACCGGCAACACCGTGCTGGCCAAGCCCGCTGAGCAAACACCCGGAGTGGCCAAAGCTGCGGTGGATTTGATGGTCGCCGCTGGTGTGCCCGCCGATGCGCTGCAGCTCTTGCACGGTGCTGGCGAAACCGTGGGTGCTGCGCTGGTGGCGCAGCCCGGCGTGGCGGGAGTGGTGTTCACCGGCTCGACCCAAGTGGCCAAAATCATCCAGCGCGCGCTGGCCGCCAAAGACGGCCCCATCGTCCCGCTGATTGCCGAAACTGGCGGCATCAACGCCATGCTGGTCGACAGCAGCGCGCTGCCCGAGCAGGTGGTCGATGCGGTGGTGATGAGCGCCTTCCGCTCCGCCGGTCAACGCTGCTCCGCGCTGCGCCTGCTGGTAGTGCACAGCGCGATTGCCGATGGCGTGATCGAGATGCTGCAGGGTGCTGCCCAAGAGCTGCAGGTGGGCAACCCGGCCGACTTGGCCATCGACCTCGGCCCGGTGATTGACCGCGAGGCCTTTGACAACATCCAGCGCCACATCACTCGCCTGAAAAATGAGTCAAAGGTGCTGGTCGGAGCGGGCGCGGCAACGCGTTTTGCGCAGGTCAAGGAGGAGCCCGCAAAGCGGGCGGGGGACACGGAGCAAAACGCGTTGTCGCGTCCGCTCATAGCTAACCTGATCGCGCCCCACGCTTTTGAAGTGGAAAGCATTGCGCAAGTGAAGGCCGAAATCTTCGGCCCCGTGCTGCAAGTGGTGCGCTGGGACGGTAACCCGGAAGACGTGATCGCCCAGATCAACGCGCTCGGTTACGGCCTGACGTTGGGCATCCAGACCCGCATCGACAGCCGCGCCCAAGCGCTGGCCGCGCAGGCCCATGTGGGCAACATTTATATCAACCGCAACATGATCGGCGCGGTTGTGGGTGTGCAGCCTTTCGGTGGCGAAGGGTTGAGTGGCACCGGCCCGAAAGCCGGTGGCCCACACTACTTGTATCGCTTCTGCGCGGAGCAAACCGTGACGGTGAACACCACCGCGGCAGGAGGCAATGCCGCCTTGTTGGCAGGCATGCACTGATGGGTACCGTCCGTTCCCGCGTCTGTAACCACAGCAGGCGTGGGACGGCGGAGTGCCATGAAGCGCCGCCCCCGACGCGCTTCTATCAAGCGGTAGGCGCTGTCACGCTCCGGCGCAGCAAGCTCCGCAGCTTGGCGGGCTGAATGGGTTTCTTCAAGAGCGTCAGGCCGGCGCGGTGGGCCTGGTATTTCACGTCTTCTTCCAAGTCGCCGGTGATCAGGCAGGCCGGGATGTCGGATTGCGCGGCGTCCCGCAATTCCAGAATCGCTTCGATGCCGGTCAGGTTGTCGCGCAAACGGTAGTCGCTGATGATGAAATCGGGCCAATTGCCGTTTGCAGCGGCGTCCAGCGCTTCCTGGCCGCTTTCAAACCAGGTGACGTCGCAGCCCCACGATTGCAGTAGGCCTTGCAGCGCCTCTCCGCCCATCTGGTTGTCTTCAATCAGCCAGATGGCCGTGCCGTGGACATCATGGGCCACGGTGTGCTGAGCGACCGGGGGCTGCTCGGTCACCGCCGGGCGCAAGGTTGTGCTGTTCGCAGTGACAGAAAAACGGCTGCCGCAACCCAAATGGGAGCGCAAGTTCAGCGTGTGGCCCAGCAGCCGGCACGCGCGGTCCACCATGCTCAGACCCAGGCCCAGTCCCTTGGCGCGATCCCGCTCGGGGTTTTCGACCTGGAAAAACTCTTCAAACACCGTCGTGTGCAGGTTCCGGTCGATACCGATGCCGCTGTCCCATACCTGGATGCTGGCTCTCTGACCGCCGCCAGCGGGCCGGCAGCTCACCAGCACGGTTCCGCTGGGGGTGTATTCAATCGCATTGGAAATCAGATTCAGCAGCACCCGCTGAAGGAGTACCGGGTCGCTGATGATCCAGGTGGACGTGGGGCGTATCCGCAGGCGCAGGCCTTTGCTGTTGGCGGTTTCCGAGAACAGCACCCGCATTTGGTTGAACAGGGCATTCACGTTGACCGGGCACAAGGGGCTGTCGGTGGAGTTGGCCTCCAGGCGCGAATAGTCAAACAGCACATCCAGCAACTCTTGCAAGGCCTGTGCAGAGGCCTCGACACCCTGCACCAGATCGGGGTAGCTCTCTGCGGTCCGATCGGTGTCCACATGGCGGTTGTGCATTTGGCTCAGGCGGGCCACAAACATTCCCAGTGCGTGTGCCGGTTGTCGCAAGTCGTGGCTTGCCGCTGCCAAAAAGCGGGACTTGGCCACATAGGCCGCTTCCACCCGGTCGTTGGCCAGGCGCAGTTCTCGGTTGTGGGTTTCCGACTCTTGCAGCGCCCGGTTCTTGGTGCTCTCAAAAATCTGGGTCAGCAAAAACAGCAGCAACACAAAGCCAAACAGGCTGCAGCTGAAAAAGATGTGGGTGAGCTCGGTGTTGTAGTTACGGGGCACCGGAATGCCGATCAGTGGCAGCAAGCCAAACACAGTCACCGCCCCGAGCGTCATCAGGAGCCAGAACACCGTCCTGCTGGTGAAGCCGAATAGCAAGGTGGCCGCGATCGGGGCCAGGGCCACCCACACGATCACTGGCGATTGCACCCCGCCCGTTTGTTGGATCACGGCACAGACGGCCAGAAAACAAATCGTGGTTTGGGTGGTGGCCAGGCGGTTGTAGGCCCTGTGGCTGTCGATGCTGCCGAGTCGCAGCTGGTTGAGCATCAGCAACAGGCCGTTGCCCAGCATGATCCACACGCCCGAGAAAAAGCCCATCAGCCAGTTGAATCCTGCATAAAGGCAACAGGCCAGTGCCACTGCAGAGCCGAAATAGCTCAGCAGCTGGACCCGCTCCGGGTCTAGCATCGGGGTTCGCGTTTGGCTCACGCGGGGTCTGAGCCTATGAAGTCGGGCACATGGGGCTTGCCGTCCAGTACCTGGCGTACCGCCTCGCGAATGGCGCGCAGTCCGCAGGATTTGGGGCAATAGCCGTTGGCGCCCGCTTGAATGGCTGCATGGTAGTCGGCCGGGTCTTCAGAGCCTGCGACCACCAGCACGGGCAAGGTCGTCTGCATCAGCCGAATCTGGCGGATGGTCGGGAGACCACCCAATGGCTGCATTTCCAGATCAATCAGCACCGCTTTGATGCGCGGATTCCGCTCCAAAAGCTCCAGCCCATGGGCCCCGTCAGTCGCCTCGAGCACTTCCACCCCGGGTTGGAGTTGCCGCAACGCCGCGACCAAGCCTTGGCGCACGATCGGATGATCATCTATGACGAGCAGTTGCATGCTTCGAGTGTAGTCTCTTGTTTTTAGCCTGATGATTCCTGTGCAAAGGCCAAGCGGTTACAAAATGTGTATCGCTTTCCGATTGAACGTGCTGCCTCAAGCGGCGATGTGTGCCAGATTCCTAGTGCTTTTCGCCATTGGCAAAAGCTCACAATTTGGTATGGTGGGGATCTGTTATTCAGGAGTTCCTATGACCATCGCTCAAAGCCGAACCAGTACGGAAGCCCTTGCCCAGTTGGGCGACAAGGTACTGCTGTCAGCCATCGTGTTGTCTGCGGTGGTGTCGGTCGCACTGGGCCTGTCTTTTGTAGACAGCGGCCTGGCCATTACCGCCACGGTGTTGCTGCTGGGGCTTGCCTTTGGCGTGTTTGCGGTGGCCCGTTACACCGTGCTCAGCCGGTTTGTGCTGGCGTTTGTGTTGGTCTCTTTCGTGGCACTGCACATCCAACTCGCCAGGGGCATGGAGGAAATGCACTTCGGGGTGTTTGTCTCCTTGGCGCTCTTTTTGACCTACCGCGATTGGCGGGTCATTGTTTTCGGGGCGGTGCTCTACGCGATACACCATGTGGTGTTTGACCGCTTGCAGGCAGCGGGTTTTGGTTTGTACTGCATCACCGAGGCCAACTTTGGCCGTGTCGTGATCCATTCGGTGTACGTGGTCATCCAGTCGGGGGTGCAATCCATCATGGCGATCAACATGGCACGTGCAGGCCGGGAGGGCGACGAGTTGCGGGTGTTGGTGGCCCAGGTCAACCGGGAGAATACGATCGACCTCAATGTGCACGACATTCCGACGGCTACCCGCGGCGGCACCATGCTCCGCGAAACGCTGGCGCGCATGGATGCCGCAGTGGCGGCAGTGCGTCGCAGCACCGGCAGCATCGATGTGGCCTGTAACGAGATAGCGACGGGCAACCAGGACCTCAGCAACCGGACCGAGCAAACCGCCGCCAACTTGCAACGCACGGCCAGCAATATGTCGCAGCTCACAGGCGCCATGGCCCAGTCGGCCGAGAGCGCCCGTCAGGCGAATGCACTCGCCATGACTGCCAGCACCACCGCGGCCCGCGGTGGCGAGGTGGTGAGCGAAGTGGTGCTCACCATGCAAGGTATCAATGAAGCGAGCCGCAAGATCAGCGACATCATCGGAGTCATTGATGGGATTGCCTTTCAGACCAATATCTTGGCGCTGAACGCTGCGGTCGAGGCGGCCCGCGCCGGTGAGCAAGGGCGTGGTTTTGCGGTGGTGGCCAGCGAGGTCCGGAGCCTGGCCGGCCGTTCGGCCGAGGCCGCCAAGGAAATCAAAACCTTGATCAACACCAGTGTGGACCGTGTGGAACAAGGCACTACGCTGGTCGATAAAGCCGGCGAAACCATGACCGAGGTGGTGAGCAGCATCCGCCGGGTGACCGACATCATGGGCGAGATCAGCGCAGCCAGCGCCGCACAGTCTGACGGCGTGAACGAGGTCGGGGAGGCCGTTGCCCAGATGGACCAGGCCACCCAGCAAAATGCGTCTTTGGTAGAAGAAATGGCCGCCGCTGCTGGCAGTTTGCGCCAACAGGCCCAGGACTTGGTGCGCACCGTAGCGGTGTTTCACCCATAGCCCCAGCAGGTGTAGTGCCTGCCGCCCCGCGGGGAGGGCGGGTTGTGCACCTTGGGGCATGATGGCAGCCTTTGAACTTTCCTCGTTTCACTGATGCCCGGCAACCGCTCTGCTTCGAAGCGCTTCACCAACTCGGACCCACAGGTCCAGATTGGTAACTTTCCTTGGTACGAGATGCTGTGGCGCTCGTTGCGCGGCGATTTCAAACCGCTTCGTGCGCCAGACAAAGGCTATGCGGCTTTTGAAGCGGCATGGACCGTACCGGTAAACCATGATGCTTTGCGGCAAGCGCCGGAGTCACCGCAGGTGACCTGGCTGGGGCATGTGACGGTGTTGCTGCAGGTCGCGGGGCTGAATGTCTTGATGGACCCTACGCTGGCGGACTTTGCCGGCCCAGGGGGGCGGGTCGGAGCCCGCCGCCGCGTCAAGGCGCCGCTGACGCCCGCGCAGCTGCCCCGCATTGACCTGGTGTTGATCTCTCATAACCATTACGACCATTTGTGCGATGCCACGATCCGTGGCCTGCTGGCCGCTGGTCAGACGCCGCGCTTTGTCGTGCCCAAGGGGCTGAAAGCCTGGTTTGACCAGCGTGGCATTTCCCGGGTGCAAGAGCTGGACTGGTGGGAGTCGCTCGATGTGGCAGAGGGTATCCGGGTGCACTTCACGCCGGCTCAGCACTGGAGCCGGCGCACTCCGTGGGACACCAATGCCTCGTTGTGGGGAGGCTATTGCCTGGAGTGGCATGCAGCGCCCGCCGCGCCTTGGCGTTTTTTGTTCCCGGGCGACACCGGCTACAGCCGTGACTTTCAAGCTATCCGCCAGCGGATCGGGCGCATGGATTTCGTGGCCCTCCCCATCGGGGCTTACCTGCCGCGCGACTTCATGAAGCCGATGCACGTGAACCCGGCCGATGCGGTGCAGATGCTGCTGGACCTGGACGCGCCTCTCGCCATGGGCGTGCATTGGGGCACCTTCATGCTGACCCAAGAGGCATTTGATCAACCCCCACGCGACCTTGCGATCGCGCTGGCCGAGCGCAATCTCGCACCCGGACACGTGTGGTTGATGCGGCATGGCGAGACCCGCGCCATACCGCTGCCAGCAGCCGACCGGATCGCGGCTTAAACCACGCGCGGTTTTACTTTCGATGCAGCCAGCTTGGCGTTGCTGCGCGCGGTGTCGGTGTTCTCGGCCCGTGCCAGCGCAACCCCCATGCGACGCTTGGTAAAGCTCTCGGGTTTGCCGAATAGGCGCAGATCGGTGCCGGGGATTGCCAAGGCCTCGTCCACCCCGTCAAACACCATGCCTTTAGCATCGGCACCGCCGTAAATCACGGCACTTGCGCCCGGATTGCGCAAAGAGGTGTCGACTGGCAAGCCCAGAATTGCGCGGGCATGGAGCTCAAATTCGCTTTGGTGCTGGGTGCACAGGGTCACCAAGCCGGTGTCGTGGGGGCGTGGGCTGACCTCGCTGAACCACACCTGTTCGCCTTTGACAAACAGCTCCACCCCAAACAGGCCTTGCCCGCCTAGGTTGTCGGTCACCGCCTTGGAGACTTCGCGTGCGCGCTCCAGGGCGGCGGCGTGCATCTGCATCGGCTGCCAGCTCTCGACATAGTCGCCGCTGACCTGCACGTGGCCGATGGGGTCGCAAAAGCTGGTCACGATCTGGCCATCTGCGCCGACCGAGCGCACCGTGAGCTGGGTGATTTCGTAATCGAAATCGATGAACCCTTCCACGATGACCCGGCCGTGGCTGACACGGCCACCGGCTATGGCGTAGTCCCATGCTTTTTGGACATCTGCCGGGCCGTCAATTTTGCTTTGGCCTTTGCCGGAGCTGCTCATGACCGGTTTGACGATACAGGGGTAGCCAATACCCTTTCCGTTTTCGCCATCGATCGCCGCCTGCAATTCGGCCAGCGAGTCACAAAACTGGTAAGGGCTGGTGGGCAGGCCCAAAGTCTCTGCCGCCAGGCGGCGGATGCCTTCCCGGTCCATCGTCAAGCGGGCGGCACGGGCGGTCGGAATCACGCGCACCGTGCCTGCGGCCTCCAGCTCTTCGAGCATGGGCGTGGCAATGGCTTCAATTTCCGGCACCACCAGCATGGGGCGCTCCGCTTCAATCAGTGCCTTGAGCTGCGCCGGATCGCTCATGGTGATGGTGCGCGCGTGGTGGGCCACTTGTTGACCGGGCGCGTTGTCATAGCGATCCACCGCAATGGTCTCGACCCCCAGGCGTTGCAGTGCAATCAGCACTTCTTTGCCCAATTCACCGCTGCCGAGCAGCATTACTTTGGTCGCATGGGGGGAGAGGGGCGTTCCGAGAGTGGTCATGGTCAGAGGGGGGTAAAGATGGTTAGGATGGCATTGTCGGTGTGAACAGGGCAGGTTCAGTGACCGACCGGATTTTCAAGCCAAAAACCCTTCGCCCATCATGGGAATGTATGATTTTTATGCTTTTTTCATTAAATCCATTAAATTTGAAGATCTGTAAGTTGCGTCTGATGTCGGTCGCTGATGTGGAGTCCTTATGCAAAGTTCCTGGTTTTCCCGCTTAGGCGTGGGTAGCAAGCTCTCTTTAAGCTTGATGGCAATGGTGAGCGTGTTTGTCGCCCTGCTCGTGATAAGCATCGGTGTGACCTTGGTCCGCGTGGTGGAGTCCCGCGCCAGCGACGAGGTCGCCGAGAAAACCAAACTCATCGTGTCTCTGGTCGAGGCCACCGACAGTGATTTGCGCAGCCGTACGGTCACGTTGGCCAAAACGTTTGACGCCCGGCTCGCCGCCGGCTTTGACTTGACAGGCACGAGTGTCGACATTGCCGGCAAACCCACCCCGGTATTGGCCTTGGGCGGCAAACCCATCAATATGGATTTCAGTGTGGTGGATCAGTTCACCGAGGCCACCGGCGCGGTGGCGACCATCTTTGCGGCGTCGGGCCCGGATTTTGTGCGGGTGAGCACCTCCCTCAAGAATGACAAGGGTGAGCGCGTGGTCGGCACGCTGCTGGACCGCGCCCACCCCGGCTACAAGGCGGTGATTGAAGGTGGCACCTATGCCGGGCCTGCGACGCTGTTCGGGCGCCAGTACATGACGCACTATGAGCCGATCAAGAATGCCGCCGGCAAAGTGGTTGGGTTGGCATTCGTGGGCATGGACTTCAGCAACTACCTGAAACAACTTAAAGACACGATCCGCGCCATGAAGATCGGCGAAACCGGCTACTTCTATGTCCTGGATGCCCGCCCCGGCCCCAATTTGGGCAACCTGATCGTGCACCCGGCCCAGGAGGGCAAAAACATTCTGGATTCCAAAGACTCCAGCGGTCGTGAATTCATCAAAGAAATCCTGGAGCAAAAGAACGGCAGCATCCGCTACCCCTGGAAGAATGCCGAGCTCGGAGACACTGCGGCGCGTGAGAAGGTCGCGGCCTTCAGCCACTTGAAGTCCCTCAACTGGGTGATCGCCGGCGGCGCCTATGTGGATGAGTTCACCTCCGAGGTGCGCTCGATCCGGAATATTTTTGCGGCGGTGGGTGTGGGCGTTGTGCTGTTTACGGCCATTGTGTTGTTTGTGATGGTGAAGCGACTGGTGTCTGTGCCCTTGCAACAGGTGCAGCTTGCCGCCAGCCAAATCGCCAGTGGTGACTTGACGGTGCAGATCAAGGCCCAGAGCCAGGATGAAATCGGGCGCCTGGTCGAAGCGATCAACCAGATCGGCTCAGGCTTGGCAGGTGTGGTGTCGTCGGTGCGCGAAGGGTCTGAGAGTGTGGCCAATGCCAGCTCGGAAATTGCCCAAGGCAACCACGACCTGTCGATGCGCACCGAGCAGCAAGCCAGCGCCCTGCAGCAGACGGCTAGCAGCATGGCCACCCTGAGCAGTACCGTGAACCACAACGTGGACAACGCCCGCCAAGCCAACCAGATGGCGGTGAATGCGTCAGACGTGGCCCTGCGCGGCGGCAAGGTGATGGACCAGGTGGTGGAGACCATGAAGGGCATCAACCAGTCCTCGGCACGGATTGCCGACATCATCGGTGTGATTGATGGCATTGCCTTCCAAACCAACATCCTGGCCTTGAATGCCGCGGTCGAGGCGGCGCGCGCCGGTGAGCAGGGCCGTGGCTTTGCGGTGGTCGCTAGCGAGGTGCGCTCACTGGCTGGCCGGAGTGCTGAGGCGGCCAAAGAGATCAAGGGCCTGATTGATGACAGCGTCGGCCGTGTGGAGCAGGGCACCAAGCTGGTGAACCAGGCGGGTGAGACCATGACCGAGGTGGTTGCGTCGATCCGGCGGGTGAATGACATCATGGGCGAGATCACGGCGGCGAGCTCCGAGCAGAGCGCCGGTGTGCACCAAGTGAGCGACGCGGTGAACCAGATGGACCAGACCACCCAACAGAACGCCGCACTGGTCGAGCAAATGGCTGCCGCAGCGAGCAGTTTGCGCACCCAAGCGGGCGAGCTGGTCAATACCGTAGCGGTGTTCCGGACCGGCAACGATGCCGGTCACTCGTCCACCCGCTTACTTTCGCATTAAGGTACTTTTCCCGAACAGGGATTCGATCAAATCCACCGCCACTTCGGCGGTGCGATTGCGTTCATCGAGCGCGGGGTTCAGTTCAAACACATCCAGGCTGCCCATGCGCCCGGTGTCTGCAATCATTTCCATGCAGAGCTGCGCTTCGCGGTAGGTGGGGCCACCCCGCACGGTGGTGCCTACGCCGGGTGCGATATCCGGATCCAGAAAGTCCACATCAAAGCTCACATGCAGGTGGGTGTTGCTGTCCATCAGGGCGAGGGCCAGCTCCATGGCGGAGCGCATGCCCATCTCGTCGATGTAGCGCATGTCGAACACTTCAATGTTCTGCTCATGCACGAAGCGCTTTTCACCTTCGTCCACACTGCGGATACCGATTTGCCGTACCCACTTGGGTGAGATCGCCGGCACCTGACCACCAATCTCGATCAACTCCTGCGGGCCGAAGCCGCAAAGGCAGGCCACCGGCATGCCATGGATGTTGCCGCTTGGGGTGAGCGTGTTGGTGTTGAAGTCGGCATGGGCGTCCAGCCACAGCACCCGCAGTTTTTTGCCGGTGTCGCGGCAGTGGCGGGCCACGGCGCTGATCGAGCCGATACCGAGGCAGTGGTCCCCGCCCAGCACGATGGGCATGCGCCCGTCTTGCAACTCGGCGTAGACCGCCTCATGCAGGCTGCGGTTCCAGGCGGTCACTTCAGGCAAGTGGCGGTACCCGTTCACAGGGGGTTGCCAGGGGTTGTTGGGCCCGCTGAGGTTGCCGGTGTCGCGGACCTCGAGTCCATGGCTCTGCAAAACGTGGTGGATGCCCGCCACGCGCAAGGCCTCCGGCCCCATGCTGGCGCCTCGGCTGCCCGCGCCGATGTCGGTTGGAGCGCCAATCAGGCTGATGTGTCGATTCATGGTGTTTGCAAATGGAAAACAGGGAGACGCTCGCCGACCAGCAGGCCGCGGGCGTTGCGAATTTCGGCGGCACGCCACGGCTTCAAAGCGGCGCGCTGCGCGTCGTCAAGCCAGCCGAGTTGGTCGAGCACCTCCACGCTGGCGGCAAACAGGGCAGGCTTGTTGCCATCGATGATCTTGAGGGCAAAGGCCTCGCCCCGGCTTTTGCTGCCCACCACCTGCACACCATCTGCGCCGACCTTGCTCACCCAGTCGCCTCTGCCCACGCGCATGAAGTCCAGGTCGTTACGCCCTGTGCCGCTCACCATTTCAGGGAAGGCGGTCATGGCCTCGCTCAAAAGTGCAAAGCTGGCGCCGAACTCGGCATCCTGCGCGCCACTGGCCAGGCGCGCATAGCCGGTCGCCAGCTTGGACAAGGGCATGGCAAAGTTGGGTGCCGAGCATCCGTCAATGCCGCGCGGCATGTCTTGCACGTCCATGCCGACGGCGCGGGCAACATCCCGGGCAATGGCTTGCTGCAGCGGATGGTCGGGGGCGGTGTAGTCGTCCAGGGGCAAGTCGTGCTGCACGCAATAGGCCACAAAGCCGGCGTGCTTGCCGCTGCAGTTGTTGTGGGCCTCGGTGTAAGTGGCTCCCTCGGGGGCACCTTTGTCAAAGTAGGTGAACAGCAGAGGCAAATGGCAGCCGCAGCGCAGGGTCTGGTAGGTGTTGCCCGATTTGCCCAACATGCTGACGGCGGCATCCACGTGCATGGCCTCGCCGTTGTGGCTGGCGCAGAGCAGGGCGTTTTCGGCCTGGGTGAAGCCAAAAGTCGCGGGGCCGCCCGCTTCGACAAAAGGCAACGCTTGCAGCGCCTTCAGGGTGGACCGGGTAAAGGTCACCAAGTGCGGGTCGCCTGCAAAGGCTGTGAGTTGTCCGAGTCGGTTGGTCACAGCGACCGCGCCGAAATGCAGGCACTCGGGGGTGCCGCCGCGGGTGAGTTGGATCAGGGGTGTGAGGTTCAAGTGCGTGTCTCTCCTGCTCACAAGCGTATCCGAATTTGCGCATTCCCTTGCCCGGGCTGTCTATACTGAAACGCTATCTACACTGCCAACCTCTGCATAGCCCATGCTTACCTCTGAACAGAAAATCCGCTACGCGGAAGACGGCTACCTGATCCTCCCCGACTTCAAATCCAAGGCCGAGATTGCAGCCCTGCGTGCGCGGGCAGAAGCCATCGTGGACGCCTTCGATCCGGCAGAGAGCCGCACCATCTTCACCACCAATGAGCAGGCGCGCAAGGTGGACCACTACTTTTTGAACTCGGCCGATCGCATCAGCTGCTTTTTCGAAGAAGAGGCGTTCGGTCCCGATGGTGAGCTGCGCCAAGCCAAAGCGCTGTCGATCAACAAAATCGGCCATGCGATGCACGACAAGGACCCGGTGTTCGAGGCCTTTTCGCATGGGCCTGCGTTGGCAGAGTTGGCGGCCGATCTCGGGCTGACCCAGCCGCAAGTCTGGCAGTCGATGTACATCTTCAAGCAACCCGGCATCGGGGGCGAAGTGGGCTGGCACCAGGATGCCACCTTTTTTGACACCACCCCCATCAGTGTGACCACCTTCTGGTTTGCCCTTGAAGACGCCACTTTGAGTAACGGCTGCTTGTGGACCGAGCCGGGTGGCCACCGGGGCCCCCGGGGCGTGTTGCGGGAGCGTTTCGAGCGTGAGGGCGACTCCATCACCATGCGCAAGCTCGACAGCACCCCGTGGCCTGCCAGCAATGTGAACGCGGTGCCCCTGGAGGTTCAGGCTGGCGCTTTGGTGGTGTTCCATGGCTTGCTGCCGCACTACAGCGCGCCCAACCGCTCCGCCGTGTCCCGCCATGCCTACACCCTGCATGTGACCGACGCGAGCACCACCTATGCCGCGAGTAACTGGCTGCAGCGCAGCGCAGCCGACCCGGTGCGGGGCTTCTTGGTTTAGTTTGCTATAAATTTAATAGCTATAAGCGCATGTAATGATTGGGCTTGAGCCCTGTTTGTCGATGTGTTCAGCGCTGGGCGCCTGAGCTTAGGCTGCCGGGGCGGGATTGGGCTGGTAGGCGCTCAGAAATGTCATGAAGTTTTCAATCAGCATTGGCTTGCCGAAGAAGTAGCCCTGGGCGTAGTCGACCCCCATGTCTTGCAACAGCCGGGCTTGCTCGGCGGTTTCGATGCCTTCGGCCAGTACTTTGGCACCCACCGCGCGGGCCAGCAGCACCATTTCTGGAATCAGGCTGGAACGCAAGGAACGCTTCTCCATGTCCATGACAAAGGAGCGGTCGATCTTCAGGGTTTCCGGGTGCAGGTCGCTGAGCAATTTGAGGTTGGAGAAACCGGTGCCGAAATCGTCAATCGAGATGTGGAATCCGGCGTGGCGCAGTTTGCGCACCTCGGTCACCAGCGACTCGGACATGTTGTATTCGGTGATTTCCAGATCCAGGGTGATGTGAGGTGGAATGTCCGGTTGGCCCTTCGGGCGCAAGTGTTCCGACAGCACTGCGGCCCGGATGCTGTCTGGGAAAAAATTGAAGGCCACCCGGAATGGCCGATCCGCAGGCAAATGCGACAGCAATTCATCGAGTGCCTTGCGACTCACGGCGCGGTCGAGTTGCCACGTCAGCTGGCGGGCGATGATGGCGGGTATTGCCTCGTCCGGCATGATCAATTGGTGCCCGTCCTGCAAGCGCATCAACACCTCGCAGCCGATGACTTCACGGCTGCGCAGGTCCAGCAGGGGCTGGTACATGCAAACCACATGCTGTGGCTGGCAAAGCTTGTGGATCCGGCCTTCAAGGTTATGGCGCTTGCGCAGGTAGGGGAGCAGCGTCAAATAACCCAGAACTGATACGGATAGCGCGATAAACACAAGCGCCCCGACAAACACCTCCTGGGTGGCCAGCAAGGTCGTCCAGGTCAAGCGCGTTTGGAGGGTATAGGCGCCATCCGGCTTGGCTGAAGTCACCAGAATCCCGTGCTGTGTCCAGCGCGTATTGCTACTGTCCGGGTCACGCAGATAAAAGCGCTTGAACAACTGGAGATCATCGGAAGACACCCATTCCGCCACATGGGCCACGCCGCGGCGTTCGCCTTTGCGATACCACATGACGTCCACCTGGTTGGTGAGCAGATCCAGCACATAAGGCTCCACGACCAAGTGGAATCGACCGCGCTGTATCGTGGATGCCTTGACCCGCCCTTGGGTGATGTCGACAGGCACCTGGTAGCGGGCCAGCGTGCCATCCTCGAACAGCACACTCTCGCCCGAAGTCGGCACCGGTGTGAGCAGCAGGCCGTGGCTGGTCGAACACACGAGAGCGTTTGACCCGTTCAGCAGGCCGATTTCTCTGAAATAACGGTACTCAAACATAAAGGCGTGCAGCTTGCGGAGATTGGCGCTATCGCACGCAATGCCGTCTTCCAACTCCAGACGCAATAGCAGTTGCTCTGCCTCGATGGTGACCTCGTCCTGGATCCGGAAGGCCGCCTGGTGCGTTTCGTCCAGTTTTTGGGACACCTGTACCGTGAGGACTCCCATGCCCAACGCGCACACCACCAAAAAAATGACACAAGCGATAGCCAATGCCATGGTGCGGATGGGTTGGTCACTCTGGAGTGGTGGGGGCGGCATGGGCGAGTGGGCGGTAGCAGTAGGGGCGAACATACCCGAATAAAGTCGTTCGAGACACTCTGCGTCCCCCTAAATCCCCAGAAACTGCGCGGTCCAGGCGGCCTGGCGAATACAACTGTTGCAATTGACAGCCTATTTCCACTTTTCAATTGCATGACCGTGTGCGACAGTG
This sequence comes from Comamonadaceae bacterium OS-4, assembly GCA_027924025.1. GTDB lineage: Bacteria > Pseudomonadota > Gammaproteobacteria > Burkholderiales > Burkholderiaceae_C > Allorhodoferax. Next base: position 424,966 of record AP026970.1, read on the forward strand.
GACTCCCGAGTGTGTCTGGAGCGCGTCATGAAAGCCATAGCCTTCGTAACTCTCAGTGCTGCCTTGCTGGCGGAGCCTGCTTGTGCGCAAGAGTGGGTATCGCTGACCCGCCTGCCTTCGGGTGCGGCGCCGTCGCTCAACCAATCGGACCGCAGTTTGCTCGACAAGGCGGTGGCGGAGCGCAAGTCGATCGGGCTGCTACTGCACAACACCGTGGTGGCCTTCGATACCCGGTATGACGGCACTCACAAAAAGATTGGGGTGTCCCTGACCTCGTTCAGCAACAGTCCCTTGGAGCTGGCTTACGACCCCACCGGCAAAAGCTTGATCGCCCAATGGCGCTCGGTCTACACCACGGCGGCCGGTCAGTCTTTTCAGTACCAGGCGTTTGTGGGCGAGTCCGGGGCGATCAACTTCGTCGTCAGTTCGAAGTTCTGATCCCCGTGCTAGAACCGGGGCAGGTCCGGGTGTTTGAGCTTGCCGCCGCGCACCAGCTCTTTGCCGTATTCAGCGCAGCGCTGCAAGGTGGGAATGACCTTGCCCGGATTGAGTAGCCCCTGCGGGTCGAAGGCTGCCTTCAGCGCAAACATCTGGGCGTTCTCTTCGGCGCTGAACTGCACGCACATGCTGTTGAGCTTCTCGATCCCCACGCCGTGTTCGCCGGTCACCGTGCCGCCCATGGCCACGCTGGCCTCCAGAATTTCGGCGCCAAACAGCTCACAGCGGCGCAGCTGGTCGGGGTCGTTCGCATCAAACAAGATCAGCGGGTGCAGGTTGCCGTCGCCGGCATGGAACACGTTGGCGCAGCGCAGCTGGTATTTCTTCTCCATCTCGGCAATCGCCAGCAGGATGTCCGCCAGCCGCGCGCGGGGAATGGTGCTGTCCATGCACATGTAGTCAGGGCTGATACGGCCGCTGGCGGGAAAAGCGTTTTTGCGCCCGCTCCAGAAGCGCAGGCGCTCGGCCTCGCTGTTGCTCACCGCAATGCCGGTGGCGCCGGCTGCGCGTAGCACCTCGCTCATGCGCCCGATTTCTTCTTCCACTTCTTCGGGTGTGCCGTCGCTTTCGCACAGCAGAATGGCTTCGGCGCTCAGGTCGTAGCCTGCGTGCACAAAGTCTTCTACCGCGGCAGTCATGGGCTTGTCCATCATTTCCAGCCCGGCGGGGATGATGCCGGCGGCGATCACCGCAGCCACCGCATCGCCCGCTTTGCGCAGGTCGTCAAAGCTGGCCATGATGCAGCGGGCCAGCTGGGGCTTGGGCACCAGCTTGACGGTGACCTCCGTGGTCACGGCTAGCATGCCCTCACTGCCGACCACCACGCTCATCAGGTCGTAGCCGGGGGCGTCGAGTGCGTCGCCACCAAATTCGATGGGCGCGCCTTCCATGGTGAAGCCGCGTACCTTGAGCACGTTGTGCAGCGTCAGGCCGTATTTCAGGCAGTGCACGCCGCCCGAGTTCTCAGCCACGTTGCCGCCAATGGTGCAGGCAATCTGGCTGCTGGGGTCCGGCGCGTAATACAGGCCGTAGGGTGCGGCCGCTTCACTGATGGCTAGGTTGCGCACGCCGCACTGCACCACCGCCGTGCGGCTGCGTTTGTCCACCTTCAGGATTTTGTTGAACTTGGCCAAAGAGAGCGTCACGCCCAAAGCATGGGGCATGGCACCACCGGACAGGCCGGTGCCCGCACCGCGCGCCACCACCGGCACATTCAAGCCATGGCACACCCGCAACACCGCAGCCACTTGGTCTTCGGTTTCCGGCAGGGCCACCAGCAGCGGGCGCTGGCGGTAGGCGGTCAGGCCGTCGCACTCATAGGGCGTGGTGTCTTCCGTCTGGTAGAGCAGCGCATGCTTAGGCAAATAGGCCTCTAGCGCAGGCAGTATCTGCGCGAGTAGCTCTCTTTTTTGTAGCATTTCCCGGGCGGTTGGATCAAGTGGGGCGTTCATGGGGGCTATCCGGTGCTGAAAGGGCGGTTGCGTGGAACCTCACTCTAAAAGAAAGCGGCCCCTCGTGGCGTGAAGAAACTTGCAGCGCTGTGTGAAAAAGGGCCCGGCGCAGGCCGCTGGGGCAACTAACCCACCGCCTTTTTGAGCCAGTCGGCAAAGGCCGCCACTTCCCAGCGGTCCATGGCGCCGGTGCGCCAGCACAGGTAGTGCGCGTGGGGGCTGGGCGCGTTGTGGGCATACAAGCGCACCAGCGAGCCGTTGTCCAGCCAGGGCGCACCCAGCTTCAGGCGGATCAGGCCCACGCCCATGCCGGCGGCGGCGCCATCGCACATGAGGCCGATGTCGTTGAACTGCGAGCCCTCTACCGGCTCCGGCCAGTCCAGCCCGTTCGCGGCAAACCAGGTGCGCCAGGGCTCCAGCGGGCTGCGCAACAGGGGCAGGTTGGCCAGGTCTTGCGGGGTTTCGAACGGGCCGTGTTCCCGCACAAAAGCGGGTGAGGCCAGGGGCGTGATCTCGTCCTTCATGAGGCACACATGCTCCATGTCGGCATAGCGCCCGGCGCCAAAGCGCACCATCAGGTCTGCATCTTCGGCCACCACGTCGAGCAGGGGAATGGACACCTGCAGTGTCAGGTCGATCTCGGGGTAGGCGTCGGTGAACTGGCGCAGGCGCGGGATCAGGATAGAGCGCGAAAACGTGGGCGTAACCGCCAGGCGCAGCTTGCGCTTGCCCGGTGCCGCAGCGGCGCTGGGAAACTTCTGCAGGATGGCGAGGCCTTCGCGCACATGGGCCAGGTACTCGCTGCCCTCGGTGGTTAGCGAAAAGTCCGCCCGGCCGAAGAGCTTGGTGCCGATGATTTGCTCCAGCTGCCGCACCCGGTGGCTCACGGCGCTGGGGGTGACAAAGAGTTCTTCTGCCGCCAGGGTGACCGAACGCAGGCGCGCCAGGGCTTCAAAGGTCAACAGGCACTGAATCGGGGGGATGCGGGAGGCACTCATGGCGGGGATGATGCCATTAGTGGGGCGGGTGCAATGAGGGGCATAAGCGGACCTACGAAGAAGGCACCTAGTTCTAGCTTGTTGCAGGGTTTGACTATTCTGTTATTTAAATAAAAAATTCCAGCCAAAGTCAAAATGCCCAATCGATTCAAAGACTTACTGATCTTTCGTTCGCAATGTTCATCAGCAAGCCACCTTGTTCATAAGCAGGTTTGCAGGGTTTAGCTTCATTTTTATAGTTGGCCATGCGGCCTCAGGTCGGACTCATCGTATATAAATCAAGCACTTAAAAAATCCACGGGAGGAAAACATGGGTACATGTAGCTTTGTTCATAAGACGTGTTTGACGCCCATAACACGTTAAACCCTCATGGTTGTAGCACCCACATTTACCGCGACCGAAGTGAGCGTGCTTGATGAGCACGGCGTTCTCGTCACAACGCTCAGCGCACCATCAACGGAAGACGATGACTTCTATCTGATGTTCCAGCACAAAGAGCCGTACACAGCCCAGGACACCACATTGGGAATGGACAAACCTTATGTCGAGTACTGCGGTCAGGGTTGCTCCTGGTACGGGGAGATGGAGGCGGTCGAACTCTTTGCTGACCGACTTCTCGTTCGAATGAGCAAGGTTGCTGCAGATCACATGCAAAATGGCGGCCTTCTGGAGGTCTCATTTTCGTGTGGCGTTCCTGAATTCGGTCAACTGCGGGATGCGTTGCGGAGGACGTTTAATGGTCAGGCATACTTTATTGACCGGGTTTAACATGCCCATCGACACGGACCCACATCGGAATGACGGCGGCTTCGCCGCGCATGTTGTGGCCCGGTCATCTTCACGTTAGATGGCAATGCAGCGCCGTGCTTTGATTCTCGCCGCAGCACTCCTTGCGCCCATCGGCGTCTGCTTCAGTGATGAAGTTTTAACCCAGTCCTCTGCGCGCCTGCCGGACCCAGAGGTGGCCGCTTGGGCGCGACAGGTCAGAGCGGCAGTTCAGCGCAATCTGAAACTGCCGTTAGATCTGGCTGGAAATCCTCGCGCAGATGTTGAGCTCCATCTGGCCTCTGACGGAACGATCCAAGAGTCCCGGCTGGTTCGAAGCAGCAGTGTAGAGAGTTGGGATTCGGCTGTACTCGATGCTGTTCGCAAAACTGAGCGCCTCCCGAAAGCGTCAAATGGGACGATTCCGACCCACAGCGTCGTGCTCGCCTTCTTCCCCAAGGCGCCATGAAGCCATCTAACTGCTCGTTCGACAGGGACGCACACGTGCTTCCGTGCGCTTCGCGCACTCACTTCGTGTGCGCCGGTCAACTTCGACGTTAACTGACTATGTGCTCGCCTCGACTCATTTGCTGTTTTCTGGCGTCGTTCGCAATGCTTGCGATTTCGTCATCGGCAAGCTCAGCTGATGGTGACTTCATTTTTGCGGAGAAGCAGAAAGAGATTTGCTCGGCTGGCGGCCAGAGTGAGATGAATCAATGCATGGCGATTGAATATCGAAAAGTCGATTTGCGCCTGAATTCCCTCTATAAGGAATTGACTTCAGTTCTCGTGGATGCGCGCGGCATACGCGCGTCGCAGCGTGCTTGGCTTCAATACCGTGATGCTGAGTGTTCGGATGCAGTCATGCAGTTGGGGCAAGGTAGCCTTCAGCCATTTGCCCATCACTCCTGCATGATTGAATTTACCGAGGAGCGTATTCGTCATCTCCGGTGGCATCTTGCGCAGGACTGCAATGGCTGCCCAGTACGGAAGTAGTCGGTTAACCCGTTGCTCGAAGCGGACGGGCAACAAAGATATGGCCGCTGCGCGGCGGGTGTTGCCGCCGTTCAGCGCCAACGGTAACGACTGCTTTAGCTCAATACGAAAGCAGGCTATTTGTCTCTATATGCCCCGGCTTCGGATTGAAGGTCCGCGTGGAGTCATGGCTTCTAAACAACTAGCGTTGAATTGGTCAGTTTCACTGAGTTGGTAAATTATCAATGTCACTTGAAATTCGCGCGGCCACAGTCCTTGACGCCAAGATGGTTTGTGCCCCAGTACGTCGGTCAACAACCGAGTGCTGCCAAGCTGACCACAGGGGTGACACAAAAATCATTGCCCCGTGGCTAGAAAACAAGACGACTGAAAACGTCACCTTGTGGATTCAAGAAGCGGGGGCCAATCTGAAACCATCCCGGTGCTGATTCGCTGATTCGCTGATTCGCTGGTTCGCTGGTTCATTGGCACATACCAGCTTCACATGACCGAAGCCGCCTAACCCGGCCTCGGCGGCGCAGGCGATGACCTTGGAGCAAACTGAGCAATCGCTGCTGCAAAAGGCGATTGCAGCTTCGGGGGGCAACCTGTCGGCGGCCGCACGGCTGCTGAACACCAGTCGCGCCAAGCTAGCCTACCGGGCCAGAAAGCACGGGCTGGTGTGAGCCGGTGCCGCCGCAGCCAGCTTGCGGCAAGGTTCAACCGTTAGCATTCACCCCACGCGGTCAACAGTTGGGCTGAATTCAACGTGTTGATTGCTACCTTTTTGATAGCTACTCGCGCATATTCTGCGGGGGCTATGCGTTGATTTGGCTCTGAATCCATTGAAAAAAATCTCTATCTCTGCCCAGTCGCCCGCGGTCAAGTCCAAGACGGCGGCGCGTGTGCGCAAACCTGCGGCGTCGGCCAGTCTGGCAACTGCTAAAAGCGGGCGTCAGCGCGCGGCGGTCCCTGATGCGCTTCCGGTAGAACCTGTAGATACCAGTTACTTGCGCACGCTGGTGGGCTACAACGCCCGGCGCGCGTCCCTCGCGATCATCGAGACCTTCATGGTGCGCATGGCGCCCTATGACCTGAAGGTGGTGGACTTCTCGGTGCTCTCGCTGGTCGCCCATAACCCGGGCATCACCTCCCGCCAGCTGTGCGCAGCACTCAACGTGTTGCCGCCCAACCTTGTGGGGTTGATTGCCACACTAGAGCGGCGGGGCCTGATTGAGCGGCTGCCGCACCCGAGTGACGGCCGGGCCATGGGGGTGCACCTTACGCCTCAGGGGGTAGAGCTGATGGCGCAGGCCGAGCAAACGGCTTTCGACCTGGAGATGGATGCCACCTCCCGTTTGACGGATGCAGAGCGCAAAACCCTGATCCGCCTGCTGCAAAAGGTCTACACCCCGGCCGACTGAGCGGCGCTTTACTCGCCGGCTACCGCCGTGGGGTCCAGGCGTAGCAAACGCACCGCGTTGTCTTTCAAGATGCCGGGCATCACCTCGGGCTTGAAGCCCGCTTCCTGGAAGTCTTTCATCCACCGTTCCGGGGTGATGAGCGGGTAGTCCGAGCCAAACAATACGCGGTCTTTAAGCAAGGTGTTAGCGTATTGCACCAGTTGCTTGGGAAAGTATTTGGGGCTCCAGCCGGAGAGGTCAATCCAGACATTGGGCTTGTGGGTGGCCACACTCAAGGCCTCGTCTTGCCAGGGGAAGCTGGGGTGGGCCATGACGATCTGCATGTCCGGGAAGTCGATGGCTACATCGTCCAGGTGCATGGGGTTGCTGTATTCGAGCCGCAGCCCGCCGCCGCAGCGCATGCCGCTACCGATGCCACTGTGGCCAGTGTGAAAAATGGCGGGCATGCCGTACTCGGCAATCACCTCGTAAATGGGCCAAGCCATCTTGTCGTAGGGGTGGTAGGCCTGCACCGTGGGGTGGAACTTGAAGCCCTTGATGCCGTGCTCCTCGATCAGCTTGCGCGCCTCGCGCGCGCCCATCTTGCCTTTGTGCGGGTCGATGCTGGCAAAGGCCGTCATCATGTCGCTATTGGCTTTGGCGGCTTCGGCAATCTCTTCGTTGGGAATGCGGCGGCGGCCCATTTTGGACTCGGCGTCCACGGTGAACATCACCAAGCCGACTTTCTGTTCGCGGTAATACGCCACGGTTTCTGCAATCGTGGGGCGGCGCCCGTTCTTGAAGTACTTGTCGGCGGCGCGGTCGTATTCCTCGCCGTAGTTGTCAAACGGGTTCCAGCAACTCACTTCCGCGTGGGTGTGGATATCGATGGCGCGCAGATTTTTGTAGTCCATGGTTGTCTCCTGTTAATTGCCTGTGGACGCACGGGGGCAGCCTCCCTGATTGCGTGCTTCCCGGGAAGGATAGCGAGGGAAACTACCTAGAAAAAGAGCGTTCAAGTGACTTGATTTGGTTATTAACTATAACCAAAATTGCGCCATTATGAAAACTTTTACGCAACACCCCGATATCCATTTCGAACGCCTCGGTGAGGAACAAGAGGTGGCGGTGATCCGCCTGACCCGCGGCGCCAAGCGCAACGCCCTGAACGACGGACTCATCCTCGCCTTGCGGGATCTGTTCGAAAACATGCCCGAAGGCGTGCGGTCTGCCGTGATCGCCGGCGAGGGGCCGCACTTCTGTGCAGGTCTGGACTTGAGTGAGCTCAAAGAGCGTGATGCCGGCCAGGGCTTGCACCATTCCCGCATGTGGCACGCCGCGCTGGAGCGTGTGCAATACGGGCCCGTTCCTGTAATCGCAGCTCTGCAAGGCGCTGTGGTCGGCGGCGGCTTGGAGTTGGCAAGCGCCTGCCACATTCGCGTGGCAGATGCGTCCGCTTTCTATGCCTTGCCGGAAGGTTCCCGCGGCATTTTTGTGGGCGGCGGCGGTGCGGTGCGCATTCCCAAATTGATCGGTGCGGCCCGCATGACCGACATGATGCTCACCGGCCGTGTGTACAACGCGCAAGATGGTGAGCGCATTGGTCTTGCGCAATACCTGGTGCCGGAAGGCGCAGCCTTCGACAAGGCGCTAGAGCTGGCGGTGCGGGTGGCGCAGAACGCACCGCTCACGAACTACGCCTTGATGCACGCCTTGCCGCGCATTGCAGAGCAGCCGGCCGACCAAGGGCTGTTCACCGAGGCCATGATGGCGGCCATTGCGCAAAGCGCACCGGAAGCCAAGACACGACTGAACGACTTTTTGGAAGGCCGTGCCGCCAAGGTACGCAAGCAGGACTGAGGCCATGAGCGATATGCAACTCCCCACCCCGCGTTATCGCGAGACCAAGTTCGGCGTCACCCGCATCACCGTCACCGACGGCGCGCCCGGCGTCCGCTATCTGCAGGCCGATCTGGCATTAGGTGCCTATGCCCGCCGGATCGCGGACTACCTGGTGCATTGGGCGGAGATCACGCCGGAGCAGACTTTCCTGGCCCGACGCGAGCAGTTGCCGGGCGGCACGACCGGCGAATGGCTACACATCACCTATGCCCAAGCGCTGGAAAGCGCCCGGAGCATCGGGCAGGCACTGTTGGATCGGGGCTTGAGCCCCGAACGGCCAGTCGTCATCCTGAGCGAAAACAGCCTCGAGCACGCCATGATGGCGCTGGGTTGTCTGTATGCCGGCGTGCCCTATTGCCCGATGTCTCCAGCCTATGCCACCGTGAGTCAGGACTACGAGAAGCTGCGCCATGTGATGGACACCTTGACCCCGGGGCTGGTATTTGTGGCGGATGCCACTCGCTATGGCGCAGGGGTTGCCGCCACCGTCGGCCCGGATGTCGAAGTGGTGGCTGCAGCCGGGCAGATGCAAGGCCGGGCGGCAACTTCCTATGCGTCCCTGTTGGCCACAACGGCGACGCCCGCTTTGGACGCTGCCATGCATGCCACCGGCCCTGGCACCATCGTGAAGTTTTTGTTCACCAGCGGCTCGACCAAGCTGCCCAAGCCGGTCATCAACACACAGCGTATGTGGTGTGCCAACCTGCAGCAGATATCCCTGTCGCTGCCCGTGTTTGCTGAGGCGCCGCCGGTGCTGGTGGACTGGCTGCCTTGGAATCACACGTTTGGCGGCAACCATAACTTCGGGCTCACCCTGCAACACGGTGGCACCCTCTACATCGATGACGGCAAGCCCACTGCGGCGCTTATTGGCGAGACGCTGCGCAACCTGCGGGAGATCGCGCCGACGGTGTACTTCAATGTGCCCACCGGCTTCGAGATGATCGCGTCGGCCATGGAGTCCGATGCGCAGTTGCGCAACACTTTGCTGTCGCGCTTGAAGGTGTTCTTTTATTCCGGTGCAGGTTTGTCCCAACCCGTGTGGGACAAGCTTCATGCCATTCAAGAGTCCGCCATCGGCGAGCGCATTGTGATGGCCACCGGGCTTGGCATGACCGAGTCTTCGCCCTCTGCCATGTTCGTGAACAGCCCGGATGTGGCGTCTGGCGACATCGGTGTGCCGGTGCCGGGCATGACGCTCAAGCTGGTGGAAGTGGATGGCAAAACCGAGGTGCGCTACCGCGGGCCCAACGTGACTCCCGGCTATTGGCGTACCGAGGCCGCCACGCGGGACGCATTTGATGAGGAAGGCTATTTGTGCACTGGCGATGCGGTGAAGTGGATTTCCGAGTCTGATATCCATCGGGGCCTGCGCTTTGATGGCCGGATCGCGGAAGACTTCAAGCTCTCTACCGGTACCTTCGTGAGCGTGGGCCCCATGCGCGCCAAGATCGTGGTGTCGGGCGCGCCCTACATCCAGGACGCTGTGATTACCGGACTGAACCGCAAAGAAGTCGGGGCGCTGCTGTTCTTGTCTGCGGCTTGTCGCGACGTCGCGAATCTTCCAGCTGATGCGCCTTGGGCTGAAGTAGTGCAGAGCGCTGCAGTGCGCCAGCGCATAGAAGCCGTTGTAGACAAACTGGCCCGCGAAGCCACAGGCAGTGCCAGCCACATCGCCCGCGCACTGCTGATGGTGGAGCCTCCGTCCGCCGAAAAGGGTGAGATCACCGACAAAGGCTCGCTGAACCAACGGGCTGTCTTGAAACACCGCCACACCTTGGTTGAGGGGCTGCACGACGACGCCCTGCCTTTCATCATCAAACCCACGGCCTGAGTGCGCCTCAGCCCAGGAAAAAGACATGCAACTCCAAGGACAAACCGCACTGGTGACCGGTGCAGCATCGGGTTTAGGTGAGGCGACTGCCCGCGAGCTGGCCAGGCTGGGCGCGAAAGTCGCCGTGCTGGACATCAATGAAGCCCAAGCAGAAACCGTGGCGTCCGCGATCCGGGCAGAGATCGGTGAGGACCGTGCCATCGCGCTGCGTTGCGACATTACGCAGACTGACAGCGTGCAAGCTGCTTTAGATGCATCCGAACGCGCCTTGGGTGCCGCGCGCATCCTGATGAACGTGGCCGGCATCGGCAGCGCCAAGCGCGTGGTGCAGCGGGATGGAAGTGCCGCACCGCTCGAAGATTTCGCGCGTGTGGTGTCCATCAACCTCATCGGCGCGTACAACATCAGTCGTTTGTTTGCGGCAGCCTGCAGCAAGCTGGCGCCGCTGGACAACGGCGAGCGTGGCGTGATGGTGTTCACGGCATCGGTTGCCGCGTTTGACGGCCAGGTGGGTCAGCAGGCCTACAGCGCATCCAAGGGCGGTCTGGTCGGCATGACACTTCCCATGGCCCGGGACCTCGCGCAGCACGCGATTCGGGTGTGCACGGTAGCCCCCGGCTTGTTTGCCACCCCCTTGATGAAGGAACTGCCGGAAGCCGTGCAGCAATCTCTTGCGGCCAGCATCCCCTTCCCGCCCCGTTTGGGTAAGCCGCAAGAGTTCGCTGAACTGGCCTGCCACATCGTGACCAATGGGCACCTCAATGGCGAGGTGATCCGGCTCGATGGCGCGCTGCGGATGGCACCGCGCTGAGCCCCACCTCATTCTTCCCTTTGCAAGCTGCTAACTAAAAATAGGAGACGACCATGTTCACTCGCAGGCAACTCATTCAGGCCTTGGGCAGCAGCGCTGCTTTGGGCGCGCTATATCCACTCACCGCGCAAGCGCAGGTAGACCAAGTCAAGGTGTACTTCGGCTTTCCGCCGGGCAGTTCCGGCGACACCGTGGCGCGCCGGGTCGCAGAAAAGTGGGCGGGTACGCCCTTCAGCAAAAACGCAGGCATTGTGGAAAACAAGCCCGGCGCTGGCGGACGTATCGCCCTCGAGGCCCTCAAAAGCGCGCCGGCCGATGGCTCGGTGCTGGCGCTCTCGCAGGTGTCAGCGCTTGCGAACTATCCGCACATCTTCAACAAGATGCCGTATACCGACAAGGACTTTGCCCCTGTCTCTATCGCGGCCATCATGCACCACGGCCTGGCGGTCGGCCCCATGGTGCCTGCCAATGTCCGGACGGTGAAGGATTTCCTGGCGTGGGCCAAGGCCAACCCCAAGGATGCGAGTTACGGTTCGCCCGGTGCGGGCTCCACACCGCATTTCATTGGCGCTTTGCTGGGCATCAATAGCGGAGTGGACCTTCGGCATGTGCCGTATCGCGGCTCGGTGCCCGGCGTGACCGATCTGGTGGGGGGTCAAGTGGCCGCCATGGTGACGCCGCACGGCGACTACCTGGCCAATTACAAGGCTGGCAAGTTGCGCATTCTGGCGACCTCCGGCCCCAACCGCTCGCCCTACGCACCCGAGGTCCCCACCTTTGCCGAGCAAGGTTTCCCGGAGCTGACGACCGAAGAGTGGTTCGGTTTCTATGCGCCTGCAAATACTCCCAAACCGGTGGTGATGGCTGCCAATACGGCGATCAACGCAGCTTTGAAAGAAAAATCGGTCATCGACAGCCTGGCGCTGGTCGGCTTGATTCCCCGCGGCTCCACGCCTGAAGAGCAAGCCCGCTGGCAAAAATCAGAGTTCGACACCTGGGGGCCCTTGATCAAGAAAATCGGATTCACCGCCGATTCCTGAGATCCGGCACAGTAGGGGGAAACGCTCTATCGGGAACAAGAGGCGTCAGTAGAATGGCCCTCTTTTTCTTTCGGGAGTTGCCCTGTGTCTGATGCCCTCGCCGTACTCCCGCAGTACCTACTCCCCAAAAAAGCCCTTACGGCGTTTGCCGGTCTGGTGGCTGGCGCGCGCGGGGGTAAGGCTACAACGGCGCTGATTCGCTGGTTCATCGGCAAATACAAAGTCAACATGGCGGAAGCCGCCAATCCGGACCCCGCGGCGTACCCGACCTTCAACGAGTTTTTTACCCGGGCTTTGAAGCCCGGTGTCCGCCCCTTGGCAGACGCACCCTTTGTGTGCCCTGTGGATGGCGCGATCAGCCAGTTCGGCGCGATCGACAAGGATCAGATATTCCAAGCCAAGGGTCACCACTACAGCAGCACGGCCTTGGTGGGCGGTGATGCCCAGTTGGCCGAGCAATTCGACCACGGCACCTTTGCCACCATCTACCTCAGCCCGCGCGACTACCACCGCATCCACATGCCCTGTGACGGTGAATTGCGCCGCATGATTTATGTGCCGGGCGATTTGTTTTCAGTCAACCCCACGACCGCCCGTGGCGTGCCGGGCCTGTTTGCACGCAACGAGCGGGTGGTCTGCGTGTTCGATTCGCCCCATGGTGAGTTTGTGTTGACTTTGGTGGGTGCTACCGTGGTCGGCAGCATGGCGACCACCTGGCATGGCGTAGTCAACCCCCCGCGCTTGCCACAGGTGACCGAGTGGCATTACGAGCCGGGCAACGTGGTTCTCAAGCAGGGCGATGAGATGGGCCGTTTCTTGCTTGGCTCTACCGTTGTTTTGTTGTTTCGCAAAGATGCACTGAACTTCAACCCCGAATGGTCGCCCGCCAAACCCGTACAACTGGGTGAAAGCTTGGGTATTTAAACGAGCGGACGGGGCTGAAATTCAGTATCCTGAGTTTTTTGAAACCCCACAGAGGGCTTGCCATGAGTAACGCTGACGTCGTATCTGAATCTTCTGCTTCTGTCGTTGGAAGCAGTGAGCCCCCTGAGTCGGTTCCTTACCGCCGCACGCGCATCGCTGCGCTGGACCATTTGACCGTCCGCTCGACTTTGTGGATGGCGTTTGCCAGCATGCTGTTGGGCGCGGTGGTGATCGGGGTGTTTTCTTTGTTCCAGATGGGACGCTTGAACGCCTCCACCAAGGTGATTTACGAGCAGGAATACGCCGCAGGGCAGGCTGCCGAAGAGGCTCGTAGCCTGATTCTTCGCGCCAGCCGCGCCCAGACCCAGCTGCTCACCGCCACCACGGCAGCTGAGCGGGACACCTTGGGCGCTGCGATCGAAACCAGCTTGGCGGATATCGCCAAGCGCCTGGACATCATCAAAGGCCTGTCGAATTCTGAGGAAACCACGGCCACCAGCCAACAGCTGATCGATGCCATGGGCAGCTGGGCCAAACGCCAACGTGCCTATATTGCATTGGTGAAAGAGCAGCCCCTTGATCTGGTGCAGATGAGTACCGATGTACCCACCGAGGACGCCCGCTTGCTCAACGACACCCGCAAGCTGGAAAAGCTGGTCGACACCCTGGTCGAGCAGCGCGCACAGTCGGCCAAAGCCACGATTGAGATGGCAGGCCAGATCTACCAGTCTTCGCAGATGTGGGTCGTGGGCATCATGCTGTTGCTACTGGTGTTGTCGCTGGTGATCAGTGCCTGGGTTGCCGGGCGCTTGTCCCGCCAGCTGGGGGGCGAACCGGCCTACGCCAAGTCCATCGCCAGTCGGATCGCGGATGGCGACCTGACCATGCAAATCCAGCTCGCGCCCAAAGACAACGACAGTTTGCTGTATTCGCTGCGCGACATGCAGATGAAGCTCTCCGACACCATGCGCGACATCGCCGACAGCTCCAAGCAGGTGGCCAATGCCTCGCGCGAGATCTCCATGGGCAACCTCGATTTGTCCCAGCGCACCGAGCAGCAAAGTGCCTCCCTGGAAAAAACCAGCACCAACGTGGAGCAGATGGCATCGCTGACCCGGCGTTATGCCGAGAGCGCTGCGGAAGCTGCACAGCTCTCGGGCAATGCGAGCCGCTCCGCCCGCTTGGGTGGAGAAGTGGTGGCCGATGTGATCCGCACCATGGAGAAGATCAGCAAGAGCACCCAGGCCATTCACGGCAACATCAGTGTGATTGAGGGAATCGCTTTTCAGACCAACATCCTGGCGCTCAATGCGGCGGTTGAGGCCGCGCACGCCGGAGAGCAGGGGCGTGGCTTTGCGGTGGTTGCGCAGGAAGTGCGCTCACTGGCCGAACGCAGTGCCAAAGCAGCCCGTGAAATCAATGCGCTGATCGAGGAGTCCACCCGCCAGGTCACCGAGGGCGCAGAACTCGCCAGCAAGGCGGGCCAGACCATCAGCGAAATGGCAGAAACCGTGCAGCAAACCAGTGCCGTGATGGACGAGATTTCAGGCGCTTCGGCGCAGCAGAACCACGGCATTGAAGAAATTAACCGGGCGGTTGCGCAGTTGGATGACAGCACCCAGCAAAACGCCGCGCTGGTGGAAGAGGCCGCCGCTGCAGCGCAATCGCTGGATGAGCAAGCGCAATCTTTGGATCAGCTAGTAGGACGCTTTCACTTGCGCAGTTAAGCCTTTGGTTGGCACCAACAAAAACGGCGGCCCATGGCCGCCGTTTTTTATTCCTGGTGTCGTTAGCGGAAGATCACCGTCTTGTGGCCGTTGAGCAGCACGCGGTGTTCGCTGTGCCACTTGACCGCGCGTGCCAACACTTGGCTTTCGGTGTCGCGGCCTAGCGTAGTCAGGTCTTCGACGGTGCGGCTGTGGTCTACGCGGGCCACATCTTGCTCAATGATCGGGCCTTCGTCCAGGTCCGCGGTGACGTAGTGAGCGGTAGCACCGATCAGTTTTACGCCGCGATCATGGGCTTGGTAATACGGCTTGGCACCCTTGAAGCTGGGCAAAAAGCTGTGGTGGATATTGATGGCACGGCCATTGAGTTGTTGGCACATGTTGTCGCTCAGGATCTGCATGTAACGGGCCAACACCACCAGTTCAGCGCCTTCTGCCTCAATGATCTCGAGCTGCTTGGCCTCGGCCTGCTCTTTGGTAGCGGCAGTCACCGGGATGTGGTGGAAGGGCACGTTGTAGCTGGCAGCGAGTTGGTAAAACTCGCGGTGGTTGGACACGATGGCCCGGATGTCCAGTGGCAGCAACCCGCTTTTCCAGCGGAACAGCAAGTCGTTCAGGCAATGCCCTTCTTTGCTGACCATGATGACGGTGCGCACCGGTTGTGCCTGGGTGTGCAGGCTCCATTGCAGCTGCAAGGTCTGTCCCAAGGTGCCGATCTGGGCTTTTAGCTCTTCAGCGCTGAGCGAGTCACAGCTGAACTGCACCCGCATGAAAAACAGGCCGGTGTCGTGGTCGTTGTACTGGGCTGCTTCTTCAATGTTGCCACCGCGTTCCAGCAAAAAACCCGAAACAGCATGGACGAGCCCCAAGCGGTCGGGGCAGGAAAACGTAAGAATATAGGTCTGGCTCATCCCCCGATTGTCGCAGTTCCGCGCAACCGGGGCAGACCCGCTGGCAATGTCCCGAGTCAGTGAATCTGCACAGGAGTCTGCGCCAGCTCAGCGTATTGCTCGAGGGTGTCTTCCACTTCCTCTTGGGTGGGCGTGTTGACTTGCCAGGCCATGATGTGCTGCTGGAAGAGTTCGGCCCAAGAGCCGTCCAGGTACACCTCTTTGTTGGAGCGTTTGTCCACAATTTCGAAGCCATGGCGCGCCAGGCTCGGTACGCCCAAGGGGTAGCGCTCGGTTTTTTCCGGTGCCTGACCCTCGGCCTCGCCATTGGCGAGCATGTGGGTGACGGAGAAAGAATCGGAGTCGTAGAGCGTTTGCATAGGTGTTACCTGAGAGATGAACCGTAAATGGATGCCATCTGCACCGATTCAAGAGTAGCAGCAAAAACGCGCTCGCGTGCAAACCTCAGCGGAATTGGGTATTTGCCCCCACTAAGTCAAGGTAATCCCCGTTGGCTTCGGTAATCCGTATCCGCACCGGTACGTAGTGCGGGGTGGCCGCGTACCAGAGCTCCAAGCGTTGCTTGCGCTCTGCCGTGGGTTCATGGGTGAGCTTGACGGCCTGAAGCGCCCCGCTTGGCAGCTTCACCGTCTCCGGCGTGGACGGGTGAAAGCTCCATTGCTCGGCGTACCGGTCGCCAATCGCTTGCATGCTGATGGCTTTTCCCGCGGTGGCAGATGTACCGGCTCCGCCTAACAGGCTGGCCAGTTGCATGAACACGCTGAGTTGGTCTTGGGCACCGCGCTGCAAAGGGGCATTCGGAGTGCCGGCGCTAAAGCGGATCCGGTTTGCATCGCGCTCGAAGTAGGCAAATATCTCGGCTTGGCCAATTTTTTGGCTGCTGAAAGTCTCGGGCTCCAACCCGCGTGCGGTGAGCCTGCCCGCACTGGTCCACGCCTGGAGCGTGAGTCCGAATTTGCGGATCAGCAACTGCGTTTGATAATTTTTGCCATCCCGTGTCCACACCAACTCCGCGTTGCCGCTGTAAGACGATCCGCCGATGAGCCCATCCACGTCATAGGCGATGCGAGCAGATGGTGGCGGCTGGTACAGCGCGGCAGAAGCCGGTGCAGCCTCTGAAGGGCTGGTTTGGGCCCAGGAGGAGCCGGCCCATGCGGCTGCGAGCGCCAGCAGGGCGCGTCTTGTAGTGGTTGTGGATGTGTCAGGTGGCACAGGTGGTGGATTTGTTCAAAGGGGTTGGCTGCCGGTCCAGACCATGTCGAGCACGTTGCCGTTGGGTTCGGACAGCCGGATATGGGCGGGCATATAAGCCAGTTGGGGTGCCAGCCAGATTTCCGCTTTGGTGCTGTATTCCCCCGTAGGCTCGCGTGTGAGCTTGACGGCTTGCATATTGCCGCCCGGAACGCTGATGCGATCTTCCGCGGACACCACAAAAGTCCAGGTTTCCGCTTGCCTCGGGCCGATGGACTGGAAAGAGAGTGAGTCGCCAGCGCCGAACCGGTTGGGCTCACCGGCCCACATGCTCGCCAGTTGCATGAACACACTCATATGGTCTTGCGCCCCCGGTAGCAGAGGGGCGGGTGCGGAGTTGGCGCTAAAAATCACACGGCCTTCTTCGCGCACAAAGTGCGATGCGACTTCCGCGCGACGGAAGCCTTTTTCGCCAAAGCGCGCAGGTGCCAGGCCGGCGACGGTTAACGCGCCTTTGCTGTTCCATTGCCGCAAACTCAGCATGAATTTGGTGACATTCAGGCTGGCTTGGTAGGCCGCGCCGTCGTGTCGCCATGCAATCGTTGCGCTCACCACGTTTTGTTGGCCGTCCGTCAGTCCGCTTACGTCGTAGCTGAGTTGCATTGACGGTGGAAATGCAAAGCGCAAAGGCCGCTCGGTGCTCTTGGCGGGCGCAGTGGGGAGGGCTGCAGGGGCAGGGGCTTCAGCGGCGCTGTCTGCGGCTTTGTCCAGACCTGCCGGCTCGCTGGATGGTGCCGCGGTGTCAGCCGGTTTACCCGGCGACTTTGCGGGCGGTGTAGTGGCCGGGTTGTCGCTTGCAGGCGTTGGGCTGGCATTGCTGGCGGTATCGCTGTTGACGGCCACGCCAATGTCGGTGTGACGGGGGGCGGCTGCTGCAGGCCGCGGGCGTGCCACGACAGGGGCTGCAGTGGGTGGCGGCGTGTCCGGTCCGGCCTGGCTTGCAATCACCCGGGTTGACAGTGACGGGAGGAGCATAGGGGGTGCATCCACCGCGCTGCCTTCAGCCAGCCACGGCATGGTGTACGCAAAGCCGCCTAGCAAACTCCAGTGCAACACCAGCACCAAGACCCCCAGGGCTGCGAGGTGCCAAGGGCGTCGGCGCAGAGGCGCTGAGGTGGCGTAATCGGTGGCCATCATGGTGTGTAGAACGTTGCGCGGCAGTGTACGGTAGACACAAGTGTGCGCGGGCTTTGCAAACCCAGCGAAAATGCGCGCATGAAACTCGCCACCTACCAGGACGGTACCCGTGACGGCCAATTGGTCGTGGTCTCGCGGGACCTGAGTCAGGCCCATTACGCCACCCATATTGCCAATCGATTGCAGCAGGTGCTGGATGACTGGAATTACCTTGCCCCGGCTTTGGAGGAGCTCTACACCCAGCTCAACCAGGGGCGGGCGCGTCACGCGTTCGCCTTTGACCCGGCCCAGTGCATGGCGCCGTTGCCACGGGCCTACCAATGGCTTGATGGCTCTGCCTATCTGAACCATGTGGAGTTGGTGCGCAAAGCCCGGGGTGCGGAAATGCCCGAGAGCGCACAGACCGACCCCTTGATGTACCAAGGCGGTAGCGACGACTTGGCGGGCCCGCATGCCGATATCGTGTGCGCCAGCGAGGCGTGGGGCGCGGACTTCGAGGCAGAGCTCGCCGTGGTGACCGGCGATGTGCCCATGGGCTGCGCCTCAGACCGTGCCTTGGATGCGGTCCGCCTGATCGCGCTGGTCAACGATGTGACCCTGCGCAACCTGGTGCCCGATGAGCTGAATAAGGGCTTCGGATTTGTACAAAGCAAACCCGCGACCGCATTCGCGCCCGTTATGGTCACCCCGGACGAACTGGGCGACGCTTGGACCCGCGGCCGGGTGCACCTGCCGGTGCAGTGCATATGGAACGGCCGCAAAGTCGGGCTCTGCGAGGCCGGGTCCGACATGCATTTCCACTTCGGCCAGCTCATTGCGCACGCGGCCAAAACCCGGCGTCTGCGGGCCGGCAGCATCATCGGTTCGGGCACCATCAGCAACAAAGGGGTGGCGCGCAAGAATCGCACAGACTGGCCCAACGGCTACAGCTGCATCGCCGAAAAGCGCGCCATGGAAACCCTGCAAGACGGCAGGCCCACCACGGAGTACATGAAGTTCGGCGACACCATCCGCATCGAGGTCAAAGGCCGCGATGGCGCCAGTGTGTTCGGCGCCATCCTGCAAGAGCTCGTGCCGGCGGAAGGCCGGCCGCGGGCTGCCGCCCAGGCCAGTGCTGTCACCCCAGAATCCACCATTGCCGATGCGTCCCCTGATGCATCTCCAGAAACCACCCTAGGGAGCTCCGAATGAAAACACGTGCCGCCGTCGCCTGGAAAGCAGGCCAACCCCTGACCATTGAAACCGTAGACCTGCAAGGCCCCAAGTTCGGCGAAGTGCTCGTTGAAATCAAGGCCACCGGCATCTGCCACACCGACTACTACACCCTGAGCGGTGCCGACCCTGAAGGCATCTTCCCCGCCATCCTGGGCCACGAAGGCGCCGGCATTGTGGTGGATGTGGGCCCGGGCGTGACCAGCCTCAAAAAGGGCGACCACGTCATTCCGCTCTACACCCCCGAGTGCCGCCAGTGCAAGTTCTGCCTGTCCCGCAAAACCAATTTGTGCCAGCTGATCCGCGGCACCCAGGGCAAGGGCCTGATGCCGGACGCCACCAGCCGCTTCAGCCTGAATGGCGACCCCATCTTCCACTACATGGGCACCAGCACCTTCAGCAACTACACCGTGGCGCCTGAAATTAGCCTGGCCAAAATCCGTGACGACGCACCTTTCGACAAGGTTTGCTACATCGGCTGCGGCGTGACCACCGGCATCGGCGCAGTGATCTTCACCGCCAAGGTGGAAGCCGGCGCCAACGCCGTGGTCTTCGGTTTGGGCGGCATTGGCCTGAACGTGATCCAGGGCCTGAAGATGGTGGGCGCGGACAAGATCATCGGTGTGGACCTGAACCCCGAGCGCGAGGCCATGGCCCGCAGCTTCGGCATGACCCACTTCCTGAACCCGAAAGACATCGAAGCTGCTGGCGGCAACATCGTGGACGCCATCGTTCAGCTCACCGATGGCGGCGCGGACTACAGCTTCGAGTGCATCGGCAACACCAAGGTCATGCGCCAGGCGCTGGAGTGCACCCACAAGGGTTGGGGCCAGAGCATCATCATCGGTGTGGCCGAAGCCGGTGCCGAAATCTCTACCCGACCTTTCCAGCTGGTCACCGGCCGGGAATGGAAGGGCTCTGCCTTCGGTGGCGCACGCGGCCGCACCGATGTGCCCAAGATCGTGGACTGGTACATGGAAGGCAAGATCAACATCGACAGCCTGATCACCCACACCATGCCGCTGGAAGACATCAACAAGGGCTTCGATTTGATGAAGCGCGGCGAGTCGATCCGCGGCGTCGTCATTTATTGATGAAAAGTGCTGCTAGCGCAGGTAATGATTGCGCAAGCAGCTACTCTTTTGATAGCAAACAATGCAAAACCCCCACTTTGAACTGCTGAGCGAGCACGCGTGCTTCGGCGGCGTGCAGCGCTTTTACAAGCACGACTCGACAGAAATCGGGCTGCCGATGCGTTTCGGCGTGTTTCTGCCGCCCCAAGCATCAGCAGGGCCGGTGCCTGCGCTGGTGTTTCTGGCGGGGCTGACCTGCACCGAAGAAACCTTTGCTTTCAAGGCCGGTGCCCAGCGGGTGGCTGCCGAGTTGGGCCTGGCACTGATCACCCCGGACACCAGCCCGCGTGGTGCGGGGCTGGCGGGCGAGGCTGAGCATTGGGACTTTGGCGTGGGCGCAGGCTTCTACCTTGATGCCACCCAAGCGCCCTGGAGTGGCCACTGGCGCATGGAGAGTTATTTGATCGGCGAGCTGTTGCCGCAGATCACCCGGGAGTTACCGGTCGATACCGCCCGCATCGGCTTGAGCGGGCACTCCATGGGCGGCCACGGCGCCCTGACCCTGGCGCAACGCCACCCCGGCATGTTCAAAACCCTGTCGGCGCTGGCGCCGATTTGCGCCCCCACCCAGTGCCCATGGGGCAAAAAGGCGTTTACCGGGTATTTGGGGCCGGACGAGAGTCTGTGGGCTGCGCACGACGCCAGCGCCCTGATGGCCGCACAAACCGCTGCGCCGTACCCCGGCGGCATTCTGGTGGACCAGGGGCTGGCAGACAAGTTTTTGGCGGAGCAGCTGTACCCGCAGGCCCTCGAGACCGCCTGTGCCCAAGTCGGGCAGCCGCTCACCCTGCGCCGTCATGCGGGCTACGACCACGGGTACTACTTCATCAGCACCTTTATCGAAGACCATCTGCGGCACCACGCCGCGGGGCTGGCGGGCTAAGCGCTCGACCCACAAAAAAGCGCTCCCTGTGGAGCGCTTTTTTCATGGAGTCACGGCAGATCAGCTGGCTGCGGCGACCTGCTGCACAAAGGTCTTGATGCCGCGCAGCATCATTTCAATCGCCACCGACACCAGCACCAGACCCATCAGGCGCTCTGCCGCCACGACCAGTCGGTCGCCGATGATGCGCTGAATCCGCTCGGCCGATACCAGCACCACCGCGCTGACCAGCATGGTCACGCAGAGCGCGCCGATCCACTCCATGCGACGGTCGGGCTGTTGGGACACGAGCAGCAGCACCGTGGCCAAGGCCGAGGGGCCGGCCACCGCGGGAATCGCCAGCGGCACGATCAGGGGCTCGGTCTTGATCTCGCTCTCTGCGGTGCTCGGTGGAGGAAACACCATGCGCAGCGCAATCAGGAACAGAATCACGCCGCCGCCGATCTGCAGGGACAGCTCGCTCAAATTCATCACCCGCAAAAAGCTCTCGCCCACAAACATGAAGGTCAGCAGCAGGGTGAAGGCGATCAGGATTTCCCGCAGGATCACCTTGTGCCGCCGCTCGGGCGCCACGTGTTTGAGCGCGTTGGCAAAAATGGGAATGTTGCCGATCGGATCCGTGATCAGGATCAGCAGAATGGTCGCAGAGGCGAAGGTGTAATTCATCATGGCGCGTAACGCCGGGCAGGCCGGCGTGGTCGAAAGAGCGCCCGAGAATACCAGCCCGCGGCGCTGCCGCGGTGCCGATCAGGCGTCTTCGAGGGCGCTTTGGCAGTCGATGCAGCGTTCCGCGTCCGGGGTGGCCCGCAGCCGGGCTTCGGGGATGGTGGTGCCACAGGCGATGCACCGGCCATAAGTGCCGAGCGCTGCCCGTTGCAAGGCCCCGTCGATGCGGCGCAGTTCGGCCGTTTCGTGTTCGTCCAGCGCCAGCTCGAGGTCGCGCTCGGTGTTGGCTTGGGCTTGGGGGTCCTCTTGTCCGCTGAAATGTGCGGCCGAGGCCAATGCCCGGCTGGGTTCGCCACCGCGCAGCTGGTTCAGGCGGGCGCGCAAGTCGTCGCGCTGCTGGAGCAATTGTTTCTGGTAGCTGTGGAGGTCGGGGTGTGTCATGGTGCTTCCTGCGTTGTGGTTTTGCCATGCTCTACCTGCCCGCCGGAAAAAGCTTTGATGCGGGTCAAGCTTGGGGCGATGACCAGGCCTTCTGACGCCGGCTCGTACATAATCGCGACCCATGTCCTCCCTCCAATCCTTGCGCCAAGCACGCTCCGTCATCCGTTGGATGTTGGTGTGGTTTGCGCTGTCGATTGGCGTGGCGGTCGCGGCACCCGTGGTGAACCCGCAGGCGCTCACCTTGGTGTGCACCACGGCGGGTGTCGTCAAGCTGGTGTCCGGCAGCGATGACACCGGCACCCAGCCCATTGTCCATGCGCTGGACTGCGTGCTGTGCTTGTCTGCAGGTGCGCCGCCGTCTGTCTTCCCCGGGGCGGTATCGCCCGAAACCCCTCCTGCCGTCCGGCCGATGGCCGCCTTCCGGCAGTTCACCCCCCAAGATGCCGACCCCGCGTCGGCCCGCGGCCCCCCCACTTTGGTCTAAGCCCGTCGGCAGCTTGTGGCTGCCCGGCTGGCGGCTTTCGCTTTCCATTCGTTTTTTGTGAGTCAGGTGTGCCTTGCCGTGCGTGTTCGCACCGGGCTACGCCGATCTTGTTGGGGTGTTGTATGGTTCGTTTTGCTATTAAATTAGTAGCTGCTTGCGCAATAATGACGGGCGCTAGTGCTGTTTTTTCTCATGTAACGTTGGCCGACCAGGCTGCAGCGGCCGGCGCGGGCTACCGTGCGGTTTTGCGGGTCGGGCACGGCTGTGCCGGTGCGGCTACCACGGCGATCACGGTGGCGATTCCTTCCGGTTTCACCAGCGCGCAGCCCCTGGTCAAGCCGGGTTGGGCGGTGAGCACCAAAATCGGCAAGCTCGAGCAGCCTTACGAAGCCCATGGCAAAACCTATACCGAGGGCGTGCAGGAAATCACCTGGACCGCCAAAGGCGCTGAGAACGCGCTCCCCGATGCGTTCGCCGACGAATTTGTGTTCCGCGGCACCACCCCCAAGAAGCCGGGCACTTTGTGGTTCAAAGTGGTGCAGGCGTGCGAGTCCGGCCGGAACGCCTGGGTCGAGATCCCCGCGCACGGGCAGAACGCCCACCGTTTGGAATTCCCTGCAGCCAGTCTGGATGTCCTGGATGTCCAGGCTGCCGGCGGCCATGCCCACTGAACTTTTACAGGAGTAGCTATGACATTGATCCGTTCTATTGCCACCGCGGTGTGCGTCACCGGTCTTGCGTTCACGTCGTGGGCCCAAGCCCAAAACGTGGAGGTGCAAAACGCATGGGCCCGCGCCACGGTGCAAGGCCAGAAGGCCAGCGGCGCCTTCATGACATTGACCGCGCAAACGCCCGGTCGCTTGGTGTCCGTCAGCTCCCCGGTCGCCGGAGTGGCCGAGGTGCACGAAATGAAGATGGAGGGCGACGTCATGAAAATGCGTGCGCTCGCTAACGGATTGGAGTTGCCTGCGGGCAAGCCGGTCGAGCTCAAGCCGGGCGGTTATCACGTCATGTTGATGGACTTGAAGCTGCCTTTGCAAAAAGACACCACCATCCCGGTCACGCTGGTTTTCAAAGACGCCAAGGGCGTGGAAACCAAAAAAGAGCTCAAGCTGCCGGTCTCGCAAACTGCCCCCGCCGGAGCGGCTGCAGCGCCTGCGCACGGTGCCCACAAGCACTAAGCGGCTAACGCCTCAGAGCCTGTAGCGTGGCCTTGCCTCACTCCATGAACCGCATGCCGCTCCATCGCCGATGGGCGGTGTGGCTCATGCTGTGCGTCATGGGGCTGGGCGCGGCATTGCCCACCGTATCCCGTGCAGCGGCATGGGCCAGTGCCGGGGCGTGGGTCGAAATTTGTAGCGCCAATGGTGCAGCCCAGTGGGTGCGCGGAGCTGCAGATGCGCAGGTAGAAACACCTGCCGATGCGCCTGTGGCCCTCTCGCTGGACCACTGCCCGTTTTGCCTGCAACCCTCAGACCGTGCGGCGCCACCGCCCGCCGCCTTGCCCTTTGCGGCAGAGCCTGCCCGTAGCGTCGCGATTGCGGTGCTGCCCGCCGCGCACCTGCTTCAAACACTTTCGCGTCCGCCGCCAGCGCGGGGTCCACCGGACTTGACATAAGCACCTTCCTGCACCGGCTGTGTGCAGGCTCTCTCCGCGGCCTGGCGATGTTTCTTCGCCGTTTGCGGTGCTTCATGTTTCGTGGATGTTTGAACTGTGTCTTCTCTTGCCCCCAAGGCGGCGCCAGCGCGCGCAGCCTCGTCTTCCCGTCTTTATGCAACTGCCTGGCGCTGGCATTTTTATACCGGTCTGTTTGTGGTTCCCTTTTTGTTGGTGTTGGCGATCACCGGTTTGGTGATGGTGTATTACACCGGTTTCCAGAGCCGCCTTGGCAACCTGGTGTACGTGCAGCCGCAAGCCGCGACCCAAGCGGTTACCGCCCAAGCCAAGGCCGTGTTTGCCCAGTTTCCGGATGCCACGCTGAAGGAATAC
The DNA here is from genome assembly GCA_027924025.1 of Comamonadaceae bacterium OS-4. Classification (GTDB taxonomy): domain Bacteria; phylum Pseudomonadota; class Gammaproteobacteria; order Burkholderiales; family Burkholderiaceae_C; genus Allorhodoferax. The sequence goes on from AP026970.1 coordinate 449,403, forward strand.
ATCGCACCCAAGTCGCCGGACTTGGCGGCCTGGTTCATCGTGGCGCGGGGTGACGCGACCGAGGCGGTCGCGGTCAACCCCTACACCGCTACTGTCATCCAGTCCACAGACAAAGAGAGCACCGGCTTCGCATGGGCCCGGAAGATTCACGCCAGCCTGCTGCTGGGGGATACTGGCAAGCGCGTCATGGAGGTGGCTTCCGGTCTGGGGATCGTGATGATCGTGACTGGCCTCTATCTGTTTTGGCCGCGTAATGGCAGCGGCTGGGCGCAGGCGCTGGTGCCGGAGTGGCGGGCCACAGGCCGCCGGTGGTGGAAGTCTTTGCACACGAGCATGGGCTTCTGGATCAGCGTGGTGCTGTTTTCTTTCTTGATGACCGGCATGTCGTGGACGGAAGTCTGGGGCGGCAAGTTTGTACAGCCCTGGGGCACCTTCCCCGCAGCCAAGTGGGACGCGGTGCCCACCTCCGACCTGACCCACGCCAGCCTGAACTCAGCAGGTATCCGCGATGTGCCTTGGGGCCTCGAGCAAACGCCACTGCCGCAGTCCGGCTCGGACGCTGGCGTAGTGGGGGTGGCATCCGGTGAACCGGTCAACCTCGATGGCGTGGCGGCTTTGGCGAATCGCTTGGGCTTTGCCGGGCAGTTCCATATCAATGTGCCGCAGGACGAGAAGGGGGTGTACACCGTCTCCGCCGACACCATGAGTGGCGACCTGACCAACCCCTTCAAAGACCGCACCGTGCACATAGACCGCTATACCGGTCGGGTGCTGGCCGATGTGGCGTTTGCCGACTACTCGGTGGTTGCCAAAGGCATGGCCATCGGCATTGCGCTGCACCAGGGCGATGTCGGCCTGTGGAGCGCCTGGGCCAACATCCTGGCCTGCTTGGCCATTGTGTTGCTTTGCGTTAGCGGTGTGGTGATGTGGTGGATTCGCCGGCCTGCGGGGAGTGGTCGCTTGGTTGCACCCTCGGTGCCCGCGCAGACGCCCTTGTGGAAGGGGGGCGCCCTCGTCATGGTGCTCACCGGTCTCGCGTTTCCTTTGGCCGGCGGCGTGATGCTGGCCGCCATCGTGTTGGACTATGTGCTGATTTCGCGGTGGCCCGGGCTCAAGGCGGCCTTGTCTTGACATGCGGGTGACGCCCCGGTTCGTTGAGGGCGTCGCTGTGGGGCGTCGCTACGGGGCCGGAGTTTGCAGGCCTGAAGCAGGGGCTTTTCTGCTCTTCAATTTCTGTAGCTTGGAGTAAGCTGTCGGTGTGGCCTATATCGAGCCCGAGGAGCAGCAATGAGCGATTCAGACAGCACTGGTTTCGGCAAATTCGTGCCTGGTTTTGACTTTCTGCAAAACCTGGCCAAAGGGGCCGGCAGCAACATCCCCCAGATGCCCAACCTGGGCAACTGGGTGGCCCCGACCTTGAATGTGGAGGAGCTGGACAAGCGCATCGATGAGCTGAAGAACGTGCACTTCTGGCTGGAGCAAAACTCGCGGGCCCTGGCAGCCACGATCCAGGCACTGGAGGTCCAGAAGATGACGCTGGCCACGCTTAAGGGCATGAATTTCAACATTGGCGATATGGCCAATGCACTCAAGCTCAAGGCGGCTGATTCGGTCTACAGCGGTGTCCAGAAAGCCACGGAGAAAGCCGCCGAAACCGCAAAATCCATTGCCGAGGCTGCTACCGGCAAATCCGAAAGCAAACCCGAGAGCAAATCAGACGATGCGCCAGCCGCCAACCCGCTGGGCGACCCCCTGCAGCTGTGGGGCGCGCTGACCCAGCAGTTTCAACACATTGCTGCCAACGCGCTCAAAGAAGCCACAAGCAAAACAGCGGTAGACATCACCAAAAACATGGCCGCCGGTTTGGCCAAAGACGCCCTCAAAACAGCCAAAGCCGCCACCAAAAAAGCGGTCGCCAAAAAAGCGGCTCCGCGCAAAGCGCCGGCCCGCAAAGCCAGCGGCCGTTAGGCCTGCGGCTCACGAACGGAGTTGGTACACCTGTGATGCGTTTGTTCCCCTATGCCCACGCCACCCATCCGCAGTGGCCCATGGCTGCCGCGCTGGTGTTGGCACAGTTGCGCGCGCAAATGGCGCTGCCGGACTACGCGTCCCAACCCACGCTGGCCTTGCTCTACATCACCGACCATTACGCACCCCATGCACAAGACATCCTGGAGCACCTGAGCGGGGAGCTTCCCCTCGTGACCGATTGGTCGGGCACGGTGGGCGTCGGGATTGCGAGCAACAACGTCGAGTACTTTGACGAGCCCGCGCTGGCCGTGATGTTGATGGATATACCCGGTGACCAATACCGGGTGTTTTCTGGGATCGCCCCGCTGGGGCTCGGGTTTGAGGCCCACACGGCGCTGGTGCATGCCGATGGCGGCACGGTGGATTTGGGAGATTTGGTCGAGGAGATGGCCGGTCGCACCACCACGGGCTACTTGTTTGGCGGCATCAGCAGCAGCCGGGGCCGCAGTGTGCAGTTTGCCGTCGCAGCCGATGGCAACCTGAGTGGTCACGGGACGGCAAGCGGTGTTTTTTCAGGGGGCTTGAGTGGCGTGGCTTTCACCCGCGAAGTCGCTATGGTGTCGCGGGTCACGCAAGGGTGCAGCCCGGTATCCAAAACACGCACGATCACCGAAGCCGATCGCAATGTGGTGATCTCTTTGGACGGCAAACCCGCCTTGGACGTGCTCTTGCAGGACCTGGGCGTCACCCTCGATCAGCCCGAGGCTGCGCTCCCGACAGTCCGGGCGACCTTGGTGGCCTTGGCGGTCAGTGTCGCGGACGACGAGCCCGGCATGGTGCGCAGCACTGGCAATTTCGGCAGCGAGGTCATGGTGCGCCACATCATCGGGCTGGATCCGGGGCGCCGTGGTTTTGCGGTGGCGGAACAGATCACCGTGGGGGCGCAGCTGGCTTTTTGCCGCCGCAACCGCGAGGCTGCCCGCGCAGACCTGATGCGCATCGGGGCGGAAATCCGCGAGGAACTGGAGCCCCAGGAATTGAGTTTTGCAGTCGCGACTGCACTGCATGCAGACGAGGCCATGTCGGCCCCCCATCCCGCGCGGCGCATTGCCGGTGCGGTGTATGTGAGTTGCTCCGGGCGCGGAGGACCGCACTTTGGCGCGCCCAGCGCCGAGATGCAGATCGTGCGTCGCGCTTTGGGCGACGTGCCTCTGGTGGGCTTTTTTGCGGGTGGCGAGATCGCCGCCGATCAGTTGTACGGATACACCGGCGTGTTGACGGTTTTTCACGAGTAAGCGGTACGGTTTTGAACCCCCGAAGGTGCGGCCGCAGGGCCCATCTGACCCATAGATTAAGAGGAGATTGCGATGGGAAATTTGAAGATTGGCCCCCGGTTGTATGCAGGCTTTGGCGTCTTGTTGCTGTTGATATTGCTGGTCGTCGGCTTGGCCTTCAATCGCTTGGCGGCGCTGCAAGGAGCCGCGGAAGTGATTGCGAAAGACTCTCTGCCCAGCGTGCAAGAGGCGAATCACCTCAATACCCTGATCTCGGATTTCCGCATTTTTGAAATGCAGCATGCCCTCACCATCGAAGAGGGGGCCAAGCAAGACATTGAAAAAGTGTTGGATGCAACACAGGCCAATATCAAAGCGAGCCGCGAGCGCTACGAGCCGCTTATCAGCTCCGATGAGGAAAAGCGTCTGTATGAGGAGTTCGTCAAATTCCGGATGAAGTACCTCGATCTTCATAAAGACATCAAAGACTATTCCCGCCGCAACGATGCAACTGGCGCGGCGATGTTGCTCGATGCCGAGTCAAAAGCCATGTTTGAGCGCTCCAAAGCGACGCTGCAAAAAATAATTGATCTCAACCGGCAAGCTGCGGACACGCAGATTGAGACGGCCGCTGCGACCTACACATCGGCACGCAACATCTTGGGGGCCTCCTTGCTGTTGGCTTTGGTGTTCGGTGTGGTGATTGCCACCGTCATTACCCGCTCGATCACCCGCCCCTTGGGCCAAGCGCTCTTGGCTGCAGAGACGGTCTCCAGCGGTAACCTCAGTGAGCGCATCGACAGCACCAGCCAAGACGAAGTGGGCAAACTGTTGCAGGCCATGCAAGGCATGCAGGACAGCCTGGTGCGCGTCGTGACCCAAGTGCGCCAAGGGTCAGAAGGGGTGGCAAGCGCCAGCTCTGAAATTGCACAAGGCAACCACGATCTCTCCGCCCGGACGGAGAGCCAAGCCAGCGCCCTGGAAGAAACTGCAGCCAGCATGGAAGAGCTGAACTCGGCGGTGAAACAAAACGCCGACAACGCCCGCCAGGCCAACCAGCTGGCGACCAACGCCTCCACGGTGGCCGTGCAGGGCGGAGAAGTCGTGGGCCAAGTGGTAGACACCATGAAGGGCATTAACGAAGCCAGCCGCAAGATCAGCGACATCATCAGCGTGATTGACGGCATCGCCTTCCAGACCAACATCCTGGCCCTCAACGCAGCGGTGGAAGCCGCCCGAGCCGGCGAGCAAGGCAGGGGCTTCGCGGTGGTGGCCTCCGAGGTTCGCTCCTTGGCGGGCCGCTCGGCCGAAGCGGCCAAAGAAATCAAAATGCTCATCAACGCCAGCGTAGAGCGGGTGGAGCAAGGCACCGCCCTGGTAGACAAAGCCGGCACCACCATGACAGAAGTGGTGAGCAGCATCCGGCGGGTGACAGACATCATGGGCGAGATCAGCGCAGCCAGCCATGAGCAGAGCGCGGGTGTCAACCAGATCGGTGAAGCAGTCACCCAGATGGACCAGGCCACGCAGCAAAACGCGGCCCTGGTGGAAGAGATGGCTGCCGCAGCCAGCAGCCTCAAGAGCCAGGCCAATGACCTGGTGCAGGTGGTGTCGGTGTTCAAGCTTGCCGCGGGGCAGCAGACCCGCACGGTATCGGTGCCCTCGATCGCACCGCCCGCACGACCCGCGCCTGCACCCCGCCCCTTGCCCAAACCGGTCAGCAAGCCTGCGCTGCGGCCGCCAGCCAAGCCCGCCGCATCACGCCCGCCAGCGGCCAAAGCGCCTTCGTCTTTGTCGGCTTCCAAGGTAACGGCCCTGCCGAAGCCGGTAGCTCGGGTCACTCCGGCAGGCGGCGACGATGATTGGGAAACCTTTTGAGCGCAGTGCGCTAGATTTTTCGCCGGCTCGGTCATGAAGACCTGGACTGAACCGGAGTTTCACCCTTTGCGCGTTGGATGCGCCCTCTGCGGAGAAAGTGAATGAACTTGAACCATCTGGGCATACGCGCTCGCATCACCCTGGGCTTGGCCCTGATTTTGGTCTTGGCTATTCTGAGTGCGGCCAACTCGCTGTACCGCAATATGTCGGTCAAGTTCGAGTCGGGCGAGGTCGCGACCTCATGGATTCCTGCCATCGAGAACCTCGGCAACATGAAAGGTTTTGTGGCAGATCACTACCTGCTGGTCAGCGACCGGGTGGGCGGCCGTGACAAGCAAGACCTGGCCACCTTCAACCGCCGGCTCAACGAAAACGGCGAGGCCTTGCGCAAAGCGACCGAGATCTATGCCGCGACCCTTTTGTCTTATGAGGCGGGCGATCCGCAAGCGGATGCTGAAAAGGCCTTGTTCGCGGAATACCAGACGCAACGGGATGCCTATTTCGGGATCGTGAAAGCGGTGCTGGATGGCATGGGCAGCGCCAGTGGTTCAGAAGAAGCGTTAGCCCGTGCCCGCGACGATTTCGCCGCAAAAGCGCCTGCGGCTTTCCAGCAAACTTTTGGCGCGATGGAGAAGATCCTTAAGTTCAATCTGGACGGCACCGCCAAGGCGGCCCTCAAGGTGCAGGACACCGTGGCCTCGGCAGAGCGCGCCATGGTGGGTGCCTTGCTGGTGATTGTGCTGGTCGGGGTGCTGTTGATCTGGATGGTGCCTGCGAGCGTGATTCAACCGGTGCAGCAGGCGATGGAGTTGGCCGGCCGGATTGCCGACGGTGATTTGAGCAGCCGGGTGGCGATCAAAGGTACGGACGAATTGGGGCGCTTGCTCGGGAGCCTGGAGCAAATGCAGACCAAGCTGGGGCATGTGGTTTCCAAGGTCCGCGAGGGCTCGGAGTCTGTGGCAAGTGCCAGCTCCGAGATCGCACAAGGCAACCACGACCTGTCAGCCCGGACCGAAAGCCAAGCCAGTGCCCTGGAAGAAACCGCAGCCAGCATGGAAGAGCTGAACTCAGCGGTCAAACAAAACGCCGACAACGCCCGCCAGGCCAACCAGTTGGCGACCAACGCCTCCACGGTCGCCGTGCAGGGCGGAGAAGTCGTAGGCCAAGTGGTAGACACCATGAATGGCATCAACGAAGCCAGCCGCAAGATCGCCGACATCATCAGCGTCATTGACGGCATCGCCTTCCAGACCAACATCCTGGCCCTCAACGCAGCGGTGGAAGCCGCCCGTGCCGGCGAGCAGGGCAGAGGCTTTGCCGTGGTGGCCTCAGAGGTTCGCTCCCTGGCGGGCCGCTCAGCCGAAGCGGCCAAAGAAATCAAAATGCTCATCAACGCCAGCGTAGAGCGGGTGGAGCAAGGCACCGCGCTGGTGGACAAAGCCGGCACCACCATGACAGAAGTGGTGAGCAGCATCCGGCGGGTGACAGACATCATGGGAGAAATCAGCGCAGCCAGCCACGAGCAGAGCGCGGGTGTCAACCAGATCGGTGAAGCGGTCACCCAGATGGACCAGGCCACGCAGCAAAACGCGGCCCTGGTGGAAGAGATGGCGGCTGCTGCCAGCAGCCTGAAGAGCCAGGCCACGGATCTCGTTCAGGTGGTGGCGACCTTCCGGTTATGAGTCAAATCGGCTGCTGGCGCAGGTAATATCTGCGCGATTAGCTATCAATTCAGTAGCAAATTAAAAGGGGCCCGAGGGCCCCATTTGTTTATGCCGCCTGGCACAGGCTCACACGCCGCGTGCCCGATCCGTGTGGAATTGCTGCACGAATGCGCCAAAGCGGCCGGCGTCCAGCGCGTCGCGCACTTCTTGCATCAGATTCAGGTAGTAGTGCAGGTTGTGCACGCTGGCCAGCATGGGGCCGAGCATTTCGCCGCAGCGGTCCAGGTGGTGCAGGTAGGCACGGCTGAAGCCTTCGCGCCCGCCGTTGGCCCACGCCACGCCGCTGGAGCCCGCGCAGGCGTAGCAGGTGCAGGTCACGTCCAGGGGCTGCTCGTCGCTCTTGTGGCGGGCGTTGCGGATTTTCAGGTCGCCATAGCGACTGAACAAGGTGCCGTTGCGCGCATTGCGGGTAGGCATCACGCAGTCAAACATGTCGATGCCGTTTTGCACGCCCGCAATCAGGTCTTCCGGTGTGCCCACGCCCATCAGGTAGTGCGGCTTGTGTTGGGGCAGTTTGGGGCCGATGTGCTTCAGGATGCGCATCATGTCTTCTTTGGGCTCGCCCACCGACAAACCGCCGACCGCGATACCGGGGAAGTCCAGCGCTTCGAGGCCGGCCAGCGACTCGTCGCGCAGGTGCTCAAACATGCCACCTTGCACGATGCCGAACAGCGCGTTGGGGTTGTTCAGCCGGGCAAACTCATCCTGGCAGCGCTTGGCCCAGCGCAGGGACAGTTCCATGGAGCTGCGGGCTTCGCGCTCGGTGGTGATCTGGCCTTTGGTCTTGGTCTCTACCGACAGGTAGGGGGTGCACTCGTCGAACTGCATCACGATGTCGGAGTTCAGCGTGGTCTGGATCTGCATGCTGATCTCGGGCGTCAGGAACAGCTTGTCGCCGTTCACGGGGCTGGCGAACTTCACGCCTTCTTCCGAAATCTTGCGCATTTCGCCCAGGCTCCAGACCTGGAAGCCGCCCGAGTCGGTGAGGATGGGCTTGTCCCACTTTTCGAACTGGTGCAGACCGCCGAACTTTTCGACCACGTCCAGGCCCGGGCGCATCCACAGGTGGAAGGTGTTGCCCAAGATGATCTGGGCGTTCATGTCGTGCAGGCTGCGCGGCATCACGCCTTTGACGGTGCCATAGGTGCCCACGGGCATGAAGATGGGGGTTTCGACCACGCCGTGGTTCAGGGTCAGGCGCCCGCGGCGGGCGTGGCTGCCCAAGTAGCTGCCATCGGCACTGGCGGGGTCGTTGTTCAGGAGGTCAAATTTCAACATGGGGTGGCTCGTATCAGTATTTGGTGGGGTTCAAGCGCGGCGTTTCAGCAGCATGGAGTCGCCATAGCTGAAGAAGCGGTAGCCGCGGGCAATCGCGTCGCGGTACAGGCCCATCACGTGGTCGTAACCGGTGAAGGCGCTGACCAGCATCATCAGGCTGCTCTTGGGGAGGTGGAAGTTGGTCACCAGCACATCGACCAGCTTGAACTCAAAGCCGGGGGTGATGAAGATGTTGGTGTCGCCACTGGCTACACCTGTCTTGGCCCAGCTCTCCAGTGTGCGCACACTGGTGGTGCCCACCGCCACAATACGCCCGCCTCGCGCCTTGCAAGCAGCAATGGCTTCTTGCGTTTCGAGCGGCACGTTGTACCACTCACTGTGCATCTGGTGCTCGGCGATGTTCTCGGTTTTGACCGGCTGGAAAGTGCCCGCACCCACGTGTAGCGTTACGTGTGCGCGCTGTACCCCCACGGCATCGAGCTGCGCGAACACACCTTCGTCAAAGTGCAAGGCGGCTGTAGGCGCGGCCACAGCGCCGGGGTTCTTGGCAAACACGGTCTGGTAGCGCTGCACATCCTCCGGTGAGTCGCTGTGGGTGATGTAGGGCGGCAGGGGCACATGGCCGTGGCGCTCCATCAGGGTGTAGGGGTCGTCGCCGCGGTCGTTGCTGAGCACAAAGCGGTAAATCGGCCCATCCACATTTGGCCAACGACCCAACAGGGTGGCGCAGAGGCCGTCTTCCTGGCCGGGGGCACAGGTCATCTTGATGGTGGCGCCCACCTCCGGTTTTTTGCTGACCCGCATGTGGGCTGCCACCTGGTTGCCGCCCAGCACCCGCTCGATCAGCAGTTCTACCTTGCCGCCGGTGGTTTTTTCGCCGAAGAGGCGGGCGTTGATGACCTTGGTGTCGTTGAACACCAGCAGATCGCCCGCACGCAACAGGCCCGGAAGGTCTTTGAAGATGCGGTCTACGGACACATCGCCCGTGCCGTCCAGCAAACGGGAGCCACTGCGTTCTGCGGCGGGGTGTTGGGCGATCAGCGCTTCGGGGAGTTCAAAGTCGAAGTCGCTGAGGGTGAAGACGCGTTGCGCGTCAGGGGAAGGCAAAGACATGGTGCTTGAGGGCCGGACGGGCCCGTTCCAAGGAATAAAACAGGCCCTGATTTTCCCACAGGCTGGCGCCGTCCTGCCTTTGCCGGTGACTCAGCCCTGCAGCGTGAGCTCGCGGTAGTGGCACAGTGCTTCGGTGGTGAGCTTCACATAGGCCTGCTCGTTGGCGGCGATGTGCCGCTCCATCCAGCGGGCGCCAGCCAGTGTCTCCTGCAGCCAGATCCGGTCTTTGCCGAAACCCGGTTGCACATGGCTCAAGGGGGCGGTGATGGCGATGGCATCAAAGGGCCCCCACAGAAAGGCCGGCGCTTCTTCTCCGTGCCAGGCGTATCCGTTGGCTTTCGCGTACAGGTGGTTGTGGCCGAAGGTCAGGTCAATCAATTCCTTGGGCTCGCCCTGGGTGGACTCTATCCAGCAGTGATAGGCGCCGCCTTCTTTGGCTCCGAAGGCGTGGTCCTCGTTCATCACAATGAGTTTGCCGTTGCCAGCGTCAATCGCCGCATGGCCGGCTACCGGCCGATAGTCGCGCCCGGAGGCAATGCTCGCGAGGTTGGAGCCCACGACGGCAAAGGCGTGACACAGCGAATAGAAGTTGTGTGGAAACCAGTGCCCTACGCTGTGCCGCACGCCGGCGGCTACCGCCTCTTGCCAGCGGCGCTCATGGTCTGCGGAGCCAGTGATCGGTCGGGAGCGTTCGGTGTCGCACAAAGAAAAGGCCATGCCGTGTTATCGGCATGGCCTTGGGCTTCTGAAACTGCAGCAGGGGGCTCAGTTACTCGACCTTGGCGCCGGAGGCCTGCACGATGCCCTTCCACTTGGCGTAGTCTGCTTTCAGCAGGTTGCCGAATTGCTCGGGCTTCATGGCCTGCGGCTCTGCGCCCTGGGCGTGGATGGCTTCTTTGAATTCAGGCTTGGCCAGCAGCTCGTTGACCTTGCTGTTCACCAGCGTGACCACATTGGCAGGTGTGCCGGCGGGCATGAAGAGGCCGTACCAGGTGCTCACATCAAAGTCTTTGTAGCCGGACTCGGCGACTGTCGGCACATCCGGCAGCGAGGTGCTGCGGGCCGCAGAGGTTACGGCCAATGCGCGCAGTTTGCCGGCCTTGATCTGGGCAATTGCAGAGGGCACGGACGACACCAACAAATCCACATTGCCGGCCAGTGCGTCCATCAATGCCGGGTTGGAGCCTTTGTAGGGGATGTGGCGGATATCGACCTTGGCAGCCTTTTCGAACAGGTTGCCCGCGAGGTGAATAGTGGTGCCGTTACCGGGCGAGCCGTAGGTGATGGTGTCGGGTGCGGCTTTGGCAGCGGCGACCACGTCGGCCAATGTCTTGAACCTGGAGTTGGCGGCGGTGGCAATCACGACCGGGGTGTAGGCCACATGGGCCACGGGCACCAGGTCTTTGGTCGGGTCCCAAGGCAGGTTGCCATAGAGCCAGGGGGCCACGACCAGGTTGTCTTTCTGGCCCATGACCATGTCATAGCCCGTGGGGGCGGCCTTGATGGCCTCGGCAATGCCGATGGTGCCGCCGGCGCCAGCCTTGTTGTCGGGTACCACGGTCCACTGGAAGTTTTCGGTCAGTCTGTTGGCGACCAAGCGGGACAGGATGTCGGTGCCGCCTCCGGGCGGGAAGGGTATGACCAGGCGGATGGGCTTGGACGGGTAGGCCGCGGTTTGGGCGTAAGTGGGGGCGCTGATAGCGCTGCCCAGCAGGGTGGCCACGACGGCCAGCGGTGCAATCCATTGTTTCATGTGTACTCCTCGGTGACTGAGCCTGCGCTGGTAGGCAAACACCCCAGTGTAGTGCGGCACAATGCGCCCATGCCTGAAGCCAAGCCCAAAACCGAGTCGCAAAAAGCCCTCGAAAAGCTGGGCCTGCGCCGGGATATCGACCTGGCTTTGCACCTGCCCCTGCGTTACGAAGACGAAACCCGCATCGTCAAACTCAGTGAGGTGCGCGACAGCTACCCTGTGCAGATCGAAGCCACCGTCACCCACCAGGAGGTGACCTACCGGCCGCGCCGCCAGCTCATCGTGACGGTGGACGATGGCACCGACACCTGCACCCTGCGGTTTTTCAGTTTCTATGGCTCGCAGCAAAAGGCGCTCGCGGTGGGCAACACCGTGCGGGTGCGCGGCGAAGTCAAGGGCGGCTTTTTGGGGCGCACCATGTTGCACCCGACCTTCAAGGCCGCCGGGGGTGATCTGCCGACGGCGCTCACACCCGTCTACCCCACGGTGGCAGGCCTGCCCCAAGCCTACCTGCGCAAGGCGGTGCTCTCCGGCCTGGCGCGCGCCGATTTGAGCGACACTTTTGCCCCCGGGGACTTGGAGTGGCTGCAGCATCGCCAACATCAAAACCACCAGCAGCCCCTGTGGACACTGCGCGACGCGCTACAGTTTTTGCACCACCCCACGCCGGATGTGTCGATCGACACCCTGATGGACCACAGCCACCCGGCCTGGCAACGGCTCAAGGCCGAGGAGCTGTTGGCCCAGCAACTCAGCCAGCTGCAAAGCCGGCGCGAGCGGGCGGCGCTCAAGGCTCCGCAGCTGCAAGCGGTGGAGGGCGGCACGCTGCATGCGCGGCTGCTGGCGGCGCTGTCTTTCGGCCTGACGAACGCACAACAACGCGTGGGCGAAGAAATTGCCAAGGACATGGCGCGCCGCATCCCGATGCACCGTTTGCTGCAAGGCGATGTGGGGGCAGGCAAAACGGTGGTGGCCGCATTGGCCGCCGCTATCTGCATGGATGCGGGCTGGCAGTGCGCGCTGATGGCGCCTACCGAGATATTGGCCGAGCAGCACTTTCGCAAGTTGCTGGGTTGGCTGGAGCCCTTGGGCATCACCACCGCCTGGCTCACCGGCACCCAAAAGGCCAAAGAGCGCAGGGCCATGCTGGCCTTGATCGAGAGTGGCGAAGCGCAGCTGGTGGTGGGCACCCACGCCATCATCCAGGACAAGGTGAAGTTCAAGAACCTGGCCCTGGCCATCATCGACGAGCAGCACCGCTTCGGCGTGGCGCAACGCTTGGCGCTGCGCAACAAATTGCACCATGAGGACATGGAGCCGCACTTGCTGATGATGACGGCGACGCCGATTCCGCGCACGCTGGCGATGAGCTACTACGCAGACCTTGATGTTTCTACCCTCGATGAGCTGCCCCCAGGGCGCACGCCCATCGTCACCAAGGTGGTCAACGAAGCCCGGCGCGATGAGGTGATTGAGCGCATCCGCGCCCAGATCAGCCAAGGCCGGCAGGTCTATTGGGTCTGCCCGCTGATTGAAGAGAGCGAGGCGCTGGACCTCAGCAATGCCACCCAGACCCACGCGGACTTGGCTGAAGCTCTGCAAGGCGCCACCCGCGCGGACGGCCAGCCGGTGCTGATCGGACTGCTGCACTCGCGCATGCATGTGGACGACAAAAAGGCCGTCATGGGCGCCTTCACCGCCGGGCTGATGTCGGTGCTGGTGAGCACCACGGTCATTGAAGTGGGCGTGGATGTGCCCAATGCCTCGCTGATGGTGATTGAACATGCCGAGCGCTTTGGCCTCAGCCAGCTGCACCAGTTGCGCGGGCGGGTAGGTCGGGGCGCGGCGGCATCGGCCTGTGTGCTGCTGTATTCCACCGGGGACGCCCCGCGGCTGGGCGAAGCGGCGCGGGAGCGGCTGAAAGCCATGGCCGAGACCAATGACGGGTTTGAGATCGCCCGGCGTGACCTGGAGATCCGTGGCCCCGGTGAGTTTTTGGGTGCCCGCCAGAGCGGCGAGGCCATGTTGCGCTTTGCGGATCTTTCGGTCGATGTGGATTTGCTGGATTGGGCCAAAGCCGAGGCGCCCATGCTGCTCGACACCTATCCCCATCTTGCGGCCAAGCATGTGGCGCGCTGGTTGGGTGGCAAGGCTGAGTTTCTCAAGGCCTGATGGGGCCTTGTGTCATCGTGGCCCGTTAACATCGCTGCATGAGTGGACAAATGGATTGGATCTTGTGGAGTGTGGGGGCGATCTTCGTGCTGTCGATCGCGGCTTACCTCTATGCCGAGTTGCAGGCCTTTTGGATGCGCACCGCGGTCACCAAAATCCCCGGAGGCCAGCGCTTTGAGGCCCATGAGTTCAGCGTCGACATGCTGCGCCGGGCGGGCAAGATACGGGTCAAGGGGCGCAAAGCCACCTACCACCAGAAGGCTCGCGAAGGCCAGACCGAGATGGAAAAGCAGGGCGCGCTGGATGTGACCTTTGATGCCCTCGGGTTGCGGATTGAACTCGCCCGCATGGTGCGCACCCTCAGCAACCCCAAGCCGGGCCAGGAGGCCACCGAGCCCTCCGGCTGGCACAGCCTGGCATTTCTGGCAACCGAAGAAGATGCAGAGCTGCGCCTGGCACCCCTGCCGAGCAAGGTGGCCGACGAGTTCGTCACCTTTGCCAAGCAAATTCAGCTGTGGGTAGAGCGCTTGGAGCATCAGCGCCAAGCGCGCCTGGATGCGGAAGAAGCGGCCAAGCGCGAGGCCGAGGAGGCTGCCGCGGCCAAAGCGGCCCTCAAGGCCAAAGGCAAGGTCAACGCCATGTCACCCGACGAGCAAATCGCCCAGTGGCGGCGAGTGGCGGGCTTTACCGGGACCACCAGTGAAGTGGGTCTGGATGGCAAGGGCGGGATTGAGTGGTTTATTGACCTCGACGCGACGGGCCGCATCACCTTGCATTCGGGCAAGCAGACGGCCCACACGACGCTGCGGGGTGCCACCGTGACCTCTTTGGGCGGCGAGCTCGAAATCAATGTGCTGGACGCCGAAGGGCACCCGGACCCCCACTCCTTCCGGGTGCTGAAAAATACGCCGCCCGATGTGCGCCGCGCCTGGAAAGAGCGCATGGAAATTCTGCGCGACAGCCTCAAGAAAATGGTGCCCGCCACGACCTGACGTCGGTGGGCTGATGTCACACACTATGGTTCAAACAATGGTTGGGCGCTGGCAAGCGCTGCAGGGCAATACCCGCGGGGTTTTGCTGGTCATCATGGCGATGTTGTGCTGGTCTGTGCTGGACGCCTGCAACAAGCAACTCATGGCCCAAGGGCTGGTGCCCAAACAGGTGCTGTTTTTGCAAGCGTCCATCGTCCTGTGCATGCTGATGCCCGTGTGGGTGGCGACAAAGGGGCGGGTGGTGCGCAGTCGCAAGCCCCTGATTCATCTGCTGCGGGCGGGCTTCATCGTCACCTCTGCGTGGTGCGCCGCCTATGCAGTCTCGCATTTGCCGCTCGCGGAGGCGAGTGCCTTTTTGATGACCGGCTCCCTCTTCATGTTGCCCTTGGGTGTGTTCTTTTTGGGGGAGAAGCCGCATTGGCTGCGCTGGACTGGCGTGGCGGTTGGCTTCGGCGGGGTGCTGGTGATTTTGCAGCCGGGCGCGGGTGCCTTTCATCCCGCGGCATTGGTGGCTTTGCTCGGTGCGCTCATGGAGTCGATGCTGGGCATCGTCTTGAAAAAATACTCGGGCACCGAGCACCCGATCGCGGTACTGACCTGGAGCCAGGTGGCGTGTTGGCTCACCTTCGGGCTCTTCACCGGCTTTGCACTTCCTGTAGTGCCCGCGAATTTGTGGCCCCTGTTACCAGTGGTGGGCATGGCTGCGGCGGGGATTTACCTCGGCTATTTTTTCGCCTACCGGGCCGGCGATGCGTCGGCGGTGGAGGCGGGTAGTTTCTCTTTGCTGTTGTTCAGCCCTGCGCTGGGCGCGGTGTTTTTTGCGGAGACGCCGGATGCTGCGTTTTGGAGCGGAGCGGGTCTTTTGGTCTGCGGTATTGCGCTGGTCATCATCGAGCCCAAGGGCCATGCCCATTGAGCGGCGGCATTGATCCAGACTATCGGCCGTGGCATCATGGTTGACGATTAGGAGGCGACGTTATGACGCTGACAGAACTGAAATACATTGTGGCGGTGGCCCGTGAGCGCCATTTCGGCAAGGCAGCGGATGCCTGCTTTGTCTCGCAGCCCACACTTTCCGTCGCGGTCAAAAAGCTCGAAGAGGAGCTGGACTGCAAGCTGTTTGAGCGCAGCGCCAACGAGGTGACGGTGACCCCTCTCGGCGAAGAAATCGTCCGGCAGGCCCAGAGTGTGCTGGAGCAGGCGGCCAACATCAAAGACATCGCCAAGCGTGGCAAAGACCCTTTGGCGGGCCCCCTCAAATTGGGGGTGATTTATACGATTGCGCCTTACCTGCTGCCGGCTTTGGTGCGGCAAGTCATCACCAAGAGCCCCCAGATGCCCTTGGTGCTGCAAGAAAACTTCACGGTGAAGCTGCTCGAGATGCTCCGCACCGGAGAGATCGACTGCGCCATTCTGGCCGAGCCTTTTCCGGATACCGGGCTGGCGCTCGCGCCGCTGTATGACGAGCCCTTCTATGCGGCAGTACCCGCAGGACACGCACTCGCCAAGCAAAGCTCGGTCACGGCGGAGCAACTCAAAAGCGAAACCATGTTGCTGCTCGGCAATGGCCACTGCTTTCGCGACCACGTGTTGGAGGTCTGCCCCGAGTTCGCACGTTTTTCCAGCGATGCAGAGGGTATTCGCAAGAGTTTTGAGGGCTCGTCGCTGGAGACCATCAAGCACATGGTGGCTGCAGGCATGGGCATGACCTTGGTGCCGCGCCTGAGTGTGCCCAAAGAGGCGCTGGAGCCCAAAAAACGGGGTGCAGAGCCCGCGTTCGTCACCTACCTGCCGGTCCTGGATGCCAAGCCCGATGGCAGCCCGCTGCCGCCGCCCATGCGCCGGGTGGTGCTGGCCTGGCGCCGCAGCTTCACCCGGTACGAGGCCATCGCGGCTTTGCGCAATGCCATCTACAGTTGTGAGCTGCCGGGTGTGACCCGCTTGTCTTGAATGGAATAAAAACGGCTGTTTGCCCAGGTTTTAAATGGGCGAATAGCTATCAAATTCATAGTAATCCTGTGCGCGCGAAACTCTCTCTCTATCTCGACTTGATCCGCTGGAACCGGCCTGCTGGCTGGCTGCTTCTTTTGTGGCCCACCTTGTCTGCCTTGTGGCTGGCCCAGGGCGGGTTTCCGGGTTGGCACTTGGTGGTGGTGTTTACTTTGGGCACCATCTTGATGCGCAGCGCCGGCTGCTGCGTGAACGACGTGGCGGACCGGGAGTTTGACAAGCACGTCAAGCGTACCGCCCAGCGCCCGGTGACCAGTGGCCGCATTTCCAGCCGCGAGGCCCTGGCGGTAGGCGGCGTGCTGGCCGCAGCCGCTTTCGGGTTGGTGCTGACAACCAATGCCGCCACGATTGCATGGTCCTTCGCCGCGCTGGCAGTGGCCTTGGTCTACCCCTATGCCAAGCGCTATGTCTCGATGCCGCAAGCGGTATTGGGCGTGGCGTTCAGCTTTGGCATACCCATGGCTTACGCGGCCGTGAGGGGCGAGATTCCGTGGCAGGCGTGGGCGCTGCTGGTGGGGAACCTGTTCTGGGTGCTGGCCTATGACACCGAATACGCCATGGTTGACCGGGATGATGACCTGCGCATCGGCATGAAAACTTCTGCCATCACCCTGGGGCGTTGGGATGTGCCGGCCGTGATGGCGTTTTATGGGGCCTACCTGGCCCTCTGGTCGTGGTTGGTGCTGTCCGAGCTGGGCGCAGCTTGGGGGTGGTGGCTGGGGGTTGCCGGGGCCGCGGTGCAAGTAGTTTGGCATGGCACGCTGATCCGAGATCGATCCCGCGATGGCTGTTTCAAAGCATTCCGCTTGAACCACTGGGTGGGTTTTTCGGTGTTTGTGGGCGTGTTGCTTAGCGTCGGGCTATAAAAAAAGGCCCGGGCAGTGATGCCGCCGGGCCTTTGTTGCAGTAACGCCGGGTGGCTTACTTGGCGCTCAGGCACTCGCTCATGAACTTCTTGCGGTCGTCGCCCTTGAGGTCTTTGGTCTTGGCGTCCACGTTACAGGTCTTCATTTTGTTTTGCTGCGCGGTTTTGCCGCCTTCAGCCGCGGCGGGCTTGGCGCTCAGGCAGTCCTTCATGAAGGCTTTGCGCTCATCGCCTTTGAGGTCTTTGGTCTTGGCGTCGGCATTGCAGGTCTTCATCTTGCCTTGCTGGGCTGTCGGAGCCTTTTCGTCTGCAGCATGCGCGCCGCCCACGGCCAGTGCCAAACCCAAAGCGATATAGGAAATCAGTTGCTTCATGTGGTGTCCCGTAAAAAAAGGCAGCGCGGCTGCCGTTGCAGAAATCCCTCAAAGGGAACCCTCAGCATACAGCCTGCCCGTGACCAGAGGGGCGGACAAAGTCACAGAAATCACAGTTTTTCTGGGCCCGTAAAATCTGCGCATGCTTACTGTCAAACACGAACTTCTGCAGGCGCTGGCCGCCTGCCTTGAAAAACTGTCTCCCGGAGCCGGCCCCAAGGCCGCCTTCGAGTCGCCCAAGGTGGCGGCCCATGGCGATTTCGCCACGACGGCGGCCATGCAATTGGCCAAGCCGCTCAAGATGAACCCGCGCCAGCTCGCCGAAACCCTGCGCACGGAGCTGCTGGCCACCCCGGTGTACCAACAGTGGGTGCAAGACGTTGAAATTGCCGGCCCCGGCTTTATCAACATTCGCCTGAAGCCTGCTGCCAAGCAGGAAGTGGTGCGCGAAGTGCTGGGCCAAGGCTTGCGCTTTGGCTACCAGACGGACAGCGGCAAGCCGGTGTTGGTGGAGTTTGTGTCGGCCAACCCGACCGGCCCGCTGCATGTGGGCCACGGCCGCCAGGCGGCACTGGGCGACGCTATCTGCAACCTGTTTGCGACCCAAGGCTACAAGGTGCACCGTGAGTTTTATTACAACGACGCCGGCGTGCAAATCGAAACGCTCACCAAGAGCACCCAACTGCGCGCCAAGGGCTTCAAGCCGGGCGACACCTGCTGGCCCACCGACCCCGATAACCCGGAGAGCAAGGCGTTTTACAACGGCGATTACATCCAGGAAATTGCCAACGATTTTCTGGCCTATGCGACCGTCAAGGCCGACGACCGCGAGTTCACCGCCAATGGCGATGTAGAAGATTACGACAACATCCGCCAGTTTGCGGTGGCCTACTTGCGTAATGAGCAGGACAAAGACCTGCAGGCTTTCAATCTGCATTTTGACCAGTACTACCTGGAGTCCAGCCTGTACACCAGCGGCCGCGTCGAAGCGGCGGTGAACAAGTTGGTATCGAACGGCAAGACCTATGAACAAGACGGCGCGCTGTGGCTCAAGAGCACCGACTACGGTGACGACAAAGACCGCGTCATGCGCAAAAAGGATGGTACCTACACCTACTTCGTGCCCGATGTGGCGTACCACATCGCCAAGTGGGAGCGTGGTTTCAGCAAAGTGGTAAACATTCAGGGTACCGACCACCACGGCACGATTGCCCGGGTGCGCGCCGGGCTGCAAGCGGCCGATGTGGGCATTCCCCAAGGCTACCCCGACTACGTGTTGCACACCATGGTGCGCGTGGTCAAGGGCGGTGAAGAGGTCAAGATCAGCAAGCGCGCTGGCAGCTATGTGACGCTGCGTGACCTGATCGAGTGGACCAGCAAAGACGCGGTGCGCTTCTTCCTGCTGAGCCGCAAGCCGGACACCGAATACACCTTCGATGTGGATTTGGCAGTGGCCAAGAACAACGACAACCCCGTCTACTACGTGCAATACGCCCACGCACGCATTTGCTCGGTGCTGGCGAGCTGGGGTGGTGATGTGGCCGTACTCAAGGGCGTGGACCTGTCGGCGCTGGAGAGCCCGCAAGCCCAGGCCCTGATGCTGCTGTTGGCCAAATTCCCTGAGATGCTGACCGCCGCTACCGAGGGCGAGGCGCCGCATGATGTGACCTTCTACTTGCGCGAACTGGCGGCCAGCTACCACAGCTACTACGATGCCGAGCGCATCCTGGTGGATGATGAATCGGTCAAGTTGGCCCGATTGGCGCTGGTCGCTGCGACCGCGCAGGTGCTGCACAATGGCCTGGCGGTGCTGGGCGTGAGCGCTCCGCAGAAGATGTAATTTCTCTGAGAAAGCAAGGCATGAAGAACGAGCGTGGCGGAACCCTGGTCGGGTTCATCGTAGGCGTGGTGGTGGGCTTGGGCGCAGCGCTGGCGGTGGCGGTTTACGTCACCAAGGTGCCGGTGCCGTTTATGAACAAGAGCAACAGCCGCAGCGCCGACCAGGATGCTGCCGAGACCCAGAAAAACAAAAACTGGGACCCGAATGCACCGATGTACGGCAAAAATCCCGCAGGGGCTGTGCCTGCTACCAGCGTGCCGGGACTGGCCGCTTCAAGCCCGAGTGCCCCAAGCAAAGTCACGGAAGCAAAGCCGCCGGCTGCTGACCCAAAGGCCGCTGCCAAATCTGACGCGAAGCCAGATGCGAAGACGGATAACAAGGCTGACGCCAAGACAGCCGCCAAGCCAGATGCCAAAGCAGACCCCAAAGCCTCTGCCGATCCTTTGGGTGATCTGGCCAAGGCCAAGGTGGCGGCCTCGGAATCGGAGGTGTTTTCATTCTGGGTGCAGGTGGGCTCCTTCCGCACTGCCGAGGATGCGGAAAGCCAGCGTGCCAAGCTTTCGTTGAGCGGTATTGAAACCAAAATTTCTGAGCGCGAGCTGTCGGGCAAACCGGTGTTCCGGGTCCGGGTCGGTCCTTTCGAGAAGAAAGAGGATGCGGACAAAGCCAAGGAAAAAATGGACAAGGCCGGTTTGGAAACAGCTCTGGTGCGCGTGCAGCGCTGAGCCACAGCGGGAACTTTGGGCGCGGTGCTTGCTCACACAGCGCCTCTATGGAGTCTTTTTGATATGAAACGTCGTGCATTTACCCATGTCGCTGCTGGCGCTGCCTTGAGCGCCGCCGGAACCTGGTCTTCTTTGGCCCAAGCCCAAGCGAAAAAGCCAGAGGCCGGTACCGACTATCAGGTGGTCGATCCCCGCGCGCCGGTGGAGGCGCCCGCAGGAAAAATCGAGGTGGTGGAGTTCTTTTGGTACAACTGTCCGCACTGCAACGCGTTTGAGCCGGCATTGCAGGCCTGGATTAAAAATCTGCCCAAAGACGTGTCGTTCCGTCGTGCGCCGATTGCTTTCCAGGAAAGCTTTGTTCCCCAGCAACGCTTGTTCTACACACTGGACGCCATGGGCCTGGTGCCCAAACTCCACGCCAAAGTGTTTGCCGCCATCCATGTGGAAAAGCAAAACCTGGCACGGCCCGAGGCCATCGTGGAGTGGATCAGCCAACAGGGCGTGAACCGAGAGCAGTTTGTGGCCCAGTACAACTCATTCACAGTAGCGACCAAGGCCGGCAAGGCACTGCAATTGCAAAACGCCTACAAGGTGGAAGGCGTGCCGGCACTCGGTGTGGCGGGGCGTTTCTATACCGATGGCTCCATGGCCGGCAATATGCAGCGCGCCTTGCAAGTGGTCGATGCACTGATCGCCGACCAGCGCGCAGGACGCGGCTAATACCCCAGCCCTGCACTAGGCAAACCTGTGGCGCTTGGCCTTCGGTGCGGGGCTAGAATGAATTTTTATTCATCGTTGAGGAGTCTGTCGTATGTCTAGCCAGAAGTTCCGTTTGGTCACCCGTAGCGATTTCGATGGCTTGGTGTGCGCCGTTCTCCTCAACGAACTGGACTTGATTGACGACATCAAGTTCGTCCACCCCAAGGATATGCAGGACGGCAAGATCGAGGTCTCTGACCGCGACATCACGACCAACCTGCCGTATGTGCCGGGCGTGCACTTGGCGTTTGACCACCACGAGTCTGAGACGCTGCGCAACACCGGCGAGCGGCCCAATCACATCATCCTCCCGCATGCCGATTCGGCGGCCCGCGTGGTCTATGACCACTATGGTGGCGCCAGCCGCTTTCCGGCACGCTTCCACGACATGATGGAGGCGGTGGACAAAGGCGACTCTGCCCGCTTCAGCCACGATGAAATCATGAATCCCACAGGCTGGGTACTGCTGAATTACCTGATGGATTCGCGCACCGGCCTGGGCCGATTCCGCGAGTTCCGGGTCAGCAATTACCAGCTGATGATGGATTTGATCCAGTATTGCCGTCACCACGGTATCGAGCAGATCCTGCAGCTGCCGGACGTGGTCGAGCGGGTCGAGCTCTATTTTGAGCATGCGGCCAAAGCCAAAGAGCAGCTCTTGCGCTGCTCTACCGTGCACGGCAATCTGCTGGTGCTGGACTTGCGCAATGAGGACATCATTTACGCAGTCAACCGGTTCATGGTGTACGCCTTGTTCCCGGACACCAATATTTCCATCCACGTGTTGTGGGGTCTGCAAAAGCAAAACACCGTGTTTGCGACCGGTAAATCGATCACCAACCGCAGCTCCAAAACCCATGTTGGCGAATTGATGCTGAGCTACGGCGGCGGCGGTCATGCCAATGCCGGCACCTGCCAAGTGGATAACGCCCAGGCCGCCGAAGTGCTGCAAGCACTCATCCACCAAATTAACGCAGACGGCTGAGTACTGCGGGGGCAGGAGCCGTGAAGTGCTCGGTACAATGAGCCGTGCGCCCCTCGAGCAAGTTTCGTGCCCCTATGAAAAAAATTGTGTTGTCCCTGTCGGTTCTGCTGGTCTTGTCGGGCTTGGTGGGCAGCGTTCGCGCTGAAAAGGCCGACCGTAACAAGCCCATGAATGTGGAGTCCGACGCTTTGCGCTACGACGACCTCAAGCAAATCAGCGTCTTCACGGGCAATGTGATCCTCACCAAGGGGAGCATCCTGATCCGGGGGAGCCAGATCGAGGTGCGCCAGGACCCCGAGGGCTATCAGTTCGGCGTGGTGACCGGCTCACCGGACAAGCAGGCCTTTTTCCGCCAGAAGCGCGACGGCATCGATGAATACATCGAAGGCGAGGGCGATACGATCGAATACGACGGCAAAGCCGACACGGTGCGCTTCATCAAAAAAGCCCAGATGCGCCGTTTGCGCGGCGCAACGCTGGCGGACGAGGTGACCGGTGCGGTCATCCTCTATGAGAACCTGACCGACCGATTCACCGTCGATGGTGCGCCCAAGACAGCCGCAGCCCCTGCAGGGCGGGTGCGTGCCATGTTGACACCCAAGCCCGAGCGGGGCACTGCGGCGCCGGCTGCCAGTGGTGCTGAACTCAAAGTTACGCCCCAAATTGAGAAGGTCGGCCAGTGAACGACCTCGTCAAAGACACCCCGGACAGCAGTGCCGGGCGGCTCGAAGCCCGCCATCTGCAAAAGTACTATGGCAAGCGCCAGGTCGTGAAAGATGTGTCACTGGCGGTTCGCACCGGCGAAGTGGTGGGTTTGCTGGGCCCCAATGGCGCCGGTAAAACCACGTCGTTTTACATGATCGTAGGTTTGCTGCGGGCCAGTGCCGGTGATATCACCATCGACGGCCAAAGCATCGAGCACATGCCGATTCACCGCCGTGCCCGTCTCGGTTTGGGCTACTTGCCGCAAGAAGCCTCCATCTTCCGCAAGCTCAATGTGGAAGACAACGTGCGCGCCGTGCTGGAGCTGCAGCGCGACGATGCCGGAGCGCCTTTGAAGTCCGATGAAATCGAACGCCGGCTGACCGATTTGCTGCAGGAGCTTCGGGTAGAGCATTTGCGGGAATCGCCCTCGCTGGCCTTGTCCGGAGGGGAGCGGCGTCGTGTGGAGATCGCTCGGGCGTTGGCGACCCGACCCCGCTTCATTTTGCTGGATGAGCCCTTTGCGGGTATCGACCCGATCGCGGTGATTGAGATCCAACGCATCATCAACTTCCTGAAGGCACGCGGTATCGGCGTGCTGATCACCGACCACAACGTGCGTGAGACCCTCGGTATTTGCGACCACGCATACATCATCAGCGACGGGCATGTGCTGGCAGAGGGCACGCCCTCAGAGATCGTGAATAACGCCGATGTGCGCCGGGTGTACCTCGGTGAACATTTCAAGATGTAGATGAAACAAGGTCTCTCGCTCCGAGTTTCGCAGCACCTGGCACTCACGCCCCAGCTGCAACAATCCATTCGCCTGTTGCAGCTCTCTACCCTGGAGCTCAGCCAGGAAGTGGAGCAAATGCTGGATGAAAACCCGTTTCTGGAGTTGACTGAAGAGCGTGCCGAGCGCGAGGACTTCGGGCTCGATACGGTCGATGCCACGGTGAGCGAAGGCGATCGCCTGAGCGAGCAAGAGCCTGAGTTTGCTATCAATTCAGTAGCTGAATACGCAAGCAGCACCAGCGCTAGCAGCTCCAATGAGGAAGAATCCTCGCCCTTGTCTAGCAGCGACGAGCCCAGCTGGGAGGGCGACGGCACGACCGAAATGACCCCGGACGATGGCGAATGGGGCGTTGACGCGAAGGCCAAAGCCAACAACCTCGACGACGACGAGCAGAAAGACGCCACCGAGCTGGCGCGCTCGGGCGAGTCGTTGCAGAATTTTTTGCACCGCCAGGCGGCGGGCCTGCGCCTGAGCCCTGAGGATGCAGCGGCCCTGCGGTTCTTGATCGAGTCCCTGAACGACGACGGTTACCTGGAAGAGCCGCTGGCGGAATTAGCCCAAAGCCTGCACCCCGGTGACGAAGAGCAGCTCCACGAACTGGTGCACCACTTCACCGTCGCACGGGGCTTGTTGCACAGTCTGGAGCCGGTCGGGGTGGGCGCGCGCGATCTGGGCGAGTGTTTGCGTCTGCAGATCCAGACCCTGTTGCAAACTGCGGATGACGATGGCGAATGGGCCCGTATCGAGGTGTTGCAGGTTGCGTTGGCGATTTGCCAACAGCCCATGGAGTTGTTGGCCCGCCGGGACATCAAGCGTTTGGTGCAAGCCGGCGTCGGGAGCGACGCGCTGGTGCGTGAAGCCATTGCCCTGATTGCCCGCTTGGAGCCCAAGCCCGGCCGCCGTTTTGTGGATGTTGAGCGCAACATTGTGGTGCCCGATGTGCTTGTCGTGCCGATCGGCAGAGTGGGTGGCGCCGCCAAGTTTCGGGTGCAGCTCAACCCCGATGTGATGCCGCGGCTCAAAGTCCACGACATCTATGCCAATGTGCTGCGCAACCACAAAGCCAGCTCCAGCCATGCCGGGCTGCAGCAGCGATTGCAGGAAGCACGCTGGTTCATCAAAAACATCCAGCAGCGCTTCGACACGATTTTGCGGGTCAGCACCGCCATCGTCGAGCGACAAAAGAATTTCTTCACCCACGGTGAGCTGGCCATGCGCCCTTTGGTGCTCCGTGAAATTGCTGACGAGCTGGGCTTGCATGAGTCGACCATCAGTCGCGTCACGACCGCCAAGTACATGGCCACGCCGTTCGGCACCTTTGAGCTGAAATACTTTTTCGGCTCCGGCCTGGGCACCGAGAGCGGTGGCAATGCGTCCAGCACCGCGGTGCGGGCGCTGATCAAGCAATTTATCGCCTCTGAGAGCCCCAAAAAGCCCTTGAGCGATAACCAGATTTCCGACATGCTCAAAGAGCAGGGCATTGAATGCGCCCGGCGCACCGTGGCCAAATATCGCGAGGGGCTGAAGATTGCCCCCGCCTCACTCCGCAAAGCGCTATGAACCAATTGACTCTTTTTCTCCCCTGCGCTGCCGGCGTGGAGGACTTTCTTGCCCCCGAAATTTTGCAGATCACCGGTCTGCCTCCGGGCTGTATCACCAAGCAGCGCGGCGGCGTAGCCGTGCGCACCGGGTTTGAGCATGCGATGTTGCTCAACCTCTACAGCCGCCTGGCCCAGCGGGTGCTGGTCTTGGTGTCGTACACCGAGTACCGCAGCGAGCAGGACCTGTACCGCGCTGCCATGCAAGTGGCGTGGGAGCGCTGGTTCACGCCGCGCGAAAGCATCAAGATCGAGGTGACGGCGCAGCACAGCCCCTTGACCTCGTTGAACTTTGCCGCGCTGAAGGTGAAAGACGCAGTCTGCGATCGCTTCCGCGAAGTGGCGGGCGGCGTGCGCCCGGATGTGAACACTCAGTGGCCGGATGTCCGCATCTTCGCCCACCTGACCACCGACAGCTGTTCGCTCTATATCGACACCTCGGGTGAGCCCCTGTTCAAGCGCGGCTGGCGCGAAGACAAGGGCGATGCGCCGCTCAAAGAAACCCTCGCAGCCGCCATGATCGCCGCTAGCGGCTGGGCCTCGGGCGATGCCGATTTGCTGCCCCTTTACGACCCCTGCTGCGGCAGCGGCACGGTGGTCATTGAAGCGGCCCAGATTGCCTGCAATATCGCAGCAGGCTCGCTGCGCCGCTTCGCGTTTGAGAAGTACAAGCCCTTCCGCTCGGAAGAGTGGGCTGCTATGAAAAAGGAAGCGGCAGAGGCCGTCGTGAAGCCGGAGCCAGGCCAAAAAGCCTTGATCTACGGCAGCGATGTGTCCTTCCGGATGGTCGACTTTGCCGAGCGCAATGCGCAGCGCGCGGGTGTGGCTGATGTGATCGAGTTCCGCGGCGGCGATGCTTTGCAGCGCATGCCTCCTATTGATGTGAGCGACACCGGGGGTGGCGTCATGCTGATCAACCCGCCGTATGGCGAGCGTATCGGTATCAGCGGTGTGGCGGGTGAGGGTGAAGGCGCCCGTTATGGCGCGCGTGAGCTGGCGGAGACCGATGAGGGCGTGGACTTTTTCAACCAGCTGGCCAGCCACTGGAAGAAAAACTACAGCGGCTGGACCGCCTGGATGCTCACCCCCGACCTCAAGCTGCCCAGCAAAATGCGCCTCAAAGAGTCGCGCCGGGTACCGATGTGGAACGGCCCGTTGGAGTGCCGCCTGTTCAAGTTCGACATGGTCAAGGGCCGGCTTGCCAAGCCCGGTACACCGGCTCCCGATGCCTGAGATGGCGCCGGGCATTGTGCTCGACACCAACATCGTTCTCGACTTGTTGGTGTTCAAAGACCCGCTGACCCAGCCCTTGCAGGCCGCATTGAGCACAGGCGCGCTGCGGTGGATTGCGACTCCCGCCATGCGGGACGAGCTGGAGCGGGTGCTGGCCTACCCGCAGATCGCCAAACGGCTGGCGTTTTATGCCCTGCTGCCAGAGGCGGTGCTGGCCGCGCGCGATGCGCTGGTACACACCGTGGCGGTGGCCGACAAGGCCCCGGTGACTTGCAAGGACCCGGATGACCAGCGCTTTATTGACCTGGCGGTTGCGCACCGGTGTACCGTGCTCAGCAAGGACCATGCGGTACTTTGTATGGCAAAAAGGCTGCTGGCGCTCGGTGCGCATGCGCGTGCTGCTATTTAAAGCATAGCAACTCAGAATCCGGGCTGGCTGACACCTTTGGCCAAAGGGTTGGTGGCTACGTCGGGCGCGGTGCGCGGGATCGTGATGTCCACCCAAGTGCCCTCGCCAGGCGGGCTTTGCACCTGGATGCGCCCTCCAAGAACATTGCTCACAAGGTTGTAGACCAGGTACATCCCGAGCCCGCTGCCGCCCTTGCCAAGTTTGGTGGTGTAAAACGGCTCAAAAATGTGGGCCAAGTTGGCCGCCGGAATGCCGCAGCCGTTGTCCCGGTAGTGCAGCTGGATCTGCTCGCCCTGCGACTCAGCCCGAATCACCATTGCGCCGGCCCCATCGGCTGCAAACGCGTGGTGGACCGAGTTGGTCAACAGATTGGTCATGATCTGCTCCAGCGGGCCGGGGTAGCTGTCGAGCTCCAGGTCAGGGGGGATATCGAGTGTGACGGTGTGGCCCTTTCCTTTGAACAGCGGTTGTGTGGTGTGCAAAATTTCCTGCATGACCTCCAACAGCGAGAAATGGCGCCTGCGCGAGCTGGTCTGGTCCACCGCCACTTCTTTGAAGTCGCTGATCAGCTTGGCCGCACGGGTGGCGTTGCGCTCGATCAACACGCTGGCTTCTTGCAGGCGGAGCGCGCCTTTTTCAACGTCGCCCCGCCGTGCACTGCCGGAGAGCAGCTTTTGGGAAAACGAGGCGGCATCTTCGGTCAGGGTGCTTGCGACCGCCAAGACGTTGCCGATAGGCGTGTTGAGCTCATGGGCCATGCCGGCCACCAGGCTGCCGAGTGCGGCCAGCTTTTCACTTTGCAGCAGCTGACCCATGGCGCGCTGGAGTTCTGCGTTGCGAGTCTCCACTCGGGCTTCAAGCTCGCGGTTCAGGGTCTCCAGATCGGTTTGGATGAGCTTGAGCGGCGTGATGTCGATCATGGTTTCAATCGCACCGGTGATGGTGCCGTCTGCATCACGCAGCGGCGCTGCGCAGAAGCGGCCCCACATGCCCTGTGTCTGGTCCGCATTGGTGAAATAGCCTTCGCCCTCCAGCGCCCCGGGCACAAGGGTACTGACCCGCAGCTTGTCGCTAAAGAAGCGGGTGATGTCGTCGGGCTTGTTGCCGTCGACCAGCACATCCAGCAGGCAGGGGCGTTTGGAGGGGTAGATGCCGCGCCAACTGTCGGTGGTGCCCACCACGTCTTGCGCCTTGACGCCGGTCAGGCGCGTCATTTGCGGGTTCCAGAAAGTCACGCGGTGCTGCGCGTCGATGGCAAACACCGCCACCGGGAGGTTCTCGTAAATCTGCCGGATGCGGTGTTCCATCTCGTGCGTCAGCGACTCCGCCCGCTTGCGGTCGGTAATGTCGCGCAGGTTGATGACCGCACGGTTGGAGGTACCCACCTGCAGTTCGATTGCAGAGACCTCAGCCCAGAACACGCTGCCATCTTTGCGGCGGAGCTGGGCCTCAGCCGCCTGTGTCGGGGTCAAGGGGGCGGCCCCAGCCTCTAGCCGCAAATCCTGGAATTGCAGTTGCCGTGCCTCGCTGGCGGTGTAGCCGAACATGCCCAGAAAGCGCGGGTTGACCTCGACCGTGTGCCCACCGGGCAGCGCTTGGATCAGGATCCCGTCCGGGCTGTGGTCGAACAAATCGCGGTAATTCTTCTCGCTTTGCTGCAGTGCCCGCGCTGCGATCTGGCGGCTGCGCATGCCGTACAGCAGCAAGCCGATGATGACCAACAGACTCCCGAACAAGGCGGCCAGCCAGACCAAGTAGGGGCGCAAATCTTCGAGCGGATCGGGTGGTGTATTCAGCACTACCGCATCAGGGGGCAGCAGGTCCGATTGGATGCCCCAGCGCTGGAGTTGCGGGTAGTCAAAGGTGGCCTGCACCGGTGCCGTTTTCATCGGCAGAGGTTGGGGCGCATAGCCGCCGATGAGCTGCTTGGCCAGTTCCCCCATGGCCTGTCCCTGGGCCAGTCCCGACACCAGAAAGCCACCCAGAATCCCGGGCCGCATCGCCACATCCCGGGTTACCGCGACCGGTGCTCGCGAGGCGCTGGCCCAGAGGTCTGCCGCTTCCTCGTGGCTGAAGAGGGCTCCGTCGGCATCCCGGTTGAAAGGGAGTGCAAACACCAGGTCCTGCGGCCCCAGCTGCGCCAAGCGCGCTTGCACGGCGGCGGCAGGCATGTCGGTCAGGTATTCCACCTCCAGCCGCGGCTGGGCGGCCAGGCCTTCGCGCAGTGTCTCGACCTGGGCCAGGCTGGTGCGGCTTTGGTCGTGGATCACCACAATGCGCCGGGTGGCGGGCAGCATTCGGAGCACTACGGTGAGGCTGCTGCCCACGTTCACGTCGTCAAACACGCCGCCTAGGTTGGTTTCGCGGGCCAGGGCGTCCGAGCGGCTGATTGCCACGCCAGAGAACAACACCGGCACCTGCGGAAAGTGGCGTTGGCGGAGTTGCAAGGCCAGGTCGAGGGCATCGTCGTCCGAGGCCAGAATCAAGGCGGGAGCAGAGGCCCCGATCTTGCTCAGCAAGACCGCCTCCACCAGCCGGAAATGCTTGTCGCTCGGCGCGACGCGCTTGGTGTCGAGGTATTCGATTTGCAGGTCAACCGGCGACGCGACTCCCTCCAGGGCGGTGCGCACACCGGCGAGTTGCGCATCGCTCCACGCCATGCCCGGGTGGTACGACACCAGCATCAGCACCCGGGTGCCGTCTCCGGCCAGCGCCGGGGACGCGACGCACCAGAGCCAGGCCATCAGCCATAAAAACCGCCTGTAAAACGCTGCCCGCCGGAACTGCATTATTCGGGGCGGAGCGCGAAGCTGTGGGCCTGTGCCCGGGGCCAGGTCTGGCGGTAGATCAAGGGCAAGCTGGCCACCGACTCGCCCAGTAAGGCGCCGTTGGGCAACTGGGTCAGGATGAACTGTGCCAGCGAGCGGACCTTGTTGTCGCTGCGGCGCACGATGTGATGGGCGGTGATTTCGTTCGGGTGGTACACCCCTACGGCTTGCACCATTTCTTTGAGTGCAAACAAGGTCTGTTGGTGGAAGTTGTAGACCCGATCCGCCTTGTCCGGCACGACCAGGCTTTGCTGTCGCAGCGGGTCTTGGGTGGTCACGCCGGTGGGGCAGTGGCCTGTGTGGCAGTGTTGCGCCTGGATACAACCCAAGGCAAACATGAAGCCCCGCGCGCTATTGCACCAGTCGGCCCCCAGCGCCATGTAGCGGGCCACATCAAATGCACTCACCACTTTGCCGGCCACCCCAATTTTTACGCGATCCCGCAGGCCCACGCCCCGCAAGGTGTTGTGTACCAGCAGCAGACCCTCTTGCACCGGAGCGCCCACGTGGTCAGTGAATTCGAGGGGTGCGGCTCCGGTGCCGCCCTCGGCACCATCCACCACAATAAAGTCCGGGGTGATACCGGTTTCCAACATGGCTTTGACCATGGCAAACCACTCCCACGGATGGCCGATACACAGCTTCATGCCGGTTGGCTTGCCGCCCGAGAGGTCGCGCAAGCGGGCAATGAATTGCATCATTTCGATCGGCGTGGAAAACGCGCTGTGCGAGGCCGGCGAAATGCAGTCCACCCCGACCGGCACGCCGCGTGCCTGCGCAATCTCCGGGGTGACTTTGGGGCCCGGCAACATGCCGCCGTGGCCCGGCTTGGCACCTTGGCTGAGTTTGAGCTCAATCATTTTGACCTGCGGGTCGCGGGCGTTGTCTGCGAATTTGTCGGCGTTGAAACTGCCGTCGTCATTGCGGCAGCCGAAGTAGCCTGATGCGACTTCCCAGATCAAGTCGCCACCATGCACCCGGTGGTGGGTTGATATCGAGCCCTCGCCGGTGTCGTGGGCAAAGTTGCCCCGCTTGGCGCCTTTGTTGAGCGCGAGGATGGCATTGGCACTTAGCGACCCGAAGCTCATGGCCGAGATGTTGAACACACTGGAGGAATAGGGCTGGGCGCTGTGCTCGCCAATCGTGATGCGGAAATCGTGTGACGAGATCTTGGTGGGCGACACCGAGTGGTTGACCCACTCGTAGCCATCGGCATGCACATCCAACTGGGTACCAAAGGGCCGCTTGTCCGGGTCCCCCTTCGCCCGCTGGTACACCAGTGAACGCTGAGACCTGGAGAACGGCGTGGCCTCGTTGTCGCTCTCGATAAAGTACTGGCGTATCTCGGGCCGCACAAACTCGAGGATGAAGCGCAGATGCCCGATGATGGGGTAGTTGCGCAGAATGGATCGTTTGGTTTGGCGCAGGTCATACACGCCTATTCCCACCAGCAGGGCGGTGACCAGCAAGGAGCCGAAACCCACGCCGAACACCCACACGCTGAAGACACTCAGCAGCAATGCGAAAACACTGAGCCCCAGCACGGTGTAGCGAATCGGAAAAATGGCATTCAGGGTATTGAGCATGGCATGGCACTCCTTCGGAGAGACAATACCAGCCTGCACTCTCTTTGCACAGCTTATGACCACCAATACACCGACCGAATCCGCAACTGATCTGGAAATGTCCCAGGGCTACAGCCTGAGCCCCGAGGAATTTGATGAAATTGACACCATCCTGGACGATCTGCGGACCCGCCATGACGAAATTCCCCAATGGGAATTCTGCGAAGGCTTTATGGCCGCGCTCGTGGTTTGCCGTCGCCCGATTGCGGTTGACGAATATTTCCCGGTGCTCCTCGACATGGAAGTCCCGGCCCCCGGCGAGGCCGGTGGCTTTACCGATGCCGCACAAGCCGCACGTTTCATGGCCCTTTGGACCCGCCGCTGGGACGATGTGGTGCGTGGACTGGGTGTGGAAATCAACGGCCTGGATGACGAAAACGCCTACCACCCGGAGGTGATGGATGTCCGCGGTGCAGTCGCCTCTTTGCCGGAGGAAGACCGCGCCAAGATGGAGGGCGAAGACTTGCCCTCGTTCGGACAGGTCTGGGCCTTGGGCTTTATGTTCGCCGTGGAGTCCTGGCCGGAAGAGTGGGTCGCTCCCCGCGACAAAGAGGCGGAAAAGTGGCTGGACGCCTCCTTGCAAGCCATCGTCGCGCTGACCGAAGACGACACCGACGAACCCACCATCTCGGTGTTTGACGACAACGGCCCGGCCAGTGTGAGCCAGCGCCGCATCAACGACTTTTCAGATGCCGTGTGGGCGGTCTACGACCTGCGCGAACTCTGGCGCAATTTCGGCCCGCGGGTCGAGACCGTGCGCAAGGAGGCCGAACCCGGCCGCAATGACCCGTGCCACTGCGGCAGCGGCAAGAAGTAC
Source organism: Comamonadaceae bacterium OS-4 (assembly GCA_027924025.1). Classification (GTDB taxonomy): domain Bacteria; phylum Pseudomonadota; class Gammaproteobacteria; order Burkholderiales; family Burkholderiaceae_C; genus Allorhodoferax. Next base: position 481,124 of record AP026970.1, read on the forward strand.
AAGAAGTGCCACGGCGCTTAAACCAGTTGGGTCACCACGGCAACTCCGTGCCGTCGTGATTGATAAACCCGCCGCTCTGCTCCGGTTGCAGCTGGTGGATCACTGCCATTAGGCGTTCGGCAGCGGCGTCTGGTGTGCGCACATCCAATCCGGTTTTTGCAAACGGGGTGGACAGGCCGGTGTCCACCGTGCCCGGGTGCAGGGCGACACACACCGCATGCGGGTGGCGGCGCTTGAGCTCAATAGCGGCGGTGTGCACCAGTTGGTTGAGGGCCGCTTTGCTCGCGCGGTAGCTGTACCACCCGCCCAACCGGTTATCGCCGATGCTGCCCACCTTGGCTGACAAGGTGACGAAAGCTGTTTTCCCTTCGCGGGTCAACAGCGGCAAAAAGTGCTTCATGAGCAGCGCCGGCCCGATGGCATTGATGGCGAAACTGTGCGCCATGTGCGCGGGGTCGAGCTGTTGCCAGCTTTTCTCCGGGCTCCAGGTGTCGTTGTGTAGAAAACCGGTCGCATCCAGCACCAGCCGGACGGGTAGACCGGCGGCTTGAATAGCTTGTGCCGATGCCCGGATGCTGTCCTCATCCAGCAGATCCAAGGCTGGCGTCGTGTGGCGCCCCAAGCCCCAGACGGTGTCGAACTGGCCAGAAGCCTCCAGGCTGCGCACCAGCGCAGCGCCGATACCGCCGCCGGCGCCAATGACGACGGCGCTGCCCTTATCCATGGAAAAACTCCCTCAAATGGCGCGCAGTGAGCTCAGGAAGCTCTTCGGGGATGAAGTGGCCTGCGGCCATGGCTACGCCGGTGACGGTCGCAGCACATTGGGCCTGCCACAGTGCCAGCGGATCAAACAGGCGGTTCACCACGCCCCGCTCGCCCCACAACACCAGTGTGTTGCAGGCAATGCGCCCGGCCCCGTTCGGCAGTGCCCGGCTGGCGCGGTCGTGTTCGAGGTCTATGCCCGCGCTGGCCCGGTAGTCCTCGCACATGCTGTGCACCGTGCCCGACAACACAAAGCAGCGCTCGTACTCCGCCATGGCTTGCGGCTCAATGAAAGTGGTGCCGGTGCCGCCCCAGCCGCCCAGTTTGGTGTGCAGATAGGGCAGGGGTGCGCCGAGGATCATGGTCTCGGGCAAAGGCGTGGGCTGAATCAGGTGGAACCAGTGGTAATACGCACTGGCATAGGCAAAGTCGGTGGCGGCGTACATGTCCAGCGTGGGGGCGATGTCGATCACGCACAGGCCCTGCACCCGTTCCGGGTGGTCCACTGCGAGCCGGTGGGCGACGCGCCCGCCCCGGTCATGTCCGCAGACGCCGAAGCGGGTGATACCCAGCGCATCCATCACGCCCACCATATCTGCTGCCAGGGCGCGTTTGCTGTAGTTGCTGTGGTCCGCAAGGCCGGTGGGTTTGCTGGAGTCGCCATAGCCGCGCAAATCCGGCATGACCAGGTAGAAATCCCGCGCCAACTGTTGTGCCACCCGGTGCCACAGCACATGGGTTTGCGGGAAGCCATGCAAGAGCAAAAGCGCGGGCCTGTCACCCGGAGCGTCCTGGGGTACCCGGGCGTGGATGCGCACTCCATGGACCTCGAAATCGCGTTGCTCGAAACCATCAAACCAAGACATGTGTGTCTCCATGAAAGTGCAAAACCGTGGTCCAAGGCTAAGTGATTTGTAAATCAGGGCGTGTCTCGCGCGCAATAGCCACAGGCCGCACTATGATGATCCAGGAATTCACACAGGCATGACATCGATGGGCTTTACCAGTGTTCAACTGCAAGCTTTTCGCTCCAGCATGGGGGCCGCGCTGCTGTCGCTGGCGTGTGCCTGCGTGCCGGCTGCCGCCCAGACGCTGCGGTTGGCGACCGGCCAGCTCCCGCCCTATGCCACCCAGGAGCGGCCGGACCAGGGTATTGCACTGGACATTGTGCGGCGTGCTTTCGCCCTGGAGGGGTTCGAGGTGGAGTACACCTTCAAACCCTGGACCCGCACCCTCGAAGAGTCACGCGCCGGCCTGTGGGATGCCACCGCCTATTGGGGCCGCAACCCCGAGCGGGACCAAGGTTTCCTGATCAGCGACAACGTGCTGACCGAGCAATGGGTGCTGGTGTACCGCCAGTCCGCCTTCAAGGAGGCTCCGTTTGACTGGAGGGGGCTCACTGACCTGAAGGGCCTGCGCATTGGAGTCGTGCAGTCCTACACCTACACCCCGGAGTTCTGGGCCCTGCAAAAGGCGGGCACTTTGACCACGGTCAACGCGCCTGACGACTTGGCGAGCCTGCGCTTGCTGATTGGCGGGCGCCTGGATGTGGTGCCGATGGAGCGCAACGTGGCGTGCTACTTGATGCAGCACCATTTCACAGACAGCGAGGTGCAAGACCTGCGGGCGCACCCCCGGCTTTTTGCCCCGAACTTCACCACCCATGTGATGTTCAGCGACAAACTGCCCGACAGTGTTGCCCGCTTGCAGGCCTTCAACCGCGGCTTGCGGGCGTTGAAGCGCACCCCCGCCTACACCGAAAAGCTCAATTGGCCCGGCTGCCGCCTGAATGCGATGGCCCCGGCGCCCGAGCGCACGCCCGCCAAGCCCAAACGGTAATGCGGCGGTTCAGGTCGCAGGTGTGAGCAGCGCCATCAGCCGCGTAATGCTGTGGTGCACGGTCGCGGTGCGGACCGCGGCGCGGTCGCCTTCAAAGCGCCGCATCTCGCTCCACACACCATCGGGCGTGGCCCAGCCGAACCAGACCGTACCCACCGGCTTGTCCGGGCCGCCGCCGCTGGGGCCGGCAATGCCAGTCACCGACAGGGCCACTTGGGCCCTGGAGTGTTGCAAGGCACCGCTGGCCATGGCCCGTGCCACCGGCTCGCTCACCGCGCCATGGGTGCCAATCAATGCGGCCGGCACGCCCAGCATGTCGGACTTGGCTTCGTTGGAATAGGTCACAAAACCCCGTTCAAACCAGGCACTCGACCACGCAAGGTCGGTGCAGGCAGCGGCAATCATGCCGCCGGTGCAGCTCTCGGCGGTGGCGAGCATCCATTGGCGTTTGAGCATCAAATCGGCCAGTAGCGCACATGGAATATGCGCGAGTAGCTCCTGATTTGATAGCGAATTGCCTTGTGTGGCGTTCATGCAAACCTCCAGATGGCAATCACCATCAGCGTGCAACCGGCGGCCACCAGGTCGTCGAGCATGATGCCCCAGCCGGCCTTGGTCCAGGCAAAACGGTCGGTGTCTGCCTGCAGGCCATGGAAGAGCTGGTCGGCCCAACCCACCGGGCCGGGTTTGGCCGCGTCAAAGTAGCGGAACAGGCCGAAGGCCAGTGCCTGCCCCACCAGCGAGGTCGGTGTGACCAACCAGAGCACTAGCCAGAAGGCCACGATCTCGTCGATCACGATGTTGCCCGGGTCCAGCACGCCCATGTTGCGTGCGGTCACGGTGCTGGCCCACCAGCCGACCGGAATGCTCAAAGCGATCAGCACGCCCCAGCCGAATTCGCCCAGCCATTGCGACAGCGCAATAAATGCCACCCAGGCCCACAAAGTGCCCGAGGTGCCGGGTGCAATGCGCGACAGGCCGGAGCCCAAGCCCAGCGCAATCACATGCGCGGGGTGGGAGAACATGAATTTGGCGGTGGGTCCCGCCGGTTTGCGCGGACGGGGCGGGTACAGGGGTTCGCCGGTCTGGGTATCCAGGGGAATCAGGGTGACAGGTTCGCTCATGCCCCGATTATTCAACGGCGCAGGCGATGTGCACTCAATCGTGCAGCGACTTCAGAAATTGCTGCAGCTCCGGCGTTTGCGGATTGCCAAACAGCTCTGCCGGTGGCCCCATCTCATGCACACGCCCTTGGTGCATGAAGATCACCCGGTTCGAGACGCGGCGCGCGAAGTTCATCTCATGCGTCACCATCAGCAGGGTCATGCCTTCCTGCGCCAGTGTTTCCACCACGCGCAGCACCTCGCCCACCAGCTCGGGGTCCAGGGCGCTGGTGATCTCGTCGCACAGCAACACCGCAGGCTCCATGGCCAGGGCACGTGCAATCGCCACGCGCTGTTGTTGTCCGCCGGAGAGCTGGTCGGCAAAGGCATCGAACTTCTCAGTCAAACCCACGCGCTCCAGCAAGGCGCGGGCATGGGCCTCGCCGCTAGCCGTGTCTTTGGCTTTTACCAGGCTTGGGGCCAGCATGATGTTTTTGCCCACCGTGAGGTGCGGGAAGAGGTTGAAGCCCTGAAAGATCATGCCCACCCGCTGGCGCAGCTCGCGCATGGCGGCGGCGTTTTTATGGAGCAGGGGTTTGCCGTCTACCGTGAGCTCGCCGCTCTGGAATTCTTCCAGGCCGTTGATGCAACGCAGCAGCGTGCTTTTGCCCGAGCCGCTTTTGCCGATGATGGCGATGACCTCGCCGGGTTCCACTTGCAAGTCGATGCCTTTGAGCACCTCGTTGCTGCCATAGGATTTGCGCAGGGCGCGGATATCAACGATGGGCATGTAACTTTCTCTCCAAAGATTTGGCGTACAGGCTCACCGGGTAGCACAGCACGAAATACATCAGCGCGACGCAGCTGAACACCAGAAACGGGCTGAAAGTGGCGTTGGCAATCGTCTTGCCCACCTTGGTCAGCTCCATGAAGCCGATCACCGAGGCAAGCGCCGTGCCCTTGATGACCTGCACCAGAAAACCCACGGTGGGCGCCACCGAAATCTTGAAGGCCTGGGGCAGGATGATGTAGCGCAGCTGCTCGGCAAAGTTCAGCGCCAAGCTCTGCGAAGCCTCCCACTGGCCGCGCGGAATGGACTCCACACTCCCCCGCCAGATCTCGGTCAAGAAGGCGCTGGCGTACAGCGTGAGCCCCATGCCTGCCGCTACCCACGGCGAGGTGTTGATGCCAAACAGCCCCAGTCCGTAGTACGCCAGAAACAGCTGCACCAAAAGCGGCACGCCTTGAAAGAGCTGCACATAGCAGCTCACAAACACCGTGGCACCCGGCAACTTGCTCAAGCGCAGCATGAGCAACAGCAGCCCGACCACGCCCCCACCGATGAAGGCGATCAGCGAGAGCCCCACCGTCCAGCGCAGGGCCAGCAGCAGGTTGCGAAAGATGTCCCAGAGGGAAAAGTCCACCATTGTCTAGCGCCTCCCGAACAAAAACGTGGCGCCCAGCCAGTTGAGCACATGGCGCACCACAAAGGACAGCAGCAGGTACACCGCGCCCACCACCATGAAGGCCTCGAACGAGCGGAAGTTGTTGCTCTGGATCAGGTCAGCCGCGTAGCTCAATTCCTTGGTGGAAATCTGCCCGCAGACCGAGGAGCCCAGCATCACGATCACCACCTGGCTGATCAGGCTAGGCCAGATCTTTTTCAAGGCCGGTGGTAGCACCACGTAGGTGAACGTTTGCAGGCGGTTGAGCGCCAGGCTCACCGCCGCTTCGATCTGCCCCTTGGGCGTGGCTTCCAGCCCGGCGCGGATGATCTCGGTGGCATAGGCCCCAAGGTTGATCACCATGGCAATGAAGGACGCGGTTTCGGCAGACAGTTTGAAGCCCGCCGCCGGCAACCCGAAGAAGATGAAAAACAGTTGCACGATGAAGGGCGTATTGCGGATCAGCTCCACATACCCGCCCACCACCGCTTGCAGCCAGCGCGGGGCATGGTCCGCGCCAAAGCCGCGAGCACGCACCCATGCGCAGCCTACGCCCAGGGCGGTGCCTGCCACTACAGCCACGGCCGTGAGTGCCAGGGTCCAGCCCACACCGGTGAGCAGCAGCGGCCATTCGGCCAGTACCGCCCCGAAGTCGAGTTCAATGCGCATGGAATGCTTTCGACAGTGCTCTCAGGCCTTACAGGGGCAACTCACCCAGACCGCGGCCCAGCCACTTCTTGGCCATGGCTTCGAGCTCGCCGCTCCTCTTGGCATCGGCAATGATTTCGTTCACCTTGGCCTTGAGCTTGTCTTCACCCTTGGCGATACCGATGAAGTTAGGGCTGTCTTTGAGCAGCAGCTTGTACTCGGCAGACAGCTGTGGGTTCTTGGTCATCATGTTGCCAGCCACCGACGCGCCCAGGGCCACAAACTGGACCTGGCCGGCAGTGAAAGCGGCGATGGTGGCGTTGTTGTCTTCAAAGCGTTTGGTGTCCACTCCGGTCGGGGCCACTTTGCCCAGCTCCTGGTCTTCCATGGCGCCGCGGGTCACGCCCACCGACTTGCCGGCCAGATCCGCAAAGCTCTTGACGGGGATGTTTTTGGGTCCGAACACCGCCTGGAAAAAGGGGGAGTAGGCCGACGAGAAGTCGATCACTCTTTCGCGGTCCGGGTTCTTGCCCAAGGTGGCAATCACCAGGTCGGCCTTTTTGGTTTGCAGAGCGGGAATGCGGCTGGCGCTCACCACCACCACCAGCTCCACCGGCACGCCCAGTTTTTTGCCGATAAGGTTGGCCATGTCAATGTCCAGGCCGATCGGCTTGAGGTCGGTGCCGACAAAGCCGTAAGGCGCAGAGTCGGTCTGCACTGCGACCTTGAGCACCTTGGCTTTCATGATGTCGTCCAGCGCGGTTTGCGCTTGCACGCCGGAGGCGGCCAGCAAGGCGCCGGTGGCCAGCGCCAAGGCGAAAGTGCGTTTGTTCAAGGGGAAGGTCATAGCAGGGCTCCAAGGTAGGTTGAGGGGGATGAAGAGGATTTGTCTGCAAGGCTTGTATGCAAGCCCTGTGCCAAACGCACCGGTTTGGCCTTGCTGCTTTCGCTCACGGGGCTGAGGGCATTGCGCAGCTCGGCCAGCGGGTCCTCGGCAGCGGGCTGCAGGCGCAGGGCGTCCTGCACATGGCCGATGTGTTGTTGCATGAGTTGTTCTGCGAGCACCCAGTCGGACTTCTCCAGTGCTTCCACAATGCGGCCGTGCTCTGCACACGAATGGGCTGCATCGTGGGACGACTGGTAAAGCATGGCGATCAAGGTGGTGCGCGCGGTGAAGTCGCGCAGGGTGTCGGCCAGCAGGCTGTTGCCCAGGCATTCGGCCAGGCACACATGGAAGTCGCCCAGCAGGTAGCTGCGCAGCCCCACATCTGTGCCCTTGACGGCGGCCTGCTCGGTTTTGATGTGCGCTTTGAGGGTTTTGATGGCCGCCTTGCTCACCTCGGTGGTGCAGCGGATCAGGCCCATCTCGATTACGCGGCGGGCCTCAAATGCCTCGCGCGCTTCGCTCAGCGAGGGCTCAATCACATACCAGCCGCGCCGGCTGCTGACGGTGACGATGCCACGCGCCGCCAGCCGGGTGAGGGCCTCGCGCACGATGGTGCGGCTGCAGTCGAACACCATGGCCAGTTGCTGTTCGCCCAAGCGTGCGCCGGGGGCGAGCTTCTGCGCCATGATGGCTTCAATGATACGGGTGCTGATGTCGGATGCGTTGGCCATAGTGCATCCGGACCAGCAGATTCCGTGCCACTGGTATACAAGCGATGTGCACCATGGCAGGGACGGGTGTGCACGGGAGCGGGGCTCAAGCTCCCTATCGCGGTGCAAATGGGTGGGTCACGACATCCCGGCAATCCACTCCGCCCAGTAATCAATACAGGCGCGGATTTTCGGCAAGCGGTGCCGCTCCTGCAGCATCACCGCATAGATGGGGACCCGGCCACCATCAAAATGCGTTTGCAGCAAGGGCACCAGTTCGCCAGAGCGCACCAAAGGTGCTGCCATCAGGTCGTTCAGGCGGGCGATACCTACCCCATGACGCACCAGGCTGAGCACGACTGCGGTGTTGTCGGTACGGGTGTGGCCAGGTACCGTCAGCGCCTCGGTCGTGGCGCCGCCAGCGCGACTCCATCGGTTCAGGGTGGGGCTGGCGCTATTGGCAATCAGGTGATGGCGGGCCAAGTCGTCCGGGTGCTGCGGTGTGCCACAGCGCGCCAAATAAGCGGGGGCGGCATAGAGGCTGCGGCCGTGTTCTCCGATTTTGCGCGCCACCAGGGTGTCGCTGTTCGGGCTGCCGGTGCGGATGGCAATGTCAATGCCGTCGCGGGCCATGTCAGCAACGCGGTCGTCGGCGTTGATGTCGAGGTGCAAGGCCGGGTGACGGTCATACAAGCCCTGCAGGCTCGGTGCAATGACACATTCGGCCAGCAAGGGGCTGACGCTGACACGCACCCAGCCGCTGGGTCCGCTGAGCTTGCCGCTGAGTTCGCTGTCCAGCTCGGCGGTGGTGTCCAGCAAGCGCTGGCCGTAGGAGAGCAGGGTGTCGCCTTCGTCGGTCAGGCTCAGGCCGTGGGTAGTGCGGTGCAGAAGGCGCACGCCGCAGGCCGCCTCCAGCCGGGTTAGCGCACGGGTGACCTGGCTCACCGGCACATTGCGCTCGCGGGCTGCGGCCGACAGGGTGCCCAGCTTGGCAATACGGGTGAACAGGGCGACGTCATCGAGTTGGAGTTGCATCGCGCGATTGTGCCGGTTCGAGCTTTGGTTTTGCAAATAGTGCAAAACCAATATCGCTTTAACGCGGTTTCCGGATGTCGGTGACTTCAATAAAGTTCAAACCATCGTAGCAAGCCCTGAACCTACCGGAGTCCACCATGTACCCAGCCAGCCCTGACAGCACTGCAATCTCCCAACTCCACGACCAAGCCCGCCGGGAAGCCAAGCGCCTGCGCCGCGAAGCCGTAACTGACTTTTGGCGCGGTGCTGCCCGCCTCGTGGCGCACTTGGCCCGCCGCGTCAACCGTTCTACCCCAACCACCACCCAGAAAGCCTGACCATGCCGACTTTGCAACTCAAAATCTCGCCCCTCCAAAACCCATCTCGCTATCGCGCACTGGCCGAAGCGCTGACGCGCATTACCGCAGAGGCATTGGGCAAACGTGCGGAGGTCACCGCGGTGGTCATCGACGACGTGCCCGCCGCGCGGTGGCACGTGGGGGGTGCCGATGTGCAGCGCCCCACTGCGATGCTGGAGATCAGCATTACCCAAGGCACCAATACGGCGGCGCAGAAAGCGGCATTTATTGCACGTGCATTCGCCGAGCTGGAGGCTCAACTCTGCCACGGGCAGCGGCTGGAGCCTGCCAGCTATGTGATCGTGCGGGAGGTGCCAGCCAGCGACTGGGGGTATGGCGGCCAGACCCAGGCCGCCCGCGCTCTCGCCAGGGCGGTAGCTACTCAGGCGGTCGCCATGTGACCCACGGGGTAGAGTGCGCAGCGGATCACCTGCTCGTTCTGCAACGGCAGGCCTTGCAGCAAGGTGGCCAGGCTATGGCCCTCGGCGCGGGACACAAAGCCGCTGCGGGTGTAGATCCCATCGGGCTGCGACCAGACCCACTGGACTTCGCCGCCATCCACCACTTCGAACCCGTCCGCACTGGCCACATGCAGGTCCAGTCGGAATGATTTGCCGGTGAGGTAGGAGCCCGCTTGCGACAGGATTTGCACCCCGCCTTCGCTGATGTCCAGTATCAGCGCGGCAATCGCATCGGGTTTGTCCGCGTCGCGGAACACAAAGTAAGACGCTGTCTGGGTCCCGGTACCGAGGCGGAAATAGGTGGCGCGGGTGTGGACGCGTTGTTCAGACACTGCCATGGCAAAACCTCTTCAAAAAATGCAATAGCAAGCATCCTGCGCCAAGCGCGTTGCAGGAATATGACGCCGCTGGGAGGAGGCCGCTTTTGCAGCCTGCTGACACCACGGTGTCAGCAGCACCCCCGCACCATCGTCACCTTCATTCACTTTGCAGGAGCATGTAATGCGCAACGCCATCAGCTGGTTCGAAATTCCCACCACCCGTCTGGACGCCGCCCAGGTTTTTTATGAGTCCGTGCTGTGCCACCCCATGCGCCGCGAATCCATGGGCCCTAGCGAGGGTGCGGTCTTTGCCTACGACCCGCAGTCCGGCACCGGCGGCGCCTTGATGCAAGGGCCCACGGCGCCCGCGCTGTCCAGTGGCGGAACGCTGGTGTATCTGGACGCATCGCCCTCGCTGGATGCGGCACTGGCCCGCGTGCTGGCACAAGGCGGCGCGATTGCACTGCCCCGCACTGCCTTGCCACCGGGCATGGGCTACTTCGCCCACATCACCGATCTGGACGGCAACCGCGTCGGCCTGCACGCAGAGGCCTGAGCCATGGCCGCGCGCAAGAACTGGATTGCCGTGGCCTGCGCGGCGCACGCCCGCAGGGGCTGCGCCCAAGCCGGGCAGGGCTATATGCAGGTCTGCCACGGCAAGAGCGCACCCCTGCGGCGTGTGGCGCCGGGCGACCGGGTGGTGTACTACAGCTCCACCGTCACCATGGGCGGCAAAGACAAGCTGCAGGCTTTTGTGTCCATTGGCCTGGTGGAGCAGGGGGCGGTGTATCCCTTCGACATGGGTGGCGGCTTCGTGCCGTTCCGGCGCGATGTGGCGTATGTGCCGGCTCTGGAGGCGCCTATCGCACCGTTGCTGGACGCCTTGGAGTTTGTGGAGGACCGCAGCCGCTGGGGCTATAAGTTCCGGTTCGGGCTGTTCGCGGTGAGCGACGCCGATATGCTGCAGATTGCACACGCCATGCAAGCCGACGTTGATTTGCTATGTTTTTAGGAGTTGCTTGCGCTTATTCGGCGGGCGCCAGTCTTTGTTTTTATGAAAAACGCTGAAACGCAAGCTTGCCTGCAGCAGTGGCTGCGCAGCTCGCCACACATCCCCATGCCATGTCCAGTATCGCCAGACCCACCGGCCAGCCTTTGAGCGTGGCCAGGTTGGTGAGGTCGTAGGTGGCATAGGCCACGAGTCCGAAAAGTGCCGCGTGCAAAAAGGTAACGGACCAGCCGTCTGTCACCCCCCGGGGTGCCACCACAAACACCAGCAAGCCCACCGGGTACAGCGCATAAAAGAGGGCCGCTACGCCCAAGCGCGGTTGCTCCGCCATCAGGTGGCCGATGCCTTCCTGGTACATGGACTTGGCCAGCCCGCCGATCCACAGCACGTCCAGCATCAGGAGCACAAGGGCCGTGGCTGCATAGGTGGCGAGGTATTTGTTCATGTCGCAAGCTTACCCAAAGCCGGATTGAAGCGTCAGTGCGGTAGTCGGCGCTATGGTTTTGGTAGCTGCCCGCGCAGGTATCATGGGCGCCAACACCCCACAACACTCTCAAACTCATGCGTCGCGCCGACCGTTTGTTCCAAATCGTCCAGCTCATCCGGGGGCGGCGGCTGACTACTGCCGCGTTTCTGGCGCAGCGGCTGGAAGTGTCGGAGCGCACGGTGTACCGCGATGTGGCCGACCTGCAGCACCAGGGCGTACCCATCGAAGGCGAGGCCGGCGTGGGCTACCGCTTGGGGCAGGGCTTTGAGTTACCGCCGCTGATGTTCACCGCCGACGAAGCCCGCGCGTTAGTGGCCTCCGTGCGCATGGCGCAGGTCTGGCAGGACCCGGCCTTGGCCCGCAGCAGCCAGGTGGCGCTGGGCAAGATTTTGTCGGTGTTGCCACCCGCTGCGCGCACTGCGGCACAGAGCATGGCGGTGTATGCGCCGCCCGTGGGGCTGGCGCCCGAGGTGCAGGCCACACTGCAAACTTTGCGGGAAGCGGCACAGGCCCAGCGCAGGGTGCGGGTCGACTACCGGGATGCAAGCGGCAGCTCCAGCCAAAGAACCCTGCGGCCTCTGGGCTGCTTCTACTGGGGCGCGGTCTGGACCCTGGCTGCCTGGTGCGAAACCCGGCAGGATTTCCGCAGCTTCCGGCTCGACCGCATGCAGCAGGTGCATGTGCTGGAAGGCGCCGCGGGCCGGTTCGAGGATGAACCGGGCCGCACCTTGGCCGACTACCTGCGGTTGGCCGCCCCGCCCGGTGTGCCCGCCCGGCTGACGCAAGACAGCTAGGTTTACAAAGTTTTACGCCCCGCGACTAGACCTCTGGGGCGGCCTGTTGTGGAATGTGCCGTCCCCGGTTGCAGCTGCCATGGCTGATGGCCAGGTTTTCCAGGTGGCTGCTGCCGCCCTCGCTTTGGGGGCGGATGTGCTCCAGCGTGGCGTCTTCGGGCGTGACGTGTTGACCGCAGACCCAGCAGGGCACTTGCCCATGCAGCTGCCGTGCGACGGTGTGGTAGATCTTGGTCCGGGTGAGAGAGAGGCGGCTCATGCCCTGATTTTCGGGGCAATTCGGGCGCGGCCAAGTCTTCGGCTTGCGTTCGATGGGCAAGCGGCGTGTAATTACCGGCCATGGCCCCGCCGCAGTAGGGAGCTTTGCGGGTTTCTGAAAGGGTTGGAATGTCTGAGTGGTTATCAAAAATGGGAAACTGGTTGCGCCGGGCACCGCGAGCCCGGGGGCGCAATGTGATGCAGTTGCTGGGCAGCGAAGGCCTGGCGCCGGTGTTTCAGCCCATGGTGGACTTGCGCACCGGCATCGTGCTCGGGCAAGAGGCTTTGGTCCGACCACCCCGCACCCTGGCCGATACGAGTTTGGAAGATCTCTGGAAGACCGCTGAGAAAGAGAACTGTCTCCAAGAATTGGAGCTCGCCTGCCTGGAAGCGGTGATGGAGCAATGGTCCTCACAGAGCGGCAAAGGCAAGCTGTTTGTGAACTTCAGTGCCCAGTCATTGGTGCAGCTCCAGCAGTCGCAGGGAACCGCAAATTTGCTGCAGTTGATGCACAAACACCGGATCAATCCCAAGCATGTCGGCTTGGATGTGTCCGGCTACACCCGTGTGCACAAGCTGGATGCCTTGCTCGACGCCTTGTCCCCCTTGCGGACGGCTGGTGTCACGGTGGCACTGGATAACTTCAGTGCTTCAGAGAAGAGCATGAACGCGTGGAGTGTGTTACTCCCGAACATGGTGAAGATGGCGCCCCGGTGGACCCACAACATCGCCACCGAGTCTGAACAAAGCCGGATGGTGCGCAGCTTGGTGCGGATTGCCCGCACGCAAAACGCCTTGCTGGTGGCCAAGTCGGTGGAAACCGGGGAGGAACTGCTGACGATGAAGGCCTTGGAGGTGGATATTGCTCAGGGCTTTTTCTTGGGCAGTCCTTCGTTGGAGCCTGCCCGCAGTTTGAACCTGCGGGCGCGGGACGCGCTCGGGTCTGGAGAAAACCTCAGCCCGCCCACCACCTCTGCCATGCCGATGACCTCGGCGGAAGATATTCCCCCGGAACTGGCGCAACGCTACTCGCTGTTGAACTAAGGGGCGGGGCAGCAGGGGCGCTCACTGGTCTTTCGCGGCCCCTTCATTACCCTTTAGGACCCCGGCGTGGCTACCGCTTTGAAATGGTCAAAGCTGGCCCACTTGCCAAGCGCCTGGCTGCCGTCCGGCCACAGTACCCGCACGCCAGGCGCTGAGGTCACCGTGCCGACACGGGTGACCCGGGTGTTGCTCTTCGTGCCTGCAGCGGCAATGGCCTCGCGCTCAGCCGGGGCTGCGGTGAATACGAGTTCGTAGTCGTCGCCGCCACTCAGCACATATTCGAGCACTGAAGCAGTACGATCCGATTGAGGGTCCAATAGGCCGTTAGCCCTCGTGGAATATGCGCTGCTAGCTATTAAAGTCATAGCGTCAACGGCCATCAAATCAGCGCCAACCTTGCTGGCTTTGAGAATGTGGCCCAGGTCGCCCAACAAGCCGTCGCTGACATCGGCTGCGGCGTGTGCGACACCGCGCAAGGCTTGGCCCAAGGCGACCCGGGGGCTGGGTTGCTCCAGGCGCTGGCGGGCTCGTGCCAAGTCGGGCGCCGGCAGTGCATCGCGGCCCCAGAGGCAATGCAGCGCCAAGGCCGCATCGCCCAGCGTGCCGCTGACCCAGATGTCGTCGCCCGCCTGCGCTCCGCTACGCAGCAGCGCTTGGCCGGGCGGGATTTCGCCAAACACGGTGATACAGATGTTGAGCGGGCCTTGGGTGGTATCGCCACCCACCAAGGGGCAGCCATGGGCATCGGCCAACGCAAACAGACCTTGCGAAAAGTCATGCAGCCATTGGGCATTGGCTTCTGGCAGACTCAGCGCCAGGGTGAAGCCCACAGGCGTAGCGCCGCAGGCGGCCAGATCGCTCAGGTTCACGGCCAGTGCCTTGTGGCCCAAGGTGCGCGGATCCACATCGGCAAAAAAGTGGCGCCCGCTGACCAGCATGTCACTGCTGATGGCCCATTGCATGCCGGGGGTGGGTTGCAGCAAGGCGCAGTCATCGCCAATGCCCAGCACCACCTGGGTCGGCAGCGGCCGGTGGGCGCGCGCAAAGTACTGCGCGATCAGCTCAAACTCACCCAGGGAGCTCATTCTTTGGCGGGCCACAAAAAGCTCATCGGGGCTGCGCGCAGCCGTTGCCAGATGGCCGTCCTGATACGGGAGCGGTCTACCCCCGAGATGTTGTGCGCCTGCAGGGCCACCCGGAATGCGAGGTAAAAGCTCACGCCCACATTCAGCAAGCCGATCAGCGGGATGCTGGCTGCCGCCCACCACAAGGCCGGGCTTCGCACCACCTCCCAGCCCAGCGCCGCGCAGGCCGCACCCAATTGACCGGCTGACAGCGTGACGTGGCGCACATCGAGGGCCGGGCCCACGAATGCCAGGATGGCGGGGACCAAGCCGAGCATCATGCCCAGCGAGATGTTGGCCGCCAGGCCCGAGATGTTGTGCCGCATGAACTGGGCCCAGCGGTCTGCCCGCAGCGCGCCCAGCCACGCGGTGATGCGGGGGTTGTAGCGGATGGCGGAGTCCAGGCGGTGCAGCACAAACCAGTTTTCGACCCAGCCCGCCACAATGCTGCTCGAGAAAAGTAACACGCCAGTGAAGGCCGCAAACAGCAACGAGGGCCCGAGCAGCGTGAGCGAGTGCAGCACGTAATCAGCTTTTTCGGGGGTGAGCATTGGCGCGCCGGTGGTCAACACCATGGCGGTGGACAGCAGCACCGTGACCGGAAACACTAAGACCACGTTCCCCAATATGGCCGCCATCTGCGAGCGCACCAGGTGGGTGACCTCGTCCACAAAGGCTTGCAGCGCTTGCGAGTCTGAAATGTCTTTCAACTTGGCGGCCATGGCAGGGGCGGTCATCGCGGGCTGCTTGGTGGCCAGCGTGAAATGCAGCATCTGTATCAGCACAAAGCTGGCGGCATACATCACGCCCGACCAGAACCCGTACCAGAACGCAGACAGCCCCAGCGCCATGATGCCGAACTTCATGGCAGTGGTCAGGGCCGTCAAGGCTCCGCCGCCCGCCGCGTTGCCAAGCATGGCCCGGTATTCCGCGCGATTGCGGGTGATGTAGTGTTCACCGGTCTCAGAGCTGCGCTCTGCCACTTTGGCCGCCAGCAGCGAGGAGTTAGAGGCAATCAAGGCGCCCACGCTGCGTTGCTCTTGTCCGACGCTGGCCAGGTGCGAGAGCAGCCTCGCCGTGCTGGTGTGGTCGGTGTCGTCGAGCAGGCAGTCGAGCAGGGCGCGCACCCGCAAGACCCGCTCGCGGAGCTGGCGAAGGCGGAATACCAGATCCACCGAGATGCCATGGGCATCCAGGTGCGAGTACACCGTGGCAGCGGCCTGCCGGCAGGCATCCAGCTGGGTGCGGAAGTGTTGCGCGGCAGCGCCGGTATTGGCGCCGCCCAGCCAGGTGTCGATGACTTTGTCGAGGTCGGCAGCAAGGGTGTGGAACGGGCTGCCATCCCGCACCGGGCTGCTCATGCGCAGCCGCATTTCCTGGGAGAAGCCGGTGGCCCGGATCTGGCTGACGCAAAACGTCAGCGCATTGAGCAAGGTGTGCTGCCAGACACTGACTGGCCGCAAGGCACCCACAGGCCCCGGGGCTGGCACCGACAAAGAGAGCAGGGTGGCCAGCCGTGTCAGGGCATCCGCCGGGAGTGCGGCGATCCAGCGCGCGTCGCGCGGGTCGTTGAGCACCAGTGCAAACAATTCGGAGGCGTCTTGGGTTTCCGGCGTGGCGGGCAGGAGCTTGCGGTTCAAGCGCTCCATGAGCTCGCTCATGAAGGCGTTGCGGGACCCGAAGCCGTAGTCCGAGAGCAAGGTGCTGCCGTCGACAGTACCCAGCAGTTCGGCCCACCAGCTGCGCAGCAGGCTGGTGGTGTGGGGGCGGGCGGCCAGCACATCCAGTAGCAGCGTCACGCGTGCAACGGGTGCTTCCGGCGCGTCTTCGGCCCCGCGCACCCAGGTGATCAAGCGGATCAGCCAAATATGGCGCTCCACCCCGGTGGTGGGGTGTTCCAGTTGTTCCAGCAGGGTCGAGAGGTCGTCGTGGGCCATGGCGTTACTCAATGCAAGGTGCGCGAGCCGCCGGCGTCGCTCAAGGCGTCCAGAACGAACATCGGGATATCGGTATCAAACTTTTCACCATCCTCGGCCACACAGAAAAAGCTGCCGTGCATGGTGCCGGTGGGGGTGCGCAAGCGGGTGCCGCTGGTGTACTCGAAGGCCTGGCCGGGCTTGAGCAGGGGTTGCTGCCCTACCACCCCCAGCCCTTTGACGCGCTCGGTATGGCCGGTCGCGTCGTTGACGTTCCAGGTGCGGGAGATCAATTGGGCTGTTACTTCGCCGACATTGGTGATCGTGACGGTGTAGGCAAAGACGTAGAGGTCTTCGTTCGGTGCGGATTGGTCCGCCCGGTATTGGGGGCTGACTTCCACCATAAAAGCATATTTGGCCATCGGGCAATGCTACCTGCGAAAATAAGCAATCCGAAATACCCCTATAAACCCGCTCACCCCTACCCGGACGTCGTTGTTATGACCTTTCGCATTGCTCCCTCCATCCTCTCTGCCGACTTTGCCCGTTTGGGTCAAGAAGTGACTGACGTTATCGCGGCAGGTGCGGACTGGATTCACTTTGACGTGATGGACAACCACTATGTACCGAACCTGACCTTCGGCCCCATGATTTGCAGTGCACTCAAGCCCCATGCCAAAACAGCGGCCGGCGTGGCCGTGCCGATTGATGTGCATTTGATGATTTCCCCGGTGGATGCTCTGGCGGCGAGCTTTGCCGAGGCCGGTGCGGACTACATCAGCTTTCACCCCGATGCCTCTGGCCATGTGCACCGCAGCGTGCAGGCGATCAAGAGCAAGGGCGTAAAAGCCGGTTTGGTGTTCAACCCCGCCGAGCCTTTGGATGTGCTGGACTGGGTGATCGACGATATCGACCTGATTCTCATCATGAGCGTGAACCCCGGCTTTGGCGGGCAGAGCTTTATTGACTCGGCCTTGCGCAAGATCGAGGCGGTGCGCAAGCGCATCGACGCATGCGGCAAAGACATCCGCCTTGAAGTGGACGGTGGCATCAAGACCGACAACATCCGCCGCGTAGCCGATGCCGGTGGAGACACCTTTGTGGCAGGCAGTGCCATTTTCGGCAAGCCGGACTACAAGTCGGTCGTCGACGCCATGCGCCTGGCGCTGGCGGCTTGACGCATCGCTCGCTGATCCAGCGTTGCATCACCCACCGCAATTTGTGGCTACCCCCCGCGTGCTGATGCAGCGACTCCGAGTGCCTCGATCGAGGGGGTTGCACACCCATGTGCTGGTGCGCTGCGCCATGTACGGGGTGTTGCTGCTGCTGTTGGTGCTCGGGCTTTACCGCGCGGTCTTGTCGTTGCAGTGGCAGGAAGACCGGCAATTGGACTTGCGCATATTGCACAGCGTGTCCGAGCAGCGGGTGCTGCTGCAGCGGCTCAGCCTGTTGGTACCCGACCCGAAGGCGCAAGCGCCGGACCCGGATCGATGGCAGGCGCTGGCATCCACCCTGCTGCGACTGCGCAACGAGGCGGATCTGCTGGATCAAATGCAGCGCCACCAGTCGGAGAGTGCCCCGCTTTCCTCCCGGGAGACCATGGCCGCCCTAAAGGATTGGCTGGTAGTCCGGGACGCCCTGTGGGCGTCACTCGACAGGGTAAATCTGTCCGGCGAGACGCCTAGGGCGCTGCAGGACACGGAGGTCCGCAGCACCATGCGGGTCATTGCGCGTGCGGAGATGACGCTGTACACCCTGGCGCAGCAACTGGCCGCGGACACCTCGCAACGCAGCCACCGCCTGATCAGCACGATTTGGGCCATCTTCGGTGGGGTTGTGCTGTTAATCCTGGCGCTGGCGGTGTTTCTGGTGGAACCCACTGCCCGGGCAGTGCGCCGCCAATATGAAGAGCTATCGCGCCAAGCCGAGCGGCTCAAGCGCATGGCGACGGTGGCAGAAATCAGCTCGAATGCGATTGCCATTACCGATGCCTCCCACCGGGTGACCTGGATCAATCAGGCATTCACCGAACTCACCGGCTACACCAGCGAGACGGCGCAAGGCCGCCGGATCGGCACCCTGTTGCGGGGGCGCAGTGCGGACCCGACGCAATTTTCAGAGTTCACCGAAGCCCTGGCCCAAGGCCGCGGCATCAAGCGTGAGGTCCGTATCCTGACGAGGCAAGGCTTGCGGGGCTGGGTGCTGGTGGATATGCAGCCGATTGCAGACCCTGCAGGCGGCGACGCTGGTTGGGTGCTGGTGGCGACCGATTTGAGTGAAGTGCGCTCCCAGCAAGAGATTGTGTCGCTGGCAGTATCCGGGGCTGGCTTGGGGATTTGGCATTGGGATCTGGTGGCCAACAGCGTGGGCTGGAACCGCCGCATGCAGCAGTTCCTGGGCTATCCCGACGGGGTGTTGTCCCCCCACGCATCGAGTTGGAAAACATTGATTCACCCGGACGATTGGTTGCCGTGGACCGCGTCGATTCGCCAACACCTCTTGGATGAAACCCATGAGCACCGGCTCTCGGTGCGCTTGCGGCATCAGTCCGGTCGCTGGATCTGGATTTTGTTTGCAGGCCGCGCGGCGGACCGCACGGTGCAAGGCCGGGTGCTGCGGATTGCCGGCGTGGCGATGGACGTCAATGCCCAAAAGGCTTTGGAGCAGCAGCTCCGCTCTGCTGCGCGCACCGACGATCTGACGGCCTTGCCCAACCGGACGGTGATGCTGGAGTTGATCCGCACGGCGATTGAGCGGCACCGCACCGAGCCGGGCTACCACTTTGCCGTCCTGTTCATGGACTTTGACCGCTTCAAGCAGGTCAACGACACCCTGGGGCATACGGTAGGCGACGGTCTGTTGCGCCAGATCGCGCGCCGTCTGGAAGACAGCCTCCGGCCGGGTGATGCCTTTACCCTGGGCGACGACTTCGAAAAAGTGGCGGCCCGTATCGGCGGAGACGAGTTCGTGGTGCTGCTGGATGACATCCGGGGCGATCTGGATGCGATCCATGTCGCGAGCCGTTTGCTGGACACCTTGGCCGTGCCCTATACCGTAGAGGGCCACCGGGTGATTTCGACGGTGAGCATCGGTATCGTGACCAGCGCCCATGCCGAGACCGATGCTGACAGTGTGCTGCGCGACGCCGACATTGCCATGTATGAGGCCAAACGTACGGGCCGCGCGCGCTATGTGGTGTTCGACCCGGCGATGCGTTCCCAGGTCAGCAATTCGGTGGCGCTGGAAAACGACCTGCGCGATGCGCTGGCCCAACATGAAATGTCGGTGGTGTACCAGCCACTCGTGGACCTGCCCGGCTACGGGCTGGCCGGTATGGAGGCCTTGGTGCGGTGGCACCATCCGGTGCGCGGCGCGGTGTCGCCGGTGGACTTTATTCCGGTGGCGGAATCTTGTGGCTTGATCGCCGCTCTAGGGCAGTTTGTGTTGCAGGAGGCCTGCCAGGCCTTTGAAAAAATGCAGCGTGTGCTGGGCCCCGAGGCGCCACCCAGTGTGTCGGTCAACCTGTCCCGGGCGCAACTCCGGGAGCCGGGGCTGGTGGACGCGGTGCGGGACGCCCTGCGCATGGCCCATATGGAGCCCTTCCAGCTGGTGCTGGAAGTCACCGAGAGCCTGGCCGCTCAAGATGCACTGGTGCAAAGCACCTTGCAAGACCTGCGGGCCATGGGCATTGCGCTGTCGCTGGATGATTTTGGTACCGGCTACTCGTCCCTTGCGTGTTTGCACGAGCTGCCGGTTCACTCGGTCAAGATCGACCGGTCATTTGTGAACTTGCTCGACAAGAGCGAATACCACCGGGTGCTGATTGAAGCGACCTTGCGGGTGGCCGCGACACTGAAACTCGGCACTGTGGCCGAAGGCATTGAAACCGAGGCGCAAGCCTTGCAAATGGCGGCCATGGGTTGCCAGAAAGCCCAAGGGTATTGGATTTCCAAGCCTTTGCCCGTGAATGAACTCGTGTCCTGGATCCAGGCGCGCGACATCAGGAGTGGAATTCGTGAGTGAGATGTTGGATTGGCCCCGGTCAAATGTGGATGCAGTGATCGTGGACTTGGATGGAACCATGGTCGATACCCTGGGTGATTTCGTGCAGGCGCTGCAGCGCATGGTGGCAGACCTGCCGCTGCCGTACCGCGATTTTGTGGTGGAGCAAGCCTTGGTCGAGCGGCTGGTGGGCAAAGGCTCGGAAAACTTGATCAAAGGCCTTCTGGCGCACATCGATCAAGGGGTTGCCGCTATCAATAACGTAGCGATTTTTGAACAGGCATGGGCGTCTTACCAGCACCACTACCGGGCGGTCAACGGACGCTACTCTGAGGTCTATCCCGGCGTTCGCGATGCGCTGGCCGGCTGGCAGCAGGCGGGGCTGCCCTTGGTGTGCGTGACCAACAAACCGGCTGCGTTTGCGCGCGACTTGCTGCAAGAAAAAGGGCTTGCGCCGTTTTTTCCACTCGTGATTGGCGGCGACACGGTAGCCCGGAAGAAGCCAGACCCCATGCCCTTGTTGCACGCCTGCGAACGACTGGGTGTCGTGCCGGGGCGCACCCTCATGGTGGGAGACTCCAGCAACGACGCGCAAGCGGCACGGGCCGCAGGCTGCCCCGTGTTGCTGGTCAGTTACGGCTATAACCACGGGGAGCCGGTGGATCAGGTCGATGCGGATGCCGTCGTCGACCGCCTGACACAGCTGCGCTGGATCTAGAAAACGCCCGGCCAGAACAGGCCGGGCCCCGGGTCAGGTAGCGAGCCTGAAGACGGTCACAACGCCCACCAATTCCTTGGCTTGCTCTTTCAGCCCCGACGCAGCGGCTGCCATTTGTTCGACCAATGCAGCGTTTTGTTGGGTCGCCTCATCGATCAGGGTGACCGCGTGCCCCGCTTGGCTGACGCCAATGCGTTGCTCGTGACTGGCGTTGCTGATGCCGCTCACCATGGTGCTGACCTCCCGGATGGCGTCCACCACCTCCGCCATGGTGTGGCCCGCTTGGGCGGCCTGGCTGCTTCCAAGGGCCACTTGCTCCACGCTGGCGTTGATCAGGCTTTTGATTTCTTTGGCAGCTTCGGCACTCCGGCCTGCCAGGCTGCGGACCTCTGCGGCCACCACCGCAAAACCGCGGCCTTGTTCGCCGGCCCGGGCTGCCTCGACTGCCGCATTCAGGGCCAGGATATTGGTCTGGAACGCGATGCCGTCGATGACCCCAATGATTTCTGAAATCCGGCTCGAGGCGGTGTGAATGCCTTTCATCGTCTCGACCACTTTGCCCACTGCATCTCCACCGCGCGTGGCAACCTCAGAGGCGCTTGCTGCGCGCTCGTTCGCTTGTGCCGCCCCCTCGGAGCTGCGGCTCACCGTCGCACCCAATTCATCCATGGACGCAGCGGTTTCTTGCAAGGCGCTGGCCTGCTGTTCGGTGCGGATCGACAGGTCGTGGTTGCCGTGGGCAATCTCCGCACTCGCGTGGGACACGTTTTCTGCGCCTTGCCGTACTTTGGTGACCAGTGTGGACAGGTTTGCCTGCATGGTTTGCAGGGAGCGCAGCAAATGGGCGATTTCGTCTTGTCCCTCGGGGGAGAGGGTTGCCGTCAAATCGCCGCGGGATACCTTGTCTGCGGCACTCACAGCCTCGCTCAAGGGGCGCACAATTTGCCGGCTCATCCAAATGCTGCCGGCAAAACCGATCAGGGTGACCAGGGTCATGACCCCATAGGCCAAGGCGCTGCCGCGCGAGGCCAGCGCGCTTGCGCTTTCGGAGGACTGGGCTTCCTCTTCAGACAGGTGTTTGCGCAGGGTGATCAACAGACCGGCGGACTCCCGGTCTTTGCCGCGGGCGGCTTTGTCACCCACGGTGGCATCGAAATCACTTTCCTTGAACGCCATGAAGGCACTTTCATACGCCTTGGCGGTGCTGCCCATGGCGGTGGAGAGCTGTGCGGTGAGGTCGCGGCCGGTGCCGTCGTCCATCTCGCGGTTCAGCGCGTCCACGCCTTCAATGACCTTGGCCATTTCTTTTTGGTGCGCGGCCCAATAAAGGTCGAGGTCTTTCGGGTTTTTCCCGCGCAGCAACACGTTTTTCCACTCCTGGATGGCTACGGAAAACTGCCCCGCAATATCGGCCGCTTTTTTATTGGCCTCGACGTGGCGCAACACGTCGATCCGGTAGGTGTCCACCGCATGGTTGAGTGTTCGTATGCCAAACACGCCCCCCATGAACAGCAATACCAAAGCCAGTGCAAATGCCAGTGGCAGTTTCAAACTGAGTTTCAAATGTGTCTCCCCGGGCGACAGGATGTGATGGAAGTTTCCCCACCCAATCTAACGCGCCGCCGTGACTTTGTCACGTTGAACCGCTGTATTCGGGGGGTAAGAAAAAAAAAGGCCGGTACGTTGCCATACCGGCCTGTGAGGCTTGGAGTAAACCGGAACTTATTTCTGGCCGAGCAAGGCTTCTTTGAGTTTGAAGTCGGCCGGTGAGGGGCCGAACCAGATGGACATGATCGCCTTGTAGAACTCGGGCTCTTTAAAGGGCTCGCCCTGCACTTTGCCTTTGGCGGTCACGACCATGCCGGTACCCGGTATCCAGTCGAGATGGATCACATCACCCGGCACCAACACTTTGTTCACCGTAAAAATGTCTCCCATGCGGATCAGGCCCGGCACCAGTTTGGACATTTCGTTTTTCGGTACGTTGTCTTCCACCCCGCGCGTCAGCAACTTGCCGAAGGGACCGGCTTCAATTTCGCGCAAAAACGTCATGCTCAGGCGCTTGGGCCCGGGCGCTGCAATCAGCTCATCGAAGGAGCTAACCTTCTGGCTGGTGTAGAGCTCGCCGACATAAACCTTGAACACGGCTTTAAAGCGGGTGCCTGCGCCGTTGAGTTGCAGTTTGCTGCCGGCCAGTGTGATGCTGTCTTCGATTTTGACGCCATGGATCTCCGGTGCCGCAACAGCACTCGTTGCGGCACAAGCCGCTAGCAGCCACGTGGAAAAAAACTGTTTCAATGTCATGGAGGCCTTAAATAGAACGGTCGTTCTTTTTTCTAAAAGCGATTGTGCATTTGTGGAACCGAACGCGCATCAGGGTTTTTGCGGGTAGCCCCGTTTCTTTGTGGTCCGGCTCCTTGGCGTGTTTGCTACACTGGGCGCCTATGTTTATCCACCACATCAGCAGAACAGGTTTGAGCGACCGGGGGGCCTGGCCCTGGCGTACCTTGTCTGTTGTGCCTGGGCTCTGATACCTGCCGGCCGATTCTCTCGGCCACTGCGCACGGTTTTCGGGCTTTGCGCGATCAAGTGGCACGGATTCCCCTCCGATCTATTGCGCGCACCTTTTTCGAGCCGGCCGCTTTGCGCGCCAGCTCCCCGTGAATAGATTGTTTGAGAGGCACAGCCCCCGATGACTGAATCCGAATTTCTGGCCCTGCAGGCGCAAGGCTACAACCGCATCCCTTTGAGCATTCAGGCCTTTGCGGACCTGGAAACACCACTCTCCGTGTACCTCAAGCTCGCCCGCAATGCCGGGCAAGCCGAACCTGCGGCCAACAGCTTTTTGCTGGAGTCGGTGGTGGGTGGCGAGCGCTTTGGTCGCTACAGCTTTATCGGGCTGCCTGCGCGCACCCTGGTGCGCGCCAGTCACTTTGGCGCTGATGCCCGGACCGAAGTGGTCACCGATGGCGTGGTGGTGGAAACCTCGGCGCTCAACCCGCTCGACTTTATTGCGCAGTACCAGCAGCGTTTCAAGGTGGCGCTGCAGCCCGGCATGCCGCGTTTTTGCGGTGGCCTGGCGGGGTACTTTGGCTACGACGCCGTGCGCTACATCGAGAAAAAGCTGCAGCACAGCTGCCCGCCGGATGAGCTGGGAACCCCCGATATTTTGCTCTTGCAGTGCGAAGAGCTGGCGGTGATCGACAACCTGTCGGGCAAGCTGCACCTGATGGTCTACCTGGACCCGGCTTTGCCCGGCGCGTATGCCGCAGGCCAGGCGCGCTTGGCCGAGCTGCGTGCCAAGCTGGCGCAGGCCGTGAGCGCGCCGGATATCAAGCCCACGCAAAGCTTTGAAGCCCAGCGCGACTTTGTCAAGGCGGACTACATTGCCGCGGTGGAGCGCGCCAAAGAGCTGATTGCCGGTGGCGACTTCATGCAGGTGCAAGTGGGCCAGCGCATCAAGAAGCGCTACACCGCGTCGCCGCTGAGCCTGTACCGTGCCCTGCGCACGCTGAACCCCAGCCCGTACATGTATTTCTACAACTTCGGGGCGTTTCAGGTGGTGGGCGCTTCTCCGGAGATTTTGGTCCGCCAAGAGCAAATCACCGTGGGCGACAAGCCCGGTACCAAAGTCACCATCCGCCCCCTGGCCGGCACCCGCCCGCGCGGTGCTACGCCTGAGCTGGACAAGGCGGCTGAAGTCGAGCTGATCAACGACCCCAAGGAGCGCGCCGAGCATGTGATGCTGATCGATCTGGCCCGCAACGACATCGGCCGCATTGCCGAAATCGGCTCTGTGAAGGTGACCGATGCTTTCATCGTCGAGCGTTACAGCCATGTGATGCACATCGTGAGCAACGTCGAAGGCACCCTGAACGCCGGCATGACCAGCATGGACGTGCTCAAGGCCACCTTCCCGGCCGGCACACTCACCGGCGCGCCCAAGGTGCACGCCATGGAGCTGATCGACCAGCTGGAGCCGATCAAGCGCGGCATTTATGGCGGCGCCTGCGGTTACCTGAGCTACGCGGGCGACATGGATGTGGCGATTGCCATCCGCACCGGCATCATCAAAGACCAGATGCTGTATGTGCAGGCCGCAGCCGGCGTGGTGGCCGACAGCGTGCCCGAGTTGGAGTGGAAAGAAACCGAGGCGAAAGCCCGTGCATTGCTGCGCGCCGCCGAGCTGGTGGAGGAGGGACTGCAATGAGCCTGCTACACAAAGACCTGCCCCGGGCCCGGCACTGCGAGACCATGACCGAGGTGCGCAGCCATATCGACGCCCTCGATGAGCGGATCACCGCCTTGCTGGTCGAGCGGACCCACTACATGAGCCAAGCGGCCCGTATCAAACAGGATGTGACCAAAGTGCATGACCAGGAGCGGATTGAATTCATTGCCGCCCGGGTGCGCCGTATGGCTACCGAGCTGGGTGGGCAGCCTGATGTGCTGGAAGCCGCCTACCGCGCCTTGATGGACGCCTCGATTGCATTTGAGCACCGGGAGTTTGCCCGTTTGCGCCAAGGAGAAACTGTATGAAACTCGTGATGATCGACAACTACGACTCGTTCACTTTCAACATCGTCCAGTACTTCGGCGAGTTGGGTGCAGAGGTCGAGGTATTCCGCAACGACGAAATCACCCTCGAAGGCATTGCCGCACGCGGCGCCGACCGGCTGGTGATTTCGCCCGGCCCCTGCTCACCCAACGAGGCAGGGATTTCGGTGCCCGCGATCCGCCACTTCATGGGCAAACTGCCGATTCTGGGTGTGTGCCTTGGACACCAAAGCATTGGCGCAGCCCTGGGTGGCAAGATCATCCGCGCGCAGGAGTTGATGCACGGCAAGACCAGTGTGATCACCACTACGCAAGAGGGCGTTTTCGCCGGCTTGCCCGAGAAGTTCACCGTGAACCGTTACCACTCGCTGGCGATTGAGCGCGCGAGCTGCCCGCAAGAGCTGGCGGTGACCGCCTGGACGGATGACGGTGAGATCATGGGGGTGCGCCACAAGGACCTGCCGCACGCGGTGCGCATGGAAGGGGTGCAGTTCCACCCCGAGAGCATCCTCACCGAGCATGGCCATGCCATGCTGAAGAACTTTCTGCAATAAACCGGTAGGCGGGTAGCTATTGTTTTGATAGCTACTCGCGCATATTCCATAAGCGCCAGAGGCTCAAATGACTCCTATTGTTGACTTGCGTAGCGACACCGTGACCCGCCCGACCGCCGCCATGCGCGATGCCATGTGGGCCGCGCCGGTGGGCGACGATGTGTTTGGCGATGACCCCAGTGTCAATGCGCTGCAGGACAAGCTGGCTGCTTTGCTCGGTTTCGAGGCGGCGTTGTTCATGCCCACCGGCACCCAGAGCAATTTGTGCGGCCTCATGGCGCATTGCGGCCGGGGGGACGAGTACATCGTCGGCCAGCTGGCCCACACCTACCGCTATGAGGGCGGTGGCGCTGCGGTGCTCGGCAGCATTCAACCCCAGCCGCTCGCGCAAGATGCGGGCGGGCAAATGGCGCTGGCCGACATTGCGGCCGCCATCAAACCCGATGATTGCCACTTCGCCCGTACCCGCTTGCTGTGCCTGGAAAACACCTGGAACGGCAACCCCATGCTTGCGAGTTACCTGGAGCAGGCGACCGCACTGGCCCGGGAGCGCGGTCTCGCGGTGCACCTGGATGGCGCGCGCCTGTTCAATGCGGCGGTAGCGACCCGCCAAGCGGGTGAAACCGCCCTGGCGTCTGCCCGCCGGATAGCGGCTTACTTTGACAGCGTGTCGGTGTGCTTCAGCAAGGGCTTGGGCGCACCGGTGGGCTCGGCCTTGTGTGGCAGCCGCGAACTGATCGCCCGTGCCCACCGCATCCGCAAGATGGCGGGTGGCGGCATGCGCCAAGCGGGTTTTCTGGCGGCGGCGGCCAGCTTTGCGCTGGACCACCATGTGGAGCGCTTGGCGGACGATCATGCGCTGGCACAGCGCCTGGCCGCCGGCCTGCACGGGATCGACGGCTTAAAGGTGCGCTCGGCCAATACCAACATTGTGTTTGTAGACGTGGAGCAGGGCCGTGGCCCGGCTCTGCTAGCGCACCTGAAGGAGCGTGGCGTGCTGGCCACCGGGCTGATTGGTTTGCGCTTTGTGACCCACCTGGACGTGGACGCTGCGGGTATCGACCGCGCCATCGAAGCGGTCCGCAGTTTCTTTGCCCAGGCCGTGTCGTCCGCACCGGCTGCTGCGCTGCCCAGCGCCGCGGTCTACTAAGCGGAGGCGCGCGGGATGCTCGCAGAGCTGGGAATCGAGCACCTTGGTTTGTTTGTGCTGTCGGGCTGGTTGCTGAACCTGACCCCGGGCCCCGATGTGCTCTACATCGTGAGTAGTGCCCTGCGCAGCGGGGTGCGGGCAGGGATCGTGGCCGCGTTGGGGATCACGGCCGGTTGCTTTGTGCACATTGTCGCGGCCGGCTTGGGGGTGAGCGCGCTGATGGCGACCTCGGCCATGGCGTTCAGTGTGCTCAAATGGGTGGGGGCGGCCTACTTGCTGTATGTAGGTGTACGGCTGCTCCTGTCCAAGACGCCGGATGCTATCAAAATAGAAGCGGGTAGCGCATATTACGTAAAGGCTGGAGGCCTAAAGGCTTTGTTTTTCAGAGGCTTTTGGACGAACGCACTGAACCCCAAAGTGGCGCTGTTCTTCCTGGCTTTTGTGCCGCAGTTCATTACGCCGGGCGCTGCGCATCCCACGGTGGCTTTTCTGCTGCTGGGGGTGTTGTTCAATCTCAACGCCATCCCGGTCAACATTGGTTATGCCGTCCTGGCGGCTTGGGCCGCGCGGCGAACCGCTGCGATCCAGAGGGTCATGCATTGGCTGGACCGGCTGGCCGGCGCCTTGTTTGTCGGTTTCGGAATCAAATTGGCGCTGAGTGCAGCGCCCAAAGTCTAAGGAGTCAGCTATGCCGCATACCGTCAAAATCACCCCCCAAGAGGCCTTGCAGCGCACCATCGAACACCGTGAAATCTTTCACGACGAGATGCTGCATCTGATGCGCCAGATCATGTCCGGCGAGATGTCTCCCGTGATGATGGCCGCCATCATTACCGGCCTGCGCGTTAAAAAGGAAACCATCGGCGAAATTACCGCCGCCGCGCAAGTGATGCGCGAGTTTTCTACCAAGGTGGAGGTCGCGGACAAAACCAATCTGGTCGACATTGTGGGCACCGGCGGCGACGGCAGCCACACTTTCAACATCTCCACGTGCAG
Organism: Comamonadaceae bacterium OS-4; assembly: GCA_027924025.1. Taxonomy (GTDB): domain Bacteria; phylum Pseudomonadota; class Gammaproteobacteria; order Burkholderiales; family Burkholderiaceae_C; genus Allorhodoferax. Next base: position 509,280 of record AP026970.1, read on the forward strand.
CATGTTTGTGGCCGCAGCGGCGGGCGCCAAGGTCAGCAAGCATGGCGGGCGCAGCGTGAGCAGCAAGAGCGGCAGCGCCGATGTGTTGGAGGCATTAGGCCTGAACATCCACCTCAAACCCGAGCAGATCGCCCAGTGCGTGGCGGAGCAGGGCATCGGCTTCATGTTCGCACCCAACCACCACCCCGCCATGAAGAATGTGGCTCCAGTGCGCAAGGAAATGGGTGTGCGCACCATCTTCAACATCCTGGGCCCGCTGACCAACCCGGCCGGCGCCCCCAACATCCTCATGGGCGTGTTCCATGCCGATTTGGTGGGTATCCAGGTGCGCGCCTTGCAGCGCTTGGGCGCGGAACACGCTATCGTGGTCTACGGCCGTGATGGCATGGACGAGGTGAGCCTGGGCGCCGGCACACTGGTGGGTGAGCTCAAGAACGGCGAAATCCGCGAATACGAAATCCATCCCGAAGACTTCGGCATGGTCATGGCCAGCAACCGTGCCTTGAAGGTAGAAACCGCAGAGGACTCCAAAGCCATGTTGATGGGCGTGCTGAACAACCAAGGCGGGCCGGCCAAAGACATTGTGGTCTTGAATGCCGGTGTCGCACTTTATGCCGCCAATGTGGCGGAATCTATGGAAGCCGGCATCAAGCTGGCGCAAGCTGCTATTGAATCAGGAGCGGCGAAGGCCAAGCTGGATGCGCTGGTAGCCTTGAGTGCCCGGCTGGCGAACTAAATAACAGGAAACATCATGAGCGACATTCTCGACAAAATCGTAGCCGTTAAGCACCAGGAAGTGGCGGCCGCTATCCGCCGTAAATCATTGGAGATCGTGCGAGCCGACGCGGAATCGCGGGTGCTGACACGCGACTTCGTGGGGGCGCTGCGCAGCAAGATTTCGGCAGGCAAACCGGCGGTGATTGCCGAGGTGAAAAAGGCCAGTCCCTCCAAGGGCGTGATCCGGGAAGACTTCATTCCTGCGGATATTGCGCAGAGCTATGCAGAGCACGGCGCGGCGTGTTTGTCGGTGCTGACCGATGTGCAGTTTTTTCAGGGCGAGGTGGACTACCTGAAGCAAGCGCGCGCCAGCTGCCAGTTGCCGGTATTGCGCAAAGATTTCATGGTCGACCCCTATCAAATTTACGAATCACGCGCCATGGGCGCTGACGCTATCCTGCTGATTGCTGCGTGCCTGGACGATGCGCAAATGAAAGACCTAGAAGCCATCGCTCTCAGCCTCGATATGGCGGTGCTGGTGGAGGTCCATGACCAGGCCGAGCTGGAGCGCGCCTTGAAGCTCAAAACGCCGCTGCTGGGCATCAACAACCGCAATTTGAAAACGTTTGAGGTGACGCTGGACACCACGCTCGCTCTGCGGGCTATGGTGCCGGCAGACAAGCTTTTGGTGACCGAGAGCGGCATTCACACCCGGGACGATGTTTTGCGCATGGGTGCCGCCGGTGTGAACGCATTTCTGGTGGGCGAGGCGTTCATGCGAGCGCCAGAGCCCGGTGAGGCGCTGGAAGCGCTGTTCGGCTGACCCGCATGCAGTTCTCGCTGCCGCCGGATGACGGGGGCGGGCCAGCTTTTGCGAGCGCGCAATTGCAGTCCGCTGATCCCGGGCGGTGGCCGGTTCATCCGAGTTGGCAGGCTGTCACCCATCCATTTTTCTCTGGTGCGGTGGGCCAAGGGCTTCTCGCATTCTTGGCGCAGCGTTTGGCAGCGGGCGCGGTCATTTTTCCTCCGCAGCCGATGCGTGCCTTGGAGCTCACGCCCTTGAACTCTGTCAGAGTCGTCATCCTCGGGCAAGACCCCTACCATGGCCGTGGCCAAGCGGAGGGCCTTGCTTTTTCGGTGGCGCCCGGAGTCGCTGTGCCGCCTTCTTTGCGCAATATTTTCAAAGAGCTGGCGCGCGAGCCTCTCGCGCCCGATAGCTGCTTTCCTATGACGCAGGGCAGCCTGTTGTCGTGGGCAAGTCGGGGTGTATTGCTGCTCAACACCTGCTTGACGGTGGAGGAGGGGAAGCCCGCGAGCCATGCACGCCGTGGCTGGGAGACCCTCACGGATGCGGTCATCAGCGCGGTATCTGGTGCACCGGGCCGTGTGATTTTCATGCTCTGGGGGGCGCATGCTCAAAGCAAGCGGGCGCTAATTGACGAAGGCCGTCACACGGTGCTGTGTGCGAATCACCCGTCTCCACTTTCTGCCCTGCGCCCACCAGCGCCCTTCATCGGATGTGGCCACTTTTCCGAGGCAAACCGGATCTTGTCCGCAGAGTGATTTGCCCTGTTCGCTAGGGCGGCCCAGAACTATTTGAGTGCAATTTGCAAAAAAAACAGCGCGAAGGTGACGCAGTGGAATAAAGCTGGCATAATCCGGGGTTCACCGAAGGAGAGGTGGCCGAGTGGTTAATGGCAGCAGACTGTAAATCTGCCCTCTTACGAGTACGCTGGTTCGAATCCAGCCCTCTCCACCAGTGACTTGAAAGACTGTTAGATTGGCGGGCCTGTGCGGGGTTCGTATAGTGGTAATACCTTAGCCTTCCAAGCTAAAGCGAGGAGTTCGATTCTCCTACCCCGCTCCAAAGTCGCAAGTTGCTGTGTTTGTGGTGTTGAGTTATCAAGGTTTGCGCAAGCAGATCTTTGCCCTTTTGGCTCAGTGGTAGAGCACTCCCTTGGTAAGGGAGAGGTCGCGGGTCCGATTCCCGCAAAGGGCACCAATTTTGGCGTTGCCGCTGGCATGCTTGTGATGGCGGTAGTACGGCGATAGTTATTTGTTTGAACCTATTACTTTTCGGAGCTAAGCATGGGTAAAGAAAAATTCACACGTACCAAGCCACACGTCAACGTGGGCACCATTGGTCACGTGGACCACGGCAAGACCACACTGACAGCGGCTATCACCACTGTGTTGGCAGCCAAGTTTGGCGGATCCGCCAAAGCGTACGACCAGATCGACGCAGCACCTGAAGAAAAAGCACGCGGCATTACCATCAACACTGCACACGTTGAGTACGAAACCGCCAACCGCCACTACGCACACGTGGATTGCCCCGGACACGCTGACTATGTGAAGAACATGATCACTGGCGCGGCTCAAATGGACGGCGCTATTCTGGTTTGCTCCGCAGCTGACGGCCCCATGCCTCAGACACGTGAGCACATCTTGTTGGCTCGCCAAGTGGGCGTGCCTTACATCATCGTGTTCCTGAACAAGTGCGACATGGTGGACGACGCTGAGTTGTTGGAACTTGTTGAGATGGAAGTTCGCGAACTCCTGTCCAAGTACGACTTCCCGGGCGACGACACCCCCATCATCCACGGTTCTGCCAAGCTCGCCATGGAAGGCGACAAGGGCGACCTGGGCGAAGGCGCGATCATGAAGTTGGCTGACGCACTCGACTCCTACATCCCCCTGCCAGAGCGCGCAGTGGACGGCGCATTCCTGATGCCCGTGGAAGACGTGTTCTCGATCTCCGGTCGCGGCACCGTGGTGACAGGTCGTGTTGAGCGCGGTATCGTCAAGGTCGGCGAAGAAATCGAAATCGTTGGTATTGCTGACACACAAAAGACCACCTGCACAGGCGTCGAAATGTTCCGCAAGCTGCTCGACCAAGGTCAAGCAGGCGACAACGTCGGTATCCTGTTGCGCGGCACCAAGCGCGAAGACGTGCAGCGCGGCCAAGTGCTGTGCAAGCCCGGTTCGATCAAGCCACACACCCACTTCACTGGCGAAATCTACGTGTTGTCCAAGGACGAAGGCGGACGTCACACTCCTTTCTTCAACAACTACCGTCCCCAGTTCTACTTCCGTACAACGGACGTGACCGGTGCGATCGAGTTGCCAGAAGGCAAAGAAATGGTGATGCCTGGTGACAACGTGTCCATCACTGTGAAGTTGATCAACCCCATCGCCATGGAAGAAGGCCTGCGTTTCGCTATTCGCGAAGGCGGTCGTACCGTGGGCGCCGGCGTGGTTGCCAAAATCATCGCGTAAAGGAAAGTCTGTAGGGGTATAGCTCAATTGGCAGAGCGTCGGTCTCCAAAACCGAAGGTTGTAGGTTCGATTCCTACTGCCCCTGCCACCGAAACAGTATTCGGTGGATAACCAAGAGCCCGCTACCGTGTAGCGGGCTTCAGCGTCTTAAGGTCGCTGAAACCGAATGCAAGCAAACGCGAAAAAATAACATGGCATCGACTCAAATTGAAACCGTCAACACGGGCGCAGACAAGTTCAAGCTTGCCGCGGCTGTGGTATTGCTGTTGGCGGCATTGGCTGCCTTTTACCTGTTGGGCAAGCAAGGTCAGGTTGCGCAATGGGGTGCTTTGGTGGTTGGACTCGCGTTGTCTGCTGCGGCTTTCTTTTCTTCGGAATCCGGGCGCCAGTTGATTGCATTTGGGCGCGATGCATGGCGTGAAGTGAAAAAAGTGGTCTGGCCTGAGCGCAAAGAGGCGATCCAGATCACGGCTTACGTTTTTGGATTTGTGTTGATCATGGCGGTGTTCTTGTGGTTGACTGACAAGACGCTGGAGTGGCTCTTTTACGACTTGATCCTGGGATGGAAGAAATGATGACTGACGATGTGCTAGTTCCCGCTGCGGAAGCGGCTGCGTCTGCTGCCAATCCAGATTTGCGTTGGTACGTGGTCCATGCGTACTCCGGCATGGAGAAGGCTGTGGAACGCAACATTTTGGAGCGCATACAGCGCGCTGGCATGCAATCCAAGTTTGGTCGCATCCTGGTTCCCATGGAAGAGGTGGTCGAAGTAAAAAACGGCCAAAAGAAAACAACTGAGCGCAAGTTTTTCCCTGGCTACGTCTTGGTTGAGATGGTCATGGATGACGACACATGGCACTTGGTGAAGCATACGAACAAAGTCACAGGTTTTGTGGGTGGTGCCAAGAACCGTCCTGCTCCAATCTCTGAAGCTGAGGTGATGAAAATCGTCAATCAGATGCAAGAGGGAACAGATAAACCGCGACACAAGATTGAGTTTGTGGTGGGCGAATTTGTTCGAGTCAAGGAAGGTCCTTTCACCGACTTCAATGGCTCAGTCGAAGATGTGAACTACGAAAAAAGCAAAGTACGCGTTTCGGTCACTATCTTTGGTCGCTCCACTCCAGTTGAGTTGGAATTTTCTCAAATCGAGAAGACCTGATATTTTTTGGCGCTTTGCGCCGACGCTCAAAGTGTTTTTCGACTCGGCACTTTGGGTAATTTTTGAGTCGCTAGCCCCGGGGAGCTGAGAACAGTTGTTGGTTCAAGGCGTTTGACCCGTCAGGAGAAATCATGGCAAAGAAGATTGTCGGCTTTATCAAGCTGCAAGTACCGGCCGGTAAGGCCAACCCATCCCCACCTATTGGCCCCGCTTTGGGCCAACGTGGTCTGAACATCATGGAATTCTGCAAGGCATTCAATGCCCAGACCCAAGGTGTTGAGCCAGGTCTGCCACTGCCTGTGGTGATCACCGCGTTTGCTGACAAAAGCTTCACTTTTGTTATCAAGACGCCTCCCGCGACTGTCTTGATCAAAAAGGCTATCAAGCTGGACAAGGGTTCTGCTCGTCCCCACGTAGACAAGGTCGGCAAGATCACCCGCGCTCAGCTGGAAGAAATCGCAAAGACCAAGATGAAGGACATGACCGCTGCCGATCTGGACGCTGCTGTTCGCACTATCGCTGGCTCTGCCCGTTCCATGGGCGTGAATGTGGAGGGCGTGTAAATGTCCAAGCTGACTAAAAAACAAAAGACCCAAGTGGGCAAAATCGACAGCCTCAAGCTGTACGCATTGACTGACGCTTTGGCATTGGTCAAGGAATTTGCTAACGCAAAGTTCGATGAGTCCATCGACGTTGCTGTGCAACTGGGCATTGACGCTAAGAAGTCTGACCAAGTGGTTCGTGGTGCTGTTGTGTTGCCTAACGGCACCGGCAAGACAAAGCGCGTTGCTGTGTTTGCACAAGGCGCTAAGGCTGAAGAAGCGAAGGCAGCCGGTGCAGATGTGGTCGGTATGGACGACCTCGCCGCCATGGTGAAGGCAGGTGACATGCCTTTCGACATCGTGATTGCTGCCCCTGATGCGATGCGTATCGTGGGTACACTGGGTCAAATCCTCGGACCACGTGGCTTGATGCCTAACCCCAAGGTGGGCACAGTGACTCCAGACGTTGCTACAGCGGTGAAGAACGCCAAGGCTGGTCAAGTGCAGTTCCGCGTTGACAAAGCCGGTATCGTGCACAGCACCATTGGTCGTCGTTCGTTCGAAGCCGGTCAGTTGCAAGGTAACTTGGCCGCTTTGGTCGAAGCTTTGAACAAAGCTAAGCCCGCATCGAGCAAGGGTCTGTACCTGCGTAAAGTGGCGGTGTCTTCCACGATGGGCGTTGGCGTTCGCGTCGACATCCAGTCCATCGCGGCGTAATCGTGAATTTGGGTTGGCCCTCGGGTCAATCCGATGTGGTGGGCCGGGTGTGCTTTAAAGGTGCAACCGGGCCATCCAAGACCGTTGGTGTGTCCTAGACACTTAATTTTTGCCAACGCAGATGGCGATCCCGCTGCAGATGGAATGAGAGTTCTGTTAACAGTTGGTCGCTGCAATGTGGAGCATGAGCAGCGTAAGTTGCGAAGTGCATTTAAAGGAGTAGACCTTGAGTCTGAATCGCAGTGAGAAAGAAGCGGTCATCAGTGATGTGACCGGCCTCGCCGCTAAAGCTCAAACGCTCGTGATCGCGGAATACCGTGGCATCACGGTCGCTGACATGACCAAACTGCGTAACACAGCACGCAGCGCTGGTGTGAGCCTGAGTGTGTTGAAAAACACCTTGGCCCGCCGCGCCGTTGCCGGTAGCGCGTTTGAAATTGTGTCCGACCAGATGACCGGTCCTCTGATCTACGGCTTTTCCGAAGACGCAGTGGCTGCCGCTAAGGTGGTCGCCGAGTTCGCGAAAACCAACGACAAGTTGGTGATCCGTGCTGGTGCGTACGGCGGTAAGGCTCTGGACGTGAACGGCGTGAAGCAATTGGCAAGCATCCCTTCCAAGGAAGTGTTGTTGGCTCAGTTGTTGGGCTTGATGCAATCCCCCATTTCCCGTACAGCACGTGTGTTGTCGGCATTGGCGGAGCAGCGTGGCGCTGGCGCAGCAGAAGCTGCCCCCGCAGAGGCAGCTGCAGCGTAATCGCTGCCTGTCTGTAGTAACCAATATTGTTAGGAAATCAAAATGGCATTCGATAAAGACGCATTTTTGACCGCGCTGGACAGCATGACGGTCATGGAACTCAACGACCTGGTGAAAGCCATCGAAGAGAAATTTGGTGTGAGCGCTGCTGCTATGGCTGCTCCTGCTGCTGCTGGTGGCGGTGCCGCTGCTGCTGCAGAAGAAAAGACTGAATTCAACGTTGTCTTGACTGAAGCTGGCGCAAACAAAGTGTCCGTTATCAAGGCAGTGCGCGAAATCACAGGTCTGGGCTTGAAAGAAGCCAAGGACCTGGTTGACGGCGCACCTAAGGCAGTCAAGGAAGGCGTTTCCAAGGCTGACGCTGACGCTGCTAAGAAGAAGCTGGAAGAAGCAGGCGCTAAGGTCGAACTCAAGTAATCGACCGATTCGCATGGGCTGGAGGTTCCAAAAGGGCCTCCAGCCTTTGCCGCTTGTAGGCTCCGCATTAGTGTGCACAGGAAAGTAGTTGCGAACTCCTTTCCTGTGTCTTCTGATCCGACTGCAGAAGATGCCTTGGTACGGGTCGCGTGCAACGCGTGACCGTCCGCCAATGATTGGTAGTGGCCAATCGCCAAGTCTGTTGAGAGTACTCAACGCGACAGTCGCCTAGGACCCCCAGGATTCCTCAGCCTTTGCCCGGAGATCTAATGGCTTACACATACACAGAACGCAAGCGAATTCGCAAAAACTTCGGTAGTCGCGATAGCGTGCTAGAGATCCCTTACCTGCTGCAAATGCAAAAAGACGCCTACACAGCGTTCTTGCAAGCAGACGTCACACCGAAAAAGCGTACCGCTGAGGGCTTGCAAGCTGCCTTCGAAGCTGCTTTCCCGATCGTTTCGCATAACGGTTTCGTGGAAATGAAGTACCTCGAGTACAACTTGGCCAAGCCAGCTTTTGACGTTCGTGAATGCCAGACCCGTGGCTTGACCTACGCCTCTGCGGTTCGTGCCAAAGTCCAACTGATCATTTATGACCGTGAGTCTTCGACCGGTCAGAACAAAGTGGTCAAGGAAGTCAAAGAGCAAGAGGTCTACATGGGCGAAGTGCCCCTGATGACTGGCAAGGGTTCTTTCATCATCAACGGCACTGAGCGCGTGATCGTGTCCCAGTTGCACCGTTCCCCTGGCGTGTTCTTCGAACATGACAAGGGCAAGACCCACAGCTCGGGCAAATTGCTGTTCTCTGCGCGCATCATCCCTTACCGGGGTTCTTGGCTCGACTTTGAGTTTGACCCCAAAGACTTGCTGTATTTCCGTGTGGACCGTCGCCGCAAAATGCCGGTCACGATCTTGCTCAAGGCCATCGGTCTGAACAATGAGTCCATCCTTGCCAACTTCTTTGTGAACGACAACTTCCGCTTGATGGACAGTGGCGCACAAATGGAATTTGTGGCCGAGCGTTTGCGGGGCGAAGTCGCCCGATTCGACATCACTGACAAGTCGGGCAAGGTCGTTGTTGCCAAGGACAAGCGCGTCACAGCACGTCACACCCGCGAACTGGAGCAGTCCGGCACCACACACATCAGCGTGCCAGAAGACTTCTTGATTGGCCGTGTCGTCGCGCGTAATGTGGTCGACGGTGACACCGGCGAAATCGTGGCCAAGGCCAACGAAGAACTGACCGAAGCACTCCTGAAGAAACTGCGTACTGCAGGTATCCAGGACCTGGCTTGCATCTACACCAACGAGTTGGACCAGGGCGCTTACATTTCGCAAACCCTGCGCACCGATGAAACGGTGGACGAGTTCGCAGCACGCGTTGCCATCTACCGCATGATGCGTCCTGGCGAGCCGCCGACAGAGGACGCAGTTCAGGCGCTGTTCCAGCGCTTGTTCTACAACCCCGATACCTACGACCTCTCGCGCGTGGGTCGCATGAAGTTCAACGCCAAGATGGGCCGCTCGGAATCTACCGGCCCCATGGTGCTGACTAACGAAGACATTCTGGCTGTCGTCAAGATCCTGGTGGATCTGCGCAATGGCCGTGGTGACGTCGATGACATTGATCACTTGGGTAACCGTCGCGTACGTTGCGTGGGCGAATTGGCCGAGAACCAATACCGCACAGGTTTGGCTCGTATCGAAAAAGCGGTAAAAGAACGTTTGGGCCAGGCGGAGCAAGAACCCCTGATGCCGCATGACCTGATCAACAGCAAGCCGATTTCGGCAGCTCTGAAGGAATTCTTCGGTGCGTCGCAGCTGTCCCAGTTCATGGACCAGACCAACCCGCTGGCGGAAATCACCCACAAGCGCCGTGTATCGGCTCTTGGTCCCGGTGGTTTGACCCGCGAACGTGCTGGCTTCGAGGTGCGAGATGTGCACGTGACCCACTACGGTCGTGTGTGCCCTATCGAAACTCCCGAAGGTCCAAACATCGGTCTGATCAACTCTTTGGCGCTGTACGCTCGACTGAACGAGTACGGTTTCATCGAAACCCCGTATCGCCGTGTGGTGGACAGCAAAGTCACCAACGACATCGACTACCTGTCTGCGATTGAAGAAGGCAAGTACGTGATTGCCCAGGCCAACGCGGCACTGGACAAGGAAGGTACGTTGACTGGCGACTTGGTGTCTGCGCGTGAAAAGGGTGAATCCATCTTGGTGAGCGCTGACCGCGTTCAGTACATGGACGTGTCGCCTGCCCAGATCGTGTCGGTGGCTGCTTCTTTGGTTCCGTTCCTGGAACACGATGACGCCAACCGCGCATTGATGGGTGCCAACATGTCGCGTCAAGCCGTGCCCGTGTTGCGCCCTGAAAAGCCGATGGTGGGTACTGGTATCGAGCGCGTCGCCGCGGTCGACTCCGGCACTGTGGTGACCGCGACCCGTGGCGGTATCGTTGATTACGTCGATGCGACCCGTGTCGTGATCCGTGTGAACGATGCGGAAGCGCAGGCCGGTGAAGTCGGTGTGGATATCTACAACCTGATCAAGTACCAGCGCTCCAACCAGAACACCAACATCCACCAGCGTCCCATCGTGAAGAAGGGCGACAAGCTCTCCAAGGGTGACGTGATTGCCGACGGCGCATCCACTGACTTGGGCGAAATCGCTATCGGTCAGAACATGCTGGTCGCTTTCATGCCCTGGAACGGCTACAACTTCGAAGACTCGATCTTGATCAGCGAGCGTGTGGTGGCCGAAGACCGCTACACCTCCATCCACATCGAAGAACTCGTGGTGATGGCGCGTGACACCAAGTTGGGTGCGGAAGAAATTACGCGCGATATCCCCAACTTGAGCGAACAGCAGCTCAACCGTCTGGACGAGTCCGGCATTATCTACGTGGGTGCAGAAGTTCTGCCAGGTGACACCTTGGTTGGCAAGGTCACGCCCAAGGGCGAAACCACACTCACCCCTGAAGAAAAGCTCTTGCGCGCGATCTTCGGCGAGAAGGCCAGCGACGTGAAGGACACGTCCCTGCGCGTGGATCAGGGCAGCTCCGGCACCGTGATCGACGTGCAAGTGTTCACCCGTGAAGGCATTCAGCGTGACCGCCGCGCTCAGCAGATCATTGACGACGAACTCAAGCGTTTCCGTCTGGATCTGAACGACCAGTTGCGTATCGTGGAAGCGGATGCGTTTGACCGTATCGAGAAGTTGTTGACCGGCAAAGTCGCTAATGGCGGCCCGCAAAAGCTGGCCAAGGGCACCAAGCTTGATAAGGCCTACCTGACTTCCGTGGAGAAGTTCCACTGGTTTGACATCCGCCCTGCGGACGAAGAAGTGGCAAGCCAGCTTGAAAGTATCAAGAACTCCTTGGAGCAGACCCGTCACAGCTTCGACTTGGCTTTTGAAGAAAAGCGCAAAAAGTTGACACAGGGCGACGAGCTGCCCGCAGGCGTGTTGAAGATGGTCAAGGTCTACATTGCTGTCAAGCGTCGCTTGCAGCCTGGTGACAAGATGGCCGGCCGTCACGGTAACAAGGGTGTGGTCTCCAAGATCACTCCTGTTGAAGACATGCCTTACCTCGCGGACGGTACGCCGGTGGACATCGTGCTGAACCCTCTGGGCGTTCCATCGCGTATGAACATTGGTCAGGTGTTGGAAGTGCACTTGGGCTGGGCCGGCAAGGGCTTGGGTCAGCGCATTGGCGACATGCTGCAACGCGAAGCGGCCTCTACTGAGATCCGTGGTTTCCTGGAGCAGGTGTACAACAGCACCGGTCGCAAGGAAGACCTCGCTCAGTTGACGGACAGCGAAGTGCAAGACATGGCCAAGGAGCTGACTACCGGTGTGCCGTTCGCGTCCCCCGTGTTCGATGGCGCTACCGAAAAAGAAATCGGTGACATGCTGCAGTTGGCGTATCCGGATGACGTGGCCAAGGCCAAGGGCCTCACCGCCACCCGCACACAAGCCCAGCTCTATGACGGACGCAGTGGTGATGCCTTTGAACGCACCACTACGGTTGGGTACATGCATTACCTGAAGTTGCACCACTTGGTGGACGACAAGATGCACGCCCGTTCTACTGGTCCATACAGCTTGGTGACCCAACAGCCTCTGGGCGGTAAAGCCCAGTTCGGTGGTCAGCGCTTCGGTGAAATGGAAGTGTGGGCGCTGGAAGCCTACGGAGCTTCCTACGTGCTGCAGGAAATGCTGACGGTCAAGTCCGATGACGTGCAAGGTCGTACCAAGGTGTACGAAAACATCGTCAAGGGCGAACACTCTATTGAAGCCGGCATGCCGGAATCGTTCAATGTGTTGGTCAAGGAAATTCGTTCCTTGGGCATCGACATTGAGCTGGATCGTTCTTAAAGACAAGGGAAAGAGTCACATGAAATCTTTACTCGACCTGTTCAAGCAGTTCACGCCCGATGAGCATTTCGATGCCATCAAGATCGGCATGGCGTCGCCTGAAAAGATCCGTTCCTGGTCTTTCGGCGAAGTCAAAAAACCTGAAACCATCAACTACCGTACCTTCAAGCCTGAGCGTGACGGCCTGTTTTGCGCCAAGATTTTCGGACCCATCAAGGACTACGAATGCTTGTGCGGCAAATACAAGCGCCTGAAGCACCGCGGTGTAATCTGTGAAAAGTGCGGCGTTGAAGTCACACAGACCAAAGTGCGTCGTGAACGCATGGGTCACATCGACTTGGCCGCTCCTTGCGCGCACATCTGGTTCCTGAAGTCCCTGCCAAGCCGTTTGGGCTTGGTGTTGGACATGACCTTGCGTGATATCGAGCGTGTGTTGTACTTTGAAGCATACGTAGTCACCGACCCCGGCATGACCCCGCTCAAGAAATACAGCATCATGTCTGAGGACGATTACGATGCGAAATTCCAAGAGTACGGCGATGAATTCATTGCCAAGATGGGCGCCGAAGGCATCAAGGACTTGCTGGAAAGCATCGACATCGATGGTTCCATCGAGAAGCTGCGCAACGACCTGACCGGCTCTGAGCTGAAGATCAAGAAAAACGCCAAGCGCCTCAAAGTGCTGGAAGCCTTCAAGAAGTCTGGTATCAAGCCTGAGTGGATGGTGTTGGACGTGTTGCCAGTGCTGCCACCGGACCTGCGCCCCTTGGTTCCCTTGGACGGCGGCCGCTTTGCGACCTCCGACTTGAACGACCTGTATCGCCGCGTGATCAACCGCAACAGCCGTCTGCGCCGTTTGCTGGAGTTGAAGGCCCCTGAAATCATTGCCCGCAATGAAAAGCGGATGCTGCAAGAAGCCGTGGACAGCTTGCTGGACAACGGCCGTCGCGGCAAGGCCATGACTGGCGCCAACAAGCGCGCCTTGAAGTCCTTGGCCGACATGATCAAGGGTAAGAGTGGCCGTTTCCGTCAAAACTTGCTGGGCAAGCGCGTGGATTACTCCGGTCGTTCCGTGATTACCGTGGGCCCAACGCTCAAACTGCACCAGTGCGGTCTGCCTAAGCTGATGGCCTTGGAATTGTTCAAGCCCTTCATCTTCGCGCGCCTGGAAGCCATGGGCATTGCGACCACCATCAAGGCTGCCAAGAAAGAAGTGGAATCTGGCACCCCCGTGGTGTGGGACATTCTGGAAGAGGTCATCAAAGAGCACCCCGTGATGCTGAACCGTGCGCCAACGCTGCACCGTTTGGGTATCCAGGCTTTTGAGCCTATTCTGATCGAAGGCAAGGCCATCCAGTTGCACCCCCTCGTTTGCGCGGCCTTCAACGCCGACTTCGACGGTGACCAAATGGCTGTGCACGTACCCCTGTCGGTGGAAGCGCAGATGGAAGCCCGCACTTTGATGCTGGCCTCTAACAACGTGCTGTTCCCAGCCAACGGCGAGCCCTCCATCGTTCCTTCACAAGACGTGGTGTTGGGCTTGTACTACACCACCCGCGACCGTATCAACGGCAAGGGCGAAGGTCTGGTGTTTGCGGATACCGGTGAAGTCCAGCGCGCGTTTGACGCGGGCCAAGTGGAGCTGAACGCACGCATCAACGTACGTTTGACCGAATGGACCAAGAACAAGGAAACTGGCGAATTCGTGCCTGAAACCAAGCTGTGGGAAACCACCGCAGGTCGTGCTTTGTTGTCTGAAATCCTGCCCAAGGGCCTGCCTTTCGCCAACATCAACAAAGCGTTGAAGAAGAAGGAAATTTCCAAGCTCATCAACGTGTCCTTCCGCAAGTGCGGACTGAAGGAAACCGTGGTGTTTGCCGACAAGCTGCTGCAAAGCGGTTTCCGCTTGGCAACGAAGGCCGGCATTTCCATCTGTATCGACGACATGTTGGTGCCACAGGAAAAGCACGACATCATCGGTCGCGCCCAGAAAGAAGTGAAAGAGATCGAACAGCAGTATGTGTCCGGTCTGGTGACTTCCGGTGAGCGCTACAACAAGGTGGTGGACATCTGGGGCAAGTCGGGTGACGAAGTGTCCAAGGTGATGATGGCCAAGTTGTCCAAGGAATTGGTCACCGACCGCCATGGCAACCAGGTACAACAGGAATCCTTCAACTCCATCTACATGATGGCCGACTCCGGTGCCCGCGGCTCTGCTGCCCAGATCCGTCAGGTGGCCGGTATGCGGGGTCTGATGGCCAAGCCTGATGGCTCCATCATTGAAACGCCTATTACCGCGAACTTCCGCGAAGGTCTGAACGTGTTGGAGTACTTCATCTCCACCCACGGTGCCCGTAAGGGTCTGGCCGATACCGCGTTGAAGACAGCGAACTCTGGTTACCTGACACGTCGTTTGGTCGATGTGACCCAGGATCTGGTGGTGACCGAACAGGACTGCGGCACCCACGGTGGTTACCTGATGCGCGCCATCGTCGAAGGCGGTGAAGTGATTGAATCCTTGCGCGACCGTATTCTCGGTCGTACCGCTGCGGATGATGTCTTGCACCCTGAAACACGTGGCGTGCTTTTGCCTGCGGGCTCCATGCTGGACGAAGACGAAATCGAAATGCTGGAAGCTGCCGGCGTCGACGAAGTCAAGGTTCGCACCGCTCTGACATGTGAAACCCGCTTTGGTATCTGTGCCAAGTGCTATGGACGTGACTTGGGTCGCGGTGGTTTGATCAACGGCGGCGAAGCGGTCGGCGTGATTGCAGCGCAGTCCATCGGTGAACCCGGTACTCAGCTGACCATGCGTACCTTCCACATCGGTGGTGCGGCATCCCGTGCGGCGATCGCTTCCAGCGTCGAAGCCAAATCCAACGGCAACATCGGCTTCAATGCCACGATGCGCTATGTGACCAACAGCAAGGGCGAGTTGGTGGTGATTGCTCGTTCCGGCGAAATCATCATTCACGATGAGCATGGCCGTGAGCGCGAACGCCACAAGGTTCCTTATGGTGCCGTGTTGACTGTCAAGGTGGATCAGTCCATCAAGGCTGGCGCAATTTTGGCGAACTGGGATCCTTTGACACGCCCCATCATTACCGAATTCGCGGGTAAGGCTCATTTCGAAAACGTCGAAGAAGGCCTGACCGTTGCGAAGCAAGTGGATGAGGTGACAGGCTTGTCGACTCTGGTGGTTATTGACCCCAAGCGTCGCGGCGCTGCCAAGGTGGTGCGTCCACAAGTGAAGCTGATCGATGCATCGGGTCACGAAGTGAAGATTCCCGGAACTGACCACTCGGTGACGATTGGTTTCCCTGTGGGATCGTTGGTTCAGGTGCGTGACGGTCAGGACGTGGGCCCCGGCGAAGTGCTGGCCCGTATTCCTATCGAAGGTCAAAAGACCCGCGACATTACCGGTGGTCTGCCACGCGTGGCCGAACTGTTTGAAGCGCGTTCACCCAAAGACAAGGGTGTCTTGGCTGAAGTGACCGGTACCGTGTCCTTCGGTAAAGAAACCAAAGGCAAGGTCCGCTTGCAAATCACTGATCCAGAAGGCAAGGTCTGGGAAGAGCTCGTGCCCAAGGAAAAGAACATCTTGGTGCACGAAGGCCAGGTGGTCAACAAGGGTGAGTCGGTGGTGGACGGTCCAGCAGACCCACAAGACATTCTGCGCTTGTTGGGTTCTGAAGAGTTGGCGCGTTACATCGTGGACGAAGTGCAAGACGTTTACCGTTTGCAAGGCGTGAAGATCAACGACAAGCACATCGAAGTGATTGTTCGTCAGATGTTGCGTCGTGTCGTCGTGGAAAACGCTGGCGATTCCGGCTACATCAATGGCGAGCAGGTGGAGCGCTCTGAAATGCTCAACACCAATGACGCTTTGCGTGGCGAGGGCAAAATCCCTGCGACCTTCACCAACTTGCTTTTGGGTATCACCAAGGCTTCGTTGTCGACAGACAGTTTCATTTCTGCGGCTTCGTTCCAGGAAACTACCCGTGTGTTGACCGAGGCTGCCATCATGGGCAAGCGCGACGAGCTGCGCGGACTGAAAGAAAACGTGATCGTTGGTCGCTTGATTCCTGCGGGTACCGGCTTGGCCTATCACGAAGCACGCAAAGTCCGTGAGTCCATGGATGACGCTGAACGTCGTGCCATCGCCGAAGCGGAGGCCGCTGAACTGGCGGGTACGGCTGACTTGACGGAAGACGTGGCTGGTGCGGACGATACTTCTGCTGAGTAATCTGCGCTTCTGAATGAAAACGCCCCAGGTTGCACGCAACTTGGGGCGTTTTTTTTGCTGAGTTGCCAATGGAGAACGAGGCTCGAAATGGGACAGACGCTTTATGTGTGGTTGCTATGTGCCTGCCTGTTGTTTTGGTTCATGGGCGTACACAATCGCTTGATGCGGCTCCGTGCGCGCGCACTCGCGGTACTGAGCGCTCTCGAGAAACAAGTCTTGTCAGGGATGCTGCCCCTCCAACATCGCCTAGCTGAAAGACCTGTGGATGCGCCAAACAACGCGTCAGACGAGTACCGCGCGCAATGGGCGCAAGCGCTTCGAGTCATGGAGGAGGTCTGGACTGCACCCCGAAAAGATCGTCTGGATATAGATGCCCAGCAGCAGCGAACCGAGAGCTGGGGCCAAGTGATAACCGCATGGAACGCATGGGTCTCCGCCCCTCCTGATTTGGCAGGGCCTTGTGTTCCCGATTCATTTCGCCTCGAGTGGGAGGCGAGTACAGCGAAAGCTATCGTAATTACAGATGCCTTGAACGCGATACTGAATGACTACAACGAGGGTGTCAGTGAACCGCCCGCTTGTTGGGTTGCGCATTTTTTTGGATTCAAGGTCAGTGCATTAATAGGGATCAAATGAGTGAGATACAAAGGTCGCCCGAACTGTGGCGCCAATTGAAGGCGACGGTAGATGTCCTCTTGCAGGTGTCCAACGGTCAATCGGGTAGCGCTGCCATGGATGCGGTGCCACCTCACTTGCGTGGAGCAGTTCAAGCACTGGCTTTTCATGCGTGGCGGAATCAGGGCAGGTCGACCGCGATACGGTCGCTCCTCGCCAAAAAGCCACCAGCTCCACACGCTGACGCATTGTTGTGCCTTGCTTTGGGCCTCCTCTCCAACGATGCAGATGCCAGTTATGACGCATTCACCCTGGTGAACCAAGCGGTAGAGGCGGCCAAGCAATGCCCGCGTACCCGATCCCAGGCGAATTTCATCAACGCCTGCTTGCGGCGGTATTTGAGAGAGGCTCCCCAGCTCCTTGCAGAGGCAGATAGGCGCTTGGAGGCCCGGTGGAATCATCCGCTTTGGTGGATCAAAAAGGTACAGCAGGATCATCCTGGCCGGTGGGAAGCGGTGCTGGCGGCAGCAAATCGCCACCCGCCCATGACCCTGCGGGTGAACGTACGCAAGGTGACAAGCGCGCAATACGCACTGTCACTGCAAACAGCCGGTATTGAGGTCCGCCAAGCCCATGGTTCATGCATCGAACTGGCCAAACCAGTCGCGGTAACGCAGCTCCCCGGATTTCAAGAAGGGTGGATTTCGGTGCAGGACGGTGCCGCCCAAGTCGCTGCGCCACTTTTGCTTGAGGCAGCTATCCCTCAAGACCGGCCTCGTATCCTCGACGCATGTGCCGCGCCAGGCGGGAAAACTGCCCACCTCTTGGAGCTCGTCGAGGCGGATGTCCTTGCTTTGGAAATTGATGCAACCCGGGCGCAGCGTATCGAGCAAACCTTGACACGCCTGGGGCTGACGGCGACGGTGCTCTGCGCCGATGCCGCTGAGCAGTCCACATGGTGGGATGGCCGTCCTTTTGATTACATTTTGCTGGATGCCCCCTGTACCGCTTCTGGCATTGTTCGGCGGCACCCAGACATACGTTGGCTGCGCCGATCGACAGATGTGGCGCAGCTTGCCGCAGAGCAGCGGCGGATTCTCAAAGGACTATGGCCCTTGGTTAAGGAAGGGGGGCGCTTACTGTACTGCACCTGTTCCATTTTCAGGGCCGAAGGGGATGAGCAAGTCAAAGCGTTTCTAGATAACAACAAGGACGCGCTCCTTCTGCCGTCTCCTGGCCATTTAATTCCCGCTGCAATGCCCGCTTCATCGGTCATGGCCGACAATCAAATCGGTGACCATGATGGCTTCTTTTATGCACTGTTCGAAAAGACGAGGGTTTGAAAAGCTCCTGCACAGACTGTGCGCGGTGCTGCTTGTCTCCGCGCTGTGGCCTTGCTTTGCACAAACGCAGGTTGAAGTCACCCAGTTCGAGGTGGAGCGCTATGCCGAAGAAGTCGTACTCAATGCGCAAGTGCAATTCGAGCTCTCGTCCTCAGTAGAGGATGCCCTGTTGCGGGGCATTCCGGTGTATTTTCGCGCGGAAGCCGAAGTGCTGCGAGAACGTTGGTACTGGTATGACAAGTCGCTCTCTGCAGTCTCCAGGCACTACAAGCTCGCTTATCAGCCTCTGACCAGGCGATGGCGGGTGAGCATCAGTGGCGGCCCCTCCAGCGCAGCCGGTCAGGGTTTGGCACTGAGTCAGTCCTATGACACCCTGGCTGCAGCGATGTCCTCCGTGAAAAAAATCAGCCGCTGGCGAGTAGCCGGGCCCGGTGAGTTAGAGCCGACCGGGCGCTATCGCTTGGATTTTCGGTTTAACTTGGATGTAAGCCAATTGCCACGCCCCTTCCAGATCGGGCTATTGGGGCAAACTGACTGGGACGTCAACATCCTCCGCTCGCAGCCCTTGTTGCCGGAGCTCACCAAGTGAGTGTCATGCCCCGCGCTGAAAGGGCTGATCCGCACAAGGTTCAGCACACATCGCGCCCGATGCGCCGAGCGATTGCCATTGGCTCTACGGTCATGGTGCTGATTGGCCTCACTTTGCTGTACCTGCTGACGCAGGCCACCAACAATCGAGAACTCTACGAAAGCAGCTACCAAACGCTTTTCATGGTGAACGTCGTGGTTGCGAGCCTTTTGGTGGGCGCCATTACCTGGGTGAGTTACCGGCTTATGACGCGACTTCGGCAGGGGCGATTCGGGAGCAAGCTCTTACTGAAATTGGCCACGATATTCGCTTTGGTAGGTGTCGCTCCGGGACTGCTGATTTATGTCGTCTCCTACCAGTTCGTATCGCGTTCCATCGAAACCTGGTTTGACGTCAAGGTCGAAGGTGCGCTGGAGGCGGGTTTGAATTTGGGGCGGGTCACGTTAGATACGCTCACCGTCGACCTTGCCGGCAAATCCAAAGCTGCGGCCGGTCTACTGGCTGAAAATCCTGAAAGTGCTTCTGGGTTGATTGCAGAGAAGTTACTGGACCAATTGGGTGCGACCGACATCACGATCTGGAGCGGTTCGGGCGCATTGATCGTGAGTACCGGTCAATCCAAGTTTCAACTGAGCCCGGATAAGCCAACCAACAGCCAGTTTCGAAGTGCCAGACAACAAAGATCATTGGCGTGGGTAGAAGGTTTGGATGACGTGGCGATGGATGGTTTGACGACCGCCCGGATAAAAGCATTGGTGCCCATATCCAACCCAAACCTCGGCTTGGCATCCGAGGCGCGCTACATGCTGGTCACAAAAGCACTACCCACAAGCCTCGTCAGCAATGCTTTGGCGGTTGACCGTGCAAACCGTGAGTACCAAGAACGTGCCTTGGGCCGGGAAGGGTTGAAGCGCATGTACATCGGAACACTCACCTTGAGCTTGTTCTTGGCGGTATTCGCTGCAATTTTGCTGGCAGTGGTGCTGGGAAACCAGATCGCACGCCCCCTGTTGCTGTTGACAGAAGGCGTGAATCAGGTAGCCGCAGGCGACTTGACACCCAAACTGGCATTGCAGGGGCGCGACGAGCTGGGAGGGCTCACGCGTGCGTTTGCGTCCATGACGCAGCAGCTCTCAGATGCGCGGCAGGCAGTCGAAGTCAGCATGTCGCAGGTGAATTCGGCCCGTGCTCATTTGCAAACGATCCTCGATAACCTCACGTCAGGCGTGATTGTGTTGGACCCTTCTGGTGCCATCGTGAGCTCCAACCCGGGAGCCTCGCGCATCTTGAAGAAAGACTTGGTGCACTTTGAAGGGCAGCGCCTGTCCGAAATTCAGGGTCTGGAGTTGTTCGGTGCTGGCGCAAAAAAGCAATTCGACATTTTGGTCGAGGGCAATCAAGACGAGGCGATCGACCACTGGCAGCAGCCATTCGAGTTGTCGGGTTCCGTGTCTAACGTCAACAGTCCCTTCGAAGGGCCTGTAACTTTGGTCGCGCGCGGGGCGGAGCTCCCTTCGCATCATCAGCTATTGGTGTTTGATGACATTACAGAGATCGTGTCAGCCCAACGCGCCCAAGCATGGGGCGAGGTGGCCCGCCGCTTGGCACATGAGATCAAAAACCCCTTGACGCCGATTCAACTCTCCGCCGAGCGTCTCGAAAAAAGACTGACCGGCAAACTGGAGGCGGTGGAACACGCCATCCTGATCAAATCCGTAAAGACCATCGTGGATCAGGTCGACTCGATGAAGCGCCTGGTGAACGAGTTTCGTGACTACGCCCGCTTACCCGCGGCTGAACTCAAGCCCTTGCTGCTCAACAGCCTCGTGAAAAACGTGCTCCACCTGTACGACTTGGAAAACACCAAAGTACCCGTGGTCCTGGAGTTGGACCCCGAGTGTCCTCCCGTGTTGGGCGACGCCGAACAGTTGCGGCAGGTGATTCATAACTTGCTGCAAAACGCCCAGGACGCATGCCTGTCCGCCACCACTCCGCATGACACCGTGCGCACCGTGACCATTCGCACCCAGTGGCAATCTGCCAACCGCAGGGTCCGGTTGTCTGTCCGCGACCAAGGCGACGGTTTCTCCGAGAATATTTTGAAGAGGGCGTTTGAGCCCTATGTCACCACCAAAACCCGGGGAACTGGCCTGGGACTTGCTGTGGTGAAGAAGATTTCTGACGAGCACGGCTCGCGGATTGACATAGGCAACATACAAAAAGACGGCGTCATCTTGGGTGCGCAAGTGTCGTTATCATTGGCTATTGCACCCGACCTAGCGGCCTGAACGCTAAACGGGTTTCACAAGGGACAGCGCAAGCAATATGGCGAATATTTTGGTGGTGGATGACGAGCACGGCATCCGTGAGCTTCTTTCCGAAATCCTGAATGATGAAGGACATACGGTAGAGCTCGCCGAAAACGCAGCGCAAGCCCGCGCAGCGCGCCTGCGGGAGCGCCCGGACCTTGTCTTGCTGGACATCTGGATGCCGGACACCGACGGTGTCACCCTGCTGAAGGAGTGGGCGTCTACCGGTGCCCTCACCATGCCGGTGATCATGATGAGTGGGCACGCGACCATCGACACTGCGGTTGAGGCCACCAAAATCGGCGCACTCGCGTTCCTCGAGAAGCCCGTCACACTTCAAAAGCTTTTGAAAGCGGTCGAGCAAGGGCTCACGCGCGGTGCGGTGCGCAAAGCGGCTCCATCACCTGTCGAATACAGCGCATTGCCAGAGCCCATGGCGGTTGACACCCTATCGGTGGTGAGCCTCGTTGAAACAGGTCCACAAGCGCATCAAGACTTCGAATTGGACAAGCCCTTGCGGGAAGCCCGCGACGAGTTTGAAAAGGCCTACTTTGAATACCATTTACTCAAAGAAAATGGCTCCATGACGCGGGTTGCCGAGAGGACCGGGCTGGAAAGAACCCACCTTTACCGCAAGTTGAAACAACTTGGCGTTGATCTTTCTCGCGGCAAACGAAATAACGTCTAAATTTAATGCTAGAATTCAAGGCTTAGGCCCGGTAGCTCAGTCGGTAGAGCAGAGGATTGAAAATCCTTGTGTCGGTGGTTCGATTCCGCCCCAGGCCACCAGATATAAAGCGGCATTTCTTTTAAAGAGATGCCGCTTTTTCTTTGTCGGTACTTGTTACTTCTCTGGATTTGCCACTAGTCCCTATGGGCACTTGTCTTGAGGCAACGAAGGGTTTAACCTTTAGATGCCGTGTGAGTGGGTTCCAGCGCGCGGCGGGAGTGGGGGAGCGAAACAGGCAATAAGCCGCGCTTCACAGCAATAAAAAAACAATCTGGGGTATCACATGTTCAGCAAAATTTTCGGCAAAAGTGCGTCCGGAGGGGCCCAGCGATCTGAGGCCCAAGACTCCAGGGGGCTCGAAGTAGTTGAGGATGATCCTGAAACTTCCTGGAGTTTGTGGGACAACGCCTTGGCTGCGCAGGATTCCCAACACAGCATGCTGGATGCTGCGGGCCATACCCGTCCGAACGGTAATGTGGCGCAACACCGCATGCCCGGGCTCTATCCGGCTCATCGTGCTTTGGATTTTGATGATGCCCCCACCCGCCCGATGGGGCTGGACGAAAAAGAGCCCGAAGTGCTGGCTGCAGAGGCCCTGGAGCGGGTTGAACTGCACCACCACCGGATCGCCCAAACGATCCGTACGCTGTGGGGCTACAAAGAGTGCAGTGCTTACATCAACCAACTGATCATGAGTGGTGGTGATGGCATGGGGAATGCCCGCATTGGATTCAAGCCGGAGGCGGTCGAGGCCATGTTGCAGCTGACGGAATTGCACGACCTGCTCTTCGGCCCCTCCGAGCCCGCCGCTGACTCCGGGTTTGCACCGTCGGTGCATTCCAATCTGGGCGGGCTGCGCTGAAAACCCTTACCAATCCAGCAGGGTCAGCCCCAGGCTCAGTACGGTACGCTGGCGGTTGTAGTCCATCAACGAATCTCCGTAGCCGGTAAACAGCTCGGTGTGCAGGCGAAGACTGCTTCGGTTGGCGTTCTCAGTTGCGCTCCCGATTTTTTTGAACCAGGCAAAACGCAAAGATCCGCTATCGCTGGATTGCAGGGAATGGCGAACGGTCAGCGCCAAAGAGTTGTGCGGGTCCACATTCCAAACGGCAGAGACTTCCGCGCGCCCAACGCGGTCCACGATATCGGGGTTGTCATCGCTGGCACTATCCTCCGGAATCCGCTGCCATAGCGCGCCGGTGATCGAGATCTGATTTCCGAACTCCAGGCCCGCCCGCCCGATGATCCGGTTCCAGCTCCGCGAAAGGGGCAAGCTCTGGCCATTGCTCTGGTGGTTCACGCCGATACCGCCGTAGCGCAAGCGCCAGCCGGAGGGCAGGGCGCTTGCGATCGGGAAAATGTAGATCAACTCGGGCTCATGGTCTGTCGCGCGGAAAGGGCGCGACAAATCCGCATTGAAAAGCTGCCAATACGACTGCTGGCTGTACGCAAACCACAAGGAATCCAAGCGGTTGGGGTCGCCGCCCGTCAGCAGGCCCTGCGCCACTTTGGTCCGCACGGAGAGGTTGATGCGGGTTTCGGTCTTGGTGTAAGCCTGAAAGGCACCTGTGTGTCCGCTCGCCGGCGAGCTGGGTGCCGTATTGACGCTATCGGAGCCGATGACCGCAAGACTTACTGGCCGGTACCCTCTCAAGCCGAAGGTGCCGCAGTCGCTGGCAGGCTCCAGCTCCCAGAAGCGCGATAGCGGCGTTGCAGCGGGGTTTTTGCAGCTCACCACCTCGATCGGCACCGGGGTTTCGACGGGCGCTACAGACTCCACCAGCACAGCGCCGGCCGTGGCCGGTTCAGGTTTTTTTTGCGCTTGGCTAGCTGCTGAGAAAGCAGAGAGTACGACCAGACAAACAGCGAAGCGCTTACGATTTTTCATGGTTTTTCGGCCGCACTGGCGGCTGTAGCAAGGGCTTTGGCGGCGAACTCGGCGCGCAGGGCGCGCAGTTTTTCGCGCGGGTCTTCTTTCGCGGTCGCGGAGTCCAGCGCCATCTCGGCAATAAACCGGCTGGGCAGTGCGGCGACCATCTCACGGCCTTTTTTGCGGCGGCGAGTCCAGCTCACTGCCAAACTGCGCTGCGCGCGGGTAATGCCCACGTACATCAAGCGGCGCTCTTCCTGCAGACGGGCCGCAATATCTTCATTGGCAGACTCATGGTCCAGGCTAGAGCCCCCCAAGGTGTCTGCGCCGTCCCCCAGCTTGAAGGGCAACATGCCCTCGGTCACACCAACCAGCATCACATGCGGCCACTCCAGGCCCTTGGATGCGTGCAGCGTGGAGAGTGTCACCACGTTCTGGTCTTTTTCGCGCTCGCTGATGGTCGAGAGCAGGGCGATGGTCTGCGAGACTTCGAGCAGATTTTTGATTTCCCGCGTGTTGGTCACGCCGGCCGCATCGTCAATCTGACCGCCGCAGCGCTGAGCCATCCATTCGCAAAATTCGATCACGTTGCTCCACTTGGCAGACGCGGCGCCCTCACTGTCCTCCCCGTCGTAGAGGTGCTTTTCGTACCCGATTTCTTTGAGCCAATCCATGATGAACGCCAGCGCCGCCTCGGCGCCTTCGGTGTGGCGTGCGCGGTATTCAAGGTCGTTGATATACCGGCCAAACTCATGCAGGCTGCCCAGTGCCTTGGCGCTCAGCACACTGGCGAGTGACGACGAAAACAGCGACTCAAACAGACTCAGCTTGTACTGGGTGGCAAACACCCCCAGAGTGCCCAAAGTGGTGTGGCCAATGCCGCGCTTGGGCGTAGTGACTGCCCGCAAAAACGCGGGGTCATCGTCGTTATTGCTCCATAGGCGGAACCAGGCGCACAGGTCGCGGATTTCCGCACGGTCAAAAAAACTTTGTCCGCCCGACACTTTGTAAGGGATGCCTGCCTTGCGCATCGCCTTCTCAAATGGCTTGGCCTGGTGGTTGGCCCGGTACAGCACCGCAAAGTCTCGGAATTCTTTGTACTGCTTGCCCTGGGCGTCCGGTACGCCCCCACCAATCCCGTTCGCTCGCAGGCTCTGTATCCGGGCAACGGCACGTTCGGCCTCGTGCTCTTCGTTATCAGCGTCCACGACCCGCACCGGTTCGCCCTCGCCGAGTTCACTGAACAGGGTTTTTGGAAACAGCTTGGGGTTCGGGCCGATCACATTGTTGGCGGCCCGCAGGATAGCGCTGGTGGAGCGGTAGTTCTGCTCCAGCTTGATGACTTTGAGCGTGGGAAAGTCCACCGGCAGCTTCTTGAGGTTGTCCAGCGTGGCACCCCGCCAGCCGTAGATGGACTGGTCGTCATCCCCCACCGCGGTGAAGCGCGCTTTCTCCCCGACCAGGTACTTCAGCACCTCATATTGGGTGGCGTTGGTGTCCTGGTATTCATCCACCAGCACATGGCCCAACAGGTTTTGCCAGCGGGCACGTACTTCAGGAAAATCCCGCAGCAGCTTGAGCGGCAGACTGATCAAGTCGTCAAAGTCCACACTCTGGTAGGCCACCAAGCGTTCTTCATAGCGCGCCATGGCGGTGGCGATGATGCGTTCGTTGTCGTCCTCGGCGGCGGCAAGCGCCTGCTCGCTGTTCAGGCCTGCGCCTTTCCAGGCGCTGATGGTCCACTGCCATTGGCGGGCGGTAGCGGTGTCGATCGTGCCGCCCGCATCTTTGATGATGCTGGTCACATCGTCACTGTCCAGAATACTGAACTGGGGTTTCAGGCCCAGCACCGAGCCGTCTTCCCGCAGCATGCGCACGCCCAGCGCGTGGAAGGTGCACACCACCACATCCTTGGCCGCCTTGCCGATCAGGTGCTTGGCGCGCTCCCGCATTTCGGCCGCGGCCTTGTTGGTAAAGGTGATCGCTGCAATCCGGTTGGCGGGCATGCCCATTTGGATCAGACGGGCGATTTTGTGGGTGATCACCCGCGTTTTGCCCGAGCCCGCACCGGCCAGCACCAGGCAGGGCCCGTGGAGGTAGTTCACCGCCTCTTGCTGGGCGGGATTCATGCCGTGGTTGGCGGAAGGGGAGGACATGGAGCGGGCAGGTGTAGCGTGCAGAGAGCGGGCCATCTTAACGGCTCGCCGCGACTCGCCCGCTCGGTGACTGGGGTGCACCTGCATTTCCCCGACAATGGCCCCCATGCTGCAAATCCTGACAGTGACTTTCCCCTTTTTTGCCTTGGTGCTCTGCGGCTATCTGGCCGCCCGTCGGGGCATGCTGCCGCTGGCGGCCATCCCCGGGCTCAATGGCTTTGTGCTGTTTTTCGCGTTGCCGTGCATGCTCTACCGCTTCGGTGCGAGCACGCCCATCGGTGAACTGTTGGATGTGAGTCTCGCGCTTACCTACCTGCTGTGTGCGCTGGTGATGGTGGCCTTTGTGGTGGCGGTCACGCTGCACGGTCGTATCGGCTGGAATGACGCCGCCTTTGGCGCACTGGTAGGCGCCTTTCCCAACACCGGCTTTATGGGGGTGCCGCTGTTGGTCGCGCTCTTGGGGGCCAAGGCGGCGGGCCCTGCCATCGTCACGATTCTGGTCGACATGGTGATCACCTCGTCTCTGTGTATTGCGCTGTCGCGCCTTGGCGGTGACCCTGCGCAAGGCGGCGTGTCGGCGGGGCAGGCTGCCAAAAACGCGCTGAAGGGGGTCGCTGCCAACCCCATGCCCTGGTCCATTTTGCTGGGAGCCTTGTTTTCAGCGCTGCAGCTTGAGTTACCCAAGCCTGTTGCCGCGACTGTGGGCCTGCTGGCCGATGCGGCCTCGCCGGTCGCGCTCTTCACCATCGGCGCGGTGCTGGCCCGCTCCCAAATGCTGGCCAAGGACGACAAATCCCACGAAGTGCATTGGCAGGAATATGTGCCGGTAGCGTTGATCAAGCTCTTTTTGCACCCCTTGCTGGTGCTGCTGGTCGGCGTGTCGGCGGTGAGCCTCGGGGTACACATCGACAAATTTGCACTCACCGTGCTGGTGCTGCTGGCCGCCCTCCCGAGTGCGAGCAATGTGTCGCTGCTGGCAGAGCGCTTCGGTGCGGATAATGGGCGCATTGCCCGCATCATTCTGGTTTCTACTGCAGCGGCTTTTTTCACTTTTTCGGGTGCTGTGGCGCTGATGGTAGGAATTTAGTTGCTACTGAATTGATAGCTGCTTGCGCAGGTTCTATGGGCGCCAGAGGCTGAAAAGAAGCTGATCTGCAGCCGTTCGGGGCGAATCCTTGGAAATGCAGGTGGCTTTGCTCCGGCGCGCACAATAATCATATGGACACTCTGATGAATTTCGTATCCGCCATTTTCCGCACCGCACTCAAACTGGTGCTTATCGCTGCAGCCGCCGTCTTTGCCCTGAGCCTGATCGTGGTTGCGCTGCTGAGCGTCGTGTGGGTGCTGCTCAAGGCCTTGCTGACCGGCCGCAAACCGGCGTTTGTGACCACCTTCCAGCGGTTCAATCAGGCGCGTCAGCAGTTCAAGCGCGGCGGTTTTGGTGCTGCCGGCCCGTCAGCAGCGGGAGGCTTCGGATACGGTGCGCCTGCGGCGGATGTGGTCGATGTGCAGGCCCATGAGGTGCTCAATGACCAGGCCCTGTCTTACGGGCAGGCTGCCGACAAGCGCTGAGTGTCTCGCGAGTCGGGCTAATTCCCGTCTTTGACAACAGCAGCGCCGATGACCTCCCCCTTTGGCCCTACGTCAACCCGCAAGTGGAAATGCTCCCACAGCATCCCGCACTGACCTACGGGGTAAGTCCAACTGCCTGCGGAGGAGTTGCTTGGCACGCCGATAAGTGAAATGAGTTCTGGGCCGGTTTTGCCGTTCAACAAGCGCTTGTCCACGAGTTCCATTGCCATTCCGCCCCGATAGCAGCCTGGATCGTTCTCTTGGTCGCGTGATGATGCTTCTAGCCAAAGTCGCTGGTTGAAAGACACCGCCTTGGCAGTTGGCAAGTTCAGATACCAGTACGAAAGTGCGGCTAACGATACTGACACGATCAGCGTGGCGGTGATTTTTTTCATGATCTCCATCCGAGTTTTCTTGCAAATAGCGAGCGCTAGGACCAGAAAATTCCCAGCCAAGCGAGTGCATTAACTAGTCGGCTGGCTCGCCGCGATGACTTTGCGCTGTCACCGGTGATGGGCCAAAGCGTAGCCCGTTTCCACGCCCATCGGTAGTAGGCGATGGCCATTGGAACGCCGAGCCAGCCCAAGTGCGTTACCTCGTTGATTGCACCGATCCAATAGAAGGTGCCCACAATTAACAGTGATAACCAGAATATGCCCGAGCTGGTGCTTGCAATCACGTGGGATAGCTTGCCGCACAAGCTGCAGACCGCAGGGTGTTCACGGCTGGAGCGTCTTTTTGCTGACAAGGGCACGCCGACGCCTTGGCAATGGGGGCAGGGTGTCATCGGGAGCGGAGCCTTTCAGCAGAGCGAGGACTTGTATCAAATCGCCAACGGATCCACATCAATCGCCCAGCGTATCAGCCCCTTGCACTCGGGCTGGCTGCGGGTGGCGTGGAGCACGCTTTGCCAGGCGGTCAGGAACTGCTGGAGCGTGGCGCGCGAGGGGCACTCGATGAGCATCTGGGCGCGTTCGAGATTGGCCACCCGCTGGATGGCCATGGGCACGGCGGGGTAGAGGAAGACTTGCGCCAGTGCCTCTGCCCAGCCGTCCCACGCGGCCATCTCGGTTTGGGCGAAGGTGCGGGCGGCGTTCAAAAAGGCCTGAGCGGCCTCTTGCGTTTTGGCTTCGGCGCGCACCAAGGCTTGGGCGCTGAAGGGCGGCATGTTGGCTTGCTCGCGCTCTTTGAGCTGCTGCGCGGCGAAGGTGGTGTAGTCGTGCTTCTTGAGGGCGGCGTACAGGCCGTGCTGGGGCTGGAAGGTTTGCAGCCACACCTCGCTCTGCGCACCCAGTGACGCATCGCGCCCCGCACGTCCCGCCGCCTGCATCAGCAAACTGAACAAGCGCTCGGGCGCCCGGAAGTCGCTGCTGAACAAAGCGCCGTCCGGGTTCACTGCAGCCACCAGCGTAATGCGGCGGAAATCGTGGCCCTTGGCAATCATCTGCGTGCCCACCAGCACATCCACGTCGCCCGCATGCACGGCAGCCAACTGCTCTTCGAGCTGGCCTTTGAGCTTGGTGCTGTCGGCGTCAATGCGCGCGATGCGGATGGGCTCGCCGTTGGGGTTATCGGGAGTGACGGAGCCGTGGCGTCGCACATCCACCAGCAATTCGGCTAGGTGTTCTTCCAGCTGCTCGGTGCCCCGCCCGAAGGGGGCGATGTCTACATTGCCGCAGTCCGGGCAGGCGCGCGGCACCCGCTCGGTAAAGCCGCAGTGGTGGCAGCGCAGGGTGCGGTCGATTTTGTGGAACACCCGGAATGCGCTGCAGTGCGGGCACTCGCTCTTCCAGCCGCAGTCTTCGCAGGTTAGCACCGGGGCGTAGCCGCGCCGGTTCAAAAACACCATCACCTGCTCGCCACGCGTCACCCGCTCGGTGATAGCGGCAATCAGCGGGGTCGAGAAGATGGCGCGCCGGGGCTGGTGGTTCATGTCCACCCTGCGCACCAGCGGTAATCGGGAAGACTCGCCGATACGACTCGGCATGTGCAGGCGCAGGTAGCGCCCACCTTCCTCCGCTGGGCGGCTGTGGTGCCAGGTCTCCAGCGAAGGCGTTGCCGATCCGAGGATGACTTTGGCGCCCTCCAACTTGCCGCGGTAGACCGCGAGGTCACGCGCCGAGTAGCGCGCGCCTTCGCCGCTCTTGTAGCTGGGGTCGTGCTCCTCATCCACGACGATGAGCCGCAGCTTGGGCAGGCTGGCAAACACTGCCATGCGCGTACCCAGCACGATGCGGGCCGCACCGCCGTGCGCACTGAGCCAGCTTTTGAGCCGCTGCGGGTTGGTCATGCCACTGTGCAGGCTGACCACGGCCTGTTCGCCGTAGAGCGGGGCAAAGCGGGCTTTGAAGCGCTCTTCCAGTTGAGGGGTGAGGTTGATTTCCGGCACCATCACCAGCGCCTGGGCATCCGGGTCGGCTGCCAGCAGCTTGTGCACGCAGTGCAAATACACCTCGGTCTTGCCGCTGCCGGTGGCGCCGAACAGCAGATAAGGTCCGGGGTTGGCATCGATCTGTGCAATCGCCGCAGCTTGCTCGGGGCTGAGCGCCGGTGCAGCCAATACTGCGCCGCCGGCACTACCATCCAACTTTTTGCGCTTGAGGCGGCGCGCCATCTGCTCGGGGTTCAGTTCGCGCAGCTGCGGGGGCAGGGCGGCCAGCGCCACTTCACCGGCCGAGCGCTGGTAGTAGGCGGCGGTAAAGCTCAAGAGCTGCTGCCAGGCCCGGCTCAAGGGCGGAATGCCCTCCAGCACACCGGCAATATCACGCACCTTGGCGGGGTCAAACTCGCCGGTAGCCTCTGCCGTGGCCGCATCCCACACCACACCCAGCGTCTCGCGCTTGCCCAAGGGCACCCGCACCAGGGTGCCGGCCGGCAACAGCTGTTCGCTGCGGTAGGTCAGCACCGGTCCGAGCGCCGCATGCGCCGGGGTGTGCACCAAAACGGGCAGCCAATGGCTCATGGGCAGGGTCCGGAGGTTGTCTGACTTCTCGTGATGCGGAATGTCACTTGGGGCGTCTTGTTGAGGTGAACTTGCGGAATGAGGGCTAAGTGCTTGATTTACAAGAGGTTTGCATTTGATTCAGGTTTTCTGTGGATAACTTTGTTGATATGTGCCTTGGGCCGCGCCTCAGGCCTTATAAATCAAGGGTTTTCTTACGCTGCCCAGAAAAAAAGCAAAAACAGAAATCTATATAAATCAAGCACTTAGGAGCGCTATCGGTTTTGTAGCGCTGCTCCCACCCAGGGGTTTAAGGGTTAACCCTAAATCGCCATTTTTGTGCATAACTAAGTGCCGGAAACTTTGTTTTTTCAAAAAAAACGTGGTAGCCGATCAAGCGCGCAAGCTTTTGGAGTGGCTGTGTACCGCCGCCACCAGTGCCGCCACATGTTCCGGTGGGGTGTACTGGCTGATGCCGTGGCCCAGGTTGAAGATGTGCGTGGGGCCGGTGCCGCTGCCTTGATAGGGCGCGCCGAAACTGTCCAAGACTTTGGCCACTTCAGTTTCGATAGCAGCCGGTGGCGCAAACAACACATTGGGGTCGATGTTGCCTTGCAGCGCCTTGCCCGGGCCGTTCTCCATGCCGCCCACCAATGCGCGTGCTTTGGCAAGGTTGACCGTCCAGTCGAGGCCCAGCACTTCGCAGTCCAGCGCCTGCATGTCGTGCAGCCACAAACCGCCGCCTTTGGTGAACACAATGCGTGGCACCACTTTGCCGTCGGTGCCGAAGCGCTTGAGTTGCTTCAGCACGCGTGCGGTGTAGGCCAGGCTGAACTCTTGGAAAGCGCCATCGGCCAGCACGCCGCCCCAGCTGTCAAACACCATCACCGCTTGGGCGCCGGCGTCGATCTGGGCATTCAGGTAGGCTGCCACCGAGTCTGCGTTGATGGCCAGCATGCGGTGCATCAGGTCCGGGCGGCTGTACATCATGGTTTTGACCAGGCGGTAGTCGTCGCTGCCCTTGCCTTCGACCATGTAGCAAGCCAGTGTCCAAGGGCTGCCACTAAAGCCGATCAGGGGCACGCGGCTCTTGCCGTCTACGATGAGTGCCTTGCGGATGCTGCTCACCGCATCGAACACGTACTGCAGCTTGGCCATGTCGGGCACTTCGAGCTTGGCCACATCGGCCTCATTCTTGATAGGGCTGGCAAAGCGCGGGCCTTCGCCCTGGGCGAACGACAGGCCCAGGCCCATGGCGTCCGGCACGGTCAGGATGTCGCTGAACAAAATGGCCGCATCTAAAGGGTAGCGCTCCAGGGGCTGGAGTGTCACTTCGGTAGCGTATTCGCGGTTGGTGGCCAAGCCCATGAAGCTGCCTGCTGTGGCGCGGGTGGCCACATATTCCGGCAAGTAGCGGCCGGCCTGGCGCATCAACCACACGGGGGTGTGAGGCGTCGCCTGGCGCATGCAGGCCTGCAGAAAAGTGGGGTTGTGCAGGCCGTCAAAGGTGGTGGCCTCGACTGCGAAAGGTGCGTTGGTGGGGTTGATGTCGGTCATGGACCGATTGTCGCAGTTCGAGCGCCTGCCGCTTTTGTCTTGCCTCAAGTCAAGACATCATTGCCGGTTCCCCGGCGCCTTGCTTGGTAGCTGCGCGCAAGTGCCTCAATGGGCGGCGCGCGCGTGCTCCACCAACAGGCACTTGTCCTGCACGGTCTGCATACCAGCGGCCCGGGCGCGGGCCATGGCCTCGTCGTTGCGGATGCCGAGTTGCAGCCAGATCGCAGGGGCGCCGATGGCAATCGCCTCGTCCACCACCGGCGGTACATCCTCGCTGTTGCGGAACACATTCACCATGGCAATCGTTGCATGCGCCGCGGCCTCGGTGAGGCTGGGGTAGGCCTTTTCACCCAAGATCTCGGCAGCGTTCGGGTTGATCGGCACGATGCGCCAGCCCTGCCGCTGCATATAGGCCGCCACCTTGAAACTCTCGCGGTGCGGCTTGGGCGACAGGCCCACCACTGCCACGGTGCGGGGCGGAAACAGCAGCGGGTGAAGGATGTCGGTGTCGATGGAGGGCATAGTGGTCGGTCGGGCGAAAGTGTGTGGGCGCTTACAAGGTGGCCAGGGTGCCGAGCACCTCGCCGGGCGTGAGCAACTCAGTCAACACTTGGGGGCTGCGCCCCGGGGCGTACAGCACATAGACCGGCACGCCGCTGCGGCCGAGTTGCTCCAGCGCGCGGGTGATGGCGGGGTCACGCCGGGTCCAGTCTGCCCGCAGCAGGGTGACTTGTTTGGCGGCAAAGGCGGCCTCCACCT
Organism: Comamonadaceae bacterium OS-4; assembly: GCA_027924025.1. Classification (GTDB taxonomy): domain Bacteria; phylum Pseudomonadota; class Gammaproteobacteria; order Burkholderiales; family Burkholderiaceae_C; genus Allorhodoferax. The sequence continues at coordinate 541,937 of AP026970.1, forward strand.
CGGCTTGGCCCAAGGTGGTTTTCTTGTTCACCTGGCAGGTAATGCACCAAGCGGCCGTGAAATCCACAAACACCGGCTTGCCTTGCTGCAGCGCGGCTTGCACCGCGGCATCAGACCATGGCTGCCAGTTGGCGCCTGCCGGTGTGGCACCGGTAGTGCGCGCGGTAGGCTCCTCCGCGGTTTTCAAGCCAAATTGCCATGTAGCGCTTATAGATAGTGCGCAGGCAGCTATAGAAATGATAGTAAATGCCACTTTCGAACGGCCGGTTTGCCGCAGCGCCCAGACCCCAAGGCCCACGCTCAAGAGCAGCAGCAGCAAGCTGGCAGCACCATCCACACCGGCCAGATGACCCAGCACCCACACCAGCCACACCACGGTAGCCGCCATCGGGAAGGCCAGGAAATGCTTGAAAGTTTCCATCCAGGCACCGGGGCGCGGCAGCATCCGGCCCACCGCGGGCCACCAGCTCGCCAGCAGGTAAGGCAAGGCCATGCCAACGCCGAGTGCCGCAAACAACACCAAAGACTGCGCGCCCGGCAAAGTAATCGCGTAGCCCAGCGACGCGCCCATGAACGGTGCGGTGCACGGCGAGGCAATCGCCACCGCCAGCATCCCCGACAAAAACGCCTCGGCCACCGGGTGCCGCAGTTGCAGCCCGGCCAGGCGGTCGGGCACCATGCTGCCGATGTGCAGCCAACCGGCCAGGTTCATCGCCAGCAGGGTGAATAACAAGGCCAGCCCCACAATCACCGCGGGGGACTGCAGCTGAAAGCCCCAACCCAGCTGCTCGCCCCCGGCGCGCAGCGCCAGCAGCAAGCCACCCAGCGCCATGAACGACAGCACCACTCCGGCGGTGTAGGCCAGCCCTTGGGCGCGTTGCTGGCCACGGGGCTGGGCACTTTGGCCGGCAAAGCCCAGCACCTTGAGCGCCAGCACCGGGAAGACGCAGGGCATCAAATTCAAAATCAGCCCGCCCAGCAAGGCGCCCATCAGCATCCAGCCCCAGCCGCTTTGCGCGGCGGGCGGTGTGGCGTTGCCGCGCGCATTGCTGTCCAGCGCGGCTTGCAAGGTAGGCGAGACGGTTGCCATCGCGGCCACCGGCGGCCAAGTGCCGTTCACAGGCACTTCGGCGCGCAGGCTCTCGGTGCCACCGGCGCTTAGCACCCACGCCAAGCGGGTGGGCGAGGTGTTGCGTTGGGCGGCGTAAGGCAGCCAGGCCCGCCAGGTGGTGCCATCCCAGCCTTGCTGGCGGAGCTGGAGTGCGCCTTGGTGCAAGCGGTCTGCGTTGGAGGGCAGGGCCGGGGTGTCGAGCAACTCAGCGGTTTCGGGCAGTGCCTGGAGGGCCCGGCCCACCCATGCAGCAGGCAGGCCGCTCGCCTGCAGGCGCAAGCCTTCGGGCTCAGCGGTCACCTCAAACTTGCCGGTGAAGGGCTGCGGTGCAGCGGCCCACGCAGCCTTGAAGAGCCCGGTGTGCAGCGCGGTGGAGCCTTGGGCCGGTATCCGCACACTGAAACGCCCTTCCTGGGGAATGCACTCTTCGCGGCACACCAGCCAGCTGGCCGCCAGCTGCACCTCGGCGCCCGGGGTCAGCCCGGTGGCTTTGAAGTCGCGGCTTACCTGCACGGGCACCGGCAGCAGCACCTCGCCCTCGTAGCCCAGGTTGGCCAAGGTGCCGATGGCGATCTTTTGCGGGGCTGGCCAGGCGATCTCGCCGGCACTCAGGCCGGGCGGCAGCGTCCACTGCAGCAGCGTGGGCAGGCCGGAGTCGCCGGGGTTTTTCCAATAGGTGTGCCAATGGGGCTGGTGTTGCAGCCGCAGGCCCAGCCACAGGGTGCTGCCGGGCGTGAGCCCGTCGGGCGCATGCACCAACAGCTCGGCGCTTACCTGTTCGGTGAGCACCGTAGCTCCCGCGGCTGCGCTCGCAGCCGGTCCGCCCAGCGTGGGGCTGGTTGCAGGCCCCAATTGGGCATGAGCCCCCGAAAACAGTGCGCAAGCAGCTATAAAAAAGAGAGCTGCAGGCAGGCGGCGCACGCGGGCGTTAAAAGAGGAGTCGTTCATCTGCTGGTCAGAGCCACAAGGGCGGGCATTAGTTCCTCGCGCGGGGCGAGCCGTGGGGCTGGCTTGCGAGGGCTGGGGTACTTGCGCTGGGTTATAACAGGCAGGGCAAACAGGCACGGTTGTTGCACATGCGCTTTGTGCGCTTGACCCGTACCCTACCCGCGGCCATACTGCGTCAGCACTTTTGTACAACCTTCGGAAAGGCCCGTTCCGCGTGAAGTTCCCGAGTTTTTCGCTGCGCCAAACGCTGATGCTCGGGGTGGCTGCCGGCATTCTGTTGCCAGCCCTGTTCTTCGCCGGCTTTCAGGTCACCAGCAAGCTGGAGACTGAAGTCGCACTGCGGGTCGAAGCCCCCCTCAAGCAATATGCCGACGTACTGTCGCGCGGCATGGCCGTGGCGGTGTGGAATCTGGACCGGGGTGTGGCGATCGAGCTGGTCGAAGCCGTGATGCGCAACCCCGACGTGGTGAGCGTCACCGTGACCGACGAGTTCGGCGAGCCCTTCGTCAAGCGTGGCGACGTCTTGGGCGATATCGACAACCAACGCGTCGAAGAGCGTGCGATCACCTACAACGGTGCCCGGGTCGGCAGCCTGAGCGTCATGATGTCTACCCGGCGGGTGCAGGCAGAGGCCCGTGATGAGTTGATCCGCTTTTCCGGGGCCTTGCTGTTGCAGGTCGTGCTGGCGTTTGCCTTTATCTGGCCCTTGTTCAGTAGCCGCATCGTGCAACCCATGCTGCGCCTGCGGGAAAGTGCCTTGCGCTTGGCCCGTGGAGATTTGTCCGAGTCGGTGGCCAGCCCCAAGACTGACGAAATGGGCCAGCTCGCCAACGCACTCGATACCATGCGTGTCGATCTTGGCGCTTTACTCAGCGAACGCGAGCAAAAAGCACTGACCTTGCAGCGTGAGCTGGAAGAGCGGGCCCGTACCGAGCAGGCGCTGCGCGACAGCCAGGCCAAATTTGCCGCGATTTTTGATGCCTCGCCAGTGGCCATGTCGGTCTCAAGCATGGGCGACGAGGTGCAGACGCTCGATGTCAACTCCGCGTGGGGTCGCGTGTTCGGCATGGACCGTGCCAGCGTGATCGGCACTAACGGCAAGCGGGTAGGAATCTGGAAAGACCTGGAAGTGCGTAAACGCGCGCTGGATACGCTGCGCGCTACCGGCGAATTGTCCAATTTTCAGGCGTGGATGAGCCGCGGCTTGCATGGGGCTGAGATCTATTGCGACTTGTCCGGCCGGGTGGTGTGGCTGGAGGGGCAGCAAGTACTGATCATGGCGTTTGACGACATCACCGAGCAGCACCGCTACGATGAAAACATTCTCCAGCTCAACGCCACCCTGGAGCACCGGGTCCAGGAGCGCACCCAGGAGCTGACTGATGCTTTGGGGCAACTGCGCGCCGCCCAGTCCGAGCTGGTGCGAGCCGAAAAAATGTCGGCCTTGGGCTCTTTGGTGGCCGGCATTGCACACGAGCTGAACACCCCGATCGGCAACAGCCTCACCGTGGCCAGCACCCTGCAAGACCATGCCGACAATTTTGCGCAAAGCATGAGCAAAGGCTTGACCCGCAGCCGGCTCGACGAGTTCGTGGCCAACACCCAGCAAGGGGCCGGCATCTTGATGCGCGGCCTGCAACATGCGGCAGAGCTGGTGGCCAGCTTCAAGCAAGTGGCGGTAGACCAGACCAGCCTGAACCGGCGCAAATTTGAGTTGCAGCACACGGTGGCGGAAATTTTGCTGACGCTAGGACCCACCATCCGCAAGTCACCGCACAAGGTGACCACCGATATCCCGCACGACGTCGAGCTCAACAGTTACCCCGGCCCCTTGGGGCAGGTGCTCACCAATTTGATGAACAACGCCTTGATCCACGCGTTCGAGGACAACGGCCCGCCCGGCACCATCCAGATCACCGCCCGCCTAGACGGCGACAACCGGCTGGAGCTACTGGTCTCGGACGATGGGCGCGGCATCCCGCCGGCGCACTTGGCGCGGGTTTTTGACCCGTTTTTCACCACCCGTCTGGGCCAAGGTGGCAGTGGTCTGGGGCTCAATATCGTCTACAACATCGTGACCAAAACACTGGGTGGCACCATCGATGTGAGCAACCTGCCCGACTCGGGGGCGTGCTTCCGCATTCGCATGCCGCTCGTGGCCCCGGTGATCGCGCCGGACAGTGCCGCTGGTTAAGATGGAGTGATGCACCCTCCCTCCCGTTTCTGGGCTGACTGGACCAGCCCGCAGTTTGACGCCGCCCGCGCCGCCGGCACACTGGATCGCCTGATTGCCGTGTTGCCGGTAGCTGCCACCGAGCAGCATGGCCCGCACCTGCCATTGCAGGTGGATAGCGCGCTGGTCGATGGCGTGGTGGCGCATGCGCTGCCCCATATCGCCCCCGATGTTCCTGCCCTGTTTTTGCCCACCCAGGCGGTGGGGTACAGCCCTGAACACGCGGCGTTTGCCGGCACCCTGACCTTCAAAGCCGAAACCGTGATCCGCATCTGGACCGAGATTGGCGAATGCGTGGCCGCCACCGGGGTGAAGCGCATGGTGCTGTTCAACAGCCACGGCGGTCAGGTCGGGCTGATGGATGTGGTGGCGCGTGACCTGCGCGCCCGCCTCGGCATGCTGGTCTACAGCGTCAACTGGTTTGGCTTGCCCCTGACCGCGTCCGATGGCAGTGATGTAAATGCGCTCTTCAGCGCCCACGAGCACCGGTTTGGCATCCATGCCGGTGACGTTGAAACCTCGATGATGCTCGCCCTGCGCCCTGACCTGGTGGACATGGCGCAAGCAGAAAACTTTGCCTCGACCTCTGAAGATCGTGCCAAGGCCTTCCCCATCCTCGGTAATGGCAAGAGCGCCAAACTAGGGTGGCAAATGCAGGACTACAACCCCGTTGGCGCTGTCGGCAACGCGGCTGCCGCCACAGCGGCCAAGGGCGAGACGGTGTTGTCAGCCGCAGGCCGCGCACTTGCGGGCTTGCTGGCCGAGATCCATGCACTGCCCAGCGACACCCTGAGGTCGCGGGCTTAGCTCAGTCGGTTGGCGTGCACAGGCGGGTTCCCGCCTCGCCACGGCGCCAGCACGGGGTGGCGCGGGTCGGGTCGGGGGTGGGAATGCCCTGCAGGTCAATATTGACAGCCCGGGTCTCAAAGGCCTGCACACCCTGTGCGCTCAGGCGCAACTTCAGCACCCAGGCGCGGCGTTGGTCGTCGTTGTCGGTTTCCTTCATCACAAAGTTGCCCACGCTGTAGACGATGGGTTTGCCTCGGTGGTAATCGATGTCCTGGGTGACATGCGGGTGGCCGCCAATCACCGCGTCCGCACCGGCATCCACCATGCGGCGGGCCAAGCTGCGTTGTCGGCTGTTGGCCACCAACTCGTCTTCCCAACCCCAATGCATGACGGGAATCACCAGGTCCGCGCGGTGTACCGCACGGGCAGCGCGTATGTCGGCCACCACCTGCTCGTCTTCGCTCCAGGCGATGCCCGGGGCGTCAAAGTCCGCTTCAAAACTGCGCGGCATGAACTCGTTGTAGCTCAGCAGTGCAATCCGCAGGCCCTTGCGCTCCAGGATCAGCGGCGCGTGGGCCTCTTTCAGGTTGCGGCCACCGCCAAAGTACTGCAGCCCGGCGGCCGGCAGCAGGGTGAGCATTTCGGCAAATGCTTCGCGGCCATAGTCGCCCGAGTGGTTGTTGGCCAGGGCCAGCGCATCGAAGTGGCGCTTGAGCACCGGCAAGGTCCGCGGGTGGGCCCGGAAGGTGAAGTTTTTGTCGCCCGCCGAGCCGGTAGTGGCCACCACGCACTCGAGGTTGCCAATGCGGATATCCGCCTTCGCAAAAAAGTCCCGAAAGCCGCCAAACGGGTCTTCGCCCCGCTCGATCATGGCGCCCGCCACATCGTCGAGCACGATGTCTCCGGCAAACACCAGCGTTACCCAGCCCGACTCGTCCTTGGCGGGTGGCACCGCCTGGGCCAAGGCTGCGCTGTGACCCAGCAGGGCGATAGTGCCTGCGAGCAGCAGGCCGAGCACGTTGTTGAGGGTGGCGCGCTTCATGGTTGCACCCCGTGCAGTACACACTCGTATTGCAGCTCGCGCTCGACGGGGCCTGCGTACACAAACTGTTTGCCGGTCAGCCGTTGGCCACCCGGCGCCGCGGTGAACGGCGGGAAATAACTGGCCTGCTGCACCAGCACTGGCTGGGTGAGGGTATCGAGGTAGGCATAGGTTTTGATGTATTCCGGCTGCGCGTCACGGCCCACCACCACCGCCTTGAAGTAAAAGCGCCCGCCCACATCGACCGATGCGACTGGGTACGGGTCGTCCACGGGCGTGGCCTCCAGGGTTTGGGTACTGCCAGCGTAGGTGAGCTCACAGCGGAGCCGGGGGCTGGCGTGCAGGGTGGTGGCGCACATCAGCGCGGCACAGGCCAACAGACGAAAGTTTAAACACAGCATGCGCAGATTGTGCCGGTGATAGGCCCCGGTTGGGCCGCGGCCGCTAGCGGATGCCGCGTATGTACCGGTGCCCGCCCGCATCGGCAGCGCCCAGCAGCGAGTCGGATGCACCGGGCAGCGGCGCCGGACGGGTGTTGCCCCCCAGCATGCCGAACAGCTTGTCGCGGCTGGTGGCGCGGTGGGGGTGCTGCGGCTCCATGGCGAGCTCCAGTTTGGCGGCCCACTCGCCCAAGTCTGCATGGCCGTCGTCTTTGGCGGCGGCGCGCGCAAAGCGGATGATTTCAGCGGCGTACTCGGTGTTGCTGGCCATCCACTCGGTATCGGTCACCCGTCCGGTTTTGCGGCGCAGCAGCACGTGCAAATGGGCGGCAATCGCCAGTTTTTCGCTGTTCAACATGCAACACTCCTTGGCAGCCGCTGGCGGCCGCAACCTGTTTCAAATCAAACCATCAACCCCCGATGTGCTCGCGGTGTTGCGACGCATCCAGGCCCACCAGCTCTGCGTTGTCATCGACCCGCAGGCCCACAATCACTTTGGTCAGCCACAGCAGCGCAAAGCTCATGGCGCCGCTGTAGACCACCACCACAACCGCGCCCAGCGCTTGGGTGGCCACACTGCCGGTCACGCCCGAAATGCCCTTGCTGGCAAACACCCCGGTGAGCAAGGACCCGACGATGCCGCCTATGCCGTGCACCCCGAATACATCCAGCGAGTCGTCGGCATTGAGCATGCGCTTCAGGCCGGTCGCGCCCCAGTAGCAGGTCACCCCCGCCACCAAACCGATGATCACCGCCGCGCTGGGCGACACAAAACCTGCCGCCGGGGTGATGGCCACCAGCCCTGCCACCAAGCCGGAGCACAGCCCGAGCAAAGAGGGGCGCCCGCGCATGACCCATTCACCCAGCATCCAACTCATGGCACCGGCGGATGCGGCAAGGTGCGTGACCGCCATGGCCAGGCCTGCCCGCCCATCGGCCGCCACCGCCGAGCCGGCATTGAAGCCGAACCAGCCCACCCACAGCAGGCCCGCGCCCACCATGGTCAGGCCCAGGTTGAAAGGCTCAAACGGCTCTTTGCCATAGCCCTTGCGGGCGCCCAGCATGTAGGCGCACACCAGGCCCGAAACGCCCGCATTGATGTGCACCACGGCACCGCCCGCAAAGTCGAGCACGCCCATTTGCACCAGCCAGCCGCCCGGCTCCCACACCCAGTGGGCAATCGGGGCGTACACCACCACCGACCACATGCCAATAAACAGCAGCATGGCCGAGAAGCGCATCCGCTCCACCAGCGCACCCACAATCAGCGCCCCGGTGATGATGAAGAAAGTAAGCTGAAACATCGCGTACACCGACTCCGGGATATTGGGCGCCACATGGCTCACCGCCACCAAGCCCGCCTCTTTGAGGTAGCCCAGCCCGCTGAACCACATCCGCTCGGTCCCGCCCAGCCACGCTGTGCCCGGCGTAAAGGCCAGCGAATAGCCCACCGCAAACCAGAGCAGGCTCAGCAAGGCCGCCACCGCCACCACACTCGCCATGGTGTTGATGACACTCTTTTTGCGCACCATGCCGCCATAAAACAAGGCAATACCGGGCAGCGTCATCAGCAACACCAGTGCGGTGCTGGTCATCATCCAGGCCGTGTCTGCGGCGTTGATGCTGTCTTGCTTGGCCAGAAAGGGTTTGGTCGGCGCTGGTGATACCGGCGCCGATACAGGCGCTGTCGTCGGTGCAGGGTCTGGTGAAACCACCGCCGCAACTGGCGCGGCCTCGGTAGCGGTGCCGCTTGCGGGAGTTTGTGCCTGGGTAGTGAGCGACCAGCTCAGCGCGACGATGCCCATCCATAGCGCGAGGGAGGGCAGACCTTTTTGGTGCATTGTGTTCCTCTGTGTTTTCCAACACAGGTCACCAAGCACGAGCTATGCCAGAGCCGCCAAGGGCTTCTTCTTTAGCGACACCCTCAGGAGTAAGTCACCCAATCCGCGTGGGCTGCGTCATCCAGGTGGGGCAGGGTGTTGTAGGTCACCAGCATGTGGCGCTTGGGGGTGTAGGCCAGCTCGGTCACAGAGCTGTTGCGGATGCGCAGGTTCAGCTCAATCGTGGTTTCGGGCGTGGTGCCCAAAACATGCCCCACGGCGGTGGAGATAGGCCCGCCACTGCTAACGATCAGCACATTGCCGGTGTGCGACTTGCGCACATGCTCCAGCGCGCTGGTTACCCCGCGCACAAAATCGTTGTAGCTGGGCATGCCCTGCGGGCTGACCACCCCATTCATCCACTGGGTCAGGCCATCGCGCAGCAGCCGGAAGTGGTGGCGGACCATCTCGGGCGTGTCGGGTTTTTCGAGGGGCGTGGGGTGAATCGCTTTGATCACCGCCTCGCTGTCGTATTCATTCAGGCCCGGCCACTCAAGGGGCTGGTGCGTGAGCTCCGCGCCTTGGGCAATACCGGCCCACGTCTGGGCATGGCGCTTGAGGGTGCCTGTGATCACCGCGTCAAATTGCAAGCCCTTGCCCGCAAAGTATTCCCCCAGCCGCACGCTCTGCCGGTGGCCGAGCTCGCTCAAGTTGTCGTAATCAGCTGCCCCGAAAGAGGCCTGCCCGTGGCGCACCAGATAAAGATTTCCCATGGGTAGGATTTAAGCCCAATCGGCACTTGGCGCTTGTTAAATGTGCGACAGCAGCTATGAAATTAGGAGCGCTGTGCCTGTGGCTGGTTTGCGGCGCTATGTAGGGCAGTGCACAAACAAACGGGCTGTAACGGCGTTCAATGGCTGATGCCCAAGCCATCTCTTTACGAAACCCTGGAAGTCAGCCCGCAGGCCAGCCCATCGGTGATCCGCGCGGCCTACCGCTGCCTGGCCCAGCAACACCACCCTGACAAACACCTGAACTCCGACGCCGCTGTGCAGCGCTTGGCGATGATCAATTTTGCGTATTCAGTATTGGCGGACCCGGCGAAGCGGCGGGGCTATGACATCCGCGAGGGGATTGACGCGGCGTTTGTGGAGAGGCGGGGGCAAGACGTCAGGCCCCGGAGTCACCATGCGCCGGATGCTGCGGCTGGTGTCAGTTGCAGGCCGTTTGCTTTTCGGCCTTTGATCTGAAAGTGGCTCATGCGCGGCTTTTAGCAGGTGCGTGAAGCAGAGGGTGTTAAGTACGCATAAGCCTCAAGGGTGTATCGCTTGATACTAGCGTCTAGGCAAGGGCCGAAATTGAAAAATCGGCGATACACCATGTGGTGTTCGCCTCTTGATTTCCGCGTACCTCTACTTTTTTTGCGGAGGCGGTGGCGTTCGAACGAGGCGAACATGATTCATATTCGCTTCGTCAGTGGTCGCCCATGCATCACTTGTGCCGATAGCTGATACGACGGATACGCCCTTGGCCTCTGGGGTCGATGACCAGAATGCACCATCGGAGCTCCACGCCGGCTTGGTTGGAAACACGGTCAGGTTTTGCGATGGGTTGTAGCAGTTCGGCTCACGAAGCGTGAGCAACTCTTTGCGCGTCGGGATTCGCCAACGTTCGTCAATGGTGGATTTCTCGGCCGCGAGCGCTTTCGCTTGTTGATACGTGACTCTAGGCCCCGGGTTGACTGCGTCCGGGTCATTAGCGACGCATATTGAACCATTCCAAGTTTGGTCTTCGATGCAGCGCATCCAGATCAGATTGTTGCTCTTGTCGAATACCTGTGAACCGTCACCTACCGCCGAGAAATCGGCAGCGTTTCGCTTGAGGGGACCTTCGCACTGTTGCGCGGATAGTGCGGGCAGGCAGGTAAACGCGGCGCATGCAAGAACGAGACGGGTTGATGTAAACACTAAATCCTCCGCTGATGTTTTATGGTCGAGTGGCCTTTTGCTCAACTTGATTGGAGCAGATTCTCGTGTCAAAAGAGCCCTCGGCGCTGATAAATACTGCGCCAGCAGCTATCAATTTCGCAGCACCCCGGCAAACACCGCCGAGTCCACATTCCCCCCGCACAAGGTAATCCCCACCGTCTGCCCCCGCAGGCCTTCGCGTTCCTGCATCGCTGCCGCAAAGCTGGCAGCGCCGGCGCCTTCGGCTACGTTGTGGGTGCAGGCGAAGATGTCGCGCATGGCTTGGGCGACTTCGGTGTCGGTCACTTGCACCAGGTGATCGATGGCGCCCATCAATATCTCCAGCGCCTCGGGGTCTGCCACGCGGCAGGCCATGCCGTCGGCCAGTTGGGTGGTCACGGGCGCCTCGATCACCTTGCCGGCTGCGAATGAATCAGCGTAGGTGGTGGCGTGCGCGCTCACCACGCCGACGATGCGGGCCCGGTGGCCCAGCGCGCGCTTTGCAGCCACGGCGCTGCAGGCACCTGAGCCCTGGCCGATGGGCACATAGATCACGTCCAAGTCCGGTGCCGCCTTGAGCAGTTCCCACCAGTAGGTGGCCACGCCGCGCAGCAGGTCGGGGTGGAAGCTGGGCACCATGTGGGCGCCACGGTCTTGGGCGAGTTGGATGGCGAACTCGCGGCTCTCTTGAAAGTCGGTGCCGTGTTCGATGAGAGTGACGCCCAGTGCGCGCATGGCGGCGTTCTTTTCCACCGAGTTGCCAAGCGGGACCACGATGGTGCAGGGCACGCCGTGCGCCCGTGCGGCCCAGCCTACGCTCTGGCCGTGGTTGCCGCGGGTGGCGCCCACCACTTCGGCGGGCATGGCGCCGCGCTGGGCCAGCTGGTCAAAGTAGGTAAGGCCGCCCCGGATTTTGAAGGCGCCCACTGGCGTGTGGTTCTCGTGCTTGACCCAGCAAGTCGCGCCCAACAGGCTGGAGAGCTGTCCCCAGCGGTACTGCGGTGTGGGGCCGAATTCGCGGTACACCACTTGGGCCGCAGCTTCGATGTCTTGCAGGGTGGGGAGCAGGGCGTTGGCAGTCATGGTGGGTCCTGAGGCAGTGTGAAATTCAATGTGCGTGGGTGCTGGTGCGCAGCAGCTGTAGCCCGGCCATGCCGAACACGGCGGCCAGCAGGCCTTCCAGCCCACGGCGGGCACGGGCATAGACGCGGCGTGCGGCCGGGGTAGAAAACGCCAGCGCATAGCCGCCGAAGATGGCCACCCCCATGACCATGCAGCCGCCCACCACCACCCAGGCCAGGTGCGGCGAGGCGCCGGCAGGAATGCCCACCGTGACCGTGGCCAGCCAGCTCAAAACGGCTTTGGGGTTGGTGAGGTGCATGGCCAAACCACGCAAATACAGGCTGCGCGCATCCACCGCTTGCGGTGTGGCCAATGCGGCCGTAGCGTGGGGCTGCAAGGCCGAGCGGCCCGACTTGAAGGCCAGCCACAGCAAATACAAACCGCACAGCACTTTCATGGCGATGAGCCCGGCGCCGAAGCTGGCCAGCAGCTGCGAGATGCCCAGTGCCGCCAGCACGCCCCAGAACCAGGAGCCGCTCAAAATGCCCAGCGTCAGCCACAGCGCGGGGCGGCGCCCGGCGTTCATGGCCATGCCCATGATGGACATGTTGCTGGGGCCGGGGCTGGCGGTGCCGATCAAATACGTGGTCCACGCCAGCGCCAGTTGCGCGGCCATGGGGGCGTGCAGCCAGGCATCCAGCGGCGTAGTCACAGTGTGACCTTTCCTTCAATGCAGGTGACCGAATCGCCACCCACCCACACTTGGCCCTGCGCGTCTTGCTCAATAAACACGCGACCGGCGCGGCCTATGCAGGTGCCTTGGGCGGCCACGTAGCGGGCGGGGGCGACGCCATCGGCAATCAGCCACTGGGCCAGGCTGGCGTTGAAGCTGCCGGTGACAGGGTCTTCGGTGACGCCGATATCGTCCGCAAAGAAGCGGACTTCGATGGACGGGGTGTCGTCTGGCGCGGTGGCGCCCGCGCTGCTGCTACCGCCAAATGCGCGTGCTTCACGGTTGCTCCGCACTATCAAATCAGGAGCTGCTGGCGCAACATCCATGCCGGCTACACCGATGCCGCGTGCCAAACCTTTGAGGGCGGAGTGATCCGGGCGCAAGTCCAGCACCGTGTCCATGCTGTCGAGCAGCAGGCCCAGCCACACCGGCCCGTTGTCCAGCCACTGGGCTGCGCGGATCTGTTCGGTGCGCAGCCCCAGGGCCGCAGCCACCTGTGCGATCAGCGCTGAGTCGGGCGTGCTGCGGTGCAGGCTGGGCGCGGCAAAGGCCAGGCGGCTGCTATCGCGCTTGAGTTTGACTAAACCTTTGGCGCACTCTTGCACGATGGTGCCAGCCGCCTTGGGCGTGCCACCCGCTTGCAGCCAGGCGTGGCAGCTACCCAGCGTGGGGTGGCCGGCAAACGGCAGCTCATCGGCGGGGGTGAAGATGCGCACCCGGTAGTCCGCACCCTGCGCCGCCGCTACGGGGCTGGGGGGCAGCAAAAAGGTGGTCTCGCTCAGGTTGGTCCAGCGGGCGAAGGCCTGCATCTCTTCATCGCTGAGGCCGCTGCCGTCCATCACCACGCCCAAGGCGTTGCCGAGGTAGGGGATGCGGGTGAAGACGTCGACTTGTTGGTAGGCGCGTGGGGTCATGGGCTGTCTCGTCGGGTTACAGAGTGGCGCTGCCGCGTATGCAGGTGACCGAGTCACCGCCCACCCAGACCTGGCCGCTGGCGTCCTGGCGGATGTAGATGCGGCCTTCGCGCTGGATGCAGGTGCCTTGGTGCACCACGTAGCTGGCGGGCATGTATTCGTCCTCAATCAGCCACTGGGCCAAGCTGGCGTTCAGGCTGCCGGTGACCGGGTCTTCGTTGATGCCGTTGAGTGCAGCAAAGGCGCGCACTTCCAGCTTGCTTGCTATCGAATCAGGAGCTGCTCGCGCAGTATCTACCGCGGCTACACCCACTTTGACGCCTAAATTCTTGAGGGCAGGGTGGTCGGGCTGCAGTTGCAGCACGGATTGCATGTCGTCCACCAGCACGCCCAGCCAGTCGGTGCCGTTGCTCAGGTGCTGGGCCGAGATGATTTGCCTGGCGGTCAGGCCCAGTGCGTGGGCCACCTGTGCCAGCAAGCCAGGGCTAGGGTTTTTGCGCTGGAACGAGGGGGCTGCAAAGGCCAGGCGGCTGCCATCGCGGCAGATCTGCACCAGGCCTTTGGCGCACTCTTGCACGATGCGGTCTTTGGCTCTGGGCGTGCCACCGGCCTCCAACCAGGCGTGGCAGCTGCCCAGCGTGGGGTGGCCGGCAAAAGGCAGCTCGCCTCCGGGGGTGAAGATGCGCACCCGGTAGTCCGCGCCCTGTGCTGCCGCATCGGGGGTGGGCGGCAGCAAAAAGGTGGTTTCGCTCAAGTTCGTCCATCGTGCAAAGCCCTGCATCTGCGCATCGTTCAGGCCACTGCCGTCGAGCACGACGGCGAGCGGGTTACCCAGATACGGCTGGGCAGTGAACACATCGACTTGGGCGAAGGGGCGAAGCTGGGGCACGAGGAGCCTTTCTGTGTGAAACGAATAAAGCCTATGAAAGAGGAAGATCTAAAACACCGCGGGTTGCCGGGCGCGCCAGGATGGCCGCAAACCAGCGCTCCAAGTGCGGCCAGTCAGGCCGCGGCTGGGGCAGGGCGAACCAGCGGTGCACATCGCAGGCCACGGGGATGTCGGCCATGCTGAAGTGCTCGCCGCACATCCAGGTGCGGGTGGCCAAGTGGTCGTTGAGCTGGGCCATGGCCGGCTCGGTGGCGGCGGTGGAGTTGGCAATAGCAGCCATGTCACGCTGGTCGGCAGGAGTACGAAACCACTGCAAGAAGGCGATGCCGCTGGCACGGTTCAGGATGGTTTGCTGCCAGTCCATCCAGCGCTCGGCGTCAAAGCGTTGCGCCAGATCTTGGGGGTAGAGCCGGTCATTGCCGTACTTGGCAAAGATGTAGCGCACGATGGCGTTGCTTTCCCAGAGCGTGAAGTCGCCATCCTGCAGCGTGGGCACCAGCGCATTGGGGTTCATGGCCAGGTACTCGGGGGTTTTGACCACCCCGAAGGCCATGCCCGCATCGCTGCGGGTAAAGGCGACGCCGGTTTCTTGCGCGGCCCACACCACTTTGCGTACGTTGAGAGAACTCAGGCGCCCCCAGATATGGACCGTCATGTTCAGCTCCTTTGGGCGTGAATGGCTTCGGCCAGCGCGGCCACACCGCGGTGGATTTCTTCCACGCTGGGGGTCACAAAGCTCAGGCGCATGGCGCGGGCATCGGCGTTGCCGGCGTAGAACGGCGCGCCGGGCACAAAGGCCACGCCCTTGTCCACCGCGTGGGGCAGCAGGTCCACGGCGTTCATGCCGGTAGGCAGGCGCGCCCACAAGAACATGCCACCAGCCGGGGTGTTCCAGGTGAAGGTGCTGTCGGCATTGGCAGAGTCCGGTCCATGCGACTCGGGGAAATGCTTGGCCAGCGCTTCCAGCATGGCGTCGCGCTGGGCTTTGTAGAGGCTGCGGATGGTGGGCACATGGCGGTCCAGGAAGCCGTTTTGCATCACCTCAAAAATCAGGCGTTGGTTGAAGCCGGGGCTGTGCAGGTCGGCCGCTTGCTTGGCTTGCAAGAGCTTGGGGTACACCGCCTTGGGTGCCACGATAAAGCCCATGCGCAGACCGGGCGCCAGTACCTTGGAAAACGAGCCGAGGTAAATGCCGCCTTCGGGGTTGCGCGCAGTCAGCGGCGCTGGCGGCGCCTGGTCGAACCACAGGTCGCCATAGGGGTTGTCTTCCATGATGGGTAGGCCTCTGCGGGCGGCTTCTGCACTCAAGGCCGCGCGGCGCGCCTCGGTCATGCTGCGGCCGGTGGGGTTCTGGAAGTTGGGCAGCACATACAAAAAGCGGGCATCGGCAGACTTGGCGGCCAGGTCGGCAATGTCGATGCCTTCTGCGTCGCTGGTCACGCTCACCACGTTCGGCTCCATGGGCGTGAAGGCCATCACCGCGCCTAGGTAGGTGGGGGACTCGACCAGTACCTTGCTGTCTTTGTCGATCAAAATTTTGGCGACCAGGTCCAAGCCCTGTTGCGAGCCGGTGGTGATGAGAACTTGGGCTGGATCCACGTTCCAGGTCACGCCGGCAGCGGCGCTCTGCGCCTTGAGCTGCTGGGCCACCAGCTCGCGCAGAGGGCCGTAGCCCTCGGACGCTGCGTATTGCAGGGCACCGGCCGGGTCGTCTTTGAGCACCTTGGCGCAGGCGGCTTCAAATTCAGCCACGGGAAAGGTTTTGCTGCTGGGCAGGCCGCCGGCAAAGCTGATGATGCCGGGCTTCTCGGTGACCTTGAGAATCTCGCGGATCACCGAGGGGTTCATCTTGGCGGCACGTTCGGCCAGGGTCCAGTGGGTCGTGTTCGTCATGGTTGTCGTCTCTTGAAAAATGCGGAGTCAGCTCGTGAGCATAGGGTAGAGCGAGGCCACCAGGGCCAGCGCCATGGTGATGTTGAAGATGCGCAAGCGCAGCGGGTCTTGCAGCAGGCCGCGCATGGCTTGGCCAAAGCCCACCCAGAAAGCGGAGCAGGGTGCACCCAGCACCATGAACAGGCCTGCCAGCAGCGCCACTTGCGCCATGCCGGCGTTGGGCGGCAGGTAGGTGCTCATGCAGGTCACCGCCATGACCCAGGCTTTGGGGTTGACCCACTGGAAAGCGGCCGCCGCCCAGAAGCCCATGGGTTGGATGGTGGGTGGCGTGTTGCCGCCACCAGTGTCTGCAGCAGGTGCCGGGCGGGCGCTGGCCAGCTTCCAGGCGATCCAAAGCATGTAGGCTGAGCCTGCGTAGCGCAGCAAGTCGTAAAACTGCGGAAACCGGTCCAGCACCGAGTGAAGCCCTAAGCCCACGCACAAGACCATGAAAGTGAAACCGAGGTTCACGCCCCACAGGTGCGGCTGCGCACGGCGGAAGCCGAAGTTCACGCCAGATGCCATGAGCATGGTGTTGTTGGGCCCGGGCGTGACGGAGCTCACTACCGCGAACAAGCCGGCGGCGAACAGGGTGTCGGTGTTCATGGCGTCTTTCCTTGCGGCACAGGTGGGGCGCCCGATGCAAAGCGTTTGCCGATGAACACGGTAGCCACCACCGCAAGCGCGAAGCCCACCGTCACCAGATCGAGCGACTCACCCAGGAGAGGGATGGCCGCCAGAATGCTCAAAAACGGTTGCAGCAGTTGTATCTGGCTGACCTTGAGCGTGCCGCCCAACGCGAGGCCGCGGTACCAGGCAAAAAAGCCTGCCCACATGGAGAACACCCCCACGTAGCCCAGCGCCCACCAGGAGCTGGCGCGGATGCTGTGGTCCGGCCAGGTCAGCAAAGCCCCCGGCAGGGTGACGGGGAGCGCCAGCACGCACACCCAGCAAATGACCTGCTCCGCACCCAGCGTGGGCGTGACCTTGGCGCCATACACATAACCCAGTGCTGCCGACGCCACGGCACCCAGCATCAGCACATCGCCCCACTCCAGGGCCATGCCAGCGCTGTGCTGCATGGCGCGGTAGAGCGAAAAACCCACCACCAGCGCAGCGCCTATGCAGGCACTCAGCCAGAAGCCCAGCCGCGCACGCTGGTGCATGACGATGGCGGCCACCACGGCGGTCGCTAGCGGCAACAAGGCAATGATGACGGCGGCATGGCTGGCGCTGATGGTGCGCAGTGCGTAACCGATGAGCACTGGAAAACCGAGTGCGTTGCCCAGCGTGGCAATGCTAAGTGGGCGCCACTCACCCGGTGTGGGCCAGCGCGAACGGGTGGTGAGCAAAAACACGATCGACAAACCGCCGGCCAGCGCTGCGCGACCCAGCGTCACAAACCAGGGCGAGAGCTGGGGGGCGTCGGCGGTGCCGGTGGCCAGGCGGGTCATGGGCAGGGTGATGGCAAAGATCGCCACGCCCAGCAAGCCCAGCCAGAGGCCGCGTGTTTCGTTTTTGGAATTCATGCGATTCACTGTACTTTGAAAAACAGCACAGTTGCAGTACAGTTTTACTAAACAGCCTGCAATCTGTATTGCTGGCACCACCGTTACAGCCTTGCCCGGAGAGTCCACCCATGTTGATGAAAACCGCCGCACAGACCCTGGCTGAGCAGCTCTGCGCTGTGTTTGCCCAGCGCATCCGCGACCGCTTGCTGGCGCCCGGTGCGCGCCTGCCCTCGGTACGCCTGTGTGCCCAGCAGCAAAAGGTGAGCCCGTCGACCGTGGTGACCGCCTATGACCAGTTGCTGGCGCAAGGCCTGATCGAAGCGCGCCGCAACCGCGGGTTTTATGTGCGAGATGTGCCACTAGCCCAAGTGGATGGTGCGCGTGTAGCTATGATTTCAGGAGCAAATGAGGCTGGCGCGGAAGGCGGCAGTTTGATGCTGACCATGCCCCGCCAGCGTGCGCCGCTCAACGCCACGGCGCTGATACGCGGCATGTTCCATGGCGTGAGCAACAAGCCGCAGCCCGGCATGGGCGTGCTGCCCAAAGCATGGCTGGAGACCACCTTTTTGGCCACAGCGG
This sequence comes from Comamonadaceae bacterium OS-4, assembly GCA_027924025.1. Classification (GTDB taxonomy): domain Bacteria; phylum Pseudomonadota; class Gammaproteobacteria; order Burkholderiales; family Burkholderiaceae_C; genus Allorhodoferax. The sequence continues at coordinate 559,907 of AP026970.1, forward strand.
TGCGCCGCAGTTGCAGTGTGGAGGCGCTGAACGCCTTTTCGTTGCAATACGGCGAGCCGGCCGGCGACATCGGGCTGCGCCGAGCGCTGTCCACCAAGCTGGCGGGGCTGGCGGTGCACGCCGCGCCGGAGCAGATCATCACCACGATGGGCGCCACCCATGCGCTGGACGTGGTGAGCCGCACCCTGCTGCGCGCGGGCGACTATGTGATGGTCGAGGAACCCGGCTGGGCGGTGGAGTTTGCCCGGCTGGACGCCTTGGGCATGCGTATCCTGCCGGTACCGCGCCGCGCAGAAGGGCCGGACCTCGAGGTGATGGCCAAGTACTGCGAGGTGCACAAGCCCAAACTGTTTGTGAGCGTGAGCGTGTTCCACAACCCGACCGGTTTTTGCCTCTCGCCCAGCAGCGCTTACCGCATCTTGCAGCTGGCGAATCAGCACGATTTTCATATTGTCGAAGACGACACCTACAGCCACTTTGCGCCCGAACACGCCACCCGCCTGTGCGCGCTGGACGGGCTGCAGCGCACGATTTATGTGGCGGGCTTTGCCAAGATCCTCGCGCCCAATTGGCGCGTGGGCTACATGGCCGCACCCAAAGACTTGGCCGAGCGCTTGCTCGACACCAAGCTGCTCTCCACCTTGACCACGCCTGCCCTGTTGGAAAAAGCCATTGCCTGGTGCATTGACCAAGGCCAGCTGCGTCGGCACGCCGAGCGCATCCGCACCCAGCTGGATGCCGCCCGGGCCCGCAGCGTGAAGCTGGCGCTGGCCCACGGTTGCACCTTTGCATCGGACCCGGTGGGTTTGTTTGGCTGGGTGGAGACCGGCGTGGACACCGACGCCCTGAGCCAGCGCATGTTGGACGAGGGCTACCTGCTCGCCCCAGGCGCCCTGTTTCATGCGCAGCGCACGCCCAGTAGCCTGATGCGCATCAACTTTGCGTGCACCCAAGAGGCACAGTTCTGGAAAACCTTTGCCCGGCTGCGCGATGAATCACTACGATTCAAGCAAAAGGCGAATTAGGTAAATTTAATTCAAAAAGAAAAAATTTGACTAAAACGGTAATTTGGGCGTAAAGTAAAGACACCTGCTTTTACAAGGTGTTGCCATGTCTTCTCCACTCACGATCCGCGCCCAACTCAGTCTGGCTTTTGGACTGATGATCGGCTTTTTGATGCTGGTGTCGTGGATGGGCTACCGCTCGACGGATGCGATGCACGCCGACATGTCCAGCTTTGTGAAGGGGGTCAATGCCCGCTCCACCCTCGCAGAGGAGCTGCAGGCCGGGGTCTTCAAGCGCGCGGTGCACGCCAGAAACCTGGTCAATGCGGCCAACGAGTCTGACAAGCAGCAAGAGTTCACCCTCGTGGTGGCCGCCAACAAACAAGTGGGGGCCAAGCTGGCTGCCCTGACCACGCGGATGCAGGATGCGGACGAGACAGCACGCGGGCGCGCCTTGGTCGCAGAGATTGCCAAAGTGGAGGCCCAGTATGAGCCGGTGGCGCTGGCCGTGGTGGACTTGGCCATGAAAGGGCAGCGCGACCAGGCCATCCAAAAAATCAATGTCGAGTGCCGCCCGTTACTGGTGGCCTTGGTGAGCAAGTCGGAGGAATACGCGGCTTACGCGACCCAGCGCTCGGAAATGATGGTGGCTGACGCGGAGGCCTCTTTCCACCGCAACCTGCAATTGCTGGCGGGTATTGCCCTGGTGGCGCTTTTGGCTGCGGTGATCATGGCCACGGCCATGATCCGCTACCTGGGTCGGGCGCTGGGCGCTGAACCTTCTGATTTGCGGGCGACCGCCGAAAGTGTGGCCCATGGCGACCTGACCACGAAAGCACAATTTGCCGGTGCGCCCGAAGGCAGTGTGCTGGCCTACATGGGAGCAATGCAGGGCAGTCTGGTGGAGATCGTGGGGCGGGTGCGCTCCGCAAGTGACAACCTCGCCACCGGTGTGCAGCAAATTGCAACCGGCAGCATGGACCTGAGCCAGCGCACCGAAGAGCAGGCCAGCGCCCTCGAGGAAACCGCCGCCACCATGGAAGAGCTCAACGGCGCGGCACGCAAGAGCGCCGAAGGCGCCCAGGCCGCCAATGAACTCGCCAGCAACGCCAGCGCGGTGGCGCAGCGGGGCGGTGCCCAGGTGGCGCAAGTGGTGGACACGATGCAAGGCATCAGCGCTAGCTCACGGCGTATTGGTGAAATCACCAGCGTGATCGATGGCATTGCCTTCCAGACCAATATCCTGGCGCTGAATGCTGCCGTCGAAGCCGCTCGCGCCGGTGAGCAGGGCCGCGGGTTTGCGGTGGTGGCAAGTGAGGTGCGCCACCTCGCCCAGCGCAGCGCCGAGGCGGCCAAAGAGATCAAGCAGCTGATTCAGGACAGTGTGGTGCAGGTGAACTCCGGAACCAATCTGGTCACCGAGGCCGGCGCCACCATGCGCGATGTGGTGGAGGTGGTGCAGCGGGTCGGCCATATGGTGGAAGAAATCAGCCACGCCAGCGCGGAGCAGGAGCGTGCGATTGCCCAAATCGGCGAGGCCGTCACCCAGCTGGACCAGACGACCCAGCAAAACGCAGCCTTGGTGGAAGAGAGCGCCGCAGCGTCCCAGAACCTGGAAACCCAAACCCGGGCGCTGGTCCAGACCGTGTCCGTCTTCAAGCTGGATGGGCAGCTGGCGGTGTAGCCGCTATGAATTTAGTAGCTGATGGCGCTTGTGAATATTGCGCCAGAGGCTGATGGGACTCTGCAACTGAGTCGGCAGTTGCCTAGTGCTGGGCCAGTGCCCGCAAGAGTGCGCGGTTCACCTCGTCGGCCGGTATCTGGTGGGCGCGGCAGACCTCGCGGATGACCTTGGTGTTGCGGCCCTCCAGGGCGGCTGCGACTTCCAGCCACGGCGCGTAAGGGCCAGTCTGGCCCACCACCGCAGATGCGACCCGCCCCGGCAGGGGCAAGCGGTGCAGTGCTGCGCCCAGGTTTTCGCCCAGCAGCACATCGACTTGCGAAAACACACCGCACAAAAATACCTCCCGGCGCAGCTCGTCTTCGACACCGGCGTCTGCCAGGTGCTCCATGATGCGGGCGCGCAGCACCATGTTGTGGCGGATGGGGTCGATATTGCTGTCGGCGCTGGCATGGGGCAAGTGCTCCATCAGCCACGCCCGTAAGCGGCTGTAGCCGAGTGTCATCAAGGCCTGGCGCAGGCTGCCGATTTCGTTGCGCAGGCCCAAGGCGGCCGAGTTCGCGAAGCGCATGAAGCGGTAGCAGAGCAAGGGTTCGCGGCCCATGGCGTGTTCCAGCGCGTCGAGCGATTCATCCGCATCGATCGCCTTGACCAAGTCCAGCAGCGCCTGGCGGGCCGGTTGGATCTGGCGGTAGCGGTAGGCGTACAACACCTCTTCTGCCGGCCAGCCGGACACTGCGCGCACATGCTGCTGGTCAAGCGCATGCTCCACCAGGGCTTGGCTGGCCAAGGATTCATACAGTTGCCCGCTTTGCACCGGGCTCTCTGGCGGGCGCGACGCAGCGCTGCCGCCGTCCTGGCTGCGTTGCAGGGCCGCGCGCAGTGCACCCAGGGCTTGTGCTGGCGTGAGCGACAGCATGGTGGAGTGAAACCACTGCGCCATGTCGGCCTGCGGGCGCTCGCCCGGCTCGCCACACCACACCAGCTTGACGCCACGTTGCTGTGCCTTGCGCACGCGCCCGGCCAGCAGGGCGTCGTTGAGCCAGTGCTCGGGCACTTCGACCCAAACGTTGGGCGCGCTGCTGTGGTCCAGCAAGTCGGCTAGCAGACTAGGGGTGCGCGCATGGAGCAGGCAAATCTCGCGGGATGCGGGCCAGAGCTCTTGGAGGGATTCGATCAGGTGGGTGGCATCGACCGCGCTGCTGCTGTCCGGGTCCAGCCAGAGCCGCACCCCCATGCGCTTGCGCCATTGGTCCCACAGGGCTTCGTACCCGATGGTGATGCTGCCAAGGACCGAGCTGCTCATGGCCTTAGCTGATGAAGTTGAACAGCGAGAGCTTTTGCACTTGCGCGTACGACTGCAAGGCGGCCTGGTAGCCGGTTTGCTGGTTCTGGAAGTCGGCAATGCCTTTGATCATGTCGAGGTCTTCCGCGCGTGAGCGGTCCGCTTCGAGCTGGATGCTCTTGCTCTCCTGGTTCGAGGTAATGCGGTCAGCCCGGTTCAGCAAATCGCCGGCCTGGCCCCGGATGGCGGACACCCGGTTCATGCCGATATCGAGGTTGTAGATCGCCTGGCCGACGGCCTGGGTGGCGGCATTTGAGTTGGCGGCCCCGCCGATGTCGCGGATGGCGTCGTCCATGACGCTGAAGATGCTGGGGTTCGGGTCGACGGTGATCACATCTCCCGCCGCAGGTGTGCCGGTGATGGTGAGCGACAGGCCGGGCATGCCGTTGATTGCAGGCGCCTGGTTCACCGAGACCGGTTTGCCGGTGGGGTAGTCGGGCACGGTGAAGGGGCCGACCTGGTACGGCGGGCCGGGGAAGGTGGGCAGGTCTCCGGTGGCCGGAATCTCTTCCACGGTGTAGCTGATGGAGCTGGTTCCCGCTGTGGCACCGGCGGTCACCGGGCCAAAGGTGATCTTGTAGCTGGCCCGGCTGACCAGGCTGGAGTCGGTCATGGTCACATTGCTGGTGGTGAGTGCCCGGTCGCTGGGGATGGTGCTGGTGCTGACGTTGTAGACACCATCGCGCGAGGTCTGGTGCATGAATGCGCTTTCGCCATCCAGGGTGCTCGCAATCGCGATTTCGCTGGTGGCGGTTTGACCGGGCAGGCCGTTGTAGGTGTAGTCAGGCACCGCCGTGGTGGGGCCGGTGAACGGCTCCGCGGCGCTGGCCAATGCGCCGAACAGGGGTTGGCCATTGGTGTCCTTGCGGTTGGCGTAACCCAGGATTTGCTCACGCAGTCCTTGCAGTTGGTTGGCAATCGTTTTCCGCTCTGCCGGGGTGTGGCTGCCGTTGCCGGCACTGACCACCAGTTCGCGGAACTGTTGGATCGCGTCCACCACATCGCCCAGGGTGCTTTCTGCGTTGGCAATCGTGTTGCGCTGGGATTCGAGGGCGCGTTGGTCGGTCGCAATCCGGGCCAGGCGGGTGAGGGCGCGTTCGGCTTGGGCAGCGCCGGTGGGGTCGTCGCTGGCGCGCACCACCTTTTTGCCGGAGGTGAGGTTCTCTTGCAGATTCGACAAGGCGGTTTGCCGTTTGGCGAGGTTGCCGATCGCGTTGTCGTAGGTGTTGGCAGAGGCGAGGCGGGAGAGGTTGACGGCCATGCTGTGACTCCTTCAGGCCTTAACGGCCCAGGCCCTGGATCAGGGTGTCGAAAATGTTTTGTGCGATCTGGATCATCTTGGCAGAGGCCTGGTAGGCCTGCTGGTACTGGATGAGTTTGGCGGCCTCTTCGTCAAGGTTGACGCCGGAGACCGCGCTGCGGTCCTGCTCCAGATTGGCGGCGATCGTGCTCGATACCGTGGCCGAGTAGCCGGCACTCTGGGTGCGAATGCCGATCTGCGAGATCGCGCTGGCATAGCCGTCGGTCATGACCGAGCCATCGAACATGGCCTTGTCGCGCAGGTTCATCATGGCGGTGGCGTTGCCGCCGTTGAGCTTGAGGTCGAGCTTGAAGGCCGGGTCCTTGATGTCCACCACTTTGAAGGTGTCCCCGTTCTTGGGGGTGCCGGTGAGCTTAAGGCTCCATGCCGAAGAAGTGATCGCGGTGCTGGGATCAAAGGCGAAAGACGTGGGTGGCACACCCGCGTCGTCAGAGCGGGTGTAGGTGACCGCATTGGTGGCCGCATTGACGGCAAATGTGAGGGTGACCGGTGCTTGCGGTGTCGCGGTTTGGACGTTGCTTAACGCGGTGAGCGACACCTGCTGCAAGCTGCCTTTGTTGGTGGTACCCATGGCCCCGGCAATCGGGCTGGCGACCGCCAGTTGGCGGGGGGTAGAAAACACCCGCTCGACATTGCTTGCGGCGGTGGTGAAGGGTTGAATCAAAAAGCGGTCGCCTGCGGCCGGCACTTGGGCGGGTGGGCCTGCGGTGGCACTGGGCATTCCGAAGGTGATGCCGTCTACCGTGGCCAGCGTGGTGTCGGGCAGCGTCTGGTTGAAGTTGGTGACTTTGCCGTCGGAGAGCCGGATGATGCTGCCGCTCGTGGCCGAGTTGAAGTTGATGGTGTAGTCCGACGCGGCGAAACGGGTGGAGTCGCTGATGGCGATGGTGACTTCTACCAAGGGGTTGGAGTTGGGTGTTGCCGGTGCGGTGGGCGTGCGGATGTTGTCCGGCGCCTTGAACCCGGCGGTGGAAAACAAGGGTCCGCCGGCATTGCCGTCGAGGTCCAGGCCGAGCGCATGTTGCGCATTCATTTGTGTGGTGATGGCCAGCGTGAGCCGGCCCAGCAGGTTGCGGCCTTCTGCCAGATCAGTGTTCTGGAAGCGCAGCAAGCCCGACACTTCGCCGCCGCCCAAGGCGTTTTCGTCCAGCAGAACCTGCTGCCCGTCCCGGGTGATGGAGAGTTTGGTTTTGAGCGGGTCGCCAAAGTCATCACTCACCACCGAGACCGGGGACACATTGGTGCCCAATACCAGCGGCTGGCTGCCGGCCAGGAAGATGCCGACCGTGCCGTCGTCTGCGGGGATGGAGGTGGTTTGTACAAATTGGTTGAGCTCGCGCACCAATTGGTCGCGGCGGTCGAGCAGGTCGTTAGGCGGCTGCCCTTTGCCTTGTGCGCGGGCAATTTCCTGGTTCACATCGGCAATGTTGCGGGCCAGTGTGTTGATGTTGTTGACCTTTTGGCTGATCTCTTGCGCCACACCGGCTTGCAAGTCCTGGATGGCTTGCGACGCTGCGCGGAAGCGGCCTGCTGTTTCGTCCACACGGGTGAGTGCCACGGTGCGGGCGGTGAGGTCGGTCGGGGCGCTGGCGACGTCAGAGAACGCGTTCATCATGTCGCTGACTGCAGCGCCCAAGCCGGTGCTGCCGCCAGAGAAGATGTCCTGGAGCTGGTTGAGCTTGTTGGAGCGGGCCACATCTGCGTTTTGGGTGGCACTGGCCAGGGTGGCTTGGCGGGTCAGGAAGGCGCTGAAGTTGCGTTGGATGGTTTGCACATCCACGCCTTTGCCGATGTAGCCACCGCCGGTGAACTGCCCCTCCACCGCGGTCAGCACCACGCTTTGGCGCGAGTAGCCGGGCGTGTTGACGTTGGCGATGTTGTTGCCGGCCGTCTGCAGGGCGATCTGGTTGGCCTGCAGGGCGCGGGTGCCGATATTGAGGACGCTCATAGTCTGTCGCTGGCTCGGTTACACCTGCACTTGCGCGCGGCGCAGATGCAAGGTGGTGTTGATGGCGCGGCTCAGTTTGGCTGCGTACTCGGGGTCGGTGGCGTAGCCGGCTTTTTGCAGGCCGGTGGCAAAGGCAGTGACGGACTGGGTTTGCTCGCGGGCCTTGGCATAGCGCGGGCTGTCTGAGATCAAGCGGGCATAGTCTTTGAACGAGTCTTCAAAAGAGTCGTAGGCGCGGAATTTGGCGACCTTCTTCTGCGCGACGCCATTCACATACTCGGTGGTGGTGACTTCGGCGACTTTGCCGGTCCAGCTGGATCCGGCCTTTATGCCGAACAGGTTGAAGGAGTTGCTGCCATCTCTGTTCTTGATCTGGTGCTTGCCCCAACCGGTCTCGTGACCCGCCTGGCCGAGCATGAAGCTCGCAGGAATGCCGGTGGCTTTTTCGATCTTGTTGGCAGCCTCGGTGTGCTTGGACACGAAATCTGCCTGGGTGCTCGTGGGCGCCTTTTTGGGGGCGACCGGTGTCAATGCCATATCGGATGCGGTGAGTTTGCCGACGCTGCTTTTCGGGGTCAGCGTGTCAGGTGCCTTGACGGGCTGCAGGCTGCTGCTGTTGGCCATGCCCATCGTGGAGCCGGGCATTTCCACCCCCATCTGGCGGCTGAGCTGCTGGGCAATCAGGTCGGACAGGCCGCCGGGCTGGCCGGACATGCTGACCGACATTTGTTGGTCGAACAGGTCGGTACCAAGGTCACTGCCAGCGTTGTCCAGCATGCCGGATTTCATGGTCGCTTCGCGCATGCTTTTGAGGAGCTCGCGCATGAACAGCGACTCGAACTGTTTGGCGGTTTCGCGGATAGTGTCCGGCGTGGCTTTGTCGGCACCGGCTTTGAGGGCGCTTAAGGAGCGGGCATCCGCGACAAGGTCTTGGGTGTTGGTTATCGGCGTGGCGCCGAGGGCAGAACCGTAGCTCATGTCAAATCACCTCCAACTCCGCGTTCAAGGCACCGGCCGATTTGATGGCTTGCAAAATGGCCAACAAGTCTTGGGGGGTCGCACCCAGCGAATTCAGGGCCTTGACCACATCAGTGAGCTGGGCTGCTTGGGGCAGCTGGATGAGTTTGCCGGCGTCTTGCTTGATCTCGATGTTGGCCTTTTCACCCACCACAGTCTGTCCGCCGGAGAGCGGGTTGGGCTGGCTGATGACAGGGCTGGACGAGACGCTGACCGACAAGTTGCCGTGGGCGATTGCACAGGCACCCAGGGTGACCGCCTGGTTCATGACGATGGAGCCGGTGCGCGAGTTGATGATGATTTTGGCGGCTGCGACCGAGTTGTCGACCGGCAGCTCTTCCATATCGGCAATGAAGCTGACGCGGTCGTTGGGGTTGGTGGGGGCTTTGACCTGCACGGTCCGCCCGTCCAGGGCTTGTGCCACGCCGGGGCCGAAACGGGTGTTGACGGCCTGGGCTACTTTGCGCGCGGTCTGGAAGTCCGACGCGCTCAGGCTGAGGTTGATGGTGGGGCCGTCTTGCAAGCTGGTGGGAACGGCGCGTTCGACTTGCGCACCATCCGGAATACGCCCGGCACTCAGGTGGTTGACCTGCACTTTGCTGCCACCTGCGGAGGCGCCGGCGCCGGCCACGATCAAATTGCCCTGCGCCATGGCATAGACCTCACCATCGGCACCTTTGAGGGGGGTGGCAATCAAGGTGCCGCCTTTGAGGGACTTGGCGTTGCCCAGGGAGGAGACATTGATGTCGAGCATTTGCCCCGGCCGGGCAAAAGCGGGCAGCTGCGCAGTGACCAGCACGGCCGCCACGTTTTTCATTTGCAGCTGGCTCTGGGAGGCGGGTGTCAGGGTGAGCCCGAGCTGCTCCATGTAGTTTTTGAGGCCTTGCGTGGTGTAGGGCATCTGGGTGGTTTGGTCACCGGTGCCATCGAGGCCGATGACGAGGCCAAAACCCGTCAACTGGTTGCTGCGCACGCCTTCGATGGCGGCGACTTCCTTGATGCGTTTGGCGCCATGGGCTGCAGGGGCTGCGGCCATGGCAATTGCCACCAACAAGCCGCCCCAGCGCTGTGAGCGGAAGGTGTTCGCTAAGTGGTTCCAGTGTGTCATGTGCCGAGTCGGTTAACGGGGCGATCCGACTGGATCTGTTACCCCTCGGCACTATTCTGGATTTCTTTAGAAGGGCTGAAAACTCAAAAAGAACCGTGATAACCAGCCAACTGTTTGCGCTTCGCCCTGGGCACCGCGCCCGCGCGACTCCACGCGGACATTGGCCACCTGGGTGGAACTGATGACGCTGCCGGGTTGCAGCATCCGCGGGTCGATGGTGCCTGAGAAGCGGAGCACGTCCACATTCTGGTTGACGCCGATCTGTTTTTCACCGGTCACGATCAGGTGCCCGTTTGGCAGGGTTTCAATGACGGTGGCGGTGATCGCTCCGGCAAAAGTGTTGGCGCTCTCGGTGCCGCCCTTGCCGGAGAAGTTGTTGTTGGTCGCAGCACCAATGTTCAGCTTGCCCAGGCCCGCCAGCGTTTGATCCGGCAGGGCGGTAATGGCGGAGTCGATAGAGGTGTTGCGGTTGACCGTGGAGGTGGACTTTTGGCTGGCAGTGACGTTTTCGACGATTTGGATCGTGACGTTGTCACCCACCAGCCGTGCGCGCCGGTCTTCAAAGGCAGGGCGGTAGGCAGCGGTTTGGTAGATGCTGCCGTTGGCCGGCTTGGACGCTACCGACACAATGGGCGCCGCAGGAACGCGCGGCTCCACAAAGTCGACCGCGACTTTTTGCGGCAATTGCTGGCAACCGGCAGCCAGCAAGCCGATGGCCACTGCGGCTGCGATGCGGTGGAGGCGTCGGTGTGTCATGGTGGGTCCTTACAGCTGGCCGAGCTTTTGCAGCATCTGGTCAGAGGTTTGAATGGCCTTGGAGTTCATTTCATAGGCCCGCTGGGTCTGGATCATGGTGACCAGCTCCTGGACCACGTTGACGTTGGAGGTTTCGACAAATCCTTGGGCCAAAGTGCCCAGGCCGTTGGCGCCTGCGGTGCCGGCGTTGGGCTGGCCCGATGCTGCGCTTTCGGCGTAAATGTTTTGCCCTTTGGGCTCCAGGCCTGCCGGGTTGATGAAGCTGGCCAGGGTGATGGTGCCAATCGGTTGGGGAGCCACGGTGCCGGGGATGGTGGCGGTCACGTTTCCGTCTTGTGCAATCGCGAGGCTGGTGGCGTTGGCGGGAACGGTGATGCCATTCAAGATCGGTAATCCGTTGGAGGTGACCATGCGACCGGTGTTGTCGACCTGGAAGGCACCATCCCGGGTGTAGCCGGTGGTGCCGTCGGGCATGGTGACTTGAAAGAAGCCGTTGCCTTGGATCGCCACATCCAGATTGTTGCTGGACTGTTGCAGGTTGCCTTGCGCAAACGAGCGGCTGGTCGCCACGGTGCGCACACCCAGGCCGAGCTGCAAGCCGGTGGGCAGGGTGGACTGCTCAGAGGTGTTGGAGCCGACCTGGCGCAGGTTTTGGTACATCAAGTCTTCAAAGACCGCATGCGATTTTTTGAAGCCATTGGTAGACACGTTGGCCAAGTTGTTGGAGATCACGTCCAACTGCATTTGCTGGGCTTCCATGCCCGTTTTGGAGATCCAGAGCGAGTTGATCATGGTGTTTATCCTTGCATGTTCAAGAGTTGCCCTGCAGAACGGTCATTCGACTCGGCCGTTTGCATGAGGCGGGTTTGGGCTTCGAACTGGCGCGCGGTTTGGATCATGCCGACCATGGCTTCGATCGCATTGACATTGGAGCCTTCGAGCATGCCCGCCTGCACGCGCGCGGTGTCTTCGTTGTTCAGCGGATCGCCGGACAGGGCGCGGAACAAGCCATCGCCGCTGCGCACGAGCGGGTCTTCCGGGGTGGGAACCACCAGTTTGAGTTTGCCAATCGCGTTGGCCGGCTGGTTGCCGACTTTGGCGCTGACGGTGCCGTCCGGTTGAATGGTGAGTTCCGCCCCGGCGGGCGATGTGATGGGGGAGCCGTCGCTGGACAGGACTTGCAGCCCGTTGCCGGTGGTCAGTGTGCCGTCTGTGGCGACTTCCACATGCCCATTGCGGGTGTAGGCCTCGGTGCCGTCCAGGCCTTGCACCGCGAACCAGGCACCGTCTTTGGCCATGACATCGAGGCTGCGGTCGGTGCGCATCGCGGGGCCGGGGGTGTCGAGGTGTCCGGCCGTTGCTTCGAGGGCAAAAACCCGGGTGGTTGCGCCTTCGCCGCGCAGGGGCACCGCGCGGTAGGTTGCCAGCTGGGCGCGAAAGCCATTGGTGGAGACGTTGGCGAGGTTGTTGGCAATGACCGACTGCCGGCTCGCCGCCGCATTGGCGCCGGTCATGGCGGTGTATATCAGGCGGTCCATAGTGCTTCAGTCCTGTTGTGGGTTAGCGCAAATTGACCAAGGTCGACAGGATCTGGTCCTGGGTCTTGATGGTTTGTGCATTGGCTTGGTAGTTGCGCTGGGCCGTCATCATGTTGACGAGCTCACCCGTGAGGTCGACGTTGGAGTCTTCGAGGGAGCCTGAGCGCAGGCCCCCAAATTTGCCCAGACCCGGGTTGCCAAGCACCGGCTGCCCGGACGCAAACGATTCGGTCCAGTTCCCCCCGCTGACCGGCGTCAAACCTTGCACGTTGCGGAAGTCGGCCAGAAGCAGTTGTCCGCGGGACTGGGTCTCACCATTTGAGTAGCGGGTGGTAATCACGCCACTCGGGTCAATCGAGATACCGGTCAGGTCGCCTGCGGTGTAGCCGTCCTGGGTCAGGTTCGAGACGGCAAAGGTGGTGCCGTACTGCGTTGTTTTTGTCAGATCCAGGGTGGTGGTGAAGGGGCCGATGGCCGTGTTGGGAGAGGTCAAGGTCAGGGTTTGCGCGGCCAGCGGCGACGTCAATTTGCCATTCACGTCGTAGTTCAACTGGAATAGCGCCCCGGTCGCCACCGTGGTGAGGGCGGGCGCGGTGAATGCGCCGGTACCTGCAGCTGCGAATGTGGGCTTGAGGTCTGTCGGCGGCGGGGTGGTGGTGTTGTACGCCACATTGGCCTTGTGTGTGGCATAGACCGCAGCATTGGTGTTGAGCGCAGTAGTGCCTGCCGCTACGGTGCCGGCGTCATAGACGTCCCAGGTGTCCGTCGTAACCGCCGGGTTCGCCGTGGTGTCCGGGCCGCGCTTGACAAAGTACAGGCTCACTGGGACCTCGTTACCTTGCGAGTCAAATGCGGTGAGTGTGGTCCCGTAGGTGGAAATCGGTGTTGGCGGTGTTGTTTGGATGGCAGGCTTGGTCCGGGCATCCAGGTTGAACTCTGCCGTGATCGCAGTGGTTTTTTGGGCGGGAATAGGGGCGCTGGTCGGTATCACCATGGGCTGGGGCGTGATGCTGGTCCGGTTCCCCAACAAGTCGGTGGGGAAGCCCATCACATTGGCGCCACTGTTGGTGACCAGGTTGCCGTCCGAGTCCAGCTTGAACTGGCCGTCACGGGTGTAGGCGGTCGAGCCGTCAGGCTGGGTGATTTGAAAGAAGCCACCGCCGTTGACTGCGACGTCGAGGTTGTTTCCGGTGATGCTGATGTTGCCCTGGGTGAATTGCTGCGCAATCGTGCCCACGGCCACCCCAATACCCGGTGTGTTGCCGGTGCTTCCGCCCGCAGCGCCCAACTGGCCTGCGACCAGTGCGGAAAACTCAGTGCGGGAGTATTTCATTCCCACGGTGTTGGCGTTGGCGATGTTGTTGCCGATCACGTCCAGGCTTTTGCTGGCGCCGTTGAGGCCGGAGAGTCCTGTTTGAAAGCTCATGGTGGTTACCTCTTGGGAAATGGGGTGTTAGAGAATGGATTTGATGGCGCTGTAGGCGACTGCCGTGCGACCTTTGAGCTGGAGCGACATGGCTCCGTTTTCTGTGCCGACGGCCGTTACGGTGTCGCGGGCCAGATCGGTGCTTTTCACCGTGCTTCCGCCTTGGGTCGCGTTCACCTTGAAGTTGACACTGCTCAGGCCGCTGTATTTGGAGGCATCCCACTGGAAGCTGCTCTGCCCGGCCGGCAATGCGCCGAGGTTGATGGTTTCCAGCAACTGGCCGCCAGCGGTCTTGATATCGATCGTGACTTTGTCTGCCTTGCTGGCCAGATTGATGGCGCCCTTGGCCGTGCCGCCATCGATCGACAGGGTGTTGGACTCCACCAGTACCCCGTGCCCCACCATGCTGGCACCTTGCAAGACTTGCATGGAGGTGAACTGGGCTGCCATGCTTTGCATGGTGGCGTTGAGCTCCTGGATGCCGGAGACCGTGTTGATCTGTGCGATCTGGCTGGTCATCTGGGCGTTGTCCATCGGATTCATCGGATCCTGGTTGTTGAGTTGTGCAACCAACAATTTCATGAATCGGTCCGATTGCTCCTGGGCGCTCACGGTGCCACTGGATGTGGCGCTGGTGCCGGAGAGTGCGGTGCTGCTGGTGACTGCGGTGGCCATGGTGAGCGTCCTTGGATTTATTGACCCATCTGCAGTGTTTTGAGCAGCAGACTCTTGGCCGTGTTCATGACTTCCACGTTGTTCTGGTACGAGCGCGAAGCAGAAATCATGTTGACCATTTCTTCGACGGGATTCACGTTGGATTGGGTGACGTAGCCTTCTGCATCTGCCGAGGGGTGCATCGGGTTGTGCACTTTGCGCAGGGGCTCGTTGCTCTCTTTGATGGCGTTCACTTTCACGCCTGCCGAAGCCTCTGAGCCCATGGGCACGGTTTCAAACACCACTTGGCGGCTTTTGTACCCTTGGCCATCCGGGCCGGCCACGGCATCTGCATTGGCCAGGTTGCTGGCCACCACGTTGAGGCGCTGGGACTGTGCGCTGACGGCACTGCCGCTGACGTTGAAGATGGAAAACATGGACATGGGGGGTCTCCTCTGGCTATTTCAGGGCTTATTGGCCTTGAATAGCGCTCAAGATGGTTCGGGAAGAGCCGTTAATAAAACGGAGCGTGGCTTCATAGCGGACGGAGTTGTCGACGAAGTTGGCGCGTTCACGGTCCATGTCTACGCTGTTGCCGTCCATGGCGGGCTGGGTCTGGAGCGTGTAAGCCAGCTTGCTGTTGTCGCCCAGCGTGGAGCTGTCAATGTTGCTGATCGGTATGTGGCGGGCATTGGTTGTGCCGTCACTGTTGGGGCCGCTGGAGGGAGTAGCCATGGGAAAAGCAGGGCCGGAAGTCGCTTCCGCCATGGCTTTTTTGAAGTCAAAGTCGCGGCCGGAATATCCGGGCGTGTCGGCGTTTGCGATGTTGCTGGCGATGACGCGTTGCCGTTCTGCGCGCAGCACCAACCCCTTTGATTGGAAATCTAAAGCATTGGTCAGTTTCGAAAACATATGCACCTCAACGGTTGATCGTCGGGTCCCGGCAAGCGGGTCCGCCGGTGACGTGGGGCAATTATGGGAAAAGCTTTAATTTTTGAGCGTTGGAATAAGGCGTTGAAAGCTGTGTATTTGCGGGCTTCTTTGTGGATGCTGCTTCCTATAGTTGAAGCAACTTCTGGAGCCCCTCATGCCTGCAATTTGCAATCCTCTCAAACCCGCGCGCGCCGTTTGGCTGGCCTTGGTTGCATGCGTGGCTCCTGTATTTGCACAAGAGCAGGGTGCGCAGGGAGTGCAAGCCCTCGCGCAGCAATGGGCGGTGGAGGCTGTGCAGAAAAGTCAACGCGCTGAGCCGACGCCTTTGCGAATGGACGTCAGCGTAGGTGCGCTCGATGCGCGTGTGCGCTTGGCGGCTTGCGGCAACATGGAAGCGTATGTGCCGCCGGGTGCGCGACTCTGGGGGCGCAGTCGCGTCGGGGTGCGTTGTGTGGACGGCATCAGCCGTTGGAACGTCACGCTGCCGGTCACTGTGCGGGCACTCGGTGAAGCGTGGGTCGTGAAAACACAGCTCGCAGCGGGCATGGCGGTCTCGGAGAGTGATGTCACACGCGGCGAGGTTGATTGGGCGGAAGAGCAGGGCGCGATCCTCACGGACCGGGCGGCCTGGTTGGGGCAGACAGCGTCCCGCGCGCTGACAACCGGACAAGCCCTGCGCCAGGGCATGTTGCGGCCGGCCCAGGTTTTCCAGGCGGGGGCTACCGTCAAAATTGTGGCGCAAGGCCCGGGCTTTCAGATTTCCAGTGAGGCCCAGGCACTATCCGCCGGTGTGGTGGGGCAACAGGCCCGCGTCAAAATGGACAACGGCCGGGTGACATCGGGGACGGTGCTGGATGTACGTACAGTCAAGATAGATCTTTAGGGGCGAAAATCGTGAAAATAGCCCTAAAGTTAGCCCGAACCCGACCGATAAAGATCGTACGAGGCTACGCTTACCGTAGTTTTGGAGAACGCGATGAAAATTGGTCAACCCTCAGAATTACCCGCTTCCGTATCTACTACGGTGTCCGGTGCTGCCCAAAAGGCTGCGCAGAGCAGCAATGCGGCGGCCAATGCGAACACCAACGCCACGCAGAGCACCCGGTCCGCCGGCGTGGCTGTAACGGTGTCGACCGCGGCGCGCGCTTTGGAGAAGCCCGAGCGCAGCGAAGCCTCGGACGTCGATCTCGCCAAAGTGGAGTCGGTGCGGGCGTCTATCCAGGACGGCACCTTTTCCGTGAATGCGGAAGCGATCGCCGACAAGCTGTTATCCAACGCGCAGGAAATGCTGAACCGAACGTCCCGGTAAGTGCGTGCCCCCTGCGTATCGCCATTGATACGAGGGGGATCCCATGAGCACTATCCAACCTGATTCTTACTTCGATGCGCTGGAAGTCCAGTTCAACGACCTTGCACTGGCTGTCGCAACCGGCGACGCAGAGACCTTGCCGGCTTTGTCAGAACAGATCCAGAAAACAGCCGTCAGTCTTGCCGGGGTTTGGCAGCAATGGCAGCGCCAAGGCTTGGTAGAGCCGGCCATTGCAGAGCGTGTCAAAGCGCTGGTCGAGGGTTTACAAATAGTGCGTTCCAATTTGTTGCGTCGCGCCATGTTGGTAGAACAAGCGCTGAACCTGGTGGTACCTGCGTCCGTAGATCCAACTTATGCGGGTGGCGGTAGTTACGGCGCAGGCCCCAAATCCTCGGGTCGATTGGCCGCAGTGAGTGTTTGAAAGTTTGCAGCGCATCAAAAAAAGGGCCCTAGCGGCCCTTTTTGCATGCAGTCTACCCACCTTAGTGGGATCGCATTTTGGCGCGCAGCCTGGCAATTGATTGGCTGTGCAACTGGCATACCCGTGACTCGGTAACGTCAAGCACCGCTGCGATTTCTTTCAGGTTCATGTCCTGTTCGTAATACATGCTCATGATGTATTGCTCTCTTTCGGGGAGCCCCTTGATGGCGTCGACCAACGATTGTCGCAGGCGCTGATCGCGCAGCATGTTGAGCGGGTCTGCATCCTGATCAGCCACATGGCGGTCGAGATAGGTGTCATCGTCTTCATTGCGGCGGGACATGTCCTCCAGATAGACCAACTGGGTGCCCCGCACTTTGCCCAGCAGGGACTGGTAATCCGCGAGCGACATCCCCAGTTCTGCGGCGATCTCGGACTCCGCAGGGCTGCGCCCGAGCCTGTGCTCCAGGCGGCGTAACGCAGTTTCAATTTCTTTTTGGCTTTTGCGGGAGCCGCGTGACATCCAATCGTTCTCGCGGAGCTCGTCGAGCATGGCGCCGCGTATGCGTTGGGTGGCAAAGGTTTCGAACTGAACACCTTGAGATGCCTCAAAGCGGGACAAGGCATCTGAGAGGCCGATAAGGCCCACCTGGATCAGATCATCCACCTCAACACTTGCCGGTAGCTTGGCCATCATGTGATGGGCCAAACGTCGTACCAAGGGTTGGTACTGTTTGATCAATGCGGAGCGGTCGAGCTGCCCTTTGGCGGTGTACATCAATGTCTCCCTGAGGCTGCTAGGCTGCTAAAAGACTGACGATTCTGTTGGGGGGGCGCGTAGGCCCAGCCCGTTTCGAGCGACATGGCGTTTTCCAGCAGGCCCAGCGCCAATCGCTCAATGGACGGCGACGGGCTCTCATCCCCCATGGGTGTTGTGATGTGGATCGGAAACACGTCGTAGTTCAAAAAGTACTTGGCGCAGTCGCTCAAGCTGGTGGGTGTGGTGGAGTGGGCCTGGGTGGGCTTCGATGGATCCACCATGTTCACAATAGTAGGCTCAACCTTGGCTTTGAGCAACAAGCGCTTGAGGGCAAGGTAGGTGGTCAGCAATGAGGTTTTTGCGGCCGACATGGCCAACAGCGGGCGAATTTGGCTTCCCTTGATCAGCGGCGTCAAGCTGTGTGCATTGGCATAAATGATCACCACGCTTTCAAGCGGGAAAAATGAACCGCAGTCATCAAGCCCCGGGCCGCCATGTCGGTGGGCTGCCGCGAGGCTCTGGAGCCCCAGGCCCGCAGGAAGAATGCTCCAGGATGGGGCCTCGGTTCCCGTGCTCTGGGTGAAGGTGAAATTCAACAGTTGCTCCAAGCCCGGGTTGTCAGTGGTTTCCAGTACCGACCCGTCCAGGACCGTCACGGTGTAACCGAAGCCAACGAGGGCCGCGCACACCCGCAGCAGCAGTGGGAGCTCTGCCTGTTCATCTCCATGGCTCACCATGGCCAACAGTTTCGGCGTTTGAGGGACGGCAAAGTCCATCAAGCCGGCGGCCTGATTCGGGGGGCTTTCAAGCATTCATACGCCCCTTGTGTGCAGTGGTGTTGGCAGGTTGGCTGAAGAAAAAGCCCAGATCGGTCGTTTTCGGGTCGTACGCAGAAGCCCCGGTGCTCCGCATGGAGGTGCGGACCAACTTGCTGGCAATTGCAGCTTCCCAGTCTTCGGGGACGCGTTGACCAGTAGTGGTGCCCCGCAACATCAATTGGTGGCGAATGCAGGCATCGATCGAAGGCCCGAGTTTGACCGCTTCATCGGTCTTCGACAGGATGACTTGCTGTGTTTCTCCGGTTTTGAAGCAGGCCACCGCTTCGTCCATGGTGTCGCCATGGCCTCCGGCATTCAGGACCAACAAGCGTTTGATTTCCGGAAGGTCGAGCAACTCCAGCAGCTCGCGTTTGCGGGGGTCCCGTGGTGCGATGCCGGTGGTGTCAATCAACACCATTTTTTTGTTGGACAGGAGGCCCAGCAAATCTTGCAAAGCCGCTTTGTCATGGGCGAGGTGGGCCACTACGCCCAGCATCTTTCCATAGGCGCGCAACTGCTCGTGGGCGCCTATGCGGTAAGTGTCCAAGGTGATCAGGCCCACACTGCCGGGACCATGGGTGCGCGCGCACAAGCCTGCGAGTTTGGCCGCGGTGGTGGTTTTGCCAACCCCGGTAGCACCCATGAGAGCGAACACGCCACCCTCTTCATGGAGTGCCGGAATGGCGGCATCGGTATGCAGGTTACGTTCCAGCACGTCCATCACCCAGCGCACGGATTCGGGCGCATCCAAGTCATCCGGCAAGCGCTCCAAGATCGCCCGTGAAAGCGTCGGGGAATAGCCTGCCCGGATCATCTTGAGCATCATGTTCGACTGGATCGGATTTTGTTTCGCTTGACCCAACCAGGTGAGGGTGTTGAAACGGTCCTCGATCAGTTCCTTCATGGCGTGCAACTCGTCCATGACGATTTTGTTCACAGCCGGTGCTTGTGGCGCGGATGCAGCTTGCCGCACGGGGGCTGCCCGCTTGGGCTGCGACTCGATGTCGATCGCAATGCGCTGTGTCAACGTGGGTTGCGGGCGCTCGAGCGGCACCGGCGCCGGGGCGGGCATCGGCATGGAAGTCACCTCGGGCTGCAAGACGGGGATCTGCTGGGCCTCGGCCCGGCGGCGCAACATGCGCTCCCGCACGTAGTCCTGGAAGGAGAGGGTGCTCATCGCCAGCTGCTCGGCATCCTCTTCCACTTTGCTAGCCACTTCGCGGTAGCTGGGGGGCTGCTGCCGTTGCTGGGAGCCTCCACCCGAGCGGGCGGCGGTGCGACTGACTGCCGCGTCGAGGGAGGCCAAGCTGTCTTCGGCGGTGGCCACGACTTCCACGCCATTCGCCGTGGGGCGGTTGGAGAGGATAAGCGTGCCTTCACCAAAGGCCTGACGGGCCTTGGCTAACGCTTCGCGTGAGGTGGCGGCTGTAAAGCGTTGGACGTTCATGATGTGGCGCCTCTCAAAATCGGACCGATACGGATGGTGTGGGTTTCTGGAATTTCACTGTGACCCAGCACTTGCAAGCGGGGTGCGACACGGCGGACCAGGCGGGAAATCGCGCCCCGGATTTGGTCTGGCACCAGCAGGCAGGCCGGTACGCCGACCTCTTCTTGCTTCATCGCTGTTTCTGCGGCATTGCGGCTGAGCATGTCGGCTACGCCCGGATCCAAAGCAGATCCGGAGGCACTGCCCAAGGCTTGCACCAGCAACCGCTCGAGGCCGGGGTCGATAGCAATCACATTGAGTTCACGTGTTGGCCCATATATCTGTTGCACGATGGCGGGGGACAGCGCCACCCGGACACGTTTGGCCAACTCTGCAGGGTCTGTGGTGGAGGGGGCGTGCTCCGCAATCGATTCGATGATGGTGCGAATATCCCGGATGTGCACCGACTCATCCAAAAGCAGCTGCAGCACCTTTTGGAAGACGGCAATCGACACCATTTTGGGGACGACCTCTTCAATGAGTTTAGGAGCCAGTTTCGCCACGTGTTCCACCAGTTGTTGTGTTTCTGTCCGGCTCAAGAGCTTGGAGGCCTGGACTTGCATCAAGTGTGACAAATGGGTTGCCATGACAGTCTCAGAATCAACCACCGTAAATCCGGCCATTTGTGCGGCTTCCTTCTGGCGTTCATCGATCCAGTGTGCAGGGAGCCCGAATGCGGGGTCGGTGGTGGCGGTGCCGATCAGCGGCGTGGTGATGCCACCGGGATTGATGGCCAGGTAGTTGCCGGGAAAGGCTTCGCCTTCGCCCACGATCACGCCGCGCAATGTGATGCGGTAAGCGCTGGGCTTGAGCTCTAGGTTGTCCCGGACGTGTACCGAGGGTGGCAGGAAGCCGACCTCTTGGGCAAACTTGCGGCGCACACCTTTGATCCGGTTCAGCAGGTCGCCCTGGCGGGTTTTGTCGACCAATGCAATCAGGCGGTAGCCCAGTTCCAGGCCCAGTTGGTCCACTGGCTGCAGGTCATCCCAGGTGGCGTCGCCGTCGCCAGTGGGGGCCACAGGGGCTGTGTCCGCTTCTGTCGGAACCGGTTTGTTGCCAAGCACCCAGGCACCGTAGCCGAGCACCGCGCCAATGCTCAAAAACACGAAGTGCGGCATGTTGGGGATGACACCCAAAATGATCATGATGACCGCGGTGATGCCGAGCACCTTCGGGGACACAAACATCTGGCCCACGATTTGTTTGCCGATGTCTTTGTCTTTGCCCACCCGTGACACCACCATGGCAGCCGCCACGGAAATCAACAAGCCTGGGATCTGGGCAACGAGCGCGTCACCCACGGCCAACAGGATGTAGGTGTTGGCGGCTTGGGATGCACTCAGATCGTGTTGCAAGATGCCGATGGCGAATCCCCCAAAGATGTTGATCAGCAAAATCAAAATCCCGGCAATGGCGTCGCCCCGGACGAATTTGGATGCACCGTCCATCGAGCCAAAGAACTCGGCTTCCTCGCCGATTTCAGCGCGGCGTCGTTTGGCTTCTTTTTCGTCAATCAGGCCGGCGTTCAGATCGGCATCCACTGCCATTTGTTTACCAGGCATGGCGTCCAGCGTGAATCGTGCCGAGACCTCTGCAATTCGCTCAGAGCCCTTGGTAATCACCACAAAGTTGATGACCACCAGAATGGCAAACACGATCAAACCGACCGCAAAGTTGCCACCGATCAAGAAATGGCCGAAGGCCTCAATCACAGCGCCCGCAGCGCCCGGCCCTGTGTGACCCTCAAGCAGCACAACCCGGGTGGAGGCGACGTTCAAAGAAAGGCGCATCAGGGTGGTTAGCAACAACACCGAAGGGAAAGCGGCAAAGTCCAGCGGGCGGATCATGTAAGCCGCGACCATCATCACCATCAAGGCCACTGCAATATTGATGGTGAAAAACATGTCCAGCAACAGCGGGGGCATGGGGAGCACCATCATGGCCAGAATGGCGACCACCAGCATGGGCGCTGCCGCGCCTTGCATCACTCCAGCATTGGACGCATACCACTGCTGGAAAGATTTGAGTTGGGCGTTCATAGGGTGGATGCCTTCACGGTCTTGGACAAGGGGTCGAGTTCAGGGGGCACGAAGGGCTGCGGTACTTCGGAAGGCATGACGCCTTCACCCCGCAGGGCTGCGCGCAAGCGGTAGACATACGCCAGAACCTGGGCCACCGCGGTGTAAAGGGTTGCTGGAATGTCTTGGTCGAGCTCGGCGTTGGCATAGAGTGCACGTGCCAACATGGGCGACTGCAGCACCGGGATCGAGTGCTGTTTGGCGACATCACGAATCCGCATGGCCAGAAGGTCTGCACCTTTGGAGATGACGCGCGGAGCCCGCATCGTGGCCTCGTCATAGCGGATCGCGACGGCAAAGTGGGTGGGGTTCATTACGATGAAATCCGCCTTGGGCACGGCACCGACGCTGCTCTTTTGCGCCATTTCGCGCTGTTTCTGCCGGATCTTTCCTTTGAGTTGCGGGTTACCGTCGGACTCTTTACCTTCTTCTTTCACCTCTTGGTGCGACATCTTCATCTGGTCTTTGTGCAGGAAGAGTTGCAGCGGTACATCGACCATCGCGGCCAGAAGAATGACCAATAGCATCAGCCCGAGACCGCTGACCATCCACTTCATAAGTTGGGCAATGGCCGCCGGAGAGGGTTGCAGCAGCATGGCCGCCATGTCTTGCATGCCGGATTTAAGGAAGCCCACGGCGATGGCGAACAAAATGCCCGACATCAACATCATCTTGGCGGTGTCGAGGAACTTCTTTTTAGAGAAGAGATTAGCAAAACCTGAAAGTGGGTTGAGCCGCGAGAAGTCCGGCATCAAGGGCTTCAGACTTTGAACCCAGCCGCCAGAGGCAACAGCGGACAAGATGGCCGCTGTCATGACGATCGCGGCGAACGCGACACATCCCGCCGTGCCGACGATGCTGGCATCGCCCAAGCGTTGCACCATGGTCCCTGTGCGGCGGACCGTGTCCGCGTCAAAGCTCAGCTGCTGGATCATGCTGAGTTTGAGCTGCTCAAACAAGATAGGGGAGAGGGAGAGAACGGCCAATGCGCCCGCCCCGAGCACACCCAGGTGGGTCAGGTCCTGTGAGCGACTGACCTGGCCGTCGTCACGTGCTTTTTTCAGCTTCCTTTCGGAGGCCGGTAAATTGCGATCTTGACTGCCTTGTTCCATGGTGGTGAGACTCTTTCGTTCTCACCATTGTCGCGAGCACCCTCTGAAACTAAAGGGTGAAAAGAGGGGCTTTCCGCCCCTTCATCCGGTCTGTTTAGAAGCCGAGACTGGCCAGCAAATCGTCCACTTGCGACTGATCAGTCACGACCTCCTGGTTGGATTGGCCGTCGACGACGGGCCCTGCAAGAGCCGGCACATATTCTGATGGCGGCGCTGCTTTGGCAGCCGCTTCGGGCGGTGCAGTTTGTAGCAACAACAACACCAACTGCTCTTCAATCGTTGCTGCAAGATTGACGACCTTGGCGATCACCTGGCCCGTGAGGTCGTGAAAGTCTTGGGCCATCATGATCTCGGTGAGGTGTCCGTCCACCTTTTTGCTGGCTTGGTCTACATCGTTGATGAAGTTCATCACATGGCCTTTGGCCACTGCGGCCACTGGATCCTTCACGATGAGCTCGCCGATGCGGCGTGTTTCCGCCGCAATAAAGTCGTGCTGTTCTTTGGCTTGATCTACTTGGTTGAGCACCTTTTCAGCAGCTTGGCCCGTCAATCTTGCGATATAGGACAAACGGCTTTTGGCGTCAGGCAATTCGCCCGCCCAGTCCTTCACTTTGTCAGCCAGCCCCAGCCCGTTCAAGGAGTCATGCAACTGTCGCGTCAAAGCGCCTAATTGCTGGTGGACTTCTACCGTGCTGAGTGTCGGTGTGGAGGGGGTGGGTTCGGTCGCCATGATTATTTCAATCCCATCTTGGTGAGAATGTGGTTGACCTTGTCCTCCAGGGTCGCCTTCGTGAAAGGCTTGACGATGTACCCCGACGCGCCTTGCTGGGCCGCAAGCACAATATCCTCTTTACGCGCCTCTGCCGTCACCATCAGAACCGGAATGTGTTTGAGTTTCTCGTCTTTTTTGATTTCAGCGAGCAACTGGAACCCGTTCATGTTGGGCATGTTGATATCGCTGACCACAAAATCAAAGGTCGCGTTGCGCAGCTTTTGTAGCGCCGCCACACCGTCTTCCGCCTCATCGGCGTCAGCGTAGCCGCTTTCCTTCAAGAGGTTGCGCACGATCCGTCGCATGGTGGAGAAATCGTCGACGATGAGAAAGCGCAATTCTTTAGACATAAATAACCTTTGACCGTACGATTTTTGATTTTAACGAGTATGACTGAATTTTAGAGATTTCATGGACTGGCTTTTTTGCTTTCCACCACGGGCTCGGGCGTTTCCACCTCATTTTCCAGTGGGATTGCCGCTCCGCTCAACAGCCGTTCCTCAGCCTCTTTGGTCATAACCAAGATACTAATGCGCCGGTTTGCGGCGCTCAAGGGGTTTTGGGGATCAGCCAATAAACTCGATGCCATCCCCACCACCCTCGCCAACTTGTCTTCGGGCATCCCGGCCGCGATCAGTTCGCGGCGACTGGCATTGGCCCGGTCCGCCGAAAGTTCCCAATTGCTGTATCCGCGCGCTGCATTCCCGTAGGGGGTTTGGTCGGTATGGCCGTCCAAGCTGATTTTGTTGTCGATATCCGTCAAGGTTACCCCGATTTCTTTCAGGATTTCTCGCATGTAGGGCTTCACCGCTGAACTGCCGATGTCAAACATGGGCCGGCGCTGGTCATCCACAATTTGGATCAGGAGTCCGTCTGGCGTGATCTCGAGTTTGATCTGCGAGCTGAACTCCGCCATTTTCGGGTTGCTGGATATGCTGCTGGCGATTTTCGCGGCGACGGCGGCCAAGGTTTGGGCATCTTTTTTCGCCCGTTCAACTTTTCGCTGGTCGCCGGCGCTCTTTTTCGCCTTGGAGTCGCTGCCCTCGCCCCGTTTGGACTGGCCAGCGGACTGGGTCAGGTCATTGCCTCCCCCCGTGATCACGCTGTTGCTAGCCCCAGCGCCGGCGCCACCTTGCAGAGCCACCTTGAGTGGCGACTGAAAGTAGTCGGAAATGCCCTTTTTGTCGCCTTCTGTCGTACTACCGAGCAGCCACATCAATAAGAAAAAGGCCATCATGGCCGTCACAAAGTCGGCGTAGGCAATCTTCCAGGCACCACCATGCGCAGAGTGGCCGCCCTTCTTCACCCGCTTGATGATGATGGGTTGGAGTTTCTTGGCGTCTCCTGCCATGCTCAGAAGCTCCTGCTCTTATTTCTTTTTGACATGCGCTTCCAGTTCGCCGAAGGTCGGGCGGTCAGTGGAGTACAGCACTTTGCGGCCGAATTCGATAGCGGTAGAGGGGTTGTAGCCCTGCATGCTTGCCAGCAAAACCGTCTTGATGCACTGAAACTCCTTGCTGCCTTCCTCGACTTTTTGCTCCAGCAGGCCGGCCAAGGGCTCGGCAAAAGCGTAAGCCAACAAAATTCCCAGGAACGTACCCACCAGTGCGGAGCCGATCATGCCGCCCAGCACCGCTGGGGGTTGGCCCACCGAGCCCATGGTGTTCACCACACCGAGCACCGCAGCCACGATACCGAAGGCAGGCAAGCCACCCGCGATGCGCTGGATTGCTGCAACAGCCGAGTGTTCTTCGTGGTGGTGAGTATCAATCTCGCCATCCATGATGGACTCGATCTCGTGGGCATTCAGGTTGCCTGAGACCATCATGCGCAGATAGTCGGTGATGAATTCCACGACATGGTGGTCGGAGCCCACGGTCGGGTACTTCTTGAAAATCTCGGATTGCTCTGGCTCTTCGACATCTTTTTCAATCGCCATCAGGCCTTCTTTACGGGCCTTCTGAAGAATGTCAAAGAGCAGCGCCAGCAACTCCATGTAACGTGCCTTGGTGTACTTGCTGCCTTTGAAGCAGGCCCCCAGACCCGCCATGGTCTTTTTGATGACCTTCATCTGGTTGTTGGCGATGAAGGCGCCAATCGTCGCGCCTCCAATCGTGATCATCTCAAAAGGCAGCGCCTTGAGGATCACGCCCATATTCCCGCCGTGCACGGCATAAACGCCGAACACGCAGCCCAAACAAACAAGCCAACCGACGATTACAAACATAGTTTTATTGTGACAGGGAGGTCTTGGGCCTCAAGGGTTGAACAGCGGGGCTTTTAGGGCCCAGTAGGATCATATCGTCCGCCATAGTGCTTTGTTTGACTATGTCGTCAATAGGTCTCTAGCCCAATACTTGCTTGCATCAAGCGCTATCAAATTAATAGCTTAGTGGAGCAGTATGCCACCGGTGGAAGCACCTTTTCCTGCGCGGGCAGGGGGGCTGCAGAGGCCGCACTCAAAATGACGCGAGTTCTCATAGGCTTCAGAAACAAAGTGTCCACCGCACTTGGAGCACTTGGTCATGGAGAGCATGTTGTTGTCAATGAACTTCACCAGGCGCCAGGCCCGGGTGATCGAGAGCAAAGGCTCTACACCGCAGGCAGAAATTTGCTCGGTATAGAGACGGTAGGCCGCCATGATCGCGTCAATGTCTTCCATGGCGCTGACCTTGGTCAGGTACTCATAGGTGTTCTGAAAGAGGGATGCGTGGATGTTGGGCTGCCAGGTCAGGAACCATTCAGTCGAGAAAGGCAGTTGGCCTTTGCTCGGTGAGCGGCCTGCTACTTCTTTGTACAGGCGGAGCAGGCGTTCATACGACAACTCGGTTTCGCTCTCCAGCACTTGCAGGCGCGCGCCCAGCTGAATCAAAGACACTGCGCGTTCCACTTGCTTGGAATCGTTCAAAACACTTTTCTGGGTTGCCATGGTGCTGCTCCTGGACTAAATCGGTTCGGGCTTGGGTGGGGTCAGACGGCTTCGGCGAAGCGGCCGGCCATCAGGATGCTGGCGTGCAGCTTGGTGGTGGCGTCGTTGTCCACTTTGTTGACCGAGTGGTTGGTCAGCAGGTTCCAGACGATGTCGTCATCGACACGGAAGCGGCACAGCAGCATGTTGCCCGAGGCAATCCGCATGATCTGGGCGGGGGAAAGTGCGCCGATCATGTCGGCAGCTTCTTCCGACATGCCCAAGCGGAACAGGGCTTCGGCTTTGTCTTGACGGATGAGGGTTTGCGCCAGCATGAGGTAGGTCATGTTGGCTTCGCGGATCTCGGCGAGGATTTGTTCGTTACGCATGATTCAGCTCCTGAGTGGGGGCGATTCGTTTGAATCACCATGGAGCGAATTCTGTGCGGGGGGGCGAAGAACTTAAATCGGAATTCGTCTAATCCGCGTGTCAGTGCTGCCGGAACACTGTGTAGGAAAAATGCCTACATGGGCCAGATCACAACGAAGAGAGGCTCGCCACAACAGGGTGGCTCTGCACCTTTATCGGCACGCGAGTTACCAACTTAAGTGCGGAATGCGAATGGAACGTGTGCAGGCCCGCTCGCGGGAGCGCGCGTTTGCACAGCGGAAGTCAATGAAGCGGCCTAAGTCGGGGAGGGCCCCCGTCTTAGCCCTTCAGCAACTGCAGCACGCCCTGTGGCAACTGGTTGGCCTGGGCCACCATTGCAGTGCCGGCCTGTTGCAGGATCTGGGTGCGCGAGAGGTTGGCGGTTTCCATCGC
This sequence comes from Comamonadaceae bacterium OS-4, assembly GCA_027924025.1. Lineage (GTDB taxonomy): Bacteria > Pseudomonadota > Gammaproteobacteria > Burkholderiales > Burkholderiaceae_C > Allorhodoferax. The sequence continues at coordinate 587,124 of AP026970.1, forward strand.
AAAGTCTGCATCTTGAATACGCGAACGTGAGGCAGACAGGTTTTCGCTGTTGGTCTGCAAGTTCTCGATCGTCGTCAGGAACCGGTTCTGCACCGCACCCAGCTGTGCACGGTTGGCGCTGATGGATGCCAAAGCGCCGTCTACTACCAAGAGTGCTGCGTTGGCGCCATCTTGGGTGCTGATATCGATTTTTGCGACGGACGAGAGCGCACTGCCTTGGCTTCCGCCGGCGATCAGCGTGCCTGTGGCGTCGGTGCTGGTCAGGGTGAATCCTGTGGACGAGTTCAGGGCGACTTTGCCCCCTACGGCAACTGCGAGGTCGCTGGTTGGCGGAGTGGCGGTACCACCGACGGGCAGAAATGTGACGGGAGTGACCGCATCTTCACCAATCATGGTCGCTCCGGCCAATCCGCCGGTCGCATTCATGTTCAAGATTTTGATGTCATCTCCGTCTGCTTGGGTCAAGACAAGCTTGCCTGTTTTGTCCGCTACTGCCGTGATCCCAGTGGATCCACTCTGCGCATTGATGGCTTGGGCCAAAGGTGCGAGGTCGCTGGTGTTGTTGATGGTGGCCGAGACAGTGATCGGAGTTTCCGGTGGGAGATTGCTGCCCTGGAGCTGGAACTGCACCGAGCCCAGCGATACGCCAGAGATCGTCGCTTTGGTGGTACCCACCGCAGTGACCCCGCTCAGTGCCGTAAAAGCGTTGATCGCGGTCGCGATCGCTTTCGCACTACTGCCCGCGGCTAAGGCGCCGCTGGCAGGTATGGTGTTGACGGTGCCATTGCCTGCCAATGTCAGGGTTTGCGACAAAAAGCCGTTGGCGGCTCCGGCCAGCGAAGGGCCGACTGCAGCAGTCGCAAGGCTGGGTGCCGTGGTGGAGGACTTGACTGCGTTGTTGCCCATGTCTACGGCACGTGCACTGGTGACACTCACGCCGATGGTTTGGTTGGCATTGGCGCCCACCTGGAACTGCTGGGTGGTGTAGCTGCCGTCCAGCAACTTCAAGCCATTGAATTCAGTTTGGCTGCCCACGCGTGAAATCTCTGTGGTGAGTTGCATCACTTCTTGTTGCAAAGCCAGTCGGTCGCTGGCACTGTTGGTGCCGTTGGCGGCTTGCACCGCCAGTTCGCGGATACGCTGCAAGTTGCTCGATGTGCTGCCCAGCGCTCCTTCCGCGACCTGCGCCAGGGAAATGCCGTCATTGGCATTGCGTGCTGCCTGGTTCAGGCCACGGATCTGCGAGGTCATGCGGTCGGTGATGGCGAGGCCGGCCGCGTCGTCCTTGGCGCTGTTGATGCGCAAGCCCGAAGACAGGCGTTGCATGGATGTCGTCAAAGACGCTTGGGACATCGACAAATTGCGCTGTGCAGTCAGCGACTGGATATTGGTGTTGATAGTTGAGGCCATTGCGAAACTCCTAAAAAGAATGAACCGGCGTCGCCGCCGATTGCAAAGCCTGCGTACCTGCAGACAATCAGTAACGATGGGATGAATTCTGGAGATTCGCGTTTTTGGCAAAAACGCAATAAGCGGCCGGAAAAGCGGCCATATCCATTCGGTATTGGGAATCTTTATAGGGGTAAACCCTTAATTCTCGGAATTGATGGGTAGATGCCCGGCTAATCGATTTTTCCGGGCAAATGCAGCGTGTTATGCGCAGGCCGTTACGGATTCACCTAAAGTTTTTTTGAGAACTCCCGAAAACAAAACCAACGGGTTCATAACGGGCTCGTCGTCCGGAAGGCATCTCCTGGGGTGCGCCGGTCATGGTGTCAGCAGCAATGCTGGCGTTGAGATCGGCATTCCGCCGGATTTAGTGAGTCTTTTTAAGGAGTTACCAAAATGGCTTCCACCATCAATACCAACATCAACTCGTTGACCGCACAGCGCAACTTGACCAGTTCGCAATCGTCGTTGTCCACTTCCATGCAGCGCCTGTCTTCGGGCTTGCGCATCAACAGTGCCAAGGACGACGCGGCTGGTCTGGCGATTTCCGAGCGTTTCAGCTCGCAAATCCGCGGCTTGAACCAAGCGTCCCGCAATGCCAATGACGGTATCTCCTTGGCGCAAACCGCTGAAGGCGCGTTGTCTTCCTCCAGCAACATCTTGCAGCGTGTACGTGAATTGGCCGTTCAGTCTGCCAACGCCACCAACAGCGCCAGCGATCGCAAGGCGATCAATGCTGAAGCCAACCAGCTGGTTGCTGAATTGGACCGTATCGCGACGACCACCCAATTCAACGGCAAAAACCTGTTGGATGGCAGTGCCAGCACTTCTGTTTTCCAAGTGGGCGCTAACGCAAATCAAACGATCACTACGACTACCGGCAACTTCCGCACCAACAACTACGGCGCTCAGCTCGCAAGCTCTGAGAACGTCGCCAGTACAGCAACTGCTACGCCTACCGATTTGGCCGGCACGATTGTGATCAATGGTGCGAAGTCTGCAACAGTGACCTTGGGTACGGGTGGCAGTGCAGGCTCTGCTGCTGCTGCCATCAATGGTGTCACCGAAGACACGGGTGTCACTGCGGCTGCAATCAACATCTCTGAACTGAAGTTCGGCACCATCACCGGAACTGTTGCTCTGGCCGTAAAGGGTGCATCGGCTACCGCATCCAACATTTCCTTCACTATTGCATCCAATGATGCCGCCGGACTCGCCACTGCGGTCAGTGCCTTTAACGAGGTGTCTGGTTCCACAGGTATTACGGCCGCGTTGAATGCCGCGAAAGATGGCCTGGTGCTTACGAGTGCAGCAGGCGACAACATCACAATTACCAACAACTCAGCAACGGCTGCCGGCACTCTGGCTTCGCGGGATACGGCATCCGCAACACTCGCCTTTGCGGCGACTGCTGCCCTGGCTGCTGGAGCCTCTGCATCGACAGTCGGTTCTGTCGAGTTGTCGTCGGAAAAAGGCTATTCGGTCGACGCTGCGTCCACCTCTGCACTGTTCAACGCGGGCACAGCATCCGTGCTGAATACGGTCAGCAAAATTGACTTGACCACGGTGGATGGCGCTACCAAGGCCCTCAAGGTTGCGGATGCAGCACTGGCAACTGTGAACAGCCAGCGTGCTGACTTCGGTGCGATCCAGTCGCGCTTTGAGTCCACCGTGTCCAACTTGGCGGTGACCTCTGAAAACGCCAGCGCATCCCGTTCGCGCATTCAGGATGCAGACTTCGCGTCTGAAACTGCCAACCTGTCCCGTGCCCAGATCCTGCAGCAGGCAGGTACCGCCATGGTCGCCCAGGCGAACCAGTTGCCACAGGGCGTCTTGGCTCTCTTGCGTTAAAAAGCGCACCAGGCAGCCCTCGGGCTGCTCGGTTCGCCCCAGAGCGACAACCGCTTATCCGGTTGTCGCTTTTTTTATGGGGCAGCGCTCTTGAGTTTGGGCGGTGATTGCCGATTACTTAGGTCTTTAGAGATTGAATTGCCTCACCATAATCGTGGTTGGCATCAGTCTGGAGGCACGGTATGGCAATTTCATCAACGGGTTTGGGCAGCGGGCTGGACGTTACCAGCATCATTTCCCAGCTTTCGGCGCTGGAAAAGCAGCCGCTTAAAGCGTTGCAAACCAGGGCGACGAACCTCCAGACACAACTCTCTGCCGTGGGGACCATTCAATCGCAGATATCTTCGGTCGTGACTGCGGCCACCAAACTTGGCAGTGTCTTGAACTGGAAAGGCACAACCGCCAGCTCCTCCAACACCGCGGCGCTCGGTGTCAGTGCATCGACCGGAGCTGCCACCGCCACCTACAGTGTGGAAGTACAAAAACTGGCGAAGGCCCAGTCTCTCTCCCTGCCGACAGGGCCTACGGCCACGCCTTTGCCCGCTGCCACTGAGCAAATTGGTGACGGTACCTTGCGCATTCAGGTGGGCACCAAAGCGGCAGTCGACATCACGATCACCCCCGGCCAAGGGACGCTTGCGCAAATTGCCAACAAAATCAATGCGACCTCCGGGCTGGGCGTCTCCGCCAGCGTGTTGACCGATGGATCTGGCAAGGTGAATTTGATTTTGCGTGCGACAGATACCGGCAGTGCGGGTGCATTCACTGTCACGGCCACCGAAGGAGGCGGAGTCGGCAGCAATTTGTCGCGCCTGGCCAGCGCTAACATGACGCAAAACCAGCCTGCACAAAATGCAGAGGCCACTATCAATGGTGTAGCAGTTACCTCCTCGAAAAATACGATGACGGATGTGATCGGGGGTTTAACCCTCAATGTCAATCAAGTCACCACCGCGCCCGTGGAGGTGGTGGTGGCCAAGGACACCGCATCTATCAAGAAAAACATCGAAGACTTCATCACCGCCTACAACGCGCTGAATGCCACCTTGTCAGATGCCACTGCCTACGACCCCGCGAGTAAAACCGCCGGTCCATTGCAGGGGGACTCTGCGACCACTGGCTTGCAACGCGCGTTCCGGGGGCTCTTGAGCTCGGTCAATAACACCGGATCCACGTTTTCCCGTTTGGCCGATGTCGGTATCACCGCCCAGTTGGGCGGTGCATTGGTGTTGAACAGCACCAAACTGACGGCGGCTTTCACCGATGTTGAAAATACCCAAAAGCTGTTCACTAACTTTGGCGGGACCGACAGTACCAATGGCTTTGGCGTGCGCATCAAAGACTTTGCCAACGGCCTGCTCTCAGCCTCCGGTGCGGTCACCAACAAGACCAATGCGGTGAAAAAGGCGATCGACACCAACTCGACCGAACAAACCAAAATCAGCAACCGCGCGACCCTGGTGGAAGAGCGTTTGAAAAAACAGTACAGTGCTTTGGACACCAAAATGGCGAGTCTGACAGCACTCAATAATTACGTGGCCCAGCAAGTCACCACCTGGAACAAGTCGACGAACTGAAAACCCCTGCTTTTCCGGGGGAGAAAAACTTGAGTTGCCGAGGGAACTGCCGATAACTAAAACATCTCCTCAAGGAATTGCAGCATGTTTACCTCCGTCAGCTCCCGCTCCGCCTCTGCTTACAAGCGTGTAGGCATTGAGACCAGTGTTGACAATGCAGATCCCCACAAGTTGGTGGTGCTCTTGTTTGATGCACTGCAGCAAACATTGGGTAGTGCACGGGTGGCCATCCAGAATGGTGATGTGCCCGGCAAATGCAAACACATCAACCACGCAGTCCGCATTTTTGAAGAGGGCTTGATTGCTCCTCTGAACCTGCAAGACGGCGGCGAACTCGCCCGCAACTTGCACGACCTGTACACCTATTGTGTGCAGCGCCTCACGATTGCCAATATCCGCAGTGACGTTGCCATCCTCGAAGAGGTGCAGCGCGTTATAGAGCCTGTCGCCAGCGGATGGAAGCAAATCAACGGTCAAGGTCCTGCATATTTGCAGCCAGTCTGATGCGCGGGGTCCTTGTCATGCCACAAATGCTGATCGACTTTTACAAAGCCATCGAAGACAGTAGCGCCAAAATGTTGGAGGCCGCCAAGGCTGAAGACTGGGACGGTGTGATGCGCTTCGAAGGGGCTTGCGCAGTGCTTATCGAGCAACTCCGCCAACGGGCCCGCAGCGAAGAGCTCGACGCCGCGGCCAGGGCAGAGAAAACGCGCATCATGCAGCGTATTCTTCACAACGATGCCCAGATCCGCTACTTGGCCGAGCCTTGGCTCGCGCATTTCGAGCAGCGTTTCGAAGGTCAGCGCCAGTTTCTGCACTAGAAAACCGCGGTTTTTCAGGCGCTGTTTCGCGCCTTGGCTCGAGGGTGCGTACGTAAGATGGTGGCCGAACCGGCTCTATCTGTACTCCCCCCTTCATGGCTTACACCCCTTCTGCACCCCCTGACGAGCTGAGGCACGCGCTGCGCCAGCTCCGCACGGCGTTTGTGACGGTGGCGGTGTTCAGCGGGTTCTTGAACCTGATGATGTTGGCGCCTTCGCTCTACATGATGCAGGTGTACGACCGGGTGTTGGGCAGCCGCAATGAAACCACCTTGCTGGTGCTCACCTTGTTGGTGGTGGGTGCCTTTTTGTTCATGGCAGCGCTGGAGACGATCCGCGCCTGGGTGCTGGTGCGGGTGAGCGCCCGGCTGGACCATTTGATGGGCTTGCGGGTTTTGGGCGCGACCTATGAGCGCATGCTGCGTCAGCCCGGCAACAGCAGCACCCAACCCCTGCATGACCTGACCACCCTGCGTCAAACGCTGACCGGCCCGGGTTTGATTGCCGTATTTGATGCGCCTTGGGCCCCGCTGTATTTCCTGATCATTGCGTCGTTCTCCACGGAGGCTGCGGCATTCACCCTGGCCGGGGCGCTGGTGCTGGTTGCCATTACCTGGCTGAATCAAAAGTTGGCCAAAGCCGCCCTGGAAGAGGCGCAAAAGTACAACATGCAGTCCCAACGCGAACTCAGCAGCCACCTGCAAAACGTGGAGGTCATCGAAGCCATGGGCATGCTGGGCCCTATTCAGCGCCGCTGGCAGGGGCAGCACACCCAAGAAATCGGCCTGCAGGCCCGCGCGAGTGACCGCGCAGCCGTCATGGAGAGTTTGACCCGCTTCGTGCGCATGGCCATGCAATCTCTGTCGTTGGGGCTCGCGGCCCTGCTGGTGCTGGAGGGGCGGATGACCGGCGGCATGATGATTGCCGTCTCGCTGCTAACCAGCCGCGCGCTGGCGCCCGCCGAGGGGCTGGTGGGCAATTGGGCTTCACTAGCCGCAGCGCGCAGTGCCTACCAGCGATTGCGGGAGATGCTGCAGGCCTTTCCACCACGGCCTCCGTCCATGTCGTTGCCCGCGCCTAACGGGCAGATTGCTTTTGAGAATGTCGTCACTGCGGCACCGGGTGGGCGTGCGGCCATCCTGAAACAAATCAGTTTTCAGATCCAGGCAGGTGATGCAGTTGCCGTCATCGGTGCCAGTGGCGCGGGCAAATCGACCCTGGCCCGCTTGCTCGTGGGGATCTGGCCGGCACTTTCCGGCACGGTGCGGCTGGACGGGGCGGACTTGTTCCGTTGGAACAAGCAGGAGCTGGGCCCGTTCATTGGCTACCTGCCTCAGGACATTGAGCTGTTTGATGGTACGGTGGCCGAGAACATTGCCCGGTTTGGCGATATCGACCCCCAGCAGGTCGTCGTCGCGGCACAGCGGGTAGGTTTTCATGAGCAAATCTTGCGTCTGCCCCAGGGCTACGACACACCGGTCGGCGCAGCGGGTGCGGCGTTGTCCGGCGGGCAGCGTCAGCGTATTGCCCTTGCCAGAGCGCTCTACGGCGACCCGGTGCTGGTGGTGCTGGATGAGCCTAATTCCAATCTCGATGACGCGGGCGAAAAGGCATTGACAGACGCCATCAAGGACCTGTCCTCACGCGGGCGGACCTCGGTCATCATCACCCACCGGCCGTCGGCGCTGGGCGCGGCCAACAAACTGTTGGTCTTGCGCGAAGGCACTGTGGCGGCCTATGGGCCGCGTGAAGAGGTCTTGGCTGCACTCAACGGCCGGCCGATGGAGCCGCCGCCGGCACCCCCGGCGGCCGCCAACTCCGCAGGCCCGCCGCGCGGAATGACCCCTCCGGTACTGGTGAACCGCCAGCCACCTGCAGTGACCGCGGCACCCACTGAAGCAGCCCCGGCGAAACCTGCACCTGCCGCTGCAACTGCTGCGCCTCTGGCTCCACCTGCTCCCGCAGCCCCCGAGGGGGCTACTGGCATGCCGCCATTCAATCTGAAGTTCGGTGATTGAGATGAGTAGCACGCTCCAAAACGCCCCCTTCGGCTCTACCGTATCGGTGGACCTGAATGACGCCCGCCCCATCCGCTGGGGCTGGTTATTGCTTTTATTCGGCTTTGGCGGGTTCATGGCGTGGGCCACCCTGGCGCCGCTGGATGCGGCGGTGACCTCGTCCGGCACCGTGGTGGTCAGCGGCAGCCGCAAGTTGGTGCAGCCCCTGACAGGCGGCAAAGTAGCCGAAATTTTGGTGCGGGATGGCGCCCAAGTGCAGGCGGGGCAAGTATTGGTCCGGCTGGATGACACCAGCGCCCGGGCACAACTCAGCATCGTGCAAGGGCAATGGCTCGTGGCCCTGGCTACCCAAGCACGCCTGGAGGCCGAGCAACAAGGGCGATCGACGATCGATTTTCCTCCTGCTTTGCTGGAGCTGGGAGAAGACACACGGGTGATGGAGGTCATGGCCTTGCAAAGCCGTTTGCTGGAGTCCCGCAGGCAATTGCGGGCGAATGAACTCCAAAGCATGGAGGCCGCCTTGCGCGGCTTGGAGTTCCAGGTGCAAGGGCAAGAGGCCGCCAAGTTTTCCAAGGAGTCGCAAAGCCGCATGTTGCGTGAAGAGTTGCGCAACCAGAAGTCTTTGGCGGACGATGGTTTTTTCCCGCGCAACCGGGTGTCTGAGCAGGAGCGCTTGTACGCCAGCATCCAAGGCGGCGTGGCGGAAGACCTCAACAGCGCGGGCAAGACCCGGCAGGCGATTGCCGAGGGGCGTGCCCGCGTAGCTGCACGGCAGCAAGAGCAGCGCAAGGATATCGAGTCCCAGTTGTCAGATGTTCAGCGTGAGGCGGCAACGCTGGAGGGCCGGCTGCGCGGTCTGGAGTTCGAGGTGCGCAACGCCGAAGTGCGGGCCCCTGTGAGTGGAACAGTCATGAGCCTGAGCGTCCACACCGTTGGGGGCGTGGTCAGCAACGGCATGCCTCTGATGGAGATATTTCCTAAAGACGACGTCCTGCGCATCGAAACCCCTCTGGCTACCCACCTGATTGACAAAGTCAAGCCGGGCATGGAGGTGGGAATCTTGTTCAGTGCGTTGAATCAGGCCACCACGCCAAGGATTGGGGGCCGCATCGTGCAGGTCGCGGCCGATGCCGCCACTGATTCAAGGCAGAATGCCAGTTACTTCAAGCTGGTCATTGAAGTCACACCCGATGGCATGCAAAAACTGCAGCGTCAGGAAGTCAAGGCCGGCATGCCGGCGGATGTTTTCATCAAGACAGGGGAGCGCACCTTCATGAGCTATTTGCTCAAGCCATTGGCAGACCGGATGCACCGGGCACTCATAGAGCCATGACACGTTCGCCCCTTTTGCCCTTTGCCTTGCGCCGTGTTGCGCTGATCGGTCTGGCCCTCTGCGCCGTCTGGCCTGCGGTGCATGCCGGCGAGTTCGAAAAAGCCTACCGTGCCGCGCTGGAGAACGATGCCCGCTTTCAGTCCGCCAAAGCGACCCTCGCATCGGGTCAACAGGCCTTGCCATTGGCGCGCAGCGGCGTGTTGCCCACGGTTAATGCGTCCATTACTGACACTGTGGTGCAGGGCACCCAGCAGTACGACGTAGCCGGCAGCAGTGCCAAAACCAACAACCTGGATTACCGGGCCCCGGTGCAAAGCATCAGCTTGCGTGCGCCCTTGCTCAACCTCGAAGGCACAGCCCGGGTCCGGCAAGCCAATGCCCAAGTCGGCAACGCCGAAGCCACTTTTGTAGCCCGCAAGGCAGAGCTGGTGGACCGTTTGGCGGTAGCCTATTTGCAGCGCATGTTGGCAGAAGATGCATTTCTGTCGCTGCATGCCCAAGTGCATGCCACCGTGGCTCAGCGCAATCTGATGCGCCGCCGGTTTGAACAGGGCGAAGGCACCCGTACCGAAGTGGCCGAGGCCCGCGCGAACCTGAGCCTGACGCTGGTGCAGTGGGCAGACTCCAAGAACCAGATGATGAGCGCCCGGGACACCCTCGAGGCCATGACAGGCGTACCCCAACCATTGGTGGTGCGCCTCGAAGACGAATTTTCACCACCGCCGCTGGTGCCTGCGGGTCTGCAGGAATGGCAGGACAAGGCGGTGAGCGCCAACCCGGACGTGCAAGCCAAGCGCTACCTGGTGGAGGCTGCCGATGCCTTGGTGGCCCGCAGCAATGCCGGCCATATGCCGCGCCTGGATCTGGTGGCCAGCGTGTCGAACAGCCGCAATGAGTCGATCAGCAGCTTGAACCAGTCGGTTAACCAAAGCGCGATTGGCTTGCAGCTCAATATCCCGATCTACAGCGGCGGTGCCGTCAAGGCCGCGGTGACACAGGCTTTGGCCGAAAAAACCAAGGCAGAAGCCGAGTGGCTTAATGAGAAGCGCAACCTCGAGGTGGAGGTGAGCCGGCTCTACCAGATCATTCAAACCGGCAACTCCAAGTTGCTGGCCTACGAAGATGTGCTCGATGCCAGCCGTGTGGCGCTGGAGGGCACACTCAAGGGCCAGGCTTCCGGCTTGCGCACCAATGCCGATGTGCTCGAGGCCGTGCGCAAGGTGTTCCAGGCACAGCGCGACTTGGCCCAAGCCCGCTACGACCATATCTTTCAGCGCTTGCGCTTGTTCAACAAGGCAGGCGTCCCGGCGGACTCGGTGGTGTCTTACATCGACGAGCTGCTGAGCCCCAACCGCGGCACCCCCTGACCCGACTCCCATGCCTGCACTGCAGCCGGCCCATGCCGCCACGGTAGACACGCTGCTGCAAACAGCCGTACAGCACTTTGCGAAAGCAGACTATGCCGCGGCCGACGGTGTGTTGGAGCGCCTGATGGCGTGCTCCCCGGGCCATGTGGAGGCGCTTCACTTGCGCGGGCTCACCCAACATCGCATGGGGCAACATGCCTTGGCGCTGGTTCTTCTGGAGAGCGCACTGCGCTTGCAGCCGGATCATGGCGCGGTGCTGTCCAACACCGGCTTGGTGCTACGCGCCTTGGGGCGGCCCCAAGAGGCATTGGCCTGTTACGACCGGGCAGTTGCTCTGCAACCTGATTTCGCCCAAGCCTGGGGCAACCGCGGAAACGCCCTGCGGGACACCGGCGAAAGCCTGCTGGCAGTGGACTCTTACCGCAGGGCTTTGGACCTTCAGCCCGGCTATGCCCACAGTTGGCATGGCCTGGGGCTGGCTTATCACGATGTGTCGCGCTGGCAAGACGCGGTTGTGGCTTTTGACCGGGCTTTGCAGTGCCAGCCGGATATGGCGGTTGCCTGTCTGGACCGTGGCAATGCATTGCGTGAGTTGGATGCGTTTCCTGAGGCACTGGCCGCCTATGAGCGCGCCATTGCGCTGCGGCCCGCCTATGCGCAGGCATGGTCTAACCGCGGCGTCTTGCTCAAGCGCATGGGGCGTATGCAGGAGGCGCTGCAAAGCTACCAGCAAGCCATTGCGCTGGAGCCTGATTTCTTGGATGCGCTGGTCAACTGCTCCACGCTGCTCAAAGAAATGATGGATCTCGACGGCTCCATGGCCATGAACCAGCGCGCCTTGTCCCTCGATCCGGAATGCAGCGGGGCACACCTGAATCTGGCCATTTGTCATTTGCTGCGAGGCGAGTTCGACGAAGGGTTTGCGCATTACGAATGGCGCTGGAAAACCGAGCAACTCCAATCAGCGGTGCGCCATTTCACCGCGCCACTCTGGACCGGGGCGCAGAGCCTCGCGGGCCAAACGATTCTTTTGCATGCGGAGCAGGGGCTGGGGGACACGGTGCAGTTTTGCCGCTACGCCGCTCAACTCAAGGCCATGGGGGCACGGGTCTTGATGGAGGTGCAAGCCCCCTTGCTGCCTTTGCTGCATTCGCTGGCTGGTGTGGATGTGTGGCTTCGCCACGGGGATGCCTTGCCGCCGTTTGACTACCATTGCCCGCTGCTGAGTCTTCCGCGGGCTTTGCAAACCGGCCCAGAGTCGGTGCCCGCTCATGTGCCGTATCTGTTTGCCGACCCGGAGTTGGTCGCCGAATGGGGGCGCCGGCTGGGGCCGCCCCGGCGACAACGGGTGGGGCTGGTGTGGTCCGGCAGGCCGGAGCACAAAAATGACCACAACCGCACCATGTCGCTTGTGCAGCTGGCCCCTTTGCTGGCGGTGCCGGCGGAGTTTCACTGCCTGCAGAAGGAGTTCCGCCCGGCCGATCTGGTGTGGGACCCCGCGGCTAAGGGTGTGCAGCTGTGGGCTGACTCGCTGCACTCGTTTGCAGACACGGCCGCTTTGATCATGCACATGGACTGGGTGATTGCGGTGGACACCTCAGTGGCCCATGTAGCGGCTGCGTTGGGTAAACCGGTCTGGTTGATGTTGCCCTACAGCCCCGATTGGCGCTGGTTGCTGGGGCGCTACGACAGCCCTTGGTATCCGGGGATGCGCCTGTTCCGGCAAGACGCCAGTGGCGGCTGGCCGGGGGTGGTCGCTCGCCTGAGCGACGCACTCAGCCGGCAAGTTCCCGCAAGCGGGCCTTGAGCTGGGCCAGTTCACCCTGCGCTTGGGCTGCCAGCTGTTGCGCGTGGTGAAGGCGGTGGTCGACAAAGTTGTCCCACACACAGGGCGGGTAGCTGAAATGTTGACGCAGGTCCAGGTGCTCTTGGGCCAGGTAAAAGCGGTTGACCGCATCGAAATACACAAACTCGTAGCCGGTAGAGAGCAGCAGGTGCTCCCATTCACCGTAGTTGGCCTGGGGCCGGTTGGGCAGCACGCTTTCCAGCACGATCAGCCAAGGCCGGAAGCGGCTGCGGTCCAAGCCGTTTAATGCCGACTTTTCAGCGCCTTCCACATCAATGCTCAGCAGGTGAACCTCGCCTTGCGGGCGGTGTTTTTCGAGCAAGCTGTTGAGGGTGACCAAGGGCACGTTGTAGCTTTTGACCTCGCGCCCCTCGCGCTGGTGCATGGCCACAATCTCGGGGGCGATGGTGGCCGCCTGGTCGTTCCACGGGAATTCGTTGAAGGTCACTTCGCCATCGGCCTCGCCCACCGCCGCCCCGACCAGGATGTCTTCGGGCCGGTGTTTGGCCCATTGCGGGTGAAGGCGCGCCTGCGGCTCGACCACCATGCCGCGCCAGCCGCGTTGGTACAGGGCGCAGGTGTTGCTGTCCGAGATGGGCATGTAGCCACCCACGTCCACATAAAAGCCTTTGTCGACCGCGCCCAGTGCGCGGTTGATCATGACGTCTTCAAAGTTGCGGGTGAATGACAGGTAGGCCATGGCGCCGGCTCAGCTTTGTACCGATATTTGTTCGCGGGTGGGGTCGGTGCTGTGCACCGCCAACACATTGATGCCCATCGGGAAGGTCTGGTAACCGTGCTCCTCGAGGAATTTCAACAGCGCTGCTTTGTCGGTTTTGATCGACTCGATCAACATGACCGGCTTGTGCCGCTCGATAGTGGCACGCCCGCCGGCGAGAGCCTCCAGCTCCATGCCTTCCACATCGATTTTGATGAAGTCCAGCCGTGGCAGGTTCAGCGAGTCGATGGTCAACATCCGCACCTTCTGGTTGCGCTCGGCATGGATGGTCTGGCCGATAAACTCGCTTTTGGCCGTCTGGCGCAACTCCAGGCTGCCAAAACTGGCCGGCTGCAGGTAGTCGGGCACGGGGATCTCAAGCTCACCGACTTCGGAGCCGATGGCGCCGTGGATCGCCCGGGCGTTGAAGCAGTTGTTAATGGCAATATTGCCGGCCAGCGCGTAGTAAATGCGTTCTTGCGCTTCGATGGCGATCACGCTGCCTCTGCCATATAAGGCCTTGGCCCACTCGACGGTGTGCACGCCCAGATTGGCGCCGCAGTCCAGACCCACGACTCCATCGCCAAAAAACTTGTGGCGGATATTGAGCAGCTTGATGGCAGCGCCCACTTCGTCCGGGTCGAAGCAGCCTTGGTTGAACAGCTGCCAGCCGACGCCGTAGCCGCGGGTGGCGTCGATCATGCGGTAGTCGTTTTTGTTGGTGATCAGCGTGCCTTGGCTGGTGGACAGGATCACAAAGGGCGACGGGCGTTTGACGTAGTTCATGGTGTTTGGGGCTTGCGGGCCTGGGCAGCTTTGGCAACATCGGCCACCAGCGCCGCGACCGGCTCTGCCCATGCTCCCCGGGCAGATTGGCGGTACAGGCGCGCAGTGGGATACCACGGTGAGTCTGCCCGAGAGAGCAGCCACCGCCAATCCGGAATAAGGGGCAAAAGCACCCGCACTTGGCACCCTAGCCCGCCCGCGAGGTGGGCTACCGAGGTGTCTACGGTCACGAGCTCGTCCACTTCGCTCAAGATGGCTGCCGTGTCTTCAAAACTTTGAATCTCGGGGCTCAAGTTGCGCAAGTGGCAGCCGGGTGCAAGGGCCTTGATTTGCTCAACGGCCTCTCCCTTTTGGACGGATAGCACTTCCACGCCCTCCAGCTGCAACAAGGCGGCCAAGTGGTGCAGTGCCAATGAGCGGTTGGCGTCATTGCCGTGGGTCGGCCTGCCGGCCCAGACCAGCGCGACCCGGTAGGCGCGGGCTGGCCCCAGCTTTTGGCGCCAGGTAGTGGTGCGCTCAGGGGCGGCGCTGAGGTAAGAAATGGGGGCAGGGACTGTTTTCAGCACGGTGCCAAAGGCCATGGGCAGGCTCAGCAACGGGCACTGCCAGTCAAAGGGCGGCAACTCGCTGCCATTGGGCACCAGCTGTGCCAAGCCCTGGACGCGCTCTGCCAGGCTTTCCACATCGCTTTGCACCACCAGCAAGACCTTGGCGCCGCGGGCGGCGAGCAGCGGCAGGTAGCGCAAGAACTGGAAGGTGTCGCCAAATCCCTGTTCGGCGTGGACCAGAATGGTCTGGCCCGCAATCTCCTGCCCTGTCCACAAGGGCTGTGCGAAATGGCGCACCTCTTTCGTATCGGGCTGGGCCCAGCGGCTTTCGTAGTGGCGCCAGCCGGCCGCGAGGTCGCCGGTCAGCAGTTCCAACAGGGATTCGTGCAATGCGGCACGCACATGCCCGCCGGCCATTTGCTGTGCCTTTCGAAAGGTGCTTAAGGCCTCGTCGAAGTGCCCGTTTTCTTTGAGTGCAATGCCCAGGTTGTAAAGGTATTCGCTGGAGCCGGGCACCAAAGCCACGGCCTTGCGGGTGGCCTCCAAGGCCTCCGGCCAGCGGTGCAAGGCCCCCAAGGTGTTACCCAGGTTGGCTTGGGCCTGCGGACTACCGGGTGCTCTTTGGACGGCAGTGAGCTGGCACTGCAAGGCGCGTTGCAAATCACCCGCCGCTTTGAAAAAAGCACCGGTGTTCGACCAGTTTTCGGGATCGTTGGGGCTTTGCCGGCAAGCGCGGGCACCGAGCATGAGAGCGGCATGGGTATCACCTGCACGGAAGGCCGCAATGGCCAGGGCACTGGCAGCCCGGGCGTGGGTCGGGCACTCGCGCAAGGCCTGCCAGAAGGCAGGGCGGGCCAGCGCCGGCTCATTGCGCTCCAGCAGCACACGCCCTTGCTCCACCAGCGCATGGGCCGCTTGCTGGCGGCGCTTGCCGCCGGCCGACTGCGGCTGGGCCAACTCCTTCAAATCCTTGCCCAGCGTGTGCAGCACCGAATCCCAATCCCGGTAGGCCGGCTGGCGCAAGATGCGCAGGCTGGGGTACCAGGGGGAGTCTTCACGGTGCAGCAACCAGCGCCAATCCGGCATCCACGGAATCAACAGCCACACGGGAATACCCAAAGCCCCCGCCACATGGCAGATGCTGGTATCTACACACACCAGCAAATCCACATGCACCAGTGCAGCAGCCGTATCGCCGAAGTTCTGCAGCAAAGGCGCCATGTCCGTGACCTTGGCGCGTTGCTCGGGGGTGAGCGAGTCGAGGTCGGCACTGCGCGCACCGACCTGGAACGAATAGAAGTGCACCCCCTCCAGACCCCAGAGTGGCGCAAGCGCTGCAAACTCCACCGAGCGGTTGGCATCGTTTTTATGGCTCGGGTTACCGGCCCACACCAGACCGACTCGCAAACCGCTGTGCGCAAAGTGAGACTCCCAGCCCGCGCTACGCACATGTTCCAGCGCGAGGTAGGGAATCGTCTGCGGAATGTTGAGCGCATCGGTGCCGGGCAACTGCGGGCCCAGCAGGTGCGGCAGGCTCAAGAGCGGGCAGACCACATCAAAGTGGGGCGTCGGAGCCCCCTCGTGGACCAGCTCGACATGGGCGGGGAGCACCGGAAGCGAGGTCAAAGACTCCTGAATCAATAGCAGCACCCGCTTGATAGGCTTGGGCAGGAGGGCGATATAGCGTAAAAACTGCAAGGTATCGCCCAAGCCCTGCTCGGCGTGGATGAGCAAGGTCTGGTCGGGCAAGGGCTGGCCCTGCCAGAGCGGCTTGGGGGTCTGCAGCCGCTTGGAGGGAAAGTCGGGCACGTCAAAGCGGCGCTCGTAGTCGGCAAAGCCGCCGGGCAGGTCGCCGGCCAGCAGCCTTGCCAGCCCGCGGTTGTAGATCAGGCCCGCGTAGTCCGGCCGCACCGCGATGCCGCGCTCAAAACAGGCGAGCGTAGCGGGCAGGTCTCCCACCGCCTTGAGGTAGGCGCCACAGTTCGACCAGTTTTCGGGATCGTTGGGGCTTTGCCGGCAAGCGCGGGCACCGAGCATGAGAGCGGCATGGGTATCACCTGCACGGAAGGCCGCAATGGCCAGGGCACTGGCAGCCCGGGCGTGGGTCGGGCACTCGCGCAAGGCCTGCCAGAAGGCAGGGCGGGCCAGCGCCGGCTCATTGCGCTCCAGCAGCACACGCCCTTGCTCCACCAGCGCATGGGCCGCTTGCTGGCGGCGCTTGCCGCCGGCCGACTGCGGCTGGGCCAACTCCTTCAAATCCTTGCCCAGCGTGTGCAGCACCGAATCCCAATCCCGGTAGGCCGGCTGGCGCAAGATGCGCAGGCTGGGGTACCAGGGGGAGTCTTCACGGTGCAGCAACCAGCGCCAATCCGGCATCCACGGAATCAACAGCCACACGGGAATACCCAAAGCCCCCGCCACATGGCAGATGCTGGTATCTACACACACCAGCAAATCCACATGCACCAGTGCAGCAGCCGTATCGCCGAAGTTCTGCAGCAAAGGCGCCATGTCCGTGACCTTGGCGCGTTGCTCGGGGGTGAGCGAGTCGAGGTCGGCACTGCGCGCACCGACCTGGAACGAATAGAAGTGCACCCCCTCCAGACCCCAGAGTGGCGCAAGCGCTGCAAACTCCACCGAGCGGTTGGCATCGTTTTTATGGCTCGGGTTACCGGCCCACACCAGACCGACTCGCAAACCGCTGTGCGCAAAGTGAGACTCCCAGCCCGCGCTACGCACATGTTCCAGCGCGAGGTAGGGAATCGTCTGCGGAATGTTGAGCGCATCGGTGCCGGGCAACTGCGGGCCCAGCAGGTGCGGCAGGCTCAAGAGCGGGCAGACCACATCAAAGTGGGGCGTCGGAGCCCCCTCGTGGACCAGCTCGACATGGGCGGGGAGCACCGGAAGCGAGGTCAAAGACTCCTGAATCAATAGCAGCACCCGCTTGATAGGCTTGGGCAGGAGGGCGATATAGCGTAAAAACTGCAAGGTATCGCCCAAGCCCTGCTCGGCGTGGATGAGCAAGGTCTGGTCGGGCAAGGGCTGGCCCTGCCAGAGCGGCTTGGGGGTCTGCAGCCGCTTGGAGGGAAAGTCGGGCACGTCAAAGCGGCGCTCGTAGTCGGCAAAGCCGCCGGGCAGGTCGCCGGCCAGCAGCCTTGCCAGCCCGCGGTTGTAGATCAGACCCGCGTAATCCGGCCGCACCGCGATGCCGCGCTCAAAACAGGCCAGCGCCTCGGGCATGCAGTGCCGCTCGCCTTGCCAGCGGGCGAGTGTGCCCCAGGCGTCGGCATGGCCGGGCTCGGCGCGCAACACCTGCTCCAGCTCGGCCCGGGCGCGCGCCATCTGGCGCAGCTCCAGCAGGCACTTGGCCAGCATGAAGCGGTAGTCCGGGTTATGGGTTTGCTGGGCACACGCTGCCTCGAAATGTGTGAGCGACTTTTCAAAGTCGCCCCGTGCGTAATGCAGATTGCCCAGGTTGTTGTGGGCAGAGTGAAAAGCGGGGTCCGCCTTCAAGGCCGCGTGGTAGGCCTGTTCGGCGGCTTCCCATTGCGACAGCGCTTTGAGCGCCACGCCGCGGTTGGCATGGGCGCGCGCATCGCGGGGGGTGGCTTGTACCAGGCGCTCAAAAAGTGCCAACGCATCTTCGTGCTGGCCTGCACTGTTGTGCAGGATGCCGAGGTTGTTCAGGGCGTTGGCATGCTCCGGCTCCAGCGCCAGGACGGCGCTGTACGCCTCGCGGGCGGCATCACCACGCCCCGCACTTTGCAGTGACAGGGCTTGGGCAAACAGTGCATCGGTGTCCTGTTTCGATTGCCGTCCGGCCATTGAGCGTGTTCAAGTCCATTGGAAATCGGAAGCGCTGAGCGCCGCCGCGGAACCTCCTAGCAGGGTGAGTTTCATGTCCGCTGCACCGTTGCCATCAGAGTCGATCAACAGTGTACCGGTGCTCGTGCCGCCGTTATAGGCGTAAGTAGCCTGTGCATTGCCTGTATTACTGAAGCTACTCACGATGCTGAAGGTGCCGTTGCCCAAGCCTTCGAACACGAGCTTGTCTTGTCCCACCACAAAGTCGTTGATGGTGTCCGACACGGTCATGCTCGATTGCAGGGTGTCGCGGAAGATGAAGCGGTCTGCACCGCTGCCGCCGATCAAGATATCCGCACCGTTGCTGCCGATCAGGCTGTCATCGCCGTTGCCGCCGTCCAATCGGGAACCGACAGTCGCTAGCGCCAGGGTGATCGTGTCGTCTGCGGCCCCGCCGATGATGCTCTCAATACCCGAGGCGGTGACATTGTTGGCCCCGTTGCCCGACAAGCGCAAGATGTCAGAGCCTGCGCCGAGGTTGAAGGTCATGCCCGAAGCGACTTCACCCAACGTGATGTCGTCGCTGGCGCCGCCCGCAATCAGCGTTTCCACGCCCACAATCGTCACCTGATTGGTGCCGCTGGTTGCCAAGGTCAAGGTGTCGCTCGCGCCACCCAAGTCGACGGTGGCGTTGGTGATCGCCGTGGTGTAGGTGATGCGGTCGCTGCCGCTGTTGCCGTTCAAGAACTCCACACCCGAGACCGAGAAGCTGTTGACACCACTCGACAGGTTGAGCGTGTCTGTGCCGCCTGCCAGGTTGATCACACCGTTGGACAGGGTCGTGGTCAAGGTGACCGTATCTGCACCCGAGTTGCCGGTGATAGTCTCGACGCCCGATGCGGTGATGCTGTTGGTGAAGTTGCCCAAGGTCAACGAGTCCAGCCCGCCCGCCAGGTTGTAGGTGGTGCCGTTGACAGCCGCGGTCAGGGTGATCACATCTGCCGAGGCATTGCCGGTGATGGTTTCGATCGTGCCGTCCGAGAGGGTGAACGAGTTGGCGCCGTTGAAAAGTCGGAGCTCATCGACCCCGTCGCCACCGGTCAGGCTGGTGACGCCCGTGACCGCCGCGCCGAAGGTGATGGTGTCGTTGCCGGTACCTCCGAGAATGGTTTCCACGTTGGAGGCCGTGAAGTCGTTTCCATCGTTGCTCAGGGTGAGCTTGTCGCCTGAGGTGCCCAAATCGATCACATTGCCTGTCAGCCCTGCAGTGAAGGTCAGGCTGTCTGTGCCGCCGGCGCCAAACACACTCTCCACATTCATCACGGTGAGGGTGTTGACGCCTGAGCCGGCCAGAATCAGCCTGTCGATACCTGCGCCCAAGTCGTACACGCCTGCGGTTTGCGCAGCTGTGAGGGTGATGGTGTCTGCTCCGGCGTTGCCGTTGAGTGTTTCCACGCCGGCCACACTGGCGGTGTTGGCAAAGTTCGCCAGATTCAGCGTGTCGGTGCCAGAGCTCAGGTTGATCAACGCGTTGACGGCTTGTGTGGTCAAGGTGATCGTGTCTGCGCCCGAGTTACCGGTGATGGTTTCCACGCCGGCCAAGGTCGCCAGGTTGACAAAGTTGCCAAAGGTGATGGAGTCTGCCCCCGCGCCCAGGTTGTAGAGGTTGCCCGTCGCACCGTTGGTGCCAAGGGTGATCACATCCGAGCCGGAGTTGCCGATGACGGTCTCCACCGAGTTGGTCAGGGTGATGTTGTTCAGACCGTTGAACAAGCGCAAGACATCGTTGCCGGCCCCGAGGTTGAACGAGCCACCGGCCGCGGCATTGGCCAGCGTGATGTCGTCCACACCGGCGTTGCCCACAATGGTTTCGACCCCCAGCGCGGTGAGCGTGTTGTCAAAGTTGCCCAGAGTGAGGGTGTCTGTGACACCGCCACCGAGGTTGAAATTACCAGCCGTCACTTGCGTACCGAAGGTAATGCGGTCGTCGGCTGCGCCACCGGTAACACTCTCGGTATTCGACAGCGTGAGGGTGTTGGCCACGGCAGCAAGGGTCAGTTTGTTGACGCCTCCACCCAAGTCAATCACGCCACCGGTCATGCCTGTGCTCAGCGTCAGGGTGTCATCGCTGGCGTTGGCAGTGATGGTCTCCGCATTCGATACCACCAGGGTATTAACACCGGAGGTGGCGGCCAACACCAGGGTGTCTACGCCCGAGCCCATGTTCACCAGGGCGGCAGTCATGTTGGTGGCAATTGTGACGGTGTCGGCACCGCTGCTGCCGGTCACGGTTTCGACGTTGGACAGGGTGACGGTGTTGCCGTTGCCGCTCAAGGTCAGTTGGTCCGTGCCTGCCCCCAGGTCGAAACTGCGGGATGCGACTGCGGCGCTGAGCGTGATCACGTCATTGGCACCGCCTGCCACCAGGGTTTCGATGTCGGTATTCAGCGTGAGCGTGTTGGCGCCGGTGGTGGCCAAGATCAGTGTGTCCGTGCCCGCGCCCAGCGAGATGCTGGCACCGCTCACTGCTGCGCTCAGGGTGACAGTGTCATCGCCAGCGAGGCCCACAATGGTTTCAATGTTGCTGGCCGTCAAGGTGTTGGCACCGGCGCCAGACAGGGTCAGTTTGTCTGTACCGGCTGCCAGGTCGAAGGTTTGGCCGGTCACGGTATTGCCCAGGGTAATGAAGTCAGCACCCGCATTGGCCACCAGTGTTTCCACATTGGTAACCGTCAGGGTATTGGCCGCATTGAACAAGACCAGCTTATCGCTGCCGTCGCCCAGGTTGATGGTTCCGGTCGATACCGCGGAGGTCAGGGTGATGGTGTCCACCAAGTTGCCGCCCAGCAGGGTTTCAACGCTGTTGCCCAGCGACAGGGTGTTGGCAAAGTCTCCGAGCTGCAGAATGTCGGTGCCCGAACCCAGGTCGATGTTCAGACCCGAGGCCGCGGTCGCAAGAGTGATGGTGTCAGCGCCTGAGCCACCCACGATCGTCTCGATGTTGGACAAGGTGGCGCTGTTGGTGCCATTGGCCAGAGTCAGTTTGTCCTGACCGGCGCCGAGGTCAAACTCGCCGTTGGTGGCCAAAGTGCCCAGGGTGATGGTGTTGACCCCTGAGGTGCCAATGATGCTTTCTGTATTGCGCACCGTGAGGGTATTCACCCCGGCTGCCAGGGTCAGCACGTCAACGCCAGAGCCCAGGTCATAGGTGCCTGAGGATTGCGCACTGGTCAAGGTCACCAGGTCCGCACCGGAACTGCCGGTCAAGGTCTCCACACCACTGACGGTGACCGTATTGCCGGCTCCTGCAAGGTTGAGCGCGTCTGTGCCGCCGCCCAGGTCGTAAACGTTGCCATTGACCGCTGCATTGAGGGTGATGACGTCGTTGGCGGAGTTGCCAGTGACGGTTTCGATGTCACTGCCTAGCGTGATGGTGTTGGCGGCGTTGGCGAGATTCAAAATGTCTATGCCCGCGCCCAGCACCAGGCTGGTGACGCCAGACAGGCCGGCGCCCAAGGTGACGGTGTCGTTGCCGTTGTCGCCAACGATGGTTTCCACACCGGTCGCCGTCAAGGTGTTGTTGAAGTTGCCCAAGGTCAGGGTGTCTGCACCGCTGCCGAGGTTGAAGTTGCCCGTGGTGGTCTGGGTCGTCAGGGTGACTGTGTCAGCGCCGGAACCACCCAGCACCGACTCCACACCATTGAGTGCCAGGGAGTTGGCGCCGGAGCCTGTGGCCAGCAGGGTCAGGGTATCGGTGCCGGCGCCAAGGTTGTACACGGCGCCAGTGACAGTGGTGCTCAAGGCAATCGTGTCGTTGGCATTGCCCCCCACTACCGTCTCGACCGAGCCATTCAGGCTCAGTGTGTTGTTGAAGTTGGCCAAGGTCAGTATGTCGGTGCCATTGCCCAGATTGAAGGAGCCACCGCTGGTAGCAGCCGTCAGTGTGATGCTGTCATCACCAGTGCCGCCCGTGACGGTTTCAATATTGGCGGCAGTAATCTGGTTGGTGCCATCGGCCAGTATCAAGCGGTCGCTACCAGCACCCAGGTCATAGGTGCGGCCTGTTACCGCAGTCGCCAGGCTGACGACATCGGCCCCGGAATTGCCAATCAGGGTTTCGATATCTGCGCCCACGGTCAGGGTGTTGGCCGCGTTGGCCAGGGTCAAGGTATCGGTGCCAGAGCCCAAGACAATGGATCCGCCGGTAACCGCAGCACCCAGGGTCACATTGTCATCACCCGAATTGCCAGTGATGTTTTCGGCGCCAGACACGGTGAGGGTGTTGGTGCCATTCGCTAGCGACAGGCTGTCTGTGCCGCTACCCAAGTCAATCACGGCACCGGTGACGGTGGTGGCCAGGGTGATAGTGTCTGCCCCCGAGCCACCCTTGAGCGATTCAATATTCGACAAGGTGACCGAGTTCGCTCCACTGCCACTGGCCAGCAGCACCAGGGTGTCGGTGCCCGAGCCCAGGTCGTAGCTGTTGCCCGCCACGATCTGGGTCAGGGTGACAGAGTCATTCGCATCCCCCCCCACGAGGCTCTCGATCGCGGCATCAATCGACAGGCTGTTGTTGAAGTTGGCCAAGGTCAACACGTCCGCACCGGCGCCCAGGCTGACGGAGCCACCCGAAATCGCGGTGGTGAGGGTGATCAAGTCATCGCCAGCATTGCCCACAATGGTTTCGACGTTGCCCAGCGATACGGTGTTGTTGGCGTTGAACAGCGTGACCTTGTCGGAGCCGCCACCCAGGTCGATCGTGCCACTGGTTTGGGCTGCACTCAGAGTCAGGGTGTCGCTGCCGGTACCACCGAGGACAGACTCAATACCGGCCAGGGTCAGGGTGTTGGCCCCGTCGGCAAGGGTCAGCTGGTCATTGCCGGTGCCGAGGTCGTAGTTGTGGCCGCTGACGGCGGCGGTCAAGGCAATTGTGTCGTTGGCAGAGCTGCCCACCAGCGATTCGATGGAACCGTTCAGCGTCAGGGTATTGGCGCCCAGGCCCGAGAGCGTGAGGCGGTCAGCCCCTGCGCCCAAATCGTAGGTGTTGCCGGTCACGGCACTATCCAGGGTCAGGGTGTCTGCACCGGAGTTTCCGAGCACGCTTTCCACCGTGCTGCTGACGGTAAAGCTGTTGGCCGCATTGGCCAGAATCAGGGTGTCGTTGCCAGCGCCAAGGCTGAACGCGCCGGTGCTCACACCACCGGTGAAGGTGATGGTGTCCGCACCCGAGCCACCGGTGATGGTTTCCACCGAGTTGCTGGCGGTGAGGCTGTTGGTGCCATCGGCCAGGCTCAGGCTGTCGCTGCCGGAGCCGAGGTCAAAGTTGCCTGCAGTCACCGTGGTCAGCAAGGTCACAATGTCATTGCCAGAGCCGCCGGAGATGCTCTCGAGGTTCGAGGCGGTCACGGTGTTGCCGCCGGCTGCGAGGAAGAGCTTGTCGACGCCAGCGCCCAGGTCAAGCTGTGCGCCTGCGACGGCGGTGCCGAAGGTGATGACATCGGCGCCGGCATTGCCCTCGACCGATTCGACGTTGTTGAGGGTCATGGTGTTGCCACCTGCCGCCAGTGTGATTTTGTCGCCGCTGCCTGCGCCAAGGTCCACCACCGCGTTGAACGGGCTGGCGTTGGTCATGGTGATGACGTCGTTGCCGTTGCCACCCGTGAGCGATTCCACGTTGTTGATGGTGGCGACGTTGCCGCCATCGGCCAGTTGCAAACGGTCGCTGTCGTTGGAGCCTGCCAGATTGACGGTGCCGCCGGACAGGACTGTGGTCAGGGTCACGTTGTCATTGCTGCCACCACCGGAGACCGATTCGACGCTGGCCAGAGTGACGGTGTTGTTGCCTGCGCTGGAGAGTTGGACGGTATCGTTGCCACCCGCCAGGTCAATGCTGGCGCCACTGATCGCGGCGCCCAGCGTCACGTTGTCGTCGCCCGCATTGCCGGTTACCGACTCTACGTTGGAGGCTGTCAGCAAGTTGGTGCCGCTGGCCAGGGTCAGGCTATCGCTGCCACCTGCGAGGTCGTAAACGGCTCCCGAGACGGCTTGGGTCAGGGTGAGGGCATCGCCTGCAGCGCCGCCGATGACTTGCTCCACGCTGGCATCCAGGCTCAAGATGTTGGCCGCAGCGCCGGAGAGGGTGAGGCGGTCGACGCCGGCCCCGAGGTTGAATACGCCGCTGCTCTGGGCGGCGCCCAAGGTGATGGTGTCAGCACCTGTGCCGCCGGTGATGGTTTCAATGCCGGTGGCGGTCAGGTTGTTGCTGCCATTGGCCAAGACCAATTGGTCTGCACCTGCAGCGAGGTCAATGTTGCCGTTGCTGATGACCGAGCCGAGGGTCACGATGTCGGCGCCGGCATTGCCCACAACGGTTTCCACATTGCTCGCGGTGACAGTGTTCGCGCCGTTGGCCAGGGTGAGCTTGTCGGTGGTTCCGCCACCCAGGTCCAGCACCAGATTGCTGGTGGCGGTGGTCAGGCTGACGTCATCCGCGCCGGAGCCGCCCACAATGCTTTCCACATCGCTGGCGGTCACCACGTTGGTGCCACCCGCCAGGGTCAGGCGGTCGGTGCCTGCGCCGAGGTTGTACACCGTGCCTGTGGCGCTATTGGTCAGCGTGATGTTGTCTGCCAATGTGCCGCCTGTGACCGTTTCTACCGTGGCATTCAGGGACAACGTGTTGATGGCATTGGCCAGCACCACTTGGTCGGTGCCCGCACCCAGGTCCACGGTAATGCCGCTGACCGCCGCGGTGAAGGTGACAGTGTCGTTGACCGAGCCGGTACCGGAAATGGTTTCGATGTTGTTGACGGTGACCGCATTGACACCGGCACCGGACAGGATCAGTTTGTCGCCGGAGCCCGCTCCGAGGTCGTAACTCAGTCCGTTGACAGCGCCGTTGAGGGTCACGATGTCGTCGCCCGCGCCGCCTACCAAGCTCTCTACCGAGGCACCCACGGTGAGTGCATTGCCCGAGGCGCCCAAGGTCAGGGTGTCTGTGCCGGCGCCCAAGTCCACAGAGCCTCCAGAGACACTGGTGGCGAGGGTGATGCTGTCGTCGCCGCTGCCGCTGGCAAGAATGGTCTCAACGTTGCTCACCGTCAGCGTGGTGCCGCCTGCAGCCAGCGTCAAACTGTCTGCGCCGGAACCCAGGTCAATGCTGGCCCCGGTGATGGCTGCGCCCAACACAATCGTGTCTGCCGCGTTGCCGCCGGTGATGGTTTCGATTCCGGTGGCGGTCAATGAGTTGGCCGCTGCGCCCGACAGCGTGAGGCTGTCTGAGCCACTGCCCAGGTCGTAGACCGCGTTGGTGACTGCGCCGCCCAGGGTAATCGCGTCTGCCAGCGTGCCACCCAAAATGCTCTCAATGCCCGAAACCGACAGGGTGTTGGCAATATTGGTCAGCGTCAGGGTGTCGGCTCCTGAGCCGCCTACGATGGATTCGATATTGGCCGCAGTGACAGCATTGGTGCCGTTGGCCAATACCAAGCGGTCGATGCCTGCTGCCAGATCGAGGTTGGCCGTTGTGGTGGCTGCGCTCAGGGTGACGGTATCGGCACCGGCATCACCAGTGATCGATTCCACCCCGCTGGCGGTGACGGTGTTGGTGCCGTTGGCCAGGGTCAGGCTGTCTGTGCCGCTGCCCAGGTTGATGATGGCGCCTGAGACGGCGGCAGACTGGGTGATGGTGTCTGCACCCGTGCCACCGGTTAGCGTTTCTACGCCGGATACGGTGAACACGCCATCTGAATTGGAGAGGGTCAGCGCGTCGGCGCCGCTGCCGAGGTCGATGGTGCCAGCCGAGCTGCCAGCGCCCAGGGTCAGGGTATCAGCGCCGGAGCCGCCGGTGATCGACTCTACGTTGCTGACACTGAGTGTGTTCACTCCGTTGGCCAGAATCAGGGCGTCGCTGCCGGCCTTCAGGTCGATGGTCACGCCAGTGGCGGCGACCGCCAGTGTGAGGGTGTCGTTGCCGGTGCCGCCCGACACCGACTCCACGTTCTGGGTGGTGACGGTGTTGGTGCCATCGGCCAAGGTCAGGCTGTCAGTGCCCGAGCCGAGGTTGACCACGGTGCCTGTCAAGGCACTGCCAAAAGTCACCGCATCGCTGCCGCTGCCGCCATTGAGCGTTTCCACGTTGCTGATGGTCAGCGTGTTCGCGCCGTTGGCCAGGTTCAAGGTGTCTGTGCCGGCCCCGAGGTTGACGCTAACTGCAGCTGTGTCGGTAAGCGTGATCGTGTCCGATCCGGAGTCGCCCACGACCGTCTCAACGCCGGTCAGTGTGAGCACATTGTCCTCGTTGAAGAGGGTCAAGGAGTCACCGGTACCGCCGGCCAGGTTCACGACGCCGCCGGTGACACCGGCGCCGAAGGTGATGACGTCATCACCCGCGTTGCCGGTAATGGTTTCCACATTGGTCGCGCTGATGGTGTTGGCACCATTGGCCAACACCAAGGTGTCGTTGCCCGCACCCAGGTTGGCATTCAGCGCTGCAACGCTGGCCGACAAGGTGACCGTGTCGGCACCGGAGTCGCCGACCACGGTTTCGACGTTGGTGATCGTCAGGTTGTTGGGTGCATCAAAGAGCGTCAGGACGTCAGCACCGGCACCGAGGTCGATTTGTGCGCCGGTGACGCTGTTGCCCAAGGCGACCGTGTCTGCGTTGGCGTTACCCACCAAGGTTTCCACGTTTTTGACGGTCAGAGTATTGGCAAAGTTGCCGAGGTTCAGCACGTCCGTGCCTGCACCCAGGTCGATCTGACTCGCAGTGGCTGCATCCGCCAAGGTCAGGGTGTCAGTCCCGGTGCCGCCCAAGACGGTTTCAACACCGGTGGTGCTCAGGGTGTTGGCGCCGTTGGTCAGGGTGACCTTGTCGGCCGTGCCTGCGCCCAAGTTGATCTGGCCGCCGCTCAGTGTGGTGAGGAAGGTGACTTGGTCAACCCCCGCATTGCCGGTGACCGACTCCACGTTGGACAGCGTCACGCTGTTGGAGGCATTGGCCAGGGTCAGGCTGTCTGTGCCGTCACCGAGGTCGAGGCGCATGTTGGCCACACCGGCGTTGAGCACGATGGTGTCATTGCCTGCGCCGGCGGTCAGGCTCTCGATGCTGTTACCCAGTGTCAGCGTATTGTTGCCACCCGACAGGTTCAGTCGGTCGCCTGCGCCTGCGCCCAAGTCGTAGCTGCCGCTATTGACGGTGGCACTCAGGGTGATGGTGTCGTTACCGGCGCTGCCCACGACGGTCTCTACCGTGGTGTCCAGGGTCAGTGTGGAGCCCACGCCACCTGCCAGGGTCAAGGTGTCGTTGCCCACTCCGAGCGAAATGGTGCCACCGCTCACTGCGGTGCCCAGTGTCACGGTGTCATCGCCACCGCCGCCGGTGATGGATTCAATGCCGGTGGCAGTCAGGCTGTTGGTGCCGTTGAACAGGGTCAGGCTGTCGTTGCCGGCGTTGAGGTTGATGACCCCGCCGGTGATGGTGCTGCCCAAGGCGATGGTGTCGTCGCCATTGGCTCCGGTGATGTTTTCAATGTCGCTGGCGGTCAAGGAGTTGGCCGCGGTGCTGGTCAAGGTCAGGCTATCGGTGCCGGAGCCGAGCTGGTACACGCCCCCGGTCACCGCAGTGGTGAGGGTGATGGCATCGGACAGGGTACCGCCCACCACGGTTTCCACCGTGGCGTTCAGTGAGAGGGTGTTGGCCGCGTCTGCCAGGTTGATGATGTCGGAGCCGGCACCCAGGTCAATGCTGATGCCGGAGGCTGCTGCAGTAAAGGTAATGTTGTCGCTGGCTGTGCCGCCCTGGATGGTTTCGATCCCTACCGCGGTGATGGTGTTGGTGCCTGCGCTGGAGAGCGTGAGTCGGTCTGCAGTGCCGCCGCCCAGGTCATAGGTCAGGCCTGTGACAGCGCTGCCGACGGTGATCAGGTCGTTGCCCGAGCCACCCACCACGGTCTCGATGTTGCCGCTCACTGTCAAGGTGTTGCCACCGTTGGCAAGATTCAAGGTGTCGGTGCCGCTGCCCAGATCGAAGCTGCCGCCACTGACAACAGTGCTCAGGGTCACTGCGTCATTGCCGGTGCTGCCCACAATGGTTTCGATGGCAGACACTGTGACAGCAGATCCATTGCCCGCCAGGGTCAATGTGTCGGTTCCGCCGCCACCGACGACACTTTCGATACCGGTGGCTGTCAGGCTGTTGGTGCCGCTGGCCAGGCGCAAGGTATCTATGCCGGCCTTGAGGTCAAAGACCGCTCCAGTGACTGCAGTTCCGAGGGTGATGCTGTCATCCAGGGTGCCGCCGTTGATGCTTTCAATCGACGACACGGTCAGTGCGTTGGTGATGTCCGTCAGGGCGAGGGTGTCGGTCAAGGTGCCGCCGACGATGGATTCCACCCCCGCAGTCGTGAGCGTGTTGGCAGCATTGGTCAGCACCAGTGTGTCGGCGCCTGCGCCGCCGGTCACATTTTCGACATCGACCGCGGTCACCGTGTTGGTGCCGTTGGCGAGCGTCAGTGCATCGGTGCCGGCGCCCAGGGTCACGGTCATGCCGCTGCCGGCGGTGCCCAATGTCACAAGGTCAGCGCCTACGCCACCGGTGGTGGTTTCTACGCCGGTGACGGTGTAGGTTCCGCCATCGGCAGAGAGGGTCAAGGTGTCTGTGCCACTGCCCAGATCGATGGTGCCCAGCGTCGTACCCGCACCCAGCGTGACAGCGTCTGCGCCGCTTCCGCCGGTGATCGACTCCACCAGCGTGGCAGTGATCGCGTTGGTGCCGTTCGCCAAGGTCAGTTGGTCGGAGCCGCCTTGCAAGTTGATGGTGGCGCCGTTGATGGCTGCGGCCAGGGTGATGTTGTCCGCGCCTGCGTCGCCGGTAATACTTTCGGTGCCGGACACGGTGAGGGTGTTGCCGCCCGCTGCCAAAGTCAGGCTGTCGGCGCCTGCGCCGAGGTTGACGGTGCCGCTGGCGACAGCGGCTCCGAAGGTCACGGTGTCTGCCGCAGAACTACCGGTGAAGCTTTCGACGTTGCTGACGGTGATGCCGTTGGCCGCTGTGCCGTTGCCCAGAATGACCTGGTCGTTGCCTACGCCAAGGTCGTAAACACCGGCGGTGGTGGTCAGGGTGTTGAAGGTCACCACGTCGTCGCCAACGCCACCGGTGACGGTCTCGATGTTGGAGACGGTGATGTTGTGGTTTTCGACCGAGAGGGTCAGTACGTCCGTGCCGGCGCCCAGGTCGATGAGGGCATTGGAAATGCCTGCGCCCAGCGTAATGACGTCTGCACCGCCGTTGCCCAAGAGGCTTTCAGCGCCTGCAACCGTCAGCGTGTTGCCGCCCGCTGCCAGGATCAGTTTGTCGGCGGTGCCTGCTCCGAGGTCAATGTCGCCAGCACCTTGGGCTGCGCCCAGGGTGACTGTGTCGGCACCGGAGTTGCCCACAATGGTTTCCACGTTGCTGGCGGTAATGGCGTTGGTGCCATCGGCGAGGTTCAATTGGTCGGTACCACCGGCCAGGTCGATCACGGTGTTGGTGCTTGCTGCGCCCAGCGTCACGGTGTCATCGCCACCGACGCCAGTGATGCTTTCGATGTTGGAGGCGGTGAGGGTGTTGGCGCCGGTGGACAGCGTCAGGGTGTCAGTGCCGGCCCCCAGGTTGAAGACGCCACCCGTGCTGGTGTCTGCCAAAACCAGCGTGTCGGCGCCAGTGCCACCAGTGACTGTTTCGACAGCGGTGGTGGTGAGGCTGTTGTCTGCATCGGACAACACGATCCGGTCTGTCGTGCCTGCGGCCAGGTTGAATTGGCCGTTGGTCACACCGGTGCGCAAGGTGATCTGGTCTGCCCCGGCGTTGCCGGTGATGGACTCCAGGTTCGATACCTGCAAAATGTTACCGCCGTTGGCCAGCACCAGCTGATCGGTTCCGCCCGCGCTGTCCACCTGCATGTTGATCACGCTTTGCGTCAAGGTGATCACATCTGCACCGGCGCCGCCTATCAGCGTTTCTACCGACGCATTCAGGGTGACGGTGTTGCCGCCATCGGCGAGGTTCAGCCTGTCAGACCCGAGCCCCAGATCGATGGTGGTGCCCGCGGCTACCGCTGCACTCATGGTGATGGTGTCTGCGCCGGTACTGCCGACCAGGGATTCAATGCTGCCGTCTAGCGTGAGGGTGGAGGCGCCGCCCAGGGTCAGTTTGTCGGTGCCTGCCCCCAGTGTGTAGGAGCCGCCGGTCACGCCACCGGTCAAGGTGACATCGTCATCTCCGCCGCCGCCGGTCAGGGTTTCGACGCCGCTCGCGGTCAGGGTGTTGGCACCAGTGCCGGCGTCGAGGGTGAGGGTGTCGGTCCCGGCCTTCAAATCATAGGTGGCGCCGGTCACGGTGCCGGTCAGCGCAACGGTGTCGTTGCCCGCGTTGCCGGAAATGCTTTCGATGCCGGCAGCCGTAATGGTGTTGGTGCCATTGGCCAGGGTCAGGCTGTCCGTACCAGACCCCAAGTTGACGGTGGCACCGGCAATCGCCGCACCGAAGGTGACGGTATCGGCAGCGGTTCCCCCGGTCACCGACTCCACACCAGTGGCGGTGATGACGTTGGCTCCATTGGAGAGCACAAGACTGTCTGACCCGGCGCCCAGGTTGACAATATCGCCACTGTTGGCGGCTGTGCTCAGGGTGATGCTGTCACCGCCGGAGTTGCCGGTGATGGTTTCGGTATTGGCAACCGTCAGCGCGTTGGTGCCGTTGGCCAGCGTCAGGCTGTCGGAGCCTGCCGCAAGGTCTATGGTGCCGCTGGCTTGGCTGGCACCCAGCGTGATGTTGTCGGCATTGATATCACCGGTGAGCGACTCCACGTTGGACACCGTGATGGTGTTGCCACCTGATGCGAGGGTCAGCCGGTCAGCGCCTGCGGCCAGATCGATTGTGCCGCCGGAGAGCGCGGCAGTCAGTGTCAGCTCATCCGCATCGGCTCCGCCGGTGATGAGCTCAACACCGCTGGCGGTGACGATATTGCCGCCCGCTGCGAGCGTGAGGCTGTCACTGCCCGCGCCCAGGTTGGCAATGGCGCCGGAGATGGCGGCGCCAAAAGTGACGCTGTCCGCGCCGGTGCCGCCAGTGATGGTCTCCACATTGGTGGCGCTCAGGCTGTTGGTGCCGTTGGCCAGGGTGATGACGTCGGTGCCGCTACCCAGTTGGTAGACGCCGTTGGTGACGGTGCCGCCCATGGTGATGGTGTCGTCGCCGGTGCCTCCGGTGAGTGTTTCAATGCCGGTTGCACCAAGGGTGTTGGTTCCATTGGCCAGCGTCAAGGTGTCCACCCCGGCGCCGCCGCCGAGGTTGAAGTTGCCCCCGGTCACGGCGGTTTGCAGCGCTACCGTGTCGTCGCCAGTGCCGCCCATGACGGACTCGACGTTGGATGCGGTGATCAGGTTGGTGCCCGCAGCGAGCGTCAGCGTATCGCTGCCGCTGCCCAAATCAAACACGCCGGTTTGCGCGGCACCCAAGGTCAAGGTGTCGTTGCCGGTGCTGCCGGTCACCGACTCAATATTCGACAGGGTGAGGGTGTTGGCACTGCCGGCCAGGGTGATCTGGTCGGCACCGTCGCCCAGGTTGATCGCGCCACTGGCTTGTGCTGCGCCCAGGGTAATGACATCGGCACCAGCGCCTGCTGTGGAAATGCTTTCTACGTTCGAGATGCTGGCCACGTTGCCGCCTGCCGCCAAGGTCAAGGTGTCAGCGCCCCCGAGAAGGTCAATCACCCCCGCTGAAGCGATGGATGTGGTCAGGGTAATGGTGTCGGCCCCGGCGTTGCCGGTGACGGTTTCGGCCCCCGCTACCGTGACCGAGTTCACGCCGTTGGCGAAGGTGATGCTGTCGGAATCGGCGCCCAAGTCAAAAGCGCCGGAGGTGACTGCCGTTGTGAGGGTCAGCGCATCGGCCCCTGCGCCAAGGCTGACGCTGGCTGCGCCGAAAGAGCCACCCATGGTGACCGTGTCATCGCCTGCCACGCCGACCACGGTTTCCACGTTGCTCAGGGTGACACTGTTGGTGCCGGTGGAGAGTGTGACCCGGTCATTCCCTGCGCCGAGGTCCATGGTGACGCCGGTGCTGGAGGCCACCAGGGTAAGGGTGTCGGCGCCGGAGTTGCCGCTGACGGACTCGATATTGGCAATCGTGCCGGTGTTATTGAAGTTGCCGAGGGTCAGGGTGTCGGTGCCGCTGCCCAGGTCGATCAATGTGTTGCTGGCATTGGTGAGCTGGGAGCTGATGGTGATGGCATCCACCCCCGTTCCGCCCACGATCGTGTCGATGTTTCCGGGCAAAGTCAGGTTGCTGTCGCCGCCGGAGATGGTGATCGTGGTCATGGGGAGCCTCTCGGATTAAGTGTCTGCTGGCAATTTCTGGCCGCTAGGCAGGTAACCCGTGTCACCTACTTCAACAATACGGCCTCTCCACGGTATTACGGCAGGGCTGAAATATTCTTGAGTCCGTTGGGGCACAAACCGCAAAAACAGCGCTTTTCCGCAGTTCAGAGCGCTCCATGGGTGGAAGTGTCACGAACTAATTTAAGCTTTTAAAAGTGCCGTTGGCGCATATAAATCGTGCGCTTATAGCTATCAAAAACATAGCAAAAACGTCAAACTTGCATATTCATGATGTCGGTGTAGGCCTGCACCATGCGGTTGCGTACATGAAGGGTGGCCTGGAAGCCGATCTGGGCCTTTTGAATGGCCACCATGGTTTCTTCCAGACTGACTTTGGGGTTTTCCAGCTGCACTTCCCGTTGCAGGCGGGTGGATTCGTTCTGCGAGGCACTGACCGCGCCGAGCGCACTTTTGAGTTCGCCGGAGAAGCCGCCACCCACGCCAGAGGCGCTGCTGGCCCCGCCGGGTTTGACCCCGGTGGAGGGGCGGATGGTGGTGGGCATTGATACCGGGGTGAGCTTGAGATCCATGGTGGTCTCCCTGTAAGTTGGGTTGCCGCGAATCCTATGCCTGCACCTCATGGCGTATTTTTTTGAATTAGCCGGTAAAGCAGTGGCTTATTACCCTAATGTTTTGGAAGGTGGGTCGAATAATCAGCCCCATTCATGCGGAGAAGCCCGCCCTCAGCCCTGGAAACCACGACATGCCCGCAGTTGCCACCATTCCTGTGAACCCCACCTTGGGACAGCGCCTCTCGGCGTTAGACCAGGGGCAGCGCATTCGCTTGGCGTTGGGCATCGCGCTGTTTGTTGCCATCGCTGTGATCGGCATGGTCATGGGGCGCCAATCAGAGTGGCGCGTGCTGTACTCGAATCTGGCAGACAAAGACGGTGGTGCGGTCATCGCCCAGCTGACCACCATGAATGTTCCCTACAAATACACCGAAGGCGGCGGCGCCATCATGGTTCCCGCCGAGCGTGTGCATGACGTCCGATTGAAGCTGGCCTCGCAAGGCTTGCCCAAAGGCTCTGTGAGTGGGTTCGAGATGATGGAGGCCAATCGCTTCGGCATGACCCAGTTTCAGGAGCGCCTGACGTTCCAACGCGGGTTGGAGGGTGAGTTGACCCGTTCCATCCAGGCGCTGGCTTCTGTCTCCAGTGCCCGGGTGCACTTGGCACTGCCTAATCAGAATGGCTTTTTCCGGGAGCAGCAAAAGCCCTCGGCCTCGGTGCTGCTGAGCTTGCACCCCGGTCGCGCGCTGGACAAAGGCCAGCTCGCCGGTATCGTGCACTTGGTCGCGTCCAGTGTGCCGGAGATGAACCCCACAGCCGTCAGTGTGCTCGATGACACCGGCAAATTGCTGTCCGCCAACCCGGATGGTGCTGCGGGTGTGGATGCCGAGCAATTGCAATATGTGCAGCAGATCGAACAGATCTACAGCCGGCGCATTCTGGACATGCTGGAACCCCTGGTGGGCAAGCAAAACGTGAAGGCGCAAGTCACGGCGGAACTGGATTTTTCGCAAACTGAAAGCACCACCGAGTCCCACAAGCCCAACCAAACGGTGGACAGCAGCGCGGTGCGCAGCCAGCAGTTGGTGGAGAGCACCAATGGCGCGCAGCCTACGCCGCCAGCGGGTGTCCCCGGCGCCACAACCAATCAGCCGCCCGCCCAAGCTGCTGCCCCGATCAACGGCCAGCCGCAAGTCTTGGCTGCCAATGGACAGGCAGGCGCAGCGGGTGCCAACAGTTCTTCCAAGAAAGAGTCCATCATCAACTACGAGGTGGACAAGACGGTGCGCGTGACCAAGGGTGCGGTTGGCGTGATCAAGCGTATCAATGCCGCCGTGGTTCTGAACAACCAGAGCGCGACCGACGCGAAGGGCGTTACCACCAGTGTGCCGCTTACCGACGCGCAGCTGGAGAAGATGACCGCCTTGGTGCGCGAAACCGTGGGCTTCAATCAGAGCCGTGGCGATTCTGTCAATTTGATGAATGCGCCATTCGCTCCTGAAAAGGTGGATGCCAACGAGGTTCCCCTGTGGCGCCAGCCTGAATTGCAGGACTTGGCCCGTAGCTTGGCGTGGCCTCTGGGCACCCTGGGTATGGCGGCCCTTGTTTTCCTGGGTGTCATTCGCCCTGCCATGAAGGCCCTGACACAGCCGATTCCTGCGGCTCAGAACACGGCAGAAGAAGATTTTGCGCAGTTGGATGCGATCGAGAATGACCAGCCGGAACGCCCACAACTGGCCGGGCCGGACGGCACCAGCAGCGATGCAGCGCAAGCCTCGCCAAGTGAACTCCGCCTGGAAGATGCCCGCAAGTTGACCCGTGATAACCCGGCTGCGGTGGCCAACATCGTCAAGGCATGGATGAATGGAGAAGTACCGGCTTAATCTCCGGCGCAAAATACCACCATGGCAAACGAAGACGGACTCCAAGACGCAGCGATCCTCATGATGTCTCTCGGCGAAGCCGAGGCATCGGAGGTGTTCAAACACCTGTCCCCCAAAGAGGTGCAGCGGCTGGGGGAGGCGATTGCCAAAACCACCCAGCTCACCCGCGAAAAGGTGGACGAGGTCGTCGATAAATTTACCGGGGTGGCTGCCTCGCAGAGTTTGCTGGTGTCTAACTCGGGCGACTATGTGCGCTCGGTGCTGAAGCTGGCGCTGGGCGATGACAAGGCGGCTCTGTTAATCGACCGTATCTTGCAGGGGGGCGATGTTTCCGGCATTGAAAGCCTGAAATGGATGGATCCGCTCTCTGTGGCGGAGTTGTTGCGCAATGAGCATCCCCAAATCGTGGCGGCCATTTTGGTGCACTTGGACTACGACCAGGCTGCTGACGTGCTCAAGAACCTGACCGAGCGGCAGCGCAACGAGGTGATGTTGCGTGTGGCCACGATGGAGGGCATCCAGCCCACCGCCCTGAAAGACCTGAATGAAGTGTTGTTCAAGGTGCTGGCAGGGGGGGACAAGGTTCGCAAGTCTTCTTTGGGCGGTGTGAAGACAGCGGCTGAAATGATCAACTTGATGGGTACTGCGATCGAGGGTACCGTGATCGAGTCGATCCGCAGCCATGACTCAGACCTCGCCCAAAAGATCATGGACAAGATGTTTGTGTTTGACGATGTCAACAAACTCGACGACAAAGCGATTCAGATGGTGCTCAAAGAAGTGTCTTCGGATGTGCTGGTCGTGGCACTCAAGGGTGCGCAGCCCGAGCTCAAAGACAAGATTCTGGCGAATATGTCGTCTCGCGCTGCGGCGACCCTCAAGGAAGACCTGGAGTCCCGCGGGCCGATGCGCCTGTCTGAAGTGGAAGCGCAGCAGAAAGAAATTCTCAAGATCGTGCGGCGCCTGGCAGACGAAGGCCAGATCGTCATCGGTGGCGGAGGTGGCGACGACGCCATGGTCTGATGAATCGCAATCAAGCCCGTTTTATCCCCGGCGAAGAAATCGGTTCTGTCACGGACTGGGACTTTGTCGATGTAGACACCTCGAAATCCAAATTTGCGGCCAAGCTGGCAGCGCAGGCTTTGCTGGAAGAGCAGGCCAAAGAGGCCAGCGTCCGCCAGACCTCTTTTTCAGAGGGCCATGCCCAAGGCTACGCAGAAGGTTTTGCCCAGGGGCATGCGCAGGCCACGCTGGAAGGCCAGCGGCAACTCAATGAGTACATCGCCAACGAAAGCCGGTCGACTGCTGAAAGCTTCGCCCAGATATTCATTTCCGCGAACGCCCAGTTGGCAGAAGCCGAGCAGGTGATGGCAAAAGGCGTGTTGGAGTTGGCCTGCGAACTGGCGCGCCAGGTGTTGCGCCACGAAATGTCCACCAACCCGAATGCCTTGCAGCCCGTCGTGCGCGAGGCTTTGAGTGTTCTGGCTATCGATAGCAAAGCTGCCTTGGTGCGGCTGAATCCTCTGGACATGGAAGTGCTGTCGGAGGTGCTGCGCCAGGAGTTTTCGAACCTGTCTCTGACCTTGCTGCCCGATAGCTCCATCAGCCGTGGAGGCTGCATAGTGGAGTCCGCAGGCACGGTGGTGGATGGCACCGTAGAACAACGCTGGCGCAAAACCGTAGCCACCTTGGGTTTGGATGCGCCATGGGAGCCTGAAGATGTCCCTACCTGAGAGCCTGCCATCCGCTTCCACTGAAAAGTGGACCACCTTCCTTGCCCAAGCGCGGGATGCGGTGCGCGAAGAGTCGTCCCTGGAAGTGCGAGGTACCCTGACGAAATTGACCGGCTTGGTGCTGGAAGCCAGCGGGATCCGCGTGCCCGTCGGGTCGCAATGTGTGGTGACGATGCGTGCGCGCGAGCCGGTGTTGGCCGAAGTGGTCGGATTTTCCGGGGACCGGGCGTACTTGATGCCGGCGGGCGATGTGCATGGCCTCTCCAGCGGCGCCGGCGTGGCAGCAGCGCCTGCTTTTGTGCCGGTACCTCGTCTGGGCGAAAAGCCAGCCACCGTGGATGCGGCCTCCGCCGGTATGTTGCGCCTGCCTTTGGGTGACGGACTGTTGGGCCGTGTGGTTGACTCACAAGGCTACCCTATGGATCGCATGGGCCCCTTGGCGGATGTTGCGGCGCGTGTGTTGGACCGCAAGCCCATCAATGCCATGGACCGTGCGCCAGTGCGCGAAGCGCTCGACACAGGAGTGCGCAGTATCAATGCACTCTTGACTGTGGGGCGGGGCCAGCGACTGGGGCTGTTTGCAGGCTCCGGCGTGGGCAAGAGTGTGCTGTTGGGGATGATGGCCCGCTACACCCAAGCCGATGTGATTGTGGTGGGCTTGATCGGCGAGCGGGGCCGGGAAGTCAAAGAATTTATCGAAGATATTCTGGGCGTGGACGGGCGTGCCCGATCGGTCGTAGTGGCCGCGCCGGCAGATGCGCCGCCCTTGCTGCGGATGCAGGGGGCCACCTACGCCACTGCGATTGCAGAGTATTTCCGCGACCAAGGCCGGCATGTGTTGCTGCTGATGGATTCGCTGACGCGTTACGCGATGGCACAGCGTGAAATTGCCCTAGCCATTGGGGAGCCACCCGCGACCAAGGGGTATCCGCCTTCCTGCTTTGCCAAGCTGCCCCAACTGGTTGAGCGCAGCGGCAATGGATTGAATGGTGTGGGTTCGATCACTGCGTTTTACACCGTCTTGTCAGAGGGCGATGACCAGCAGGATCCGATTGCGGATGCTGCGCGCGCCATTCTCGACGGCCATATTGTGCTGTCCCGTGCCCTGGCGGAGTCGGGCCACTACCCGGCTATTGATGTGGAGCAGTCGGCTTCCCGGGTGATGCACAACGTGGTGGACCGGGGGCATTTTGAGCAGGCGCGCCGGTTCCGCAGCCTCTACTCCCGGTACCAGAAGGGCCGTGACTTGGTGCAAATTGGTGCCTATGCGCCGGGCTCTGACCCGATGTTGGACGAAGCCATTGCATTGCAACCCGGTATGCATCAGTTTTTGCAGCAGGATATGTTTGAGGCGGCACCCATGGAGCAAACGCTGGCAGAGCTGGCGATGAGCACCTCGGTAGAGGCCTTGCCATGAGCGACTCAAGTGGCTTGCTGCTGGCGATTTCCTTGGCGGAGCGCAAGCGTGACGCGGTGGTGCAGCAGTTGGCGCAGAGTCAGCAAAATGTGCGCTCCGCGTTAGATCAATTGGAGCAACTGCGGTCGTATGCCGGTGATACCGACGGGCGTTGGGTCCGCAATGGCACGGTAGGTTTGTCCGTGGAGTTGTTGAAGCATCACTACCAATTCAGTGGGCGTCTCCAGCAGGCCATGGTGATGCAAGAGGGCGTGATCGCCAACCTCCGCCGTCAGGCAGAGCTGGTGCAAAAGCAATTGCAGGCCGCTGAATCCCGATTGTCCGGGCTGAAAACGGTGCTATCCAAGCGCCGTGCAGAGGCAGAACGCTTGGCCAGGCGCCGGGAACAGGCCGATATGGATGAAATGGCCGCGCAGCTGTTTGCGCGAACCCGCGCTCTTAACCTCCAGGGTGAAACGCTATGACGATTGAACTTGCCCCCAAAGCACAGCCCGCCCCTGCGAAGGAATCTGCGCCTCAGGTGAACAAAAAGGCGTCGGCTGAGGGCTCCGCCGGCACTCCTGCGGGGTCCAGTTTTTTTGCGATTCTGGAAGGTATGGACGAGGCGCCTGCTGGCAATCTCATTTCCGCTGGCACGCTGGATGGCGTGTTGCCACTGGTGGGCGATGCTGTGCCGTTTCCAAGCGATACCGCTGGCGTTTCCGTGGATGACGAATCTAAAGGGCTACTTGGTGATGCCGCTTTTTTGGCATTGCTGGGCGTAACTCCGCCTGCGGTGGCCATCGCTACCCCAACGGAGGGCGTGGCGGCTAAGCCGGCCAAGCTTCAAAGCTCAGAGGGGGGCGCAACGCTGGTCGGTGTGCTGGATGCGGGAGCCAAGAAGGCGCCTGTCGCTCCGACAAAGTCTGGCCGTGATGCGCTGCTTGCAGCGGCGGATGCGGCCAGTGAGTCAGCGCCCGGCAGCGTTGGGAATGGCACTGGGGCGGCTAGCCCGAGCCTGCTGATGCCGCCCAAAGAGGGGATGCCAGAGCGCATTCAGCGTTTATCGCACGACGCATGCGTTTCTCTGTTCAAAAGTGTCGATGCGACGCCACTGGCGGGAGCCGCTTTGCGGGACCGTTTGCAGGAGTCCGGTACGTCTACGCGGGGTGCAGGCTCTGAGGCCCTCGCCCCTCTGAACGGCTTGCAGCAAGGTGTCGGCGGCGCAATGGGTGCGGATGGCGTGTTTGCCGGTTCAGCTGCTGAGGCCATGGGGGAGCAGTTCTCGGAAGACGTGAAGTACTGGGTCGGGCAGGACATGCAAAAGGCGGAACTCACGCTGGACGGGTTCGGGCATTCTGCTGTCGAGGTGAGTATTTCTTTGCAGGGCAATGAAGCGCATGTGGCCTTCCGTAGCGATGAGGCGCAAACGCGTGATGCGCTGTCGAACGCCAGCACGCAGCTGCAAGATGCCTTGAACCGCCAGGGAATGAGCTTGGCAGGGGTGTCAGTCGGGACTTCCAATGCGGGGGACTCGCGTGACAAGGCGGGCCAAGGTCAGAGTTCTCCGTGGCGCCGTGCTCGCGTAGAGGGGGGCTCAGAGGAGGTGGTTTCTCGCGGCATAAAGCCCCTCAATTCAGGGCGGAACATTGATTTGTTTGTTTGAGTGATTTGGTGACAATGCAGGGAAGCACCAAATAACCCCCCTTATTCATCTTTTGACTGGAAGTCAGCGTTGAATAATCCAACCAACAATACGCCACAGAGGTACCTACGTGTCAGCAAAACCAGAAGCAGCCGATGCAGCTCCCCCTCCCGCCAAAAGCAAAAAGATGCTGATCATCATTGTTGCTGCAGTCTTGGTCCTGGTGCTCGGAGGTGGCGGCGCTTTTTTCTTTATCAGTAAGCAAAAGGCGGCGGCCGAAGAGGGTGGAGAAGAGGCTGCACATCCCCCGCCAAAAGCGGCAGCGGCGCATGTGGACCCGAAGACACCGCCTGTGTATCTGCCAATGGACTCCATGGTGGTGAATTTGTCAGATCCTGGTGGAGAGCGCGTTGCTCAAATTGGGATTACCTTGGAAGTGATCGATGCGAAAGCCTCGGATACGGTGAAAGCCTATCTGCCGACTATTCGCAGTAGCGTATTGATGCTGATTTCACAACGGACCGCGGATGAGCTGCTGAAGTCCGAGGGCAAGGAAAAGTTGGTGGAAGACATCTTGAAAGCCGCCTCTGTTCCCTTCGGGGGCAGCATGGATGAGGAAGAAGAGTCCAGCTCCAAGAAAAAGAAAAAGAGAGCGGTGCAGGTGCAGTACCCGGTGACGGGTGTTTTGTTTTCCAGCTTCATCGTGCAGTAAACGGAGTCATAGCCGGCTATGAGCGAATCCTTTCTTTCCCAAGAAGAGGTCGATGCCTTACTGGAGGGCGTCACTGGTGAGAGCCAGAAAACCGTCGAGGAAGCCGCCGAGCATGGTGAGGTGCGCTCGTACAACATCTCCAGCCAAGAGCGTATTGTTCGCGGGCGTATGCCCACGATGGAGATCGTGAACGAGCGATTTGCCCGTAATTTGCGAGTGGGTCTGTTTAACTTTATTCGGCGCAGCCCTGAAATCTCGGTGGGGCCGGTGGCTGTGCAGCGCTACAGCGCTTTTCTACGGGAGCTGGCGGTACCGACAAACTTCAATATCGTTGCCATCCGGCCCTTACGGGGTAGCGGGCTCATTGTTTGTGAGCCGGCGTTGGTGTTTGGAGTGATCGACACGCTGTATGGCGGGATCGGGAAATTTCAGACGCGGATTGAAGGGCGTGATTTTTCTGCTACCGAGCAGCGTGTCATCAATCGCCTGGTCGATGTCATCACGACCGAATACAAGAAGGCTTGGAAGGGCATTTATCCCCTGGAGCTGGATTACCAGCGATCAGAAATGCAGCCGCAGTTCGCGAATATTGCCACGCCGAGTGAGATCGTGATTGCAACCTCGTTCCAATTGGAAATTGGAGATATCACCGGCGCGATTCATTTTTGCTTTCCTTATTCCACGCTGGAGCCGATTCGGGATGTGTTGTATTCATCGACCCAAGGGGACTCGATCGAGGTGGACCGGCGATGGGTGAATGTGCTGACGCGCGAGATCCAAGCTGCTGAGGTCACTCTGGTGGCAGAGCTGGCACGCGCCGATGCGACGGTGGAGCAACTTCTGGGAATGAAAAGAGGGGATTTCATCGAATTGGATCGGGCTTCTCGTATTCAGGCTACTGTTGACGGGGTGCCGATTTTCGAGTGCCAGTACGGTACGCACAATTCAAAATACGCGTTGCGCATCGAAAAGGCGCTTCGCGGCAATGACCAAAATTGGTTGGGAGAACGAAATGCCATCTGAAGACAAACCCGAAGAGAGTCAACCCGCTGCCGATGACGGGATGGCGGACTGGGCGGAAGCGCTCCTGGAGCAAAAGTCCACAGATGCCAGCGCTGGAGCACCCTCTGGCGGGCCTCTTTTCGGAGAGACTCCCAAGCCGTTTTCAGCGTCCACAGATGGGCAGGTGAATGACATCAACATGGTGCTGGATATTCCGGTTCAGCTCTCGGTAGAGCTAGGGCGCACCAAAGTACCGATCAAGCATATCTTGCAGCTTGGGCAAGGGTCGGTGGTCGAGCTGGATGCGCTTGCAGGCGAGCCTATGGATGTGTTGGTCAATGGCTATTTGATTGCGCAGGGCGAAGTGGTTGTTGTGAACGATAAGTTCGGTATACGATTGACGGATGTTGTCACTCCATCTGAGCGGCTTAAACGTGTCAGCCGAAATTAAACCGGCAAGTGCCGATGTCATTGCAATTTTTACCCGTCATTTTGTTTTTGTTGGGTTTGGCTTGCCTGCCCTTTTTGATCCGCTGGCTTAAATCCCGAACCCCGCAGCCTTTGCATCTTGTGAGTGCCCAGAACAAGGTGAT
Organism: Comamonadaceae bacterium OS-4; assembly: GCA_027924025.1. Taxonomy (GTDB): domain Bacteria; phylum Pseudomonadota; class Gammaproteobacteria; order Burkholderiales; family Burkholderiaceae_C; genus Allorhodoferax. The sequence continues at coordinate 629,136 of AP026970.1, forward strand.
TTCTGCAGTGGCCGTGGGTCCCCATCAGCGTGTCGTCACGGTTGAGGTAGGCCCCTCGCATGATCGTGTTTGGTTGACGCTCGGAGTGAGCACGAGTGGCATTCAGTGTTTGCATACCAACGCCGCTCCGGCTGCAGAATCGGCCGGTGAGGTGATATGAGCGTTTTTGGAGTTTCCCGCCGTCTTCTGCTTGTAATTGCGGCGCTGGCCGCTTTTTTTTCTCATGGCGCTGCGTTTGCGCAAGCGGCAGGGCAGTTGCCTCTTCTCGTAGGTACAGGTGCAGGTGGGACCAATTTTTCGGTTCCTATCCAGACCTTGCTGTTTTTCACGGCACTGTCTTTCATTCCTGCGATTGTTCTGATGATGACGGGTTTTACCCGCATCGTTATTGTTCTGTCCCTGTTGCGTCAAGCCCTCGGTACCCAGTCTGCGCCACCGAATCAAGTCATTGTGGGCCTCTCCTTGTTTTTGACATTTTTTGTCATGGGGCCGACGTTTGACCGGATCTACGCCGAAGCCTATCAGCCCTACTCTCAGGGAACGTTGTCCTTTGAGCAAGCGTTGCAAAAGGGGGAGGTGCCGATTCGGAGCTTTATGGTCAAGCAAACGCGGCAGTCGGATTTCTCATTGTTTGCGAAGCTCGCCAAGTTGCCGGCCGATGTCACCGCAGAAACGGCGCCTATTCGGGTGTTGGTGCCTGCCTTTGTGATCAGTGAGTTGAAGTCCGCCTTTCAGATCGGCTTCATGATTTTCATTCCTTTTTTGGTCATCGATATTGTGGTTGCTAGTATCTTGATGTCACTTGGGATGATGATGTTGTCACCTGTTTTGGTTGCCTTGCCATTCAAATTGATGCTCTTCGTCTTGGCTGATGGCTGGAACTTGCTCATCGGCTCCTTGGCAGCCAGCTTTGTGACCTGAGGATTGTTCTGATGAATGCCCAAACTGTGTTGACCTTGGGTCAAGAAGCGCTGCTCATGTTGTTGATGGTTTCCGCACCAGTGCTGGGTGCTGCGCTCATAGTGGGTCTGCTGGTCAGTTTGTTTCAGGCCGTGACGCAGATCCATGAAGCGACACTTGCATTTGTTCCCAAGCTTTTGGCGGTTATCGCTGTGTTCGCGGTCGCTGGGCCATGGATGTTGACCATGCTGGTGGAGTACATACGACGGATGCTGGAAGCGATACCAGCGTCTGTAGTCTAGTCTTGGGCGAGCGGTGATTTCTTTTGATGAGGCCCAGATCGCCCAATGGCTCTCGCCGATTTTCTGGCCTTTTTTACGGATCCTGGCGGTTTTTACTTCCGCTCCGGTGCTTTCTTCTCGCGCCTTTCCCATGCGGGCGAAGGTCGCGCTGTCATTTCTAGTGGCGTTGGTAGCGCAGGCGAGCCTGCCTGAAGCGCCTGTTATCTCGGTTTCAGACCCCCGAGCGTTGGCAGTGGTAATGCAGCAGGTGGTGATTGGTTTATCAATCGGCTTTGCTGTTCGGTTGGTTTTTGCGTCTGTCGAGCTCGCTGGCGAGGTAGTCGGATTTCAAATGGGGCTCAACTTCGCGGCCTTTTTTGATCCGTCCATGAATACCCAGTCGAGCGCTGTTGCACGGTTTTTCGGTCAGATGGCGTCGTTGCTCTTTGTCGTCATGAACGGACACTTGATGGTGTTGATGGCAGTTACCCAGAGCTTCGTTGCGTTTCCGGTCTCGCCGAATTTTTTGGAAGAGTTGGCCTCCATGCAGCTGCAAAAGCTGGGTGCCGAAGTTTTTGCGAGTGCGCTCTGGATAGCCTTGCCAATGGTTGGGATCTTGTTGTTCACCAATATGGCGCTGGGGATCATCTCGCGCGTGTCGCCGCAAATGAACATTTTTGCAATCGGATTTCCGATCACGCTTGTGGTCGGGATCCTGGCGATTGCCATAACTTTGCCGATGCTCGACCAGCCCTTCATGGCGCTCATGATCCGAGTTGTCAGTCTATTCGGAGTGGGTTAAGACTTACACCAGAGCGTTGCGGATGGCATAGACAGTGAGCTCCGCGTTGTTGGACAAAGCGAGTTTTTCCAGGAGGCGTGCCCTGTAGACGCTGACGGTCTTGGGACTCAGCATCAGGTCTTCTGCAATATCGGAGAGCTTTTTCCCGGACGCAATCTTTATCAGCGTTTGCATTTCGCGCTCCGACAGCTTTGCATGCAAGGTGTCATGCTCTGGCGTGTTTAAGCTTTCAACCAACAGCTCTGATACGGCAGCTGTCAGATATCGTTTCCCGGCATGGATGTGTTGGATCGCTTTCACCAGATCTGCTGGTTCCCCCGATTTATTGAAGTACCCGGATGCGCCTGCTTTGAGGCATCGGAGCGCGTATTGATCCTCGGGGTACATCGAGACGACCAGTGTTTTGATGTGCGGCTGGGATTCTTTCAGGGTCGGAATAATTTCCAGCCCACCCCTTCCCGGGAGATTCAGGTCGAGGACCAGGATTTCGCAGCGAACCGAGCGAAGCACATTCTTCAGCTCTTCCTGACTGCCTGCCTCGCCGGTGACGATGATTTGCCCTGAATCGCTGAGCGTGTCCTTGATGCCCCGGCGGATCATTGCATGGTCATCGCAAAGTACAACGTGAATCATTCCCTCGAATCTCCCTGTCGGTTGTCGGCTGCCCAAGAGAGCGGTGCAGTGAGGGTAATCGATGTTCCGCACGCAGGGGTGCTGCTGATGTCAAGCCATCCACCAATTGATTCTGCGCGCTCGCTGAGGCCTTTCAGTCCGAATCCTCGGCTGGAGTTAAGTCGACTCAATTCAAATCCCGGCCCGTTGTCGCGGATCTCGATCGTCAAGGTGCCCCCGGCATCCGACACTTCGACGCTGATGTCTGATTCGGGGGCGTACTTGCCCGCATTGGTCAGCGCTTCTTGCACTATGCGGTATGCAGCAAGCCTAAATGCGTCTGGGAGCGCCTCTGAGGTGAGGTCGTTGATGAGATTCACTGTCTTTCCGGTGCGTCTGCTGTGTCCTGCGACTAGCCATTCGACACACGCGCCAAGCCCCTGATCCAGGATGGCTGGCCGGGTGTTTTGCATGATTCTCTGCGTAGCTGCGAGGGCAAGACTCAACATTTCCTCGGCGGCGACCAGGCGTGAGAGCGTGGGCTGGTGATCTGAGTGCCTCCTGATCCAGGCCAAGTCAAGTTTGAGCGCTGTGAGTGAGCCACCGATATCGTCGTGAATTTCTCTTGATATGGCGGCTCGCTCAGCCTCTACGGATGACTGCAAATGCCGGGCGAGTTCTCTGATTCGCTGTTCCGACATCGAAAGGGCCTGCTGGGCTTTGATTCGCTCTTCTTTGGTTTTATGAAGGTGGAGCGCCCGCTGTATGACCCTGCCGATTTCAGCGATTCGATCTTTGTGCAGGTAGTCCGAAATTCCGGTTTGAATCGCACTGACCGCTGCTTGTTCGCCGATTGCTCCTGAGACGATGACGCACGGTGGGGGGCTCGGCAGGGATTGCACCTGTGACCACGCTTCCAACGCTGTAAAGCCCGGGAGTTTGAAGTCCATCAGGATGATGTCAAAGCTTTGCGTTTGCAAAGCTTCCATGAAGGCGGCCTGCTCATCGACTCTGAAAAACTGAGTTTGAAGGCCTGATTCGCGAACCGCACGGGTGAGCAGGCGGTGGTCGATTTCTGAATCCTCTAAGTGGAGTACTTTTACAGGGTTACCCATTGGTTTAGAGTCTTGGTTCGGGGCTATCATGCAATCGATTATGAGCCGCTCGATGAGCAAACAAAGGCTTTTATTCTGCCGAAGTAATTGATTTTTTCCTAAAATTTGTTAATCTTGCAACTTGTGCGATGAGGTGTAAGCGCTTAGCTTTCAAATCGGGCGTAGGATAGCGAACAAGACAGGCCTCAGAGGAAGAATGACAATGGAACCATCGTTGACGCCACCTGCTGCTCCGGCTGTACAGCTGCCTGTAATGTTGGTGGCGGAAGTGCAAGACTCCCTATTGGTAGTTGTGCATGACCTCACCCGTTTGGACGGCTTGCTCGCGCATACCATGGAAAATTTGATGGAGCGCTTTACGTCGGCCAGTGCTCATTTGTCATCGCCTTCTCTGGGGCAGTCAGAGGAGCTGGATCAGGTTCGTAAGGCGTTGCATGCCGCGGTTACCGAATTGCAGTTCCAGGATATGGCTTCCCAGCTGATCGTTCATACATCCAAGATATTGCAAGGCTGTGCGTACCGCTTGGCTTCAGAATCGATGGGGAGTGAAGATGGTGAAGCAGTGCCCTTTGTGGATGAGGTCCCTGAGCGTCCCAATCCCGTGACTCAAGATGAGATGGACGCTGGATCCATTGAGCTTTTTTAAGATAAATAAATTACTGCGTTTTTTTCGGAGCTTCTCATGCCTTTAATTCTTGCTGTTGACGATTCCCCTTCCATGCGAAAGATGGTGTCTTTCACTTTGACAGGTGCGGGCTACCAAGTGGTGGAAGCAGTGGATGGTCAAGACGCCTACGAAAAAGCACAAACTCAGACTTTTGACTTGGTTCTGACGGACCAGAATATGCCGCGATTGGATGGGTTGGGTCTGACACGTAAGCTCCGAGAGCACCCAAGCTTTCAGACGACGCCCATATTGATGTTGACCACTGAGTCTAGTGACTTGATGAAGCAGGCAGGGCGTGCCGCAGGTGCGACCGGTTGGCTGGTGAAGCCGTTTGACCCTGCGAAGTTGCTGGATGTCATTAAAAAAGTGATTCGATAAGTTGGCGGGGACGTCGTTGGTTCTCAATAACAGGAGTTAGGTATGGCTGAGACGCATCAAGACAGCGGTTCTGGCGGAGACTTCGATCTCAGTCAGTTCTATCAAATTTTCTTTGAGGAAGCTGGTGAGAATCTCGATCAGATGGAGCAGATGCTGCTCAATTTGAATCTGGAAACCGCGGATGATGAAGAGCTCAACGGTATCTTTCGATGCGCGCACTCTGTCAAAGGGGGCGCCGCCACTTTTGGCTTTGCGGATGTCGCTGAGTTGACCCATCAAATGGAGTCTTTGCTGGACCGCCTGCGCCGGCATGAGCTGCAGCCGACCGCAATCATGGTCGACGTGCTTTTGGAGTCTGCAGATGCGTCACGCAGTTTGTTGGCACGTCATCAAGCGGGCGATGAGGGCGAAGCATTGCCCACGGCTGATCTTGTTCGGCGTATCAGTATTTTGGCGGCTGGCGGTGATTTGGCCTCGCAGAAGCCTGCGGCTTCCACAGCTGCAGCGTCAGCCAAGGTTGCTACTGCGCCCGCTCAAGTCGCAACTCCTAAACCAGTCCCTAAGACAAGCGGCGAACGGGAGTTGGTGATCACTATCGGCCCCCTGGATCGTCCTGATCAGGCGGATGCGATCCAGGAATTGTTTCGAGATATTCCAGGTCTCGGTTCCATTCAGCCTGCTGAGGCGCTCAACGCTTCTCATCGTGTGTTCAAGGCAACGACGGCCTCTAGCGACGAAGATTTGTTGGACTTGTTTGCGTTCCATGTGGCACGCGATAAAGTTCAAATCGAACAAAAAGCTGAAGAGCCTGCAGCCGACGAAAGCTTCGGCTTTTTTGACGGTGCAGCCGGTTCCCCCGGGGCGGTAGCAGAGGAGCCGAAAGCGCCGGCTGCGGAAAAAGGCTTCGGCTTCTTTGATGGCTCTCCTGGTGCTCCGACTCAAGCAGTTGAGCAGCCTTCTGTTGCGACGGTCTCTCAAGAAGTTGCCCCAGCGTCCAAAGTTCCTCCCAAGGCGGGTCCGGCTGCGGCCGCGCAGCCAGAGGCTGCAACGATCCGCGTTGCAATCAGTAAGGTGGATCAGTTGATCAACTTGGTAGGCGAGTTGGTGATCACCCAAGCAATGTTGGCGCAAAACAGCCGCGCACTGGACCCCGCCGTGTATCAGCAATTGCTGACTGGTCTTGCGGATTTGGATCGCAACACACGAGATCTGCAAGAGTCAGTGATGTCGATTCGGATGATCCCGATGTCCATCGTTTTCAGTCGTTTCCCACGAATGCTTCGAGATCTCGCGAGCAAGCTGGGCAAAAAAGTCGAGTTTGTGACACAGGGCGAAGCTACGGAGTTGGATAAAGGGCTGGTGGAAAAGATTACTGATCCTCTGACCCATCTGGTGCGCAACAGCTGTGATCATGGAATCGAAATGCCTGCGGAGCGTATCGCTGCAGGTAAATCGGAGTCTGGGACGATCACTCTTTCCGCATCGCATCAAGGCGGGTCAATTGTGATCGAGGTGCGAGACGATGGTCGAGGCTTGTCGCGCAGCAAGATTCTTAACAAAGCGCGGGAGCGCGGCTTGGATGTGTCTGACCAGATGTCAGACGCCGAAGTGTGGCAATTGATCTTCGCTCCTGGGTTTTCTACAGCAGCGGTTGTGACCGACGTCTCTGGCCGCGGTGTCGGCATGGATGTTGTCAAGAAAAACATCGCGGCGTTGAACGGCACCGTTGACATTGATTCTGCAGAAGGGTACGGAATGAAAGTTTCCGTCCGCTTGCCGCTCACGCTTGCGATCATGGATGGCATGTCTGTTGGAGTTGGGGAAGAGGTTTACATCCTTCCTCTGTCGTCGGTGATCGAGTCGTTCCAAGTCAAGGCAGAGGCCGTCAGCACAGTTGGGCAAGGCTCACAACTTGTGAAAGTTCGTGACGAGTACATGCCTGTTATCGAGTTGGAGAAGGTCTTTCAGATTCCGCGGTTCGATTTTGAGAAATCGAGCGACATCATGGTGGTCGTGGAAGCCGATGGCAGCCGTGTTGCGTTGCTTGTTGACGAACTCCTCGGGCAGCAGCAGGTGGTAGTCAAGAACTTGGAGTCCAACTACCGAAAAGTTCCGAACGTATCTGGAGCCACGATCCTCGGTGATGGCAAGGTTGCATTGATTTTGGATACCGGTGCCTTGGTGCGACGGTCCCGTCACTAGACACTCGCCTATAGGAGACTGATATGGGAATGATGGAAAAGCTCAGCGACCTTACAACTGGTGGCGCCCGAGAGTACTTAACTTTTCGGCTCGATCAGGAGGAATACGGAATCGATATCCTCAAGGTGCAAGAAATACGGGGATATGAGCCTCCAACCAGGGTGGCAAATGCGCCCTCGTTCATTAAAGGAGTTGTCAACCTGCGTGGCACTATTGTCCCGATTGTGGACATGCGCTTGAAATTTAATTGCTCAAAGTCTGAATACAACTCCTTTACTGTGGTGATCGTCCTTAATTTAAGGAGTCGAATCGTTGGCATTGTGGTGGACTCCGTGAGCGACGTCATGGAATTACCTCCTGAGAGCTTGAAAGCGGCACCGGACATAGAGAGTGTGATTGATAGTGCAGCAGTTCTCGGGCTGGGCTCGATTGGCGAGCGGATGTTGATCCTGTTGGATATCGAGAAGTTGATGTCAGCGCCTGAGATGGGGTTGGTGTCGATGGATGACTAAGCGCGCTCGAGCCCGCACATGGTTCTGCGAACACAGTCAATCCTTGGAAGGTAGAGATGTCCCCGATTGCTCAAGATGAAATGCAGGGCCGAGAGTTCTTGTGGACAAGTGCTGACTTTGATCATGTCCAGAAGCTGATTTATCAGCGTGCAGGTATCAGTTTGCACGATGGCAAGCACGCCATGGTCTACAGCAGATTATCGCGGCGCTTGCGGGAGACTGGGCACAACAGTTTTCGAGAGTATTTGCGTTGGCTTGAGGCGACCGATGGGCCAGAGTGGCAAGAATTCGTTAATGCTTTGACGACTAATTTGACATCTTTTTTTCGCGAGGGTCATCATTTTCAGGTTTTGGCGGAATATCTCCGGTCGATCCAATCGGCGGGAGCTTGCAAAATGTGGTGTAGTGCAGCCTCAACAGGGGAAGAGCCTTATTCCATCGTGATGACAGCAACAGAGGCATTGGGTTCCAATGGGAACTTCTCGTTGATCGCGAGTGATATCGACTCCAAAGTACTGCACACTGCTTCGCAAGGAATATATAAGTCCGATTCGTTGAAAGGACTTGACCAGGCTAGGCTGCAGCGGTTTTTCATGCGGGGAAAAGCCGGAAATGCGGGCATGGCGAAAGTAAAGCAAGAGTTGCGTTCAAAGATTGATTTTCTTATCGTGAATCTGATCCGGAACGATTGGCCTTTTCGTGATCCTTTCGACGTAGTGTTCTGTCGCAATGTAATGATTTACTTTGATGCGACTACACAAAGGCAAGTTCTAGAGCGGATTCACAAAGTGATGAAGCCAGGTGGGTTGCTTTTTGTCGGTCATGCGGAGAACTTCAGTGACTCCAGGGATTTGTTTGCCCTTAAAGGGAAGACCGTTTACGAGCGGGTCTAGCAG